>CAZRPJ010000006.1:20594-86873 GCA_964601965.1 uncultured Croceivirga sp.
TTTATGCCATAGTTTTGATCGTTGTGCCACGCCAAATCGGTGTTGTTCATCTATTATCGCCAGCCCAAGATTCTTAAACTGTACTTTATCTTCTAAAACGGCATGGGTGCCTACCAAGATATTAAGATTGCCATTTTGTAGTTGGTTGTGTAAAAAGGTGCGTTCCGCTTTTTTAGTTGAACCCGTGAGTAGCGCAATTTTTACTGGCATGGATTGCAACAAGGTTTTAAGACCATTATAATGCTGCTGCGCTAATATTTCCGTAGGCGCCATAAGACAGGCCTGATATCCGTTATCAATTGCTAAGAGCATGCACATAAGACCTACAATGGTTTTTCCCGATCCTACATCACCTTGCAGCAGCCGGTTCATTTGTGCGGCACTGCCCATATCATTACGTATTTCTTTAATAACACGTTTTTGTGCTTTGGTGAGTTCAAAAGGCAAATGCTGTGAAAAGAAGGTGTTAAAGTGTTCACCTACTTCCGTGAAGGGCAACCCTCTTATTTTCTTTTTTCTAGCTGCCTTTTTCGATAATAACTGTAGTTGTATAAAAAATAATTCTTCGAATTTTAGACGAAACTGCGCTTTTGCTAAGGCTTCTTGACTTTTTGGGAAGTGAATGTTTAAAAATGCATCTGCCCGGGCCATCAACTTCAGTTCATCAAGCAGGGACGATGATAAAGTTTCTGCAAAATTGGCCTTGGTTTCTAAAAACAGTTGCTGCATCATTTTACTAAGTACCCTATTGGTAATGCCTTTGGCGCTTAATTTCTCGGTGGAAGGGTATATAGGTTGCATGTTTATTTTTAGCCCTGCTTGGTGTTCTTTTAGCAATTCCATTTCTGGATGGGGCATGGAAAATGTGGTTCCATAGCGATTGACGCGGCCAAAAATCACATAAGGTTCATTCAGCTTAAGTTGTTCTCGAATCCATTTCTGCCCACGAAACCAAACAAGTTTCAATTCTCCAGTGTCGTCTACAAAACTAGCCTCCAAGCGCTTGCCACGCTTTTGCTCAACAGATTTAATATGTACTATTTTACCAACGACCTGCACATCTGCGCCACTATCTTGTAGTTCGTTGATTTTATAATACTTGGTTTTGTCTAAGTACCTATTAGGGTAGAGTTGCAGCAGATCCCCGTAGGTTGCTAAGCCCAGTTCTGTCTTTAAGGTTTCTGCCCGGCTGGGTCCAACACCTTTTAAATAAACCAAGGGGGTATGTAAAATGCCTGCTTGCATCGGACTAAATTAGCTAAATTGGCGTGACTTTTGAGGATACCTCCATGATGCGTTTTTTATTTCTTTTTTGCTTCTGTATTACTTTTTGCTACTGTACTCAAGCACAGAGGAATGTAGACTTTACAAAGGTTGAAGCCCAAATAAAACCTTATTCTAATGGCTTATCAGGTGTGGCGCGTTATGATTTTACTGTTTTAAAATCAGTGGATACGCTTCGTTTAGATGCCGTAAATATGGAATTTTCCTCGGTTTATTTGTCGAACAAAGCTGTTACAGACAACCTACATTATGACGGGAAACAGGTAAAACTTGCTGTAAAGCTTGCCCCAGGATCTTATAAACTAAAACTGGGCTATGTTACTCAACCCAAACAAACCGTTTATTTTATTCCTAGAGATACCACCGCGAAGAGAAGACAGATATGGACGCAGGGACAGGGGAAATATACAAGTCATTGGTTACCTAGTTTCGATGCAATGGATGAAAAATTAGAATTTGATCTTCACTTTTATGTTCCCTCTAAATACACGGTGATCGCCAATGGAAAACTCATAGATACCACTAGCACAGGAGGTTTAACGCATTGGGAGTTTGATATGAAAAATCCCATGAGTAGCTACCTAGCAGCATTTGTCATTGGAGATTTTGACAACAGAACTATTCAATCTACATCTGGTATACCAATTGCCCTCTATTATGAGCCTAAGGACTCTCTTAACTACGAGCCTACCTACCGTTATACCAAAGAAATTTTCAATTTTTTAGAGGAAGAAATTGGGGTGGCCTATCCTTGGCAGACCTATAAGCAAGTTCCCGTGCAAGACTTTCTATACGCGGGTATGGAAAATACCAGTTGCACTATTTTCTCTAATCAGTACGTGATTGATAGCACTGCCTTTGTAGACAAAAATTATGTAAACGTGAATGCCCATGAGTTGGCGCATCAGTGGTTTGGGAATCTGGTGACCGAGGCTAGTGGTGACCATCACTGGTTGCACGAAGGTTTTGCTACCTATTATGCCTATTTAACCGAAAGGGCATTGTTTGGTGATGATCATTTTTATTGGAAGCTCTATCAAACTGCCAGAACCTTGCAGAACTTGTCTGAGAATGAAGGAGGAGAGGCCTTAACTGATCCTAATGCGAATAGCCTAACTTTTTATGAAAAAGGGGCCTGGGCCTTGGTAGCCTTGAGAAATCGCGTTGGGGATGCCGCTTTTAAAAAGGGTATTCAAACGTATTTAAAAACACATGCTTTTAACAACGCTCGTATTGATGATTTTTTAGGGCACCTTGAAACTGCATCAGGAACTGATTTAGGCAATTTTAAAAAGGTGTGGCTTAGCAATGAAGAATTCCCTTGGGAAGAGGTTAGAACCTTGTTGGCGAAACAAAACAAATCTGTTGGTTTATTCATGGAATTGTTAGAAAAAGGGGTGACTCAAGATTCTGTTATGGCACATTGGGATAAAGAATATCCGGTGCCTTATAAGCGTGCTTTTCTTTCAAAGTTTGGTCCACAATTATCAGAGGTAACTCTTTCGCAACTTCTTGAAGGTGAGGGGGTAGAAGTACGGCAATCAGGAGCTATGGTGTGGCCTTCGGTAACAGAAGAATACCGCCCCTTTTTAGAAGCTTTTTTTGCGGATGATAGTTATGTCACTAAGGAACTTATCCTTTTTAAATTGTGGCAAGCTTTCCCCGAGCAGCGTAGGAATTATCTAGAAATGCTCGATGGAGTTACGGGCCTACCAAACAAAAATGTTAGACAATTATGGTTGGCGCTTTCCTTGCTGACAGATGGGTATTCTTTAGAAAATAAACGTGCTTGGTACGCAGAATTAAATGGGTATGCGCAACCACAATACAGTTTTGAGGTAAGGCAGTTAGCGCTCCAGTATTTAGTACAGTTGGGCGCTCTAAATGATCAGAGTTTACTAAGCCTTTTTAAGGCAACGTCTCATCATGTATGGCAGTTTAAAAAGTACGCTAGGAATACCCTACGAGAGTTTCAGAAATCTGAACAGGGGGAACAGCAATTGACGCAGTTAAGAACGCTCCTTACTCAAGAAGAACAAGAACAATTAAGTCGTATTTTAAACCCATGAGAGCACTGGTAATTTCTGGAGGAGGTAGTAAAGGCGCTTTTGCTGGAGGGGTGGCTCATTATCTTATTGAAGAAGCTAAAAAAGAGTACGATATTTTGGTGGGTACTTCTACTGGGAGTCTCCTTATTTCGCATTTAGGATTGGGTAAAATTGATAAGATTCGGGAAATATACTCCTCTGTGGATCAAGAAAGTATATTTAGTAATTGCCCGTTTATTATCAAGAAAAAACATGGTTCTGATATCATTACCATGAATCATTGGAACATCCTTAAAAATTTTATTCGCGGCAAGAAAACCTTTGGTGAAAGTGAAAACTTAAGGGCACTTATTCGCAGAAGTATTACTCCTGAAGAATTTGAAACCCTAAAATCTGGTCCAAAGGATATTGTAGTTACGGTTTCTAACCTATCCTTGAATCAAGTAGAGTATAAGTCTATTAATGATTTTGATTATGACGAGTTTTGTGATTGGATTTGGATATCATCAAACTACACGCCTTTTATGAGTTTGGTGCGCAAAAATGGCTGTGAGTATGCGGATGGTGGCCTTGGAAGTCTTGTTCCTATTGAGGAAGCCATAAAACGGGGCGCTACCGAAGTAGACGTGATTGTACTTCGCACAGAAATTAGCTATTATAACCGAATGCCATCACGGAATCCTTTTGAATTATTAACCAGTATGATGGCCTTTGTATTAGACAGGATTGAAAACCAAAACATTCGTATTGGAAAACTAGTAGCCAATCAGCAAGATGCCATTGTGAATTTATATTACACGCCGGCGGTACTCACCACGAACAGTTTAATTTTTAATAAAGAAAAGATGACACTTTGGTGGAAAAAAGGATACCTCTATGCTAAAAATAAAGATACCGAGAGTATGCCTATTGAACCGGATCTGCAGGAATAGCCACAAGGGCACTATTACCACATTTCAGAAACCTCTTTTTTAATAAATGCCAATGCTGTTGCAGAAGGGGACTGCTTTTCCATCGCTTGATTAAGGATGTCTTCACGAAGTTTATCTGCCGTTTCTGAAGAGCTCATACCCGCGGATCGAATGATTTGAATTGTGGCATTCTTTGCGGCTTTGATAATATTCCAACATTCATCGCTCATATAGATCTGTTGGGATAGGTTATGCTCAAATTCATTTTCTATTTGCTTGATCAATAGGTTTTCATAATTCGATTTGTCTTGCCCTTTGGGACCTACTCGAACTACCAAACTATTTAATGCGATACGTTCCAAAAACAATACCATGCGCTCATAAGCTTGTAAGCGTACAGGTAAAGTTTCTTTTTGTGTGTCTTTGTGAAGTAAAAATCTTCTCCTACCATCTTCATTTCTAGTATGCAAACGAAAAAAGTAAAAAGCTACTGCACCGGTGACAACGGCAGGAAGTAAAAAAGCAAATAGTTGAAAAATGGCATCTCCGCTCATAATGTGGTTTTGGTTTTGATGTACTTACAACGCATTATTTTTCACGAAAGTATGCCTACTTTATTTGAAAGCATCTTTGAGCTGTTTATAGAACGCTTTTGAATCTCCCGTTAAACGAATTAAGACACCTTCTTTAAAATTTCCATCACGCACTTTCACCGAGACGCGTTCTGGGGCAAGTTGTTTTGTGCCAATTAATTGGTTGGCTACCGCGGTAGCCTGGGTAAAAGTAACCCCAAACTCACCGGTGATGTTAAGCCCTTCTACACTTACTAACCTATCTGGATGCAATTGAATAATTTGGGCAATGTTGTCTATAAATGTGGCAGCTGTTTCTGTAAGTTGGGTGCCACTATCCGATCCAAAGAGAAAGTCTAATTTGTTAGAAAAAAGCACATTGCCGTCGCTAATACCTACTTGGGCTTCCGGTCCCAAAGTTTCTTTTGCTTGGGTAAGGATTACAATGGCGATTGAGTCGTTTCTACTAAAATCGTCCGTAATAAATTTTAATTGCTGTTCTTTTTGCTTTAAAGTCTCCAGCGCTTTGTTTACTGTTTCGGTATTCTGTTTTGAAATCTGAGAAAAACTACTGAGATTCTTTAATAAGGTAGCATTGGCGTCTCGTAGTTCGGTATTTTCCTTTTCAAAAAGGGCGGCATTTGCATTGCTGCTGTTAATTTGTCTATTGGCTTTAGAAATAGAATCATTAAGGCCAGAAATGCTATCTTTTAACTGCGCTACTTCCGCAATTAGGTCTTTCTTTTTTTGTGCCTGTAGCATTCCAAGGCATCCAACAAGTACAAGGATTAGGGTAGTTTTTCTTAGCATAAGCATTTTGTTTACAGAAGGTTTAACTAAAAATGCGATGCGAAGATACTAAGCCAATTCATACTTAGGAAGTATCCTACAGCAATTTTAAGAACTCCCAACCTTGTTTAAAGGTTGGGAATCTTCTACTTGGTTGCACTAGTTCCCTATCTATTGACCGGCATTTAGGTAATCTAATGTGAGTTCTGTCATGGCTTTTACACCTAGCTGCATTCCTTCATCATCAATTAAAAAGTCTGGGGTGTGATGTGGATAAGGTGTTGTATTGCCGGGGGTCATTCCGCCTAAAAAGAAAAAGAAACCAGGCGCTTCTCTTTGGAAATATGAAAAGTCTTCTGCACCAGTAATGGCCTTTTGGGTCACCACATTTGTCTTACCAGCCACACGTTCTAGTGTTGGAATCATTTGGGTGACAAGTGCAGGGTCATTGTATGTAATATCCGTAGCATCCTCTATAACGCAGGTAGCCGTTCCGCCATAAGCTTTGGCAATGGTTTCTACCATCTCAACCATACGCTTATTTAGTTTGTCTTTCATATCGTAATCAAGAGTGCGTATGGTACCAATCATTTCTGCACTTTCTGGAATGATGTTGAACCGTACCCCACTTTTAATCTTGCCTACCGTAATAACAGCCGCTTCATTGGTAAGCTCTGTTTCTCTACTGATAATAGTCTGTAGGCCATCTATAATTTTTGCGCTAATTAAAATGGGATCTACACCACCCCAAGGTTGGGATCCATGACTCTGTTTTCCTTGCACTTTGATGGTAAAACTTTGTGCCGCCGCTAAGGTACCACCAGATTTATACCGAATCATCCCCACCGGAGTCTGGGAGTTTATATGCAACCCAAAAATGGCATCAACTTTAGGGTTTTCCATAACGCCTTCCTTTACCATTAATAAGGCACCGCCTTCTTCACCAGGTGGTGGTCCTTCTTCTGCTGGCTGAAAGATGAATTTCACCGTTCCTTTTATCTTGTCTTTATTCTTAGACAATACTTCGGCGACCCCCATTAAAATGGCAGTGTGTGTATCATGACCACAGGCATGCATTACACCCACCTTTTCTCCCAAGAACTCAGAGGTTACAGTAGATTTAAAAGGCAGATCGTTGCGTTCTGTAACGGGGAGGGCATCAATATCTGCGCGTAATGCCACCACTTTACCCGGAGTGTTCCCTTTTAACAGTCCAACTACGCCAGTATGTGCAACTCCAGTGGTTACTTCGATGCCTAATGAGCGTAGGTGTTTCGCAATTTTTTCGGCTGTTTTAAATTCTCGATTGCCTAATTCAGGGTTTTGGTGAATATCATGTCGCCATTCTATTACTTTAGACTTTACCTGGGCATAGTCTTTTTCTAAGTTGGGTCCTTGTGCAACAAGAACTAAGCTACATAGGCATACTAAAAAAGTGAAGGTAGTTTTCATAAGGTTGGTATTAAAATTTAATCAGGCGATAGCCTTCATTTTGTAATTGAATTAATGCAGTCATTGCAGAAAGCGAAAGTTGTACGCCCGGGAGCGTGTCTTCCTTTGGAAAATTACGAGATACCGAAGACTGTCCGCAAAATATAAAATCGGCTCCAGCGGTCATTAATTGCTCAATCATCGCTGCATTGGGATTGGGAACACCGTATCGTTTCTGGTAGGCCTCATTAGTGCATAGGTCTTTCGAAGCCTTGTTATGTACTACCAAGGCCACTTTTAATTGGTCTGTTGGCACCCCGCTTTGCGCATGCATATTTAGAAAACGTGCGGCTGTTTCAATGCTAGTATTAAGGGCCGCTACATCTTCGGGACTATTCATAATATCAAAAACCACTTTGTAGGTAGTAGTGGGGTCTGTTTTATAATCAGGGTCTTCAATAGACCAAACCTTTCCGAAGTCTTCAATAACAGGACCCGCTTTTTTTTCTTGTGCGTTTAAAATGCTACTTAAAAGTACCATGAACACCAGGGAGGAAATCACTTTCATATGCTCTAAGATATTAAATGGAAATCAATTGGTATGCTGTTCACAAGTATTGCTAGGAACATTTTTTGAAACTCGAATTAATAGCTAATTTCACCGTTTAGGATTTTGAAGTCAGCCATGTCTTATTTAGAGGAGTTAAATGAAGCGCAACGTGCGCCTGTTTTGCACAAGGAAGGACCTTTAATGGTCATTGCAGGTGCAGGTTCTGGCAAAACTCGGGTATTAACGTATCGGATTGCACATTTGATGGAGCAGGGGGTAGACTCTTTTAATATTCTGGCATTGACCTTTACCAATAAGGCCGCCCGTGAGATGAAGAAACGGATCGCCGACATCGTTGGTCCGTCTGAAGCTAAAAATCTCTGGATGGGCACTTTTCACTCCATCTTTGCACGTCTTTTACGTTATGATGGAGATAAATTGGGGTTCCCAAGTAACTTTACCATTTACGATACTCAAGACTCGCAACGCCTTATTGCGTCTATCATTAAGGAAATGGGACTTGACAAGGATATTTATAAGTACAAGCAAATTCAGAATAGAATTTCTTCTTACAAGAATAGCCTTATTACGGTAAAAGCCTATTTTCAGAATCCTGAGTTAGTAGAGGCCGATGCTATGGCCAAACGACCAAGACTTGGAGAAATTTATCAAAACTATGTGGATCGTTGTTTTAAAGCTGGAGCCATGGATTTTGATGATTTACTGCTACGAACCAATGAATTGCTCAATCGTTTTCCAGAAGTATTGATGAAGTACCAGGAACGATTTAAATACATCTTGGTAGATGAGTATCAGGATACTAATCACTCCCAATATTTAATTGTACGCGCACTGGCAGACCGTTATCAAAACATTTGCGTGGTTGGGGATGATGCGCAAAGTATCTATTCTTTTAGAGGGGCGAATATTAGTAACATCCTCAACTTTCAGCGTGATTATGATAATGTTGGGGTTTATCGCTTAGAACAGAATTACCGCTCTACCAAGAATATTGTCAATGCAGCTAATTCTATTATTGCAAAGAATAAAAATCAATTAGAAAAAGTAGTATGGACTGCCAATGATGATGGAGCAAAAATAAAAGTTCATCGGAGTGATACCGATGCAGAAGAAGGTAGGTATGTGGCAGGCTCTATTTTTGAAAATAAGATGCAACACCAGTTGCTAAATGGCCAGTTTGCGGTGCTCTACCGCACTAATTCCCAGTCACGAGCCATTGAAGATGCTTTGCGTAAAAAAGATATTCCTTACAGAATTTATGGCGGCCTTTCTTTTTACCAACGCAAAGAAATTAAAGATGTATTGGCCTATTTGCGGCTCATTGTAAATCCTAAAGATGAAGAAGCGCTTAAGCGAGTGATTAATTTTCCGGCGCGTGGTATTGGCCAAACTACCGTAGATAGACTTACGGTTGCTGCCAATCATTACAACCGTTCCATTTTTGAAATTATGGAACACCTGGATCGTCTGGAATTAAAAATAAATTCCGGAACAAAAAATAAACTGCGCGATTTTGTGACCATGATCAAAAGCTTCCAGATCATGAATGAAGGTAGTGACGCTTTTACCCTTGCAGCACATGTAGCTAAAAAAACGGGCTTGCTTTTGGAATTCAAGAAAGATGGTACCCCAGAGGGCATTGCACGCATGGAAAATATTGAAGAATTGCTCAACGGTATTCAAGATTTTGTGGAAGGCCAGAAAGAACTTGCCGATGCTACCGGAAGTTTAACGGAATTTCTTGAAGATGTCGCCCTCGCTACTGATATGGATAAGGACGTTGGCGATGATGATCGTGTAGCACTTATGACCATTCATTTGGCAAAAGGACTAGAATTTCCCTACGTCTACATTGTAGGGATGGAAGAAGACCTGTTCCCATCTGCCATGAGCATGAATACCAGAAGTGAATTGGAAGAAGAACGGCGTCTGTTCTATGTGGCCTTAACCCGCGCGGAGAAGCAAGCCTATCTTACCTACACCCTTAACAGGTATCGTTGGGGAAAATTAATAGATGCAGAGCCGAGTAGATTTTTAGAGGAAATAGATGAAAGTTTTATTGAGAATCTAACGCCAGTAGCAGATCCCTACCGGTATAAATCTATGATCAAGGATGATATCTGGGGAGAAGTAGATAAAAGCAAACTACGCCAGATAAAGCCTAAAAATGGCACACCTCCAGCTGCGCATAAGCCCAATGAAAATCAACTGCGTAAGCTTCGAAAATTAAAACCAAACCTGGGGAATCCTGCTAACACCCAAGAATTAACTACCAATCTATTGGAGGGGTCGCTGGTAAATCACACCCGATTTGGAAAAGGAAAAGTGCTTAAAATTGAGGGTGCGGGTCATGATAAAAAGGCCGAGATTCAATTTGAAAGAGGAGACATTAAAAAGCTTTTACTCCGGTTTGCAAAATTAGAAGTCTTAGACTCCTAGGTCATAATACTGTTTTTAGTGAGCGAGGTTGGGATGGTAAAGGTAAAGGTGCTTCCTTTTCCTACCTCAGAATCTATTTGCATTTCCCCGCCATTGCGTTTAATGAAATCCATGCAAATAGAGAACCCAAGTCCGGTGCCAACTTCGTTTTGTGTGCCTTTTGTGGTGAAACCGTCTCTGTTTTCGTTGAGCAATCGTTTAATCTGACTTTTCTGCATACCAACCCCAGTATCTTTTATTTGTACCTGTAGAAAATGCTCTTGTTCTTCTACAGAGAATGTAATACGATCTCCTCGCTTGGTGAACTTTAAGGCGTTCGATAATAGATTACGCAATATAAAGTCGATCATATCTTTATCTGCGTAGGCTTTAGGCACTTCCTTAGGTTTGTATAAAACGTGTACTCCTTTTCGTTTGGCATTATCCTGATACAATAGAATGTTTTGCTCGATAAGTTTCTGCAACCGGAAAGATTTCTTAGACAATTCATGGTCATTCATTTGCGATTTTGCCCATTGCAATAAATTATCTAGTAATAACTGAAGGTTTTGGGAGGTGTCTACCAAGTATTTGGTGAAAACTTCCTTTTCTTTTTCGCTTATCATCGACTCTTCTCCTAAGATTTTTGATAAGGAAAGTACATTGCCCGTATGGCCTCTTAAATCATGTGAAATGATAGAGAAAAAGCGATCCTTTACCCGAGAGGCTTCTTTTAATTCATCTTCGGATTCTTTTAATTTTTGGTTTAAAATCTCTAACTCTTCGTTCTTATCGTTTAGATCAGAAATTTGTGAACGTATCTTATCAATAAGTTCATTGTAGGTGGCCGTGAGCTGTTTTATCTCATTTACATTCACATCAGAGGATACCAAAGTGTTGCCTTTAAATTTCTTTTCAGAAATTAAATTCATATCGGTAATAAGGTTTTGAATAGGCTTTGAAATGTGACCGGAAAAGACAATACTAAACACCATAGCAAAGACCGCAGTAATCAAGAAAAACAATAAGATGTACGATTTAATGCTGTTGGTTTGCAAGAGTAGGTTGGTGTCTACCACCTCATACAAAGTAGAAACATCTACACCTAATTCGTTATTAAGGCCGTAATATTCATAGAGCATGCCCTTATTCTCATTACCTATTTCAGATTCAATGGCCACAATGGCATTAAAACCATCGCGATACCCTTTAAGAATGGCAATAGCTTCCTCATTTTTAGCACGTTTGGCGGCCATTCTTTCTAAGAGAAGTTGCACTTCTTCGTTAAGCAATTGTGCATATTGCAAATCATCTCTTAAGAAATAATCCTTTTCCCTTCTTCGTAGTGAAAGATTTTCAGACAAGGAGAGTGCCTCTACATTTTCTAATTGATGAATATACTTGCGCATGGTTCCCTCTAGTCCAAAATCTCTAAAACCACGTTCTAACCGAAGCGTAAGTATAGCGTCTGAAAGCCTATGAAGTTTGCCAATCTTGGTTTGAATATTTACTATTCTTCTGGCAACGATGGGATCTTTCTGGTAGTCTACCTCTTTAATTTCCTCTAAGGCATTTTCGGCCAGCTGTATAAACTCCTGGTACTGCTTTCGATGTTGCGAAGATTTGGTTAGGTAAAAAGAATCTATCTTCGTATCGGTATCAAGGATGTGATTGAAGGCGTTGTTTGCTTTGAGTCGGTTAATATTAAAGAGCGCAACCTGTTCTTTAAGCGCTTTTCCGCTGTTAATTTTTTTAATGGAATTATAGGAAAAGATCACGAAGGGCATGATCAAAAAACCAAGAATAAATAATGCTAGTAAAATCCTTCCCCGAATGCTGTTCATCTTATTGTTTTGGGACAATTGCAGAACGCATGAAAACTTTTTAAAGTATAGTATTTGTAGAAAAAATCTTACAATAATATAAATATCCGCAGAATGGCGCGCTTAATAAAAATGTATCCAGAAAATCCAGACCCTAGAAGGGTAGAGGAAATTGTGGAAGTTTTGCGTAAAGGGGGACTTGTGATTTACCCTACCGATACTGTGTATGGCTTGGGTTGCGATATTACAAATACTAGGGCTTTGGAGCGAATTGCAAGAATAAAAGGAATTAAATTGGCCAAGGCCAATTGGTCCTTTGTTTGTGCGGATCTCAGTAACCTTTCGGACTATGTACGCCAGATAGATACGGCCACCTTTAAAATTTTAAAAAGAGCGCTTCCAGGGCCTTATACCTTTATTCTACCAGGTAATAATAATTTGCCCAAAGATTTTAAAAAGAAGAAAACGGTTGGGATTCGGGTACCGGATAATCCTATTGTTACCAGCTTGGTGAATGCCTTGGGCAACCCTATTGTTTCTACCTCTATTCATGATGAAGATGATGTGCTAGAATACACTACAGATCCAGAATTAATTTTCGAGAAATGGCAGAACCTCGTAGATGTGGTAATTGATGGTGGCTATGGCGCTAATGTAGCTTCTACAGTTATTGATTTGTCTGGTTACGAGCCTGAAGTTCTTAGGGAAGGGAAGGGTAGTTTGGACATCTTATAAAAAGCAAAAGCGACCCGAAGGTCGCTTTTTATTACTCTAAAATCGTTGTCTTAATTGCCTTGTCCGCCAATAGCAGGATCTTTCATTCCTTCTTCAATCATACTGTAGAACTGATCTAATTTTGGAAGTACTACAATACGTGTTCTTCTGTTTTTAGATTTGTCTGACGTAGATACAGGAATATATTCAGATCTACCGGCTGCGGTCATTCTCTTAGGATCTACACCGTAATCGTTTTGTAAAATTCGTACGATTGAGGTAGCTCTTTTGGCACTTAAATCCCAGTTGTCTAACAACACTCCGCTTCGGTAAGGAACATCGTCTGTGTGTCCTTCTACCATAAATTCAAAGTCTGGCTTGTTGTTTACTACCTTGGCAACTTTCCCTAATACTTCTTTTGCAGCATTGGTTACATTGTAACTTCCGCTTCTAAATAATAGCTTGTCTGAAATAGAAACAAATACCACTCCTTTTTCTACGCTTACTTCAATATCTTCATCATCCAAATTGCCAAGCACTCCTTTCAAACTCTGTACCAACGAAAGGTTTACAGAATCTCTACGAGTCACAGCATCTTGTAATCTTCTAATAGTAAGATCTTTTTCGCGTAAGCTTTCTAAGGATTTTTCAAGATTTTCGGCACCTTTTGCAGTCAGCGTGGTAAGGTCACCCATGTTGTTGATCAACTCTTGATTGTTGGCTTTAAGAAAGGCATTTTGCTCTTCTAAAGCTTTCATTTTGGAGGTAGCTGTTGCTTTTTCTTCCAAACAATCATTAAGTTTTACTGTCGCAGAATTCAAAAGGTCTTGAGCTTCTTTATGCTTTGCCTCTAAATCTGCATATTTCTTTTGAGAAACACAGGAGGTCAATAAAACGGCTAAACCAAGAACTCCGAGAAAAACTTTTTTCATAGTATACATATTTTACTGGTTAATTAGATACGATTTCCGATGTACTTGGCACCAAAATTAGATAAAAACCTACGGAGCCATTGTACGCCATCGTTAATCTTTTACTAAAATGTTAAAATTCTTCACTTGATGTACGAAATGGGACCACACTATGGATTTTACAATGTAATATTTTAGCAGAAAATTAGACTTTTCGCGTTTACCAATAATGGTTCTAAAATGCCAATAGAAGCTAAAATGTGCTCTTAAAATTGCCCAAGCATGCCTTCCTCTAAGTTGCAACGCAAATCTAACTGCGGCAATTCCATCTAGCAACAATCGCGTAAAAATGATAGGCCATGCCGCCCTGCGTGGTAGGTTTTTTGCGATGGTATAAAGGGAGTTTCTAAAATTTAAAAAGGTCTTTTGCGGGTTAGAATTTTTTAAGGTAAAACCCCCAAGGTGATACACCTGACTTTTGCCAACATAAAATACTTTATGACCTGCATTCTTTGCTCTCCAGCAAAGATCTATTTCTTCTTGATGCGCAAAATAATCTTGATCAAATCCTTCTAATTCATGAAAGACTGCACTTCTTATAAACATACAGGCCCCTGTAGCCCAAAAGATTTCCAGGACATCGTTGTATTGCCCATTGTCTTCTTCCAAGGCTTGAAAAATGCGTCCACGGCAAAAAGGATACCCAAATTTGTCTATAAAACCACCGGCAGCACCTGCGTATTCAAAATGGCTAGGTTTCTTTAAGTCTAAAATCTTGGGTTGTACAATAGCGGTTGATGGGTTTTCTTTAAAGTGCGCTACGATAGGATCTAGCCAGCCTTGTGTAACTTTTACATCTGAGTTGAGCAAGCAAAAGATATCTGCCTGAATTTGCTTTAATCCTTCATTATACCCCCCGGTAAAACCCAGGTTTTTATCATGCTCGATACACTGAACTTCTGGAAATTTTTCGGCTATAATGGCGACTGAATCATCTGTAGATCCATTGTCAATCACATGCACAGAAGCCCCTTTAGAATATTGTAATACAGTGGGGAGGTATTCCTCTAACAGGGATTGCCCATTCCAATTTAATATGACGATTGCGAGCTTCAAAACGGCTGCAAATTAAAGGCTAAAATCAGGAATATCCTTTAGAAAATGATATTTTTCCGCTTCATAGTCTAATTTACAATAGTAATGTTCTATCCCATTAGTGACCATTAAAAAAGTCGCATTAGCTTTTAAATTATAGCGTGCTATTTGGTTAAAAGTTGTTTGATTAATGGGCACGTTTGGCGCTTTACACTCCACGAGTAACTCAATCGCGCCAGTGGGATTAAAGACTACCAGGTCGTAACGCTTTTTAAGAGAATTGATAGTTAGTTGCTTTTCTACATTGATGAGACTAAGCGGATAGCCTTTGTGTTCTATTAAATAATGAAGTGTATGCTGCCGTACCCATTCTTCTGGATGGAGGGTTACAAACTTTTTACGAACAATGTCAAATATTCGCAGTTGATTTTGGGTATTTTTAACCCTGAATTTGAAAGCCGGAAAATTTAAAGGCTGCATCTTACAAAAGTCCATATTTTTTAACAATGAATGAAGTAAAACAGATTGTTAGCGCTATTAAGGCACGTGACTTAAAGCCTATTTACTTTTTAATGGGCGATGAACCCTATTACATTGATAAGATAGCCGACTTTGTTGCAAACAATGTTCTTAGTGAAGAGGAGCGGGGTTTTAATCAAATGGTGGTCTATGGCAAGGATACTTCAGTAGATGAAATTGTAGCGCATGCCAAGCGCTTTCCCATGATGGCGGATTACCAAGTAGTAATAGTGAAAGAAGCACAGCATTTATCTAGAACCATTGAGCAATTAACAGCATATGCAGATAATCCGCAACCCACTACAGTGCTCGTAGTCTGTTACAAATACAAGAAACTAGATAAGCGGAAGAAATTATACAAAAGCGTCTCTAAAGGTGGGGTGCTTTTTGAAAGTAAGAAATTGTATGAAAATCAGGTCGCCGATTGGATCAGGCGCGTGTTGTCTGGAAAAGGATATGCCATTTCTCCCAAATCTTCTGCCATGCTCGTAGAATATCTGGGCACCGATTTAAGCCGAATCGATAATGAATTGCAGAAGCTCTTTTTGGCAGTAGAAAAGGGACAAGAGATTACCCCAGGGCTCATCGAAAAACACGTGGGCATAAGTAAAGACTACAACAACTTTGAATTAAAGAAAGCAATTGCAGAACGTGATTTAAGCAAGGCCAGTAGAATTATTCGGTATTTCTCACAGAATCCAAAAGAGAACCCCTTTGTGGTCACAGTGACCTTGTTGCATACCTTCTTTTCGCAATTACTGCAGTACCATGGTCTGGCAGATAGAACTCCAAAATCTGTTGCTCAGCAATTGGGTATTAACCCTTATTTTGTGGGCGAATATCAAACGGCTGCACGGCATTATCCTATGAAGCGTGTGAGTCGCATTATTTCTGGACTTCGCGAATTAGATCTTAAAGGAAAAGGTCTCGGGGCCTACAATATATCCCAAGAAGACCTTTTAAAAGAACTAATAGGTTTGGTACACTAATTACTTTTTGTCGATGCTAAATTTCCCTGGACCTAGGAGAATGATGCAAGCGAAAATCACACTGTATAGTAAGGCCTTTTCTTGATTAGAAAATGGATCAGCACCATGCACGATAAAGGCTGCAACAAGCATTGTAATGAGTGCAGGAATGCTAGCATAGCGCGTTTTGTAGCCCACGATAATAAAAAGTGGTGCCACAAACTCCCCTAAAACACATAAGAATAGGGAAGGAGCCTCACCGATTCCAAGTGGATCGGCAAACTCAAAGTTACCTGCAAGAAGTTTTCTAAATTTTGGATAGCCGTGGGCTAACATCATTAGCGAAGGGCCAATTCGCAACAGGGCTAAACCCAAGTTGGCCAAGAGTGTTTTACTCATTTTATAGGGGAACTGGTTTTTACAAAGCTAAAATTTTTTAGGGTAATTCGTTTTTACCAATTAAAAAAGGCCCCAACAACAGTTGGAGCCCAGTCTTAGCAAGCTAAGTCTTATTAAAAGAGGGGTACGGTGGTCCCTTCGTTTGTTGCTACAATTTCTACAAGCAGCTTTTTTAATCCAAGGGCGTTCACTTTATAGACCTTGGTGCCGGTGGTCCAATTTTCTTTTCTGGTTGCGCCTGGCATCATTGGAAAACCATAACTAAACTTGCCGCCCTCTGGTTTTGGCCCCACTACGTAAAAGTTGTTTCTATTTCCAGAATTGTTTTTAATCTTAAAACGTATATACCGCGTATTGCTAAATTCTGCCGTTGCGTTTCGCAACGCTTGCTTAATGGATCCTTTTACAACGCTGGGTTGTTTTTGAAGCGTGAGACTTGCTTCTTGGTTTAAGTCTTGTACTACAAGTGCATCCGTATTCACCAACCCATGACCCCAACCCCAAATATTTAAGGTTGTAGATGCTGTACTTAATTTACGGGCATCAACGGTTCCGTTTTCTGCGTTAAGACGAAAGTTTGGTACTTCTCCTTCTAGCACTATGGTTCCATTGAGAGCAGCTGCTGAAAACACTTCTTGATCCAGTCCTTTAAGGGTGATTGTACCATTAGTACTCAATTGAACATGTTCAAGGGTGTTTACTTCAATCTGTATCTGAAGTTCTTGGGATGGTTGTATCCATTCTAACTGTTCTAATGTCATGCGTCCATCAACTACTTCGGTATCAATAAGGGGAATGAGATTGGAATCCCCTGTGATTGTCATAGTATTGGATCCAGATGCATTAATTTCAATCGCCGCATATAGTCCAATTTCTAAAACCTGGAGGTTATTTAGGGACATGGTAGTTGTTTGGATGTCTTTATTTCCCTTTAATTGCCCGCAAACAGCTTGCGCCATGAGGCAAAGTAGTATTAAAAAATGCTTTTTCATTTTATTTAGTTTAAAGTTTTTTGAATTCCGTTTTCTACATTAAATATCGCTGTATAGCGAATGGTTTCAGGTTGGTATGTAAACTCTAAAGAACGATTGGGTTTGCATGCTAATTCCATTTCCTCTTCTCCCTTTACAAATTTGAATCGGGTAGAAGACTGTGCTGTCATTTCAGTAAGCGTAACCTCATAAACCCCATCGCCGTCTTCATCTGTCATAGGTATGGTCACTTCCCAGGAAGGGATTGTAAATTGCCCTTTAAGGCCTACTTGCTTCACGGCTGGTTCTTGTGTCATGTCTACCTGAAAAGTGACTGTTTTTGCATGTTCTTTTTGCACGCATGCATTCATTAGGAGTAGTACACAACTACTTACTAGTAGTACGATTTTTTTCATGATGAATTATTTTAAGAGTTTTTTACTGATTAATGCGTCTATCCCAAAACGGCCAGACCCTAAATAAAGATGGTAAATAGCAATCCACAGAAAGCCCATAGCAGGTAACATGCTCCAAGTACCTTGTCCCCATTTTTGAAGAAATATTGCTACGAGCATGGTGCACATAATTAGAAATGCAGCAACGCGTGTTTTAAGTCCTAGCGCAAGGAAAAGACCACCAACGGCTTCACTAAATGCACCCATCCATGCAAAGAATACAGGCATAGCAGCAAAGATTCCACCGTATTCTGCTACATCTTTAGGGAACCAAGCCGCAACTTCAAATAGATTTAAATTTTGACTGTCATCTGTCCAGGGCATTCCAAATTTAGAAGCTCCGAAATCTATGGCAAGTAGCATACCGCATATAAAACGCATGGCAGCAAATACCGCGTCTGCAAACCAATGTTTTTGTTGAATTGGTTGAAGAATTAATTGAATTACATTTTTCATGACTGTTGATTTTTGTTGAACGAGTCAAAATTGAAAAATGCTAGCCAGCCCTACGCTTCAAATTGTAAAAGGAGGTATCAAATACGATTTGAGACGTCCTAAATTAGAAGTAAAAAGAATATTAAACGGTGGTTTTTAGGTAGTCTGTGGGTGATAAATTAGTAAGCTTTTTAAATACGCGGTTAAAGGTGGCTTTGCTGTTAAACCCGCATTCTAGCGCAATTCCCAGCAGTGATAATCGATCTTGGTGATTTTCGGCCAACATCTTTTTAAAGGCATTTACCCGGTATTGATTTACAAAATCATTGAAGTTCTTTCCAAATCCAGTATTAATAGTTTCCGATAGTTGGGCGCGATTCATTTTTGCCATATCTGCTAAATCTGCAAGATTTAATTCTGGATTCAAATAGGGCTTTTCCTGTTCCATAAGATTTTTTAAATCCTCTATGGCCTTAGGTGAAATACTTTTTTCTGTTTCCGAAGGCGCATCAGGAATACTAACGCGACTGGGAGCAAAGCTAAAATTCAATTTCTTCAATTTGGTGGTATCCGTGAAGTAACCTTTGATACCTACGTAGACGATTACCAATCCCGTGAGCAGCACCAACCACCATCGTTGCATATAGTTAAGATCCATAACAAATTCTGCTACAATGGTTTGCACAAACCCATAAAAATAAAGCACGGTGTAGAGGACAAGAAAAGATAGAATCCAATTCAATTCTAGCTTATAAACATTGGAAAAATATTCCTTGATCTTTTTGCGATAGAAATAAAAGAGTTGAAAGGTAAAGGCTAAATAGAGAAAGTTCTGGAAGTACCCAAAAACTTCATACAAGGGCAGCACATAGGCTTCATCTAAATGAATTTTTAAATAGCCGTTTTGGGTGTCTGCAAACCCCGGCTGACTCGCATCATACAGAAAAATCACAATACGATAGGCTATTATTGAAAAGGCTGGAATAAAGTGTAACCAATCTTTCTTTCTAAATCGAAAGGAAGACATTGTTACCGATTTTACATATAAATAGATTAAAGGTGCAATGGCTACAGAAAGCCCAATAAGGCCATAGTTAATTTTCGTTGTGCGATAGGTATTATACCACCCCATAAACCCAACCGTATAGCAAGTTTGGTGATAACAAGTAATCATAAGAATGGCGAACAATAACAGATCAGATAGGTTTCCTTTTTTTACATAGCGGTAGAGCAGTAAAAAAGCAAAAATGAGCCCTTGAAGGGTTAATAAGAGTAGCGGGGAGCTCCAGATATTAAATTCTGGAAACGCCAATAAACGAAAAGCCATGTCCCTAAGATACTATTTTTAGTGATGTATTGTGTCTTTCTAAATCCCCTTTAAAACGGCGTGATTTAGCGTACAAATTAGTATATTGGATGCTAGATTTTATCAATCAAATAACATTAAAATTCCAGAAATGAAAAAATTAGGTTTAACGCTGTTGCTTGCAGTAGCGTTTTTTGGAGCAATACAGGCTCAAGAATTTCAATTTAAAGCAGATGATATCAACATCTCCTACAAAAAGTACACCCTTAAAAACGGACTAACCTTGTTGGTTCATGAAGATCACAAAGCCCCCATTGCAGCTGTAAATGTCTGGTATCATGTGGGTTCTAAGAATGAAAAGATTGGAAAAAGTGGTTTTGCACACTTATTTGAGCATTTGATGTTTAATGGTAGTGAAAACTTTAACACTGATTATTTTCAGGCTTTAGAAAGTATTGGAGCCACTGATCTTAATGGAACTACAAATAATGACAGAACCAACTATTTCCAGAACGTGCCAATTTCTGCATTGGATCAGGTATTGTTTTTAGAGTCTGATCGTATGGGACATCTATTAGGGGCCATTGATCAAGAACGTTTAGATGAGCAAAGAGGCGTAGTACAAAATGAGAAGCGCCAAGGAGAGAACCAACCTTATGGCATGCAGTGGGATTATATTGTTAAAGCAATGTACCCCAAAGGACATCCTTACTCTTGGACAGTAATTGGAGAAATGGAAGATTTAAATGCAGCGTCTTTAGAAGATGTAAAGGAGTGGTTTAAGACCTACTATGGAGCAGCAAATGCTGTATTGGCCGTAGCTGGCGATGTAAATCCGGAAGAAGTATACCAAAAAGTAGTAAACTATTTTGGAGATATACCATCTGGGCCCACCATTCAGCGTCAAGAGGTTAATATTCCAAATAAGATGTACGACTCGTATCAAGTGTACCAAGATCGTGTACCAGAAACACGGGTACTTTTTGCTTGGAATACGCCACAATTTGGATCGAAAGAAGATTTGCATTTCGATCTAATCTCATCCATCCTTTCTAACGGAAAGAATTCCAGACTTTACAAGAAATTCATTTACGAAGATCAATCGGCTAGTGCAGCGACTTCTTTTCAATGGTCTAGTGAAATAGCAAGCCGTTTTATTGCTTATGTAAATGTAAAAGAAGGACAAGATGCAAAAAAGTTAGAGCGAGAACTAGAGGAAGAGATTGCCAAGTTTGTGGCAGAAGGACCTACAGAGGCTGAGTTAAAGCGTGTAAAGGCGGCTTATTTCTCAGGATTCATTAAAGGCTTGGAGCGAATTGGCGGATTTGGCGGTGTTTCAGACATTTTAGCCTCTAACCAAACCTATCATGGAGATGCTTCGTACTATAAAACACAGCTTAAGTATGTGGAGGAAGCTACCGCACAGGACTTGATGGAAACGGCAAAGAAATGGCTGTCTAAAGGAAAGCACATTTTAGTATGTGAACCGTTCCCAGAATATTCCATAGAAACATCTACAGTTGACCGAAGTAAACTACCAGAATTAGGACCACAGAAAAGTTCAGATTTCCCAGAATTACAACGTGCTACGCTGTCTAACGGTTTAAAAGTTGTTCTAGCGCAACGTTCCGGGGTGCCAACAATGATCATCAACCTGGTGACCGATGCCGGTTATAAGACAGATTATCTATCAAGTGCAGGAACCGCAGAATTAGCATTAAATCTAATGGATGAGGGCACTAAGGATATGACTTCACTGCAAATTAATGAGCAGTTACAATTGCTGGGTGCTTCTTTGAGCACCTTCTCGAACCAAGACCAGTCTAACGTGTATATGTCTACATTGAAACCAAGCTTTGATGCTAGTCTTTCATTATTTTCTGATGTGCTCTTAAATCCGGAATTTCCTCAAAAAGAATTTGATCGTTTGAAAAATGAACAGATCAATGACATTAAGCAGGAAAAATCACAGCCGGTAGCCATGGCTTTACGGGCAATGAACAAGTATTTCTATGGAGACGACCATCCTTACAGTTCTCCTTATACAGGAACAGGGTATGAGGAAACTGTGAGTAAAATGACGCGTGAAGACATTATCTCTTTTTACGATACTTGGATAAAACCTAATAATTCTACTCTAATCGTAACGGGGGATATTTCCATGAGTGAATTGAAGCCAAAACTTGAAAAGTCTTTAGGAAAATGGAAAAAAGGTGATGTGCCCACCATTACGTTTAACGCCCCTAAAACCAATACTAAAAACACCTTGTATTTAATGAATAGACCAGAATCACAACAGTCTGTGATTATTGCAGGTCATTTAACAGATAAATATGGAGGTGTTTCTGAGGTTGCGTTGGAGCAAATGGTAAGTATTCTTGGAGGCGATTTTACTTCTAGAATTAATATGAATCTTCGTGAAGATAAGCATTGGTCTTACGGAGCGGGAGGCTTTGTGTTAGGTTCTAAGGAAGAACGACCTTTTATTCTTTACGCGCCTGTTCAAACAGATAAAACCGCAGAGTCCGTAACGGAACTTAGAAAAGAAATCACAGAGTTTATTACGAATCGCCCTCCTACGCAGGAAGAATTAGATAAGGTGAAAACCAACCAAGTCTTAAAACTGCCAGGCCAATGGGAGACCAATAGTTCTGTGAATAGTTCAGTAAGAAATCTAGTGCGCTATGATCTTCCGGATGACTACTATAAGACCTACGATAAAAATGTTCGCAGCCTTTCTGTAGATGATATCAAGAAGGTGAGCACTTCTGTTGTAAAACCAGAAGAAGTAAACTGGTTTATGGTAGGGGACCGTGCTAAGATTATTGATAAGCTAGACGAATTAGGCTTTGATGCAATTATAGAAATTGATGCAGATGGTAATCCGGTAGTACCGGCCATGAGTCAACAAGGCACCGACATTAAGAATTAAGAAAAATAAAAGAGGCCTCAAACGAGGCCTTTTTTTTATCGCAATTTTGGATAGTTTTCAGGATCTGCTTCGTGCATGATCGCGTATACCTTTTCAAAAATATCCTCCTCATTCGGTTTGGAAAAATAATCCCCATCGGTAGCATAAGCTGGTCGGTGGGCCTTCGCAGATAGCGTTTGCGGCGCACTGTCTAAATAATGATAGGCTCCTTGTTTTTCCACAATTTCCTGTAGTAAATAGGCAGATCCCCCACCAGGAACGTCTTCATCAATCACTAATAATCGATTGGTTTTTTGAACACTCTTAGCCACATCATGATGGATGTCAAAAGGTAATAAAGACTGTGCATCAATAACTTCAGCATCAATGCCCACTTCTTGGAGTTCTTTAGCCACCTTGAGTACCATTCTAAGCGTAGATCCGTAAGAAACTAAGGTTATATCTTCTCCTTCCTTTAAGGTTTCTACAACACCAATTGGCGTGCAAAAATCACCGAGATTTGTAGGCTTTGGTTCTTTGAGTCGGTAACCATTAAGACTTTCTATAATTAAGGCAGGTTCATTGCCTTTCATCAAAGTATTATAGAAGCCAGCTGCCTTGGTCATATTTCGTGGCACCAATATATAAATACCTCGTAACAAATGCACTAAGCCACCCATAGGGGAGCCAGAGTGCCAGATTCCTTCTAAGCGGTGCCCACGCGTACGAATGATTAATGGTGCAATTTGCTTGCCAACCGTTCTGTAATGCAAGCTGGCTAAATCATCGCTCAAGGTCTGTATGGCGTATAAGATGTAATCTAAGTACTGAATTTCTGCTATTGGGCGTAATCCTCGTAAGGCCATTCCTATTCCTTGCCCAATGATTGACGTCTCCCTAATTCCGGTATCCGCAATTCTGTGGGCTCCGTACTTTTTTTGGAGACCTTCTAATCCTTGGTTCACATCACCAATGTTTCCGGTATCTTCGCCAAAAACTAAGGCTTTTGGGTATTTTTCAAATAGCGCATCGAAATTATCACGTAGAATAATTCTACCATCTACTTCTTCGCTATTCTCATTATAGCTTGGCGGCACGGCGGGTAGGGCAGTGGCCTTATCAGCTTGCTCACTAAACAAATGCGAACTGTAATGCGGTTGCATTTCGTTTAGATAGGCATCAATCCATTGTTCTAATGCTGTTTTTGCAGCAGAATTTTCACCAATGGTATATCGTAAAGCCTTTCTAGAACAAGAGGCAAGATCCTTCTTAATGGGCTCATCAATGGCAATAAGATCATTTTTTATCTTATTAATAAAGACTCTGTTAGGGCTAGAAGCTGCCAATTGCTCAAGCAATCCTAATAAGGTCTTTTTATGCGTTAAATTAGGACTTAAGAACTCTGCCCATGCTTCCTTTTTAGCATTTCTAACAGCTACTTTACATTCTTTTACAATGGCCTTTAATTCCTCTTCTTTGGCAATGTTGTTTTCAATGATCCATTCTTTAAAGCGCTTGTTACAATCATTTTCACGTTCCCATTCTAAGCGTTCTGCGCTTTTGTAGCGTTCATGGGATCCAGAGGTGGAATGACCCTGAGGCTGCGTTAGTTCTGTAACATGAATAAGCACAGGAACGTGCAATTCTCGCGCAATATCCGATGCATTTTCGTAGGCATGGATCAAGGCCGTGTAATCCCATCCTGCTACTTTAATGATTTCAAAACCCTGCTGCTTTTCATTGCGTTGAAAACCGCTCAACGCCTCGGAAATATCGCTTTTAATGGTGTGAAATTCCTGTGGAACAGAAATTCCGTACTCATCGTCCCAGATACTAATTACCATAGGAACTTGTAGCACGCCAGCGGCGTTTAAGGTCTCAAAGAAATGCCCTTCGCTGGTACTTGCATTTCCAATAGTTCCCCATGCTACTTCATTTCCGTTCTTAGAGAAATTTGTACCATCTATTTCAGGGACATTTCTATAAATTTTAGAAGCTTGCGCCAAGCCTAAGAGACGTGGCATTTGTCCTGCAGTACATGAAATATCTGCACTACTATTCTTTTGCGCTGTTAAGTCTTTCCAGGTACCATCTTCATGCAGGCTATGGGTTACAAAGTGCCCTCCCATTTGACGACCGGCACTCATAGGTTCTTTATCCATGTCTGTAGTAGCATACAACCCATGAAAAAAGGCTTTTGGGTTTAAATATCCCAGTGCCATCATAAAAGTTTGGTCGCGATAATAGCCACTTCTAAAATCGCCATTCCGAAAAGCTCTGGCCATTGCCAGCTGCGGTAATTCCTTGCCGTCTCCAAAGATGCCAAACTTGGCTTTACCTGTTAATACCTCTCTACGCCCAAGTAAACTGCACTCTCTACTGATAACGGCAATTCTATAGTCCTCTAAGATTTGTGCTTTAAAATCTTCAAAGGATATGTCATTACTGGTCTTAGGTTTGGTATTCATGTAGTGGTATACTTTTTTGCAAAAATATCAAAAACTAGGCTTTTTAAGAAACGACATTTGTCATATTTTATTCTTAAAATGATAAAAAAACACACAAAAAAAAGAGAAAATAACAATTCACATCGAATTTGTGAGGTTTAAATTGTAGAATTCACAATTAAAACCATTTTCTGGTAAACAATCCTGTAAGTGTTCTTGGACTGATTGTAATAACATATCGAATGCGCTCCCCGTAGTTTGGTTGGGCAATTTCATAGCCATTGTTGGAATACACTGGGAAATACAATTCAAAAAAGTCGGTAACCAAATTAAGTCGAATCCCAGAATCGTACACAAATCGAGCAGCTTCTCCTTTGTTTTTAATGGCACCTACATCACCATACACCTCTATCCATTGCCAAAGGTTAAAACTCACATTACTAGTAACAATCCAATCATTGCCAAATCGATCGTCAAAAATAGATTTAAACCCACCTTCGGCTAAAATGAATTGCTGACTTGTTATTCCCGTGGCGTTTTGAGAGCGGTTTAAATAGTTAAGATCGAATAAATAATCGGTAGGGCGATCCAAGGCAAAACTGAAAAAGTCTGAATTGGAATTATTGGTAATAAACTTCCCCGCATAAAAACGAAGGTTTAATTGGCGGTTGGTAAAATACAGGGTGCGCTGTTCCCATTCAAAAGATATCTTAGAAAAGTCGCCTGCCACCTGAGCATCTACAATCCAAGATCTAAATTTTATAATGTTGTTATCAATGTCCCCGTACCGCACATTGAATACTGAAAAATCAGGTTCGGTGTCTATTTCATCAATAATGCTTTCATCAATGTTTCTAAAAACATTACGCATTCTTGCGAACAGGAACTGCCTACGATTCGACAAAAAATCCTGCGGCCTCCATTGCAAACTTATAGAGGGGGTAATGGTGGTGAATCTAGAATTAACGTCAAAGAAAGAAGTTCCGGCACCTAAGGAATAGTTTAAAGAGTTTAGCTTTCCTTCATTGTAAAAATGTCTTTTTGTAAAGCCTACGCTCCCAATTACCGCATTTTCTCTGCTAGCATATCGAGGCTTTAAATCAAAAATGAGTTTCCGATTAATAAAAGTTCTATTGTTTAAGCTGATACCCGCAGAAATACCATTATTGGCATCGAACTTAAATTCTGGCACCCAGAATAATTGGTTGTAGTAAGGGTTTTCTATATCCTTAAAAAAACGAAGTTGTAGCTTTTTATTACTAGAGAGAAAGCCGTTAAGACTTTTCCAGTTATCGCGCTGATTTACTTCAGGAATTTTTTTATCGTAATTCAGCACCAAACGAGTTTCTTCATTGTTCGGAATGGTGTAGGTTCTGGAGGTATCGATGCCCGTAAACCAATACTTAGAAATCACCGAATCTTTATTTAAACCAAAAAGGGAAATAGGCACTTTAGAGCCTGTTCTATTTTTTATAGTAACCGTTATGGAATCTTCCTCCTTAGTAACCTTTCCTATTTTAAAATCTATGTTGTCTCGTTGTTCAACAAATTCTTTAAAAAACCAATCGATGTCCTTAGGTGCTCGTTCTTTTAAAAAGTTTTCAAACGCCACTGCCCCTAACTTAGGATCTAATTTATGGGTGTTGTAAAATTCTTGAATGCTTTTATCAATGACGGAATACCCCACATATTCCCCCAAATATGCCATGCCTAACCCCGCCTTGTAGCGATTGGCAATTTTTTGGTTCCAACGTGTTAAAGAATCGTTTGGGGTATCTAAAGATTGGTGGTCGTTACGCCTTACAGAGGCCATTTGTAGCAAGTAGTATTGCTCATTAAAACCACTCTTTGCAAGATTATAGGAACGAAACCCCCAGGTATTAGAAAGTTTACCGGTGAACTTTTTATCTGGATAAAAGTTATCTACATATTTAATCATTAAGTAGTTTACTATGGCATCTTGTACCCAGCGTTCTTTCCTAATATCAAAATAGAGACTTTCTTTTACAAAACTATTCAAGGCGGTTTTAAGCAGTTTCATTTCAAATTGAAACTGTTCGCTATAGGGACGTATAAAACTAGGCAGTAGATTGGGACCATAAAAAGGGTTCTTATCATAGTCTACTTGAGCTACCAGTAATTTTTTATGCGGGAATTCTCCCAAAGACTCTTGAATAAACCGGCCAATGCGTTCTATGGAGATTTCTTTACCCAGTTCACTAAACTTAGCAGTTTCAATATCAATAGACATTTCTAAGGATCCCACACGATGGTTGGTAAACCGCTCTAAGGGTGTTAAAATGATATCGGCATTCTTCCGATTCTTACCTGTAAACGCCGCAAAGTTTCCAGAAGAGAAGTTTGTAAGCTCACTAATTTCAAAATTACTTGCCGGATATAAACCGTTTGGAAACTTCAAGCGAATCTCAGTATCCGTGGGTTCTGTATTTAAGTCGTTTAAATCTTTGTTGGAATAAAGCCTCCATTCGCCTTTAAAAACAGCTGGAGATAGGTACCAATCTCTTAAAAAATACCCGTTTAAATAGCCATGACCATAATTGGTAAACTTGCTGCTTGGCAAATCAATGGAGTAGGTGAGGAATAAGGTTAAAGCTTCACCGGGCTCCAATGCCTCATGTAATTCAATTTTAATTAGGTCCATGCTGGCACTTCTGGACCATTCTAACCCGTGGTATTCGCTATCAACGATGCTGGTGATATTGGTAAACCCTCTAAATTTATCCTTGGCCAGATGAAGACTTCGGTTAAATTCATCACCAAAGCGTTTTGCCAAGGGCGTTCTTTTGCTGGAGTAGGCGTGGTTCCAATCATTAAAATAAAGCACGGAAAGTGCCGTATTCGATTGGTTTTTATACACAAAAGTCTGCTTTATTTGAATGGAATGGTTCTCATCATCTAAAGAAGCTTCCACAATATTTTGGTGCTGCCCCCAAAGTATTTGAGTGAAGGCAACCAACAGAAAGGAAATAAGAAGACCGTGTTTTTTAGCCGCCAAAATTTAGATTTAGAAATTGGGACTTAAGGTGTTTCCTTTATAAAAGGCATCAATTATTTCTACCACTTCATCTTCGGTATCTACTAATTTTACAAGGTCTAGGTCTTTTGCACTAATATTACCAGCTTCTAGCATGGTGTTTTTAATCCAATCTAAAAGACCGCCCCAAAAATCAGTTCCAACCAAAATAATAGGGAAGGTGTGTATCTTATTTGTTTGAATTAGGGTCATTGCTTCAAAAAGCTCATCAAGCGTACCAAATCCACCTGGCATGACCACAAATCCTTGTGAATATTTTACAAACATCACCTTACGAACAAAGAAATAGTCGAAATCTAAACTTTTATCCGGATCAATAAAAGGGTTGTCATGTTGTTCAAAAGGGAGGTCTATATTAAGACCAACAGAAGTACCACCGGCCATGTTGGCCCCTTTATTCCCGGCTTCCATGATACCAGGTCCACCGCCGGTTATAACGCCATAACCAGATTCTGCAATACGTTTGGCCACGTTTACACCTAGCTCGTAATAGGGCTCTCCTGGTTTTGTCCGTGCAGATCCAAAGATGGAAACACAGGGACCAATTAAACTCATACGCTCGAATCCATTAACGAATTCGCCCATAATTTTAAATAGGGCCCAGGAATCGTTGGTTTTTATTTCGTTCCAGCCTTTGTGATGTTTTTCGTTCCTCATACTTGTATCTTAAACGGCTTTTGCCATTTTTTTATTGGAAGGTTCTAACTCCTTTTTTAAAAACTTTGCGGTATAACTCTTTGGGTCTTTGGCTACTTGCTCTGGAGTTCCTTTAGCAACAATGCTTCCGCCACCGCGACCTCCTTCGTATCCAATATCTAGAATATGATCTACCATTTTAATGACATCCATATTATGTTCTATGACCAATACCGTATTTCCTTTGTCTACTAATTTGTTGAGAACTTCCATAAGCACTCTAATGTCTTCAAAATGCAACCCTGTGGTGGGCTCGTCCAAAATATAGAAGGTATTCCCTGTATCTCTCTTAGAAAGTTCAGTCGCTAATTTTACGCGTTGTGCCTCACCACCAGAAAGGGTGGTAGATTGTTGCCCCAGCGAAATATATCCGAGCCCCACATCTTGGATGGTTTTTAGTTTGCGATAGATCTTAGGGATGTTCTCAAAGAATTCAACCGCCTCATTAATGGTCATTTCTAACACATCGGCAATGGATTTTCCCTTATACCGGATTTCTAAGGTTTCTCTGTTAAAACGTTTGCCATTGCAAGTTTCACATTCCACATAAACATCTGGCAAGAAGTTCATTTCAATGACTTTGAGTCCACCTCCTTGACAGGTTTCACAGCGACCCCCTTGCACGTTAAAGCTAAACCTTCCTGGTTTGTATCCCCTAATGGTGGCCTCAGTAGTTTTTGCGAATAATGATCGTATTTCACTGAAGACACCCGTATAGGTAGCTGGATTAGATCTTGGGGTTCTACCAATAGGAGATTGATTGATGTCTATTACCTTATCAATGTGCTCTAAACCTGTAATTTTCTTGTAGGGCATTGGTTTCTTGACCCCATTGAAATAATGAGCGTTCATGATTGGGTACAGGGTTTCATTAATCAAGGTCGATTTCCCACTACCTGATACCCCCGTTATTCCTATCATTTTTCCCAAAGGAAACTCTGCAGTAATATTTTTTAAGTTATTGCCAGTGCAGCCAGTTAATGTGATTTTCTTACCGGTTCCTTTTCTTCGCTTTTTGGGAACTTCAATCTCTTTTTCCCCGCTAATGTAATCTGCAGTAAGGGTATGGTGACTGCTTAATTCTTCAGGAGGTCCTTCAGAAATGATACGCCCCCCATGCTTGCCCGCTTTCGGGCCAATATCAATCACATGATCCGCGGCTTCTATCATATCCCGATCGTGCTCGACCACAATAACTGAATTACCGATGTCCCTCAACGATTCCAAACTGTGAATTAAACGGGCGTTGTCGCGTTGGTGCAAGCCAATGCTGGGCTCGTCTAAAATATAAAGCACCCCCACAAGCTGTGAGCCAATCTGTGTGGCCAATCTAATACGTTGCGCCTCACCTCCAGACAAGGTTTTAGAGCCTCTGTTTAAAGAGAGATAATCCAAGCCAACATCTAAGAGAAAACCAATTCTAGCATTGATTTCCTTGAGAATTTCTTCGGCAATTTTTTGCTGGTTTCCTTCCAAGGTATCATTTAGATGCTTAAAAAAATCAGCAAGTTCAGCAATATCCATCTGGGCAAGATCGGCTATGTTCTTGCCTTGAATCTTAAAGTAAAGGGATTCTTGCCGTAGACGAGAGCCATGGCAGGTAGGACATGTTACTTTGTCCATATATTCCTTGGCCCAGCGTTTGATTGAAGAAGAGTTAGAATCTTCAAATTGGTTTTTAATGAAGTTGGCAATCCCTTCATAATCTATTTGATAGTCCCGCTTTACACCTAAGGTTTTAGAGTTTACTGAGAAACTTTCCTTGCCACCATGTAAAATAACCTCCATGGCTTCCTGAGGTATTTTCTCTAGAGGCGTTTCTAAATCAAATCCATACCGTTGCCCAATAGTTTCTAGTTGTTTAAAAGCCCAAGAGCGTTTGTATTCCCCCAAGGGTGCAATACCACCAGATTTAATGGATAACTTTTTGTTAGGAAAGATTTTCGCCTCGTTTACCTCATAAATATGTCCTAGTCCTTTACAATCCGGACACATGCCTTTGGGAGAATTAAAGGAGAACGTATTGGGTTCTGGAGTGGGGTAGGAAATACCACTGCTTGGACACATTAAATCTCGACTAAAATACCGTGGTGTTTGTTCGCCTTCCTCCAAAACCATGAGCACGTTATTACCACTATACATGGCCGTATTAATGGTCTCAGTTACCCGCTTGTCTAGTTCTTCTCCTTCTACAATTTTAAGTCGATCGATGACGATTTCAATATCGTGTGTTTTGTATCGATCTACTTTCATTCCTTTAACCAGGTCAAGAATTTCTCCATCTACGCGTACCTTCACAAACCCTTGTTTCCCTATTTGTTCAAAAAGTTCGCGGTAATGCCCTTTTCTGGATTTAATGACGGGTGCTAGTACATTTATTTTCTTCCCTTGGTAAGCTTCAATGATAAGCTCTTTTATTTGGGCATCGCTGTAACTCACCATCTTTTCGCCGGTGTTATAGCTGTATGCATCTGCCGCTCTAGCAAACAAAAGACGCAGAAAATCGTACACTTCTGTAATAGTCCCAACCGTAGAGCGAGGCGATTTAGAAGTCGTTTTTTGTTCTATGGCGATAACAGGTGAGAGGCCATCTATCTTATCAACATCGGGCCGTTCTAGGCCTCCAAGAAATTGTCTCGCATAGGCAGAAAATGTTTCAATATACCGCCGTTGGCCTTCTGCGTAAATGGTATCAAAAGCAAGCGAAGATTTACCGCTTCCAGAAAGCCCAGTAATAACTACTAGTTTTTCACGCGGAATGGTAACATCAATATTTTTAAGGTTGTGTACTCTGGCACCCCTTACTTCAATATTTTCTTCAAAGTTGATCATACAGGCCTTTCGTCATAGCAAAGCTTCAAAAATACGCTTTTGATACCTAAAAAAGAAGGGAATTACAGTTGCAATAGTCTAAAGGATTTCTGCTACTTTTAAGGAAAATGTGATCCATTATGAAGCTTTTAAGATGTAGCATACTACTGCTTTTACCGGTACTCAGCCTTGCACAGCAGCGCGAAGTAATCGTTGACGCCGATACAGGCAATGAGGTAGACGATTTCTATGCATTGGCGCATATTTTATTAGAACCCTCTGTAGAAGTGACGGCCTTAAATGCTGCACATTGGCAAACAAGCCATTGGACTCTAGAGAATTCTATGGAGAACAGCCATCGACTTAACCAACAGTTGTTAGGAGAACTACGTATGGACATTCCTACCAAAAGAGGTGCTACTGCCAGAATGTACGATTGGGGTGATCGTGCGCAGCATTCTGCTGCTGCGTATGAAATAATTAAACAAGCAAAGGCCAAAGAGGAAGTAAACATCATTGTACTAGGGGCTTTAACAAATGTGGCTTCAGCAGTATTTATTGCACCAGAAATAGCTCCTAAATTAAAGGTGTTTTGGTTGGGGACCACACTCGATTTTTCTACTGGAGTACTTAAAAGAAACGATTTTAATCCGTTGATGGACCCCTTTGCTTTGGACTATTTGTTAGATTCGTCTGTGACCTTAACTATACTCCCCGTAAATGTGGCAGTCGCCATGGAAATTGAGCAAGCTACTGTCCAAGAAGCTATTGGAGCTCATCCCATCGGCGCTTTTTTACTTAAACGATGGCAGGATCATTTAGACGGATCAAGAAAAAACCGAGTCCTTTGGGATTTGGCTTTAGTTGCTGCCTTTATAAATCCAGAATTTGCTGATTACAAAGTAATTACCACTTCCAAGGACAGTGGCAACCGTCCCATCACCTTTATTTCAAAACTGGACTCAACAGCGATCTACCAGGATTTTTTTAAGAGGGTATTGGCTTTTGAGAGGGAGTGAGGTATTTTTGAGTTTGTACAAAAATTAGCACTATGAAATTACTGGGTATAGGTTCCCGAATTAATCATCCTGAATTTGGAAAAGGGGTGGTAACCAATGTTTCTTCCCAACACTATTGGGTCACGTTTATGGAGAATGGTTTAGAAACCATTGATTTAGACGCTGATTTTGAAGTTATTGAAAGGGCAGAAGATGATGTCGATACAGTGAGCCTTTTTGAAGTGGAAAGCTCCTTGGTTTCTATTTTAAAAAAATGGAGTGATACACACGAGCGCGTAGCAATCGCAGATAAGTGGAAAGGTGGTAAATTAATCTTGGAGCCCGGCGACAATCTGGCCAGTAAGGAAATGCCTATTGCAACCTTCTTTCATAAAATAGTCATGGTACGTGATCGTATTAGAGTGATGGAACAAAAAATTAATAGCAGCAAAAACCTAGATGATCAGGAAAAGGTAGACCTGCAGCAATACATCACACGCATTTATGGATCGCTTACGAGTTTTAACGTGCTATTTAAAAATAAGAGCGATCATTTTGTGGGGGAAAAAAGCAAATAATAAAGAACAAAAGCCGAACATTCTAAAGGCTTATGAGACATTAGCAGAGAAGTATAATGCGCTAATTGACCACAAGCCTCACAACGCGTATTATGACCGCCCTAATACCCTAAGATTAATGGGGAATGTACGCGGCAAAAAGATATTAGATGCTGCTTGCGGACCCGGCAAATATGCCGAAGAGCTCTTGTTGCAAGGAGCAGAAGTCACAGGGTTTGATATAAGCCCAAAAATGGTGCAACTGGCTCAAAAACGCAATCCAAATGCCGGTCATTTTTTTGTGCATGACTTATCCCAACCACTGGTTGAAATTGACAATGAAGTCTTCGATATGGTTTTAAGTGCACTGGCCCTCCATTATGTAGAAGATTGGGTACCTGTTGTAAAAGAATTTCATAGGGTGCTCAAAGAAGGCGGTACAGTAGTAATCTCCATTGAACATCCTTTTTTTGAATACACGTATTTTAATGCCAAGAATTACTTTTCAAAAGAGGCGGTTAGTGCTGTTTGGCGAGGATTCGGTGGTCGGGTGCGTGTTCCTAGCTTTAGAAGATCGCTTATGGATTGCTTAAAGCCTTTTACAGATCATGGGTTTCATATTACTGAGTTGGTTGAACCCCTCCCAGTACCTGAATTTGAAAAGCGAGACCCGAAGCACTACAAGGAATTGCAAACCTTTCCCGCATTTATGTGTTTTAAGGCACAAAAAATCGCCATAAATCCTTAAATTAAAGGAATGCAATTAGCCCACTTTATTGACCATACACTGTTGAAGCCTACAGCTACGGAAGCACAGATTATTCGTTTGTGTGAAGAGGCTAGGATGTATGATTTCGCTGCTGTTTGTGTAAATGGATGCTGGGTGCATTTATGTGCCGATCTTTTAGCGGATACCACACAAAAAGTAGCAGCGGTAATTGGCTTTCCTCTTGGAGCTATGGCCACCGAAATAAAGGTAGCCGAAGCTAAAAATGCTATGGAAAATGGTGCCGATGAAATAGATATGGTTCTAAATATTGGCTGGTTAAAAGACGCCCAGTTTACTAAAGTAGAAGCAGATATCAGGGCGGTAAAAAATGTCATTGGTAGCAAAGTGCTCAAAGTAATTTTAGAGACTGGATATTTAACCGATGCAGAAAAGGAAAAAGCCTGTGAATTGGCTGTCGCAGCAAAGGCAGATTATGTAAAAACATCTACAGGATTTGGCGCGGGTGGTGCTACTATAGAGGATGTGCAACTAATGAAAAGGGTAGTGGGTGATGAGGCATTGATCAAGGCCTCAGGCGGCATACGAGATCAATTTACTGCCCTAAAATACATTGCTGAAGGAGTCTCTCGCATAGGAACTTCCTCTGGGGTTGCCATTGTTACAGAATAAAATAATATGTCTACACATCTTGCAGCAAAGAAAGGGGCTATCGCCGAAACCGTTTTAATGCCGGGGGATCCTTTGCGGGCCCAATGGATCGCAGAAACTTTTTTGGAAGACCTACAATGCTATAACAAAGTGCGTGGAATGTTGGGTTTTACAGGCACCTACCAGGGAAAGCGTGTATCGGTACAAGGTAGTGGCATGGGAATTCCTTCTACTTTGGTGTATTGTAACGAATTAATAACCTCGTACAATGTTCAACGAATCATTCGTGTGGGCTCTGCAGGTTCGTACCAAGCTTCTATTAAGCTCCAGGATATTGTGGTAGCCATGAGTGCCTCCACCAATTCTAACCTAAATGCTAACCAATTTCCAAATGCCAGTTTTGCACCCACTGCAAGTTTTGAGTTGTTTAAAAAAGCGGTAAGCTATGCTGATAAACAAGGCATATCCATAAAGGCCGGGAATGTATTATCGTCTGATATTTTTTACGATGACGATCCCACCTACTATATGAAATGGGCTAAGTATGGGGTGTTATGTGTAGAAATGGAGACCGCGGGTATATACACTGTAGCTGCTAAACACGGGATTCAAGCCCTGAGCTTACTAACTATTTCAGATTCTTTGGTAACAAAAGAACAATTGAGTCATGAAGCACGCGAACGTTCCTTCACTACAATGGCCAAAATTGCATTAGAAATTTAGACAGCTGTACGGTTCTCTTGCATCGGATGGTAGGTTGCCGTAGGCACTCTTTGTGGGTGTACTTTTCTCTGAATTCTAGAACGAATTGCTTCATTCTTAAAATGGGTATGCCATGCTTTTTTATTGCCTTGACCAAACGTTCTAGAGACTTCGTCTAACGTCAAGCGTACTAATTCCACCTGGTTTAAATGATAATAAACAGCGTATTTTCTTTTAACATCATACAACACCCATTCTTGATCTGAATGTTTCGTGCGAAAATGCTTGGATAGGAGGGGAAGCACATTAAAATCTGGTGCTAAAGTTGCAAAATATACCCCGTCCTTGGTGGTATCAAACTTAACTGATGTTTCTAAGCGCTGCTTTTCACGACTTACCTTTTGGGCTAGCTGGGTGATGAGCACAATGGTTTCTCCAGAGAATTCGCTGGTAGTACCCTTAGGAGTCATTAACTCCTTTATATACCCATAAAGCATAAGTTCAATACCCTTGGTTTCACTTAAGTAGGCGAAGTAGATGTTTGTGATTGCATTATAACTTTTCTGCCGAACGCCATTCCACACTCTTTTTGCTTTTTCTACATGGGTAAAGATTGTTTCAGTTTCTGAAAAGAGTTCATTTTGTCCTTGCTCATTTTTCTCAATCCCTACTACATGCAGTCGCTCCTCGAAGGCAACATATACAGCAGTGAGAAAGCCATTAAAGCTTCCGTCATAAAGTAAGGTGGTTTCGTTTTTCATGATGACTTCTTTTAAATGTGAAAGGAAAATATTTGCTTTTTTAAGGTGACCAATGATTTTTTGGTTCTACTTCTAAATCGAACATAATCATATCCCAAAGCCAGAATGGCTTGGCGCTTGCGTTCCATGTAACTGTTTTTTTCAATAAGTGTCTCCATAAAGTGCCAATTAGTAATTAAAATACCTTTCTTGGAAATATTCCAATCAAAAATATGGAAATATTCCTAATAATGGAAATAATCCAAAAAATATTTTGGAAATATTCCTAGTTTGCTATCTTTGAGTATGGAAAATGACATCACACTAAAGCGTTTTTCTGAAATACGACGCGACTTAGGCTTTACACAAACAGAATTTGCGAAGTGCTTAGGAGTCTCAAATACAACAGCCGATATTGAGCGTGGGAAGACCAAATTATCAGGAAAGGTGGTCGCAGAATTGTTAGGGCAGTTTAAGATTAATCCGCTTTGGCTCTTTGGAATAAGCGAAGAAAAATACTTGGATACTGCCAAGACCAGTGTGATACCAAAAGTAGTAACCGTAGATAGTCAAGACAACGACAATATGGTTTTGGTAAATGCGAAAGCTGCTGCAGGATATCCACAGAACATAGCAGATACCAGTTGGTACCGCCAATTACCTGCTTTTGATTTGCCCATTCCAGAATTTAGGAACGCCACCTACCGTGGTTTTCAAGTAGAAGGCGATAGTATGCTGCCTAATTTATACCCTGGAGATTGGGTAATGGCACGGGCCATAGAACATATAGATCATGTGAGCCCCAATAAGATGTATGTGGTAGTCTTACAAGATTCTGTGATGGTTAAAAAAATTGAGAAGCGTCCTAATTCCAATAATATTTCATTGATTTCTACCAATGAGAACTACCCACCATATGATATAAAACCTTTTCAGATACAGGAGATATGGGAGGTAAGCAGCAAACTCACCTTTGATTTAAATCCAACGAGCAATCATGGTTTGTTGAAACAATTGCAAGAATCCATGGAGGATTTAAAGCGACAATTAAAGAGTTAATTAAAAAGCAGGCACTGCATTGTAATTGATTTTTTACCCGAAAGTCCCACATGCTGCAGCACCTGCTTAAATCACCAAACACCTTGGTTGTAGCCATCTAGCCAGAATGGCCTTAAATTTTCGTCCCTAAATTTAGCTGTATGGCCATCCCAGTGTAACTCCTTTGCCACCAAAGGAGCATATGGGCTATCTTCTAACTTAAATACTTCAAGGTGTACTGCTTGCCCTACAATTCCTTCTGTCCAAATGGAGGTAGCCCAACTTGGACCTAATAGTACTTCAATGCCTTGATGTTGGTCTGTTGTGACTACCAGAAATAGGGCTGTTTCATACATGGATGTTTGTGAACTTACCGGTGCCTCAAAACAGGCCGTAGCGACACCCGCCAGTTCTTGCAAATACACCTCATTAAGAGTGTTTTGTTCTTGATTAACCAAAGGTGGTTCTTGCTGCGCAATAATGGCGCAGAATCCCACGAGCGCAAAGGCTGCTGAAAAGAATATTCTACGTACCATAATGACTAATTTAATTGGAGTACAAATGTAGAAGCACTTCCTGCTAAGAACAATGATATTCGTCATGTATGGCAAGAAATGTTCTGTTCCTTTCATGAATTATTCTCTTATATTTAAGAGCCTTAAAAGAGAACATATGAAAAAAGGAATGCTACTGCTGCTTTTGGTTTGCCATTACTCCTTTTCTCAAATTGCAAAGGATACCCTCTTGGTGGGGTACGCACCCGCGGCACCTTTTATTATAGAAGATGATGGTCTTTTGGAAGGAATTAATGTATGGCTCTGGAAAAAAGTTGCTGCAGATTTAAAACTGACCTACGAACTAAAACCTATGAATTTCGCAGATATGTTAGATGCCTTGAAGGCCGGCGAAATTGATGTGAGTATTAATCCACTAACTATTACCGGGAATCGAAGCAAAGAAATGGAGTTTACACATTCCTTTTTTGCCTCGCATTCTACCATTGCAGTTGCTCAAAAGTCTTCGCTGCAAAAGGTGCGACAATTTTTAGAATCATTTCTGCATCTTAATTTTCTAAGGGGATTTTTACTGCTCCTGATAATTCTATTGTTCTTTGGAACGCTTGCCTGGATTTTTGAACGGAGAGGCAATGAAGAATTCCGGAAAAACCATAAGGGAATCTGGGATGGTTTGTGGTGGTCCGCGGTAACGCTAACAACCGTGGGATATGGTGATAAGGCGCCCAAAACAAGGGGCGGAAAAATAGCAGCGCTTGGCCTGATGCTAAGTGGATTACTTTTTGTATCAGGACTTACAGCAAGTATCGCTTCTAGTTTAACAGTAGACCAACTTGCCAATAATGTAGATAGTTTTAATGCTTTTAAGGAACGCAGCGTAGGCACTATCCGAAGTTCTGAAGCAAGAGAATTCTTAAAAATGCATTTTTTTAAAGAAGTAGTAGAATTTGAGGGGGTCGTTCCAGGTTTAAACGCCTTAAAAAAACATGAAATAGAGGCATTTATTTATGACGAACCCATCCTACAATACCGTATTAAAAAAAATAAGGAATTCAGTAAGTTGGAAGTACTTCCATTAAAGTTCGATGTGCAATTTTATGCCTTTGGTATTAAGAAAGACGCCACAACCTTAGAACAAGCTATTTCACAACGAATCTTGGAAATTGTTGAAACCCAAAACTGGGAAATTCTATTAACAGAATACGGTCTTACGGAGCTTTAATGCCAAAGAATATGGCAAATTACTAAGGACAGCAAGAGCCCAAAACCATACCATTTTACTTTTTTATCTCCAAAGGTGATATATTCCTTTGTGGGTTTCCAGCCATTTTTTAGGACGGTAGGAATCACTACGATCAATAAGGCCAATGAAATGATGAGTAACGCCCTAATTAAATAGTTCATATCTGGAAACAACCACCTGGACAACAAATTAATAGGCAGGGTCACTACAAATCCAAATAAGGCTAGTTTCTTATTTGGGAAAACCAAAAAGGCGGCAATGCATATGATTACCACAAAACCAGTATTGAAAATATATCGCAAATCATTTAATGCATGCGTAAAGGCCGTAGCAGCATTTTCAATTTTAAAGGCAACCAAAAGAATTGCCGTACCAATGCCAGTAACCAGGCCTACTAAAATAGTCTTACGCCCTACAGCAACTACTTTTTGATCCGTAGCATTTTTTTTGAGTACCCCTTTGTAAATGTCTATTGAGAATAGCGTGGCTAAGGAGTTAAAGACGGAGTCGATGGTACTCATTAATGAAGCAAAAATGGCACATAGCAAAATACCTCTTAGACCCGATGGAAGAAAATGTGTTACAATGTATGAAAAGGCCTGATCGGGCTCTTCAGCCAAGGCTTCTGGGCCTAAAATTCCAGCCAAAGCAATGCCGGGAATAATCACAATTAAGGCCATTAAGTACTTCATAATACCGCCTACCATAAGCCCGGTTTGGGCGTCTTTGAGACTCCTGGCAGCCAAACTTCGTTGAATTACGACCTGATTAGCACACCAATAATTTATGTTCAGGAAAAAGAGACCAAGCATGCCAAGCCAAGGCAGTTGTGGATGATCTGCCGGCAAATGCAAATGCATGAGATCTGGAGTTTTTTCATACAATTGATCCCATCCACCCAATTTAGAAATAGAGACTACTAGAATTAAAAGACCTCCGATGGTTAAGATCAAAAATTGAATAATATCTGTTTTAACAACAGCTGCCAGTCCCCCAAAATAGGTGTATATGGCAGAGAACACACCCAGAAAAACAATCAAAAGTATTAAACGGGTAAGTCGGTTTTCACTTAAAAAAAGCAGCTCTTCTTGGAAAACCAATTCAGCTACATACGCCCCCCACATTAGAGCAATGCCTATTCCCAGGAAAGCAAGCATTCCAATATTGGCAATAGAATAGGTAAGGGCAACTGTTTTTCCCAACCTATTTTTAATAAACTGAGAAATAGTCACCACCCGATCTTTTAGGTAGAGCGGAACAAAAATAAAGGCAGCCATCCAAAGACCTTGAATGGCATTAATTTCAAAATTAGCCTGCGCCAACCCAAATAAATAGGCAGAACCCATCATGCCCAGAAATTGGTATCCATGTACGTTCGTGGCAATGGTAGAAAAGGCGATGGAATACCATTTTAAGTTACGGGATCCTAAAAAATAATCATCAATCGTAGCGTCTTTGCCTTGTTTGCCGCGTAGGGCAACAAACATAACAAGCGCAAAGTAGAAGGCAACGATCGCAATATCCATTTAATTTCTTTTTCCCGCTGCGAGCGGTGTTTGTGGTGGTGTCTTGGGGCGTCTGCCATAAACTTCGGGCAGTGAAACAGTTTTAAGTCTGGGAAGTACATGCTTTGCAAACAGCTGACATTCTTCTAAATGGGGATAGCCAGAAAAAATAAAACTACGGATGCCCATTTCCATGTATCGCTCAATTTTCTTCACAATCTGATCGGGATCACCCACCAAAGCAGCCCCACAACCGGAGCGTGCCCTACCAATTCCTGTCCATAAATTCTCTTCTACAAAGCCATCTAAATCAGACAGCGCTCTCATTTCTGCTTGTCTGGCTACACCCAATGATTTGGCATCCAAAGCGCGTTCACGAATGTCCTTTCCCTGTTGGGCATCGATCTTAGACATGATTTTTTTGGCGTGTGCTCTTGCCTCCGCTTCTGTTTCTCTAACTATCATATGAATTCGCAAACCAAAATCTACTGTTCTTCCCTTTTCTGCTGCCTTTGAGGCCATGTTTTGCATGAGTTCTTGCAAACGGGATTCTGTCTCTGGCCACATTAGATATACATCGCAGTGAGCGGCACAAAGTGCTACTCCAGGAGGAGAATAACCTCCAAAATAGAGTAGGGGCCCACCGTTTTGTTGATAGGGTTTGACAGGAGCCGTATCCAATCCTTCAAGCTTGTAAAAAGCACCTTTAAAATTTATTTCTTCTTGGGTCCAAGCTTGTTTTAACAGGGTGATCACTTCGGCGGAACGTTGGTAACGCGCCTCAGAATCCAGGTCTTCTCCCGGAAGATTGGATGAAATAATATTTACGGTTAAGCGTCCCTTTAAAATATGATCCATGGTTGCCAAAGCACGGGCTAGCATTGGTGGATGCACCTCCCCACAACGTACTGCTGCGAGTAGGTTGATGTTTGTTGTTAGCGGGGCCATCGCAGCCACGAAACTTAAAGTGTCTTGCCCCACTTGGTAGGAAGAAGGGCATAGTACATTACGGTAGCCCAATGAATCTGCTGTTTGTACAATTCGAGAGGTATTCTCCCAATTGCTCTTTAAATGATCATCAAACTGACCGAAGTATTCAAAATCCCCGTTGCACAAGGGTGCAAACCATGAGATTTCGGCTCCCTCTACAGTAGATGATGTGATTGGAATTTTACTCATTATACCCTTTTACATTTCCCATGCTTAGTGTTAAAGGGCCCAATTGATGGCTATTTGGTAATACCGCACCACTTTCTGTAGTTATCCAAGAATCCCAAGAGGCTTCTAAACCTCCAATGGGTAGTATTTGCACCCACATTTTATAGCTTTTGGGCTGGTTTTCTGCATCGAGTAGCCACAGGTAATGATCGCCTGGCGTGGTGCCACCAGCACTATAACTAACCAGCAAACCCTGTGAACCGTCTTCAAGAGCAACCAAGCTGCGACGCGTTCCCGCATCAAAAACCTTATATGGTGCCACGAGCCAAAAAGAATCATTATTAAAGTAGGCCAATGCTTTTTCTATGAGCTCCTGCGCTTCATTGCCTTGAATTCGTTTCCCGTCTTTACGTACGATACTTATTTCGGGTCGGTTCAAATTCAATTGTACTTCATTGGTATCCCAACGAACCTCGCAACGCCCCATGGTTTTATCCCACTTGTACTGATTTTTACCTCCTTGATACGACCATTCTAAATAACGAGTGTTTTTATAGGCTTCTGCATTCAACGCCGTGAGCATCTTTTCTGCAAGAACATCAGCCTCCTTGGGCGATGTACCTTCTGGCAGCGGTTCATGAGCAATCCATCCCCAAACAATTCCAACTCCAATTAATAGGAGTATTCCTAGCGCTATTCTTTTAAGCCATCGTTTCATGAAAATATCGTTCTTTAATTATGGTAGCTAAAGCGGTTGCTGCGGCAGGATATAACCGAAACCAAAGCTCAGGTTCAAAGATTTCTAGCTCTGCTAAAGCCAAAGCACCATGGTTGTCTTCTAATAAGTCTACCCTAGCATACAACGGTACTTCTTCGCAAGCATTAATTACTTGTTTTGCTAAAGCAATTTCTGCTACAGAAGCAACATGGTTTGTAACAGTACCTCCGTAATCATCTTGCACTCTAAAGTCGCCCTTTTTTGCATTTTTCAGCACTGCATGTGTATACGCACCATTAATGAGCATTAAGGAGAGTTCTCCTTTGTTTACAATGCTATATTGAAATTCTTGAAGCATAAAATCGCCCGTAGTTAGTAAATTTCTAAAGGTAGTCTCGAAACTAGAAATTTCAGTGTCTGTAAGGCGATAGGTATGGAAGGCTCCAGCCGCAATACATGGTTTTAAAACCCATTCTGTTGCCTTGGTTTGCAAGGCCTTTTTGGCATTTGCTAGAACCGATTGAAAACTATCTTTGGTATCCTTAGCAATAAAATAAGTGGGTGGGATGGGAATACCTTTGTGTTGCAATTCTTTTAGGTACTTCTTATCACTATTCCAATGAACCAAGGAAGCGCTATTGATAAATTTTGTGCGCTTGGAAGTGGCAAGAAACCAAGCACTGTATTCTTCAAACCGTTCAAAGTAATCCCAAGGGGTTCTTATTAGGACATAGGCCGTGTCTGCCCAATCAAAATCAGGATCAGACCAAGCTATTCTTGCAGTTCGAAGTCCTTCTTTTTGCAAAGCAGCTTCAACAAGGCCATCTTCTTCAAGGATATTATTTTCGAGTACCGTAGGGTTTTTTGGTGCCGCATACTTTGCTGCAGTGAGCAGCACCACATCAAAAGATTTCATTAATACCCCACTGCTTTATCATCCCCTCTTTTATCTGCTCCGCCTTCTAAACGGCCATCAGGAAGCACTTTTATGGCGTCTACTTTTCCACCAATTCGCGAGGGTCCTTCAAAAATGTTGTATCCCTTACTTTTCAAAGTTTCTTTTAATTCTGCAGAGAAGCCTTCTTCTTCAAAAAGAATAACATCTGGCAGCCATTGATGATGAAATCTAGGGGCGTTTACTGCGTCCTGCATGCTGTAGTTAAATTCATAGACGTTCAAAATAGTCTGTGCTACAAAATTGATAATGGTAGAACCACCTGGTGTTCCTACCACCATATAAAGTGCACCATCACGTTCTACAATAGTCGGGGTCATGCTACTAAGCATTCTTTTTTCTGGTGCTATACTGTTTGCTTCTGCTCCGATAAGGCCAAACATATTAGGCACTCCGGGTTTTGCACTAAAATCGTCCATTTCATTATTTAGGAAGAACCCTAGCTCTGGGTGATAGAGTTTAGAGCCATAGCCTCCATTTAAAGTGGTGGTAGCAGAAACGGCGTTGCCAGCAGCATCAATGATAGAGTAATGGGTAGTTTCCATACTTTCTACAATTTCCACAGCCCCATGAGAAACGCTATCAGAAGGGGTGGCTTGGTCAAAAGAAAAACTTGAAAAACGTTCTTTTAAATAGGCATCATCCAATAAAGTCTCCAAAGGAATCTCTACAAAATCAGGATCCCCAAGGAAAAAGTTTCTGTCTGCATAGGCTCTTCTCGCGGCTTCCGTAAAGAGTTGTATGGCCTCGGCAGAATTATGCGAGTATTGACCAATATTATAGGGTTCCATCATTTTAAACATCTGGTTCATAGTCACCCCACCACTACTAGGTGGACTCATGCTGGTGATTTTTAAGTCTTTGTATTCAAAGACAACGGGATCCCTCCATTTGGCTTCGTACTTTTCTAAATCTTCAGTGGTAATAAAACCACCATTGGCTTGAATAAAATCTGCCAGCTTCTGGGCCACTTCGCCCTTGTAAAAGCCATCTTTTCCTTCAGCCTTAATTACTTCTAATGTTTGTGCTAAAGCCGGATATTTAATAGTGTCACCTGCCTTAAATGGATAGGCAAATTTGGTGCTGTCACCATTCACCTCAATGAAACGTTCGTTATAAAACTCAAGTCGTCTGGCTTGTTTTTCGGTTACAACTACACCTCGTTTGGCAAGGGCAATGATGGGTTCTAAGATGGTTTCCATGGGCAATTTCCCCAACTTATCGTGTACTTCAAACACACCTGCAACGGTACCAGGAACACCCACGGCGGTAGCCCCTACGGTACTCATGTTGGGAATGACATTCCCGAGGGAATCTAAGTACATGTCTTTATGAGCCGCTAAGGGCGCTTTTTCTCTGTAATCAATGGCTCCAGAGGTGCCATCTGCCTTGCGGTATACCATGAATCCGCCACCTCCTAGATTACCTGCAAAAGGAAAGGCGACTGCTAATGATAACTCGGTAGCGACCATGGCATCAAAGGCATTCCCGCCTTTTTGCATTATTTCCACACCAATTTTTGAGGCTTCTTCCCGGGCCGAAACGACCATGGCCTCTTCTGTAACAAGACCTGTGGGGACCACTTCGGGTGCTTGTTTGCAATTGATAAAAAATAAGAATGGGAGACAAAGGATTAATTTCCGCATAGTTCGTTGAATTTAGCTTGTGAAAAGGTAATCAATTCTGTAAAAAAAGATTTAAACTCGTATTCAAAATCTGAATAATGCGCTTCTAGATCTACAATCGCATGATTCATTTTAGATTTATTATTGGTTCTTCTATTCATGCCATGAAGCACCCGTGAGATGCCCTCTAAATTAGAATAGTTATACAGCCAGTTATCTGCAATCATGTAGGGCATCATTCGTTGCGTGGGCAACGGTAACAATTCATAGTTGTTTTTTAAAAGCTCATAGAAGCGATTTACAAATTCTAAGAGCGGTTCATCGCTGTAGTCTTGCCAATTCTTGGCCAGAAAATGATCATAATAGATATCCACAATCACCCTGCTATAATGGCTGTAATTCTTATGCAGCCTTTTGCTACTCATTCTAGGAATAGGATGCTGATCGGTGTATGTATCAATAGCACGGTGCAATAAAATGCCCTTTTGCACCTGGGCTGGCAGATGCTTGTATTTGTTTCCACGAATATGATCTGCAAAAAAATTCCCGAGGGTTACCTCTGGATCATTAAAGGAAAGATAGATGTGTGCTAAAAAATTCACCCTTCGAATTTACAAATTGGCAACATGGACAACGAAACATCCCTATATATTTGCAAAAAGTTTTTTAACAATATGACGCTTATAAAATCCATTTCAGGAATACGTGGGACCATCGGAGGGTCACCCGCAGACAATTTAACTCCCATTGATGCTGTGAAGTTTGCCGCTGCATACGGAACATGGCTTAAGGAATACGCCAACAAGCAAGATATTTCGGTGGTTATAGGCAGAGATGCTCGTTTGTCTGGCGATATGATTCAAAATTTAGTAGTCTCTACCTTAGTAGGCCTGGGCATTGATGTTACAGATCTTGGGCTTTCTACTACACCCACCGTGGAAATTGCGGTTCCTTTAAAGAAAGCGGATGGCGGAATTATATTAACAGCAAGTCATAATCCCAAACAGTGGAATGCCTTAAAACTTTTGAATGAAAAAGGTGAGTTTTTAAATGCAGCAGAAGGTGCTAAGATTTTAGAACTCGCGGAAAAAGAGCAGTTTCAGTTTGCTGAAGTAGATGACTTGGGGCACGTAACCCACAATAACACCTTTATTGATAAGCACATAGAAGAGGTTTTGGACCTTCGATTGGTGGATGCCGAAGTCATCCGTAACGCACAATTTAAAGTGGTTGTAGATGGTGTAAACTCTACCGGAGGCATTGCGATTCCCAAATTGCTGCGGGTTTTAGGGGTAGAAGTAATTGAATTGTATTGCGATCCAACAGGGCATTTCCCTCACAACCCAGAGCCTTTAAAAGAACATTTAGGAGACATCTGTAAGAAGGTGGTAGAAGAAGGTGCAGATTTTGGGATAGTGGTAGATCCTGATGTGGACCGCTTGGCATTTATAAGCAACGACGGAACCATGTTTGGTGAAGAATATACCTTAGTCGCTTGTGCAGATTACGTGCTAGGGAAAACTCCAGGAGACACAGTTTCTAACCTATCTTCTTCTAGGGCGTTGCGCGATATAACACAGAAACACGGCGGTAATTACCATGCAGCTGCTGTGGGAGAAGTGAACGTAGTGACAACAATGAAGGCAGTGAATGCCATTATTGGTGGAGAAGGAAATGGTGGTATTATTTACCCAGAGAGTCATTATGGACGGGACGCCTTAGTGGGAACGGCGCTCTTTTTAATGCTGCTAGCAGAAAGAGGTGGCTCCGTAGCAGATTTACGCGCCAGTTTTCCTGCTTATTTTATGAGTAAAAAGAAAATTCAATTAACGCCGTCTTTAGATGTAGATGCGCTCTTAGAGGCCATGTTTGAAAAGTACAAAGACGAAGAGATAAGCACTATTGATGGGGTGAAGATCGATTTTCCAGAAAACTGGGTGCACTTGCGGAAATCCAATACAGAACCGATTATCCGTATTTACACCGAAGCATCTAGTCAAGAAGGGGCCGATGCATTGGCTGATAGAATTATTGGTGAGATCAAGGAAATTGCGGGTCTTTAAGACTCCTTAGAGTCGATATACCTTTGCTTGAGATTCAAATTCTTCGAGAGTGATAGGCACGCGCTTATCTGCATCTAGGAATATTCTCCATTGCCCATCTTGCAAACGGAGGCCTACCCTAAACTGGCCATAACCTCGAACCTTGAGCGCTGCTTCTTGGCTGGATTTTGAACTAAATTCATAATACCCAGTTTGATAAGCGAGGGTTCCTTCGGCATTTATGGCAGTCGAAAGCAAGGCAAATGCAATGCCCAACCCGCCACCTTGCTGGGCCGTTTGTTCTAAAAAACCACCAAAATTCTCTAGGTAAGACTCGCCAGATTCCACAGTATTAGAATCTACAGTAATACGAACAATGTCTTTGGTGTGTATTTGAATTAATTTATCTGGATTAAGGGTGGCATAGGCTTCCATAAACGGAATCCAAACATCCTTTTCAATAGCTTGTAACTGGGCTTCACTTATGACTTGTTGACTAAACAAGAATCCCTGAAACACTAAAAAAAACGTGAAGAACAGCTCCTTTTTCATTAATGTAAAAGCACTTTAATTAATATACTCTAAAACTCTTAAAATAAACCAGTTATATTTCCATTTTCATCGATATCAATTCCCTCTGAAGCAGGTTTAGCAGGTAGTCCAGGCATGCGCATAATATTTCCTGTGATAGGGATTACGAAACCTGCACCCGCCGCTATTTCAATTTCACGGACGGTAATGATAAAGTCTTTGGGACGGCCCAATAACTTCGGATTGTCTGACAAGGATTTTTGAGTCTTTGCAATACAAACTGGTAGTCCCTCTAGGCCAAGATCTTTTATTTTTTTCAAATCTTTTTTAGCCTGTGCCGTGTAGTCTACGTGTTCTGCTCCGTAAATACAGGTGGCAATCTTTTCTATTTTGGTAGTGATCGCATCGTCCCAACGGTACATAGGATTAAAAGGTCCTTTGGCCGCATTGCATACTTCCACCACTTGTTGGGCCAAGGCTTCTGCACCTTCGCCTCCTTTTGCCCAGACTTCGGCTAGGGCCACGCGCACACCCAATTGGTTGGCTTTCTCAGTGATAAACGCTATTTCTTCATCACTATCTGTAATAAATCGATTAATGGCAATCACAGGCTCTACCTGAAATTGCTTAATGTTCTCTACATGTTTTTCTAGATTGGCGCAGCCTTTTTTAAGCGCTTCTAAATTGGGAGTGGTAAGTTCTTTAAGTGGTTGCTCTCCATGGTATTTAAGGGCGCGAATCGTGGTGGTGAGCACCACCGCTTTGGGCGATAATCCTGCGGCTTGACATTTGATATCAAAAAATTTCTCAGCTCCTAAATCAAACCCAAAACCAGCTTCGGTCACGGTATAGTCCGAAAAAGACATCCCCATACGCGTTGCAATAACCGAGTTGGTACCTTGGGCGATGTTGGCAAAGGGCCCTCCATGGATTATAGCCGGATTTCCCTCAATTGTCTGCACCAAGTTGGGTTTAATGGCATCTTTTAACAAGGCAGTCATGGCACCTTCCGCCTTTAAATCGCGCGCAAAAATAGGGGTACCTCCAAAGGTGTAGCCTATAAAAATATTTCCTAATCGCCGTTTTAAATCCTTTAAATCATCAGACAGGCAAAGAATGGCCATTATTTCGGAAGCGGCGGTAATATCGAACCCGGTTTCCCTCGGAATCCCCGAAGCTGTTCCTCCTAATCCCACAATAACATGCCGCAAAGAGCGATCATTCATGTCTAAGACTCTTTTCCAAGAAATGGTTCTAGGGTCTAGTTGCAGGGAGTTGGTCTTGCTTTGGATATTATTATCGATTAGGGCCGAAAGTAAGTTGTGTGCTTTTTCTATCGCTGCAAAATCTCCTGTAAAATGCAGATTAATATCTTCCATGGGCAACACCTGGGAATACCCACCTCCCGTAGCGCCTCCTTTAATACCAAAAACGGGACCCAATGAAGGCTCGCGTAAGACCACGGTAGCTTTATGTCCTATACGATTTAAACCCTCCGTAAGACCAATAGACATGGTAGTCTTTCCTTCTCCTGCTGGGGTAGGAGAGATGGCAGAAACTAGAATTAAATTAGACTTCTTTAACTCCTTGGGTTTAATAAGAGCGACAGGTAATTTGGCCTTGTTATGCCCATAAGGCTCTATTTGATCTGAAGGAATGCCTAGTTTTTCGGCAATTTTGGCAATTGGCTTGAGAACCACTTTGCGGGCAATATCAATATCTTTCATTGCTTAGGATTGAGTAATGAAGATACGCAATGTCTTATAATTCTTTTGAAGAAAATAAAGAAAACGACCTTATGGTTTTGTAGGTTTCCAAGAACCTAAGTGTTGCTTAATCAATGCCTCCCTGTCCCAAACTATGAAGTGGTTTTCTTCCTCTAGGGTAATTATTTCTAGAGTAGCGACCTGACTAAATTCTTCTTTCATATAGGGTACGTTGCTGTAAGGTACCAATTGGTCTGCGGTTCCATGAATAATTACGGTAGCCTGGGTTAATTCAGAAAGCCGGGGTTTTAAATCAATCAGGTCTTGTTTTAACATCCATAGTTCGTCGTTCGACGGTTTTAAGGCCCCTGGCACCAAATATTTTAAGGGAATCCATGTCAAGGGTTTGCGCCATTTTTCTGGCTTTTCAGCTTCAGGATCCAGTGCACCTGCCAAAATATACAGTTGTTGGTACATTTCAGGGGCATCTACCGCCATCTGAACAATTAAAGGTCCACCATAAGAATGCCCAATAAGCGCTGTTGGCTGTCCATTCTGCATGGATTTCATAAAACTGTTCAGTATTTTGGCCTGCTCTTGAAGACTCGCACTTTTTCTAAAATTACTGTAGCCAAATCCAGGCCTGTCAGGGGCAATGAGCCGGTACTTTTGCCGAAGTAAGGAATCACTAAGATAGGCTTCCCAGGCATCCCAACCCCCTGGGGAACCGTGTATAAAAAGAAGGGTAGGAGCATCTTCTTTCCCTGTCTTTACAAAGCGCAGGGTGTAGGCTGCGTCTTGGTAAATGGAATCACAAAAAGGAAGCTGTTGTTCTGTGAAATATGCTGCGGTTTCCTTTTTAGAAGAACGCATGGTCATGCAAGAATTCACAAATAATAGATACCCAAGTGCTAGTCCGCCAAAAAGCACCCGTTTTTTATACTTCCTTTTCAATTAAGTTGTTTTATCAGAGTTTGATAGGTAGGTAGTCGGAACTTTGTTACGATGCTTCCATCGCTTGTGGGTCCAAAAATAGAATTCAGGCGCTTCCCGAATCGATTTTTCCGTTTCACTAAGGAAGAACTCCGTGATTTTGTAGTTCGGTAATTCAGTAGGATTGTCACAAATTTTAATGAATGTGGCCTCGTAATATCCCCGCTTTTTCTTTCTTACTTTTAAATGAAGAGGAACCAGATTGTGTTCTTTCGCTAATTCTTCCCCTCCAATATGCACAGGAACCGTAATGCCCATAAATTTTGACCAATGGCGGGCCCTGCTCATCATGGGAGACTGGTCGCTGATGATTCCTAAGGAAAACAAATCACCAGATTTTTTCACGTCCTTTGCTATCTTTCTACTTTCATTGGTCACGATAAGGGTGGTGCCAAATTTACTTCGGATGTCGCGTACCAATTTATCAAAGTACTTGTTCTGAATTTTTAGGTAAATGCCGTAGCCCTTCGATTCTATAAGAGAATTTAAGCTAAATACCCATTCCCAGCTGGCATAATGCGGTAACATGATCATGGTGTTCCTACGCTCTTTTTCGAGTTGGTGAAAAAGCTCAATATTGGTAAACGTATATCTTTTTCTGGCCTGTTCCGTGGAAATTCCCATGGTCTTGATCATTTCTAGGAACATATCACACATATGCCTAAAGAATTTCTTTTCAATAGCCAATCTTTGGGCTGGCGTCTTTTCCGGAAAAACCAAGGCTAAATTATCTCTAACAACTTTTTTGCGGTACCCTATTAGGTGGTAAATAATAGGAAAAATAAGATCCGATAAAAAATATAACAAGCGAAAGGGAAGTCTAGAAACCAACCACAACAGGGGATAGGCAAGGAGAAAAACCAACAATTGCATAGGTAATAAGGAATGCGCAAATATAGCTATATTTAATCCCAAACATAGCACAATGTACGACTTACATATGGCCACCATTGCCATAATAGCCGCCAATGTTTTAGTCTCAATAAGAGGATTTAATGATCCTGTATTTTTTGAGCGCTACAAGTTTAGCATTGGAGGAATTAAAGCCGGTCAGAAAGAACGCGCTATCACTTCTGGTTTCCTACATGTAGATTTTTCCCATCTGCTATTTAATATGTTCACGCTTTTTTTCTTTGCAAACGTGGTTATTAGCTGGTTTGGGCCCACTCGTTTTGTAATCATGTACCTTATTAGTCTACTGGCCGGTAGTCTATTAGCACTTTACTTTCATAAAGACGAACCTTTTTATAGTGCCGTGGGCGCGAGTGGAGCAGTTACGGGTATTTTGTATGCGGCGATACTACTACAGCCAGATATGCGACTCGGAATTATGTTTATTCCAATTCCCTTGCCTGCCTATGTATTAGGAATTGGCTATTTATTGTATTCCATTTATGGGATGAAAAGTAGGGTAGGTAATATTGGGCATAGTGCGCATTTTGGGGGAGCTATTGGGGGATATGTAACCACCCTTCTCTTTAAACCCTCCTTGCTAGCAACAGACACCCTTATGGTGCTACTTTTAGCAGTACCCATCATAATTCTCTTTGTGCTTGGTAAAATGGGTAAGCTGTAAAGAAATTAAATAAAATGTAAGAAAAAACTTATATATTGAATAGTTTCTAAGAATTTCCTTGATTTTTTCGATAAACTGCAATAAAAGCGCATAAGAAACCACGTTCCTCTCCGTTAGCTTACGACATTAACCTACTTAAAATGTTTGTTATGGAGAAAAGAATACTTCTATTTCTTTTTACACTTGTTCTTTTTAATTCTTGTTCAGATAGTACTACGGTCTTTGAACAAGTAGATGAAGACATCTTCTTAGAATCAAATTCAAACATCCTTGAAAGCAGCATTAGTTTTGATAATAGTGGTGTATTAGATGTTTATGATGATTTCAATGCGGGCAATCAATCCAGATTTATGGATGAGCAGGCAGGAGACTATCCCCTTACGCTCGTTGCACAGGTGCGTCCACCTTCTTTTGAAGGAGCTGAAAACCTTACGGCAACCCATGTGGATATTGTGGGTGATTTTGTGTACGTATCTTATAATAATGTGGGACCAGTCTACGTGGGCGGTATCGATATCATTTATATCGCCGATCCTGCGAACCCACGATTGACGTCACGTTTATATTTTACAAACGCGGATGTAAATTCACTAAAATATGACAATGGCTTTGTCTACGCCGTGGGTGGGGTAGATGCGGAAGCCTCTGCTACCGCTACTAATAACTCATTCCTTATAAAGCTACCTGTTTCTGGCAGTAGGTTTGATTTATCGGCTGGCGTAACATTCGCTTTTCAAGAAGGCTTTAATGCCAATGACATAGCGATCAACGGCAATAAAATATTTATGACGAGTGGTAGAGATGGTTTTGTAACCGAATTTGATAAAACATCCCTAGAAATCTTAAACGCCACGCCGTACGCCGATTTACGTTCTATTGCAATTAGCAACGATCAAATAGCAGTATTAGATGCCAGTTATGGTGTTCGGTTTTTAGACGGTGCTCTCAATGAAACCGGAGACATCGCCATCAGTTCAGATTTTAGATTGGCAGACAAACGTACCTTAGATATTTCTAACGGTAGAGTAGTAGTGGCAGAAGGTGACAGAGGAGCCGGAATTTATAATGCTGCTACGGGAGAACTTATTGAATATGTGCCAATCCCAATTAGCCCTGAATTAGTAGCGCAATCAGATGTGGTTACTAATGCCACTGCTTTAAACGAGGATGTCTTGCTTATGGCCAATGGTGGTGCTGGACTTTGTATTTCAGAAGATGAAAACGGAGTAGACCTCGTTGGTATTATAGAATTAGAAGGCTCTATTAACTACGTAGCCTCTAAGGACGATTATATTTTTGCAGCTTCTGGGCAACAAGGTTTGCAGATCATTAAAATGAACAAACCAGACAGCACGCTAGAATCTAGATGCGAGGGTACCCCTACATATTCTGGTAGCTCAAGCTTATCAGTTCCATCAAATGCAACATTGGCATATAGCGGTTCTAATCGCTTTAGAAGAATTACAATTTCTGGAGAACTATTATTATGTGGTACCTGGACTTCAATTAATGAAGTAACCGTTGAAGAGAATGGTGTTTTTGAGTTGCGCGGACTTTTAGCAGTAGGGCGCAACAATAGAAGAAGAGACATTACGGTAGAAGAAAATGCAACCTTTAGAGTAGAGGGAGATTTAACCATCTATGGCGATCTTATTCTTGAAGACGGAGCAACCCTAGAATTTATAGGAAACAATTCTCGCGTAAATGTATTCGGCGAAGTTGATATTGCAGACTCTGCACAAGTGCTTGGTACTTTTGACGATGTGCAAGACGCTTTTTAAAATGAAAGAATTTAAATAAAAAAGCCCTGCAGCAATGCAGGGCTTTTTTTATACGATTTAAAGAACTAGTTAAGCAGCTCTGCCACTTTTTCCTCTAAGGCAGGTCCTCGTAAATTTTTGGCTACAATCACCCCATTCTCATCCAATAAAAAGGCGGCTGGGATGGCATTTACGCTATATAAAACAGCTATGGGATCTTGAAAATATTGCAAATGAGAAATGTGGTTCCATTCTAAACCATCGCTTTCAATAGCACCCAACCAATCTTCTTTTTTGCGATCTAACGAAACACCTACTACATTAAGGCCTTTGTCTTTGTATTTGTTGTAAACAGAAACAATGTTAGGATTTTCCATACGACAAGGTTTACACCAAGCTGCCCAAAAATCGATCAATGTAACTTTTCCTTTGACTTCATTTAGTGCAAGCTGACTACCATCAGGGGTAGGGCCTGAAAATTCAGGTGCTTTCGTACCAACTTCAGTAGCCTTGGCATTGTCTATTTGCGCTTTTAAGCGTTGTCCAGGAGCCGTTTCTTTAATTTCTGGCGTAAAAGCTTCGTATAAGCTTGTAATTTCCTCAAGGGTGGCGGTTTTAGACGCCATGATCTTTTCAAGAACTAAAGCGGAGATTAATGCATTTGGATTTTCACGGACATAGTCTAGTTCAAAGGTTTTTCCTCGTTCTTGCAGTTCTAGGTATTCTTCTCGTACGGCTTGTATAGCTGCAGTATCTTGAGATGCATTGGCTCTTCTAAAATCTTCATTCATAGAGCGAGACATAGAAGCTAACGTCCTGGTCTCCTCTAAATAGTTCATAAACAAGCTGTTTTGCTGTGTACCTTTTAATTGAGCAAAAGAAAGGCTGTCTTTTTGTGCTTTAAAACTAATGGTGCCGTTTTCAACAATGATAGGAGCATTGCCACGAATACCGTCTATAAAAATGTAATTGAGTTGCGGCGTTGTCGCAGTCCCCGTAAATTGAAAAACCCCATTTTCAATGGTGGTTGTGTCCAATTCAATTAAAGATCTGCGCAGCGAATCTGTTGTTTTTAGAAATACTTGGGTTCCATTTTCTAATTCGCCCCGCAGTTCTCCTTCAATAACAAACCCTTCTGGAGTGCTGCTACAAGCGGCTAAAATCGCGGAAATGGCTAAAAACAGTAGCTTCTTTTTCATTGGTTCAAATAATTTTTTCAAAGGTAACTAAAGTATGCCCCATAAAAAAAGTGCCGATTTCGGCACTTTTTACATTCTATCTTTTATTCAGTATTAAAATTGATAGCGTATCCCAAGGGCGATATCAAAATCTAAATTATCATCAAAGCCATCATACCCCAGTATGCCAAGCTCTGGCCTAAAATCTAATGAAATCAGTAGTGGAATATCAAAATTATATTCAACACCAATGTTACCGGCAGCTAGTAAAAAGAAACCGTCGTTGTCCTCTCCGTCAGGAATAGGATCAAAATCAACATTTCCTACTCCACCACCAAAACCGTAGTACCAATTAAATCCACCGTCCAATAAATGTACCCATTGATACAACCCTGTGAGCTTAAAGGCATCAAATTCACGGCTATCGCGCCATCCTAGGTTAAATTCTGCCCGGTTTACACGACCAATAGATTTTTGATAAGAGATCTCTGCTCCAAATCCGTCACTATCGCCCAAACGCAAGCCCAATGCATGATCTGATATGTCTTGGGCGCTTAAAATGGTTGTTGCAAATAAAAAAACAACGCTTAAAAATGTGGTAATCTTCATATAGTTCGCTTTAAGTTGAAAATTATGGAATAATTTTGTTCTTTTCGTTAGAAAGAAAAACTTATTACTGGCACCAAAAATTGTTCCAATCTTGAAAAATTCTTCCTTAGAGCAGCTAGCATCCCAATTAGAGGGAGAATTGTTGTACGATGGGTTGTCCAAATCCTTGTACGCTACCGATGCGAGTGTCTATCGTAAAATTCCCTTGGCTGTTGCCTACCCTAAACATGAAAAAGATATCCAAGAATTGGTTCTTTTTGCAACCAAACACCAAGTTGGATTAGTGCCTAGAACGGCGGGGACTTCTTTGGCAGGTCAATGCGTAGGAGAGGGGATTATTGTAGATACCTCTAGGTATTTTACAAAAATTGTGCATTTGGACGAAGAAAAGCAACAGGTGGTCGTGCAACCAGGAGTGGTGAGGGATGAGCTCAATCGGTATTTAAAACCATACGGTTTATTTTTTGGCCCTAATACCTCTACTTCTAACCGCTGTATGATTGGCGGAATGGTGGGAAACAACAGCTCCGGCACAACATCAATTCAATATGGTGTAACACGAGACAAAGTAGTGGGCTTAAAAACGGTGTTGTCAGATGGCACCATAGCTACTTTTGGTTCGGCACCCCAAGAAACGATGCTTGAAAAGGCAAAACAAAACAACCTAGAAGGGCAGCTTTATACTTTTTTCAATTCTCTTCTGAATGATGCTGAAGTTCTGGAAGAGATTAAAAAAGAATTTCCGAATCCCAAGATTCACAGAAGAAATACGGGCTATGCGGTAGACGAGCTTTTAAATACCAATACTGGGGAAACCACCCATTTTAACCTTTGCAAATTACTGGCAGGAAGTGAAGGAACCTTGGCCTTTTCAACGGAGATTACGCTACAATTAGATCCCTTGCCGCCTTCCTATGCGGCCATGATTTGCACACAATACAAGAGTTTAGAAGATTGTCTTGCAGATGTGGCACCTGTAATGGAACACGAGCTGCATTTATGTGAAATGATGGACAAGGTTATTTTAGATTGTACCAAAAATAACCGGCAACAACTGGGAAATCGGTTTTTTGTAGAGGGAGATCCTGCGGCCATTTTAATGTTAGAGGTAAAAGCAGCATCGGAAGAAGCTCGTGAAAAAGCCATCAAAGACCTTCAAAAGACCATCAAGAAATCAGGAAAGAGCTATGCGAGTCCTGTGTTGTATGATGAAGACATACAAAAGGCGATAGAATTGCGAAAAGCAGGGCTAGGCCTTTTGGGGAACATGGTGGGCGATCGCAAAGCAGTAGCCTGTATTGAAGATACCGCCGTTGCACTGGAAGATTTAAAGGATTTTATTGGCGAATTTACCCAGATCATGAAAGGCTATGACCAGCAGGCCGTGTATTACGCGCATGCCGGTGCTGGTGAGTTACATTTGAGACCCATTCTGAATCTGAAAAAATCTGACGATGTGGTGCTTTTTCGCAAGATTACCACAGACGTAGCGCATCTAACAAAAAAATACAAGGGGAGTTTTAGCGGGGAGCATGGTGATGGTATTGTGCGGGCAGAATTTATTCCCATCATGATTGGGGATAAGAATTATGAATTGCTGCGGGAGATTAAAGCCGTTTTTGATCCCAACAATATTTTTAATCCAGGCAAAATCGTAGATCCGTACCCAATGGATGCCTCCTTGCGGTATGAAATTGATCGGGAAGAGCCCACCATCCCAACGTTACTCAATTTTTCAGATAGTGAGGGTATTTTAAAAGCTGCGGAAAAATGCAATGGAAGTGGAGATTGTAGGAAATCGCACCATATGAAAGGTGGGATGTGCCCTAGCTATCATGCTACCAAGAACGAAAAAGATACCACCCGGGCCCGAGCAAATGCCTTGCGAGAGTTTTTAACAAATTCAGAGAAGCCCAATAAATTCAATCATCAAGAGCTAAAAGAGGTTTTTGATCTTTGTTTAAGCTGTAAGGCTTGTGCTAGTGAGTGTCCGAGTAATGTGGATGTAGCTACCTTAAAATCTGAGTTTCAGTACCAGTATCAAGAAGCTAACGGGTATAGCACCCGCGCCAAGCTATTTGCGTACAATACCGCTATAAATAAATTGGCGAGTCGACTTCCCTCTTTGACCAATGCTGTTTATAAATCGCCTCTTGGCCAATTCGTAAAGAAGGTCAGCGGTGTTGCTACAGCGAGAAGTTTGCCTGAGGTGCATAACTTCAACTTCGAGAAGTTTCTGGAAAGTTTAGGATCAAATCCAGAAGGAACGCCCGTAGTACTTTACATTGATGAGTTTACTCAGTACTTAGATGAGGTTGTAGGGAAGGACGCTATTTTGTTGCTTCACGGATTGGGTTACCAAATACAACTATTTTTTGCAGAAAGTGGACGTACCTATCTTTCCAAAGGCTTTTTAAAACAAGCCAAAAAGGTAGCTTCTAATAATTTAGAATCTCTGGCACCGCTTTTAAAGAAGGGGTTACCAATTATTGGTCTAGAACCAAGTGCATTATTATCATTTAGAGATGAATACAATAGATTACTTGAAGCATCAGATGAACTAAATATATTAAACAAACAAGCGTTTTTGATTGAAGAATTCTTGGCGAATGAAATCAAAAACGGTACAATGGATGCCAGTTCTTTTCATTCTATTGAAAAGGAAATAAAAATTCATGGTCATTGCCACCAAAAAGCATTATCAAACCAAAAAGTAACATTTGATATTTTAAACCTCCCTAAGCATTACAAAGTGCGTATTATTCCTTCAGGTTGCTGTGGTATGGCTGGTTCTTTTGGTTATGAAAAAGAACATTATGAGGTAAGTATGCAGGTGGGCGAGTTAAAACTGTTTCCTGCGGTGCGAAAAGCGTCCCAAGAGACTGTTATTGCTGCAAACGGCACCAGTTGTAGGCATCAAATTTTTGATGGTACTGGAAGGAAAGCGTTACATCCCGTCTCCATTCTCAGAGAGGCGCTGCTTGTCCAATGATTCTTCGGGTTCCTCTAAAACTTCAAAATCGTTGAGGTCGTTTTTGTCAGTAATGGAGGCGATCAATTCATTCATATCCATCTGCTTTAAATCCTCATCTGCAAAGAATGCAGAAAGCTTATCGTGGTTGTATTGATAAATGCGCCAGCGTTTAAAGGAGTATTCTAAGGCAGTTAAGTTTTCTACCCAGTCTCCAGAATTCAGATACATGGTTTTCCCTTGGGAATTTTCAATGATCTCTTTCTTTGGATGGTGTATATGGCCACAGATTACATAATCATAATCGTTTTCGATCGCTAATTCCGCAGCTACGGCTTCAAAATTATTAATGTATTTCACAGCGCCTTTTACACTGTTTTTAATGCGTTTAGACAGGGAGTATTTATCGCGCCCCATTTTTAACAAGCACCAATTAACAATACTGTTTATAAGAATAAGAAGGTCATATCCATACCCGCCTAGTTTTGCCAGCCACTTGGCTTTCTGTATAGAAATATCGAAGACATCACCATGAAATATCCAGGCTTTTTTACCATCTAAATCAAGCACAAGCTTGTTGAGAATCTTAAAATTCCCCATGCTGGTAGGAGTAAATTTCCTGAGCATTTCATCATGGTTGCCCGTAATGTAAAAGACCTCTGTGCCTTTTGAGGCCATACCAATCAGTTTTTTTAATACTTTCAGGTGAGAGGGAGGGAAATACCGCTTACTAAACTGCCAGATATCAATGATATCGCCGTTTAGCACCAATTTCTTGGGTTGTATGCTATTCAGATAGGCAATTAGTTCATCTGCATGGCAGCCGTAGGTCCCTAGATGAACATCAGAAATTACGGCCAACTCAATCTTTCTCTTTTTCAATACAGAATAGTTTACTTGCAAAATAAACGTGTAAGAATAAACTTAAAATCAAGTTGAAATCAAGTGTTTGTGAGCTTTGGGTTAAGGAATCTTTAAGCGGTCTTTACAATGTTTAGAAATGTTTAAGTCAAAAAGGAGTTTTCGTATGACCGGTATAAAATTTACCTTTGGCATTTAACTGCAACATATGGCGGGTAACACTTTTGGAAAGGTTTTTAAGCTTAGCACTTTTGGGGAATCGCACGGAAGAGCCATTGGAGGCGTGCTAGATGGTTGTCCAGCGGGAATAGAACTGGATCTAGAGGCCATCCAGGCCGATTTAAATAGGCGAAAACCTGGACAATCTGCAATTGTAACCCAGCGTAAAGAACCGGATACGGTTGAAATCTATTCCGGGGTATTTGAAGGAAAAACGACTGGCACACCTATTGGGTTTGCCATTCATAATACCAACCAGAAGTCAAAAGATTACTCGCACATAAAAGATTCGTACAGGCCTTCTCATGCAGATTACGTGTATGATAAAAAGTATGGCTTTCGCGATTATCGTGGTGGGGGAAGAAGTTCTGCGCGGGAGACCGCAAGTAGGGTGGTAGCCGGAGCCATTGCCAAACAGTTTTTAAATTCCATTGAAATTCAGGCCTATGTTTCTCAAGTAGGAGAAATACAGCTCACAACTCCTTATCAGGAATTAGATTTCACCTTAACAGAATCCAACCCAGTACGCTGTCCAGACCCAGCAACGGCTCAAAAAATGGAAGAATACATTAAATCCATCAAAAAACAAGGAGATACCATTGGAGGTGTGATTAGCTGCGTAGCTAAAAATGTACCAATTGGTTTAGGCGAGCCTGTTTTTGATAAGCTGCATGCAGAATTAGGCAAGGCGATGCTCTCTATCAACGCCGTAAAAGGCTTTGAATACGGTAGCGGCTTCGATGGGGTGGCTATGAAAGGCAGCGAGCACAACGATGCTTTTAATCCAGATGGGACTACCAAAACCAATATGAGCGGTGGGGTACAAGGTGGTATTAGCAACGGAATGGACATCTATTTTAAGGTTGCTTTTAAACCGGTAGCTACTGTTTTACAGGGCTATGAAACCATTGATAAAGACGGCAATTTGGTGCAAGCGCAGGGCAAAGGAAGGCACGATCCATGTGTTGTACCACGTGCTGTACCTATTGTAGAGGCAATGACAGCCTTGGTTTTGGCAGATTTTATGCTGCGCGCGCGGACCAATAAAATCTAAAAGCCGTTGGTGGTTTTCTTTCCAAAAGCTTATCTTCCCTTCAAAATATACACCTATGCGTAAGCTTGAACTGCACTGGAAGATCTTAATAGGAATGGTTTTAGGAATTCTCTTCGGATTTCTAATGACTGGCGTAGACTGGGGAAAAGATTTTGTGGGCGATTGGATACAGCCTTTAGGAACCATTTTTGTTAAGCTTCTAAAGCTCATTGCTATTCCTCTTATCATTGCTTCGCTTGTAAAAGGAATTTCAGATCTCAAGGATATTTCAAAATTTAGAAATATTGGGCTTCGCACCATTGGTATTTATATTCTAACCACGGTGGTGGCGATTTCCATTGGCCTACTCATAGTGAATATCGCCAAACCAGGGGATGGTATCTCTGAAGAAACCGTGGCCAAACTCACGGAAACCTACGCCAATTCAGAAGGGGTACAGTCTAAAATGAACGAGGCCATGAGTCAAAAAGAGAGTGGTCCCTTGCAGTTTTTAGTAGATATGGTTCCTGATAATGCATTAAAAGCCATGAGTAATAATGGCTTAATGCTACAGGTGATCTTTTTTACCATTTTCCTAGGCATTTCCATGCTTTTAATAGGAGAGAAAAAGGCGAAACCACTAAAAGATTTCTTCGATTCTTTAAATGATGTGGTTTTAAAGATGGTCGATTTAATAATGCTCTCTGCTCCTTATGCTGTATTTGCTTTACTAGCTGGAGTGGTTGTATCCTCTAGTGATCCAGATCTATTGTTGGCCTTGCTTAAATACGCGGGTGTTGTTGTGTGTGGCTTGCTATTAATGATTGTTTTTTACTGTATTGTAGTGGGCACCGTGACCAAAAAGAACCCATTCTGGTTTTTAAAGGAAATTAGTCCAGCACAGCTTTTGGCGTTTTCAACAAGTTCTAGTGCCGCTACTTTACCGGTGACTATGGAACGTGTTGAAGAACATATTGGGGTAGATAAGGAGGTTTCTAGTTTTGTGCTGCCTGTAGGAGCTACCATTAACATGGACGGCACCAGTTTATATCAGGGAGTGGCTGCCGTATTCATCGCGCAAGCACTTGGTTTTGATCTTACCTTCGGGGATCAATTAACCATTGTATTGACCGCTTTATTGGCTTCTATTGGTTCTGCTGCCGTACCAGGAGCTGGTATGGTGATGCTGGTAATTGTATTGGAGTCTATTGGTTTCCCAGCAGATAAACTGGCCATTGGTTTAGCCTTGATTTTTGCGGTAGACAGGCCGCTAGATATGTGTAGGACTGTAGTGAATATCACAGGAGATGCGACCGTTTCTATGGTGGTGGCCAAATCCGTAGGAAAACTAGGAAAGCCGAATGTTAAGGAGTGGGACGACCACTATGAGGAGGTAAAATAATTCTTAATTCTTCACTTCCCGGAAAATCTGTTTTGTTTTGTGGTGTACAAGTCCTAAATTCAAACTTGTAACGAACCATCACTCAAATGAATATCTGTTTCTTAATGTATCCCTGGGAAGAAATAGACCCAGAAAACGATACGAGTTTAGCACTCATCCATGAATGTGTAAAACGCAAGCACGGTGTAGCCTTATGTGCTCCTGCCAATTTAACGATCCGAAATAGTGTAACCAGTGCTTTTTGTACTGTTATCGGGCGCATGGAGAAAGTTCCTTCCTCCTTAAAATCGTTTTACAAGCAAGCCAATTTACGGGAAGAAATGCTGCCTTTGGCTGGATTTGATGTCATTTTTATGCGTGCTAACCCACCCTTAGATCCTTTAATGCTCAACTTTTTGGATTCTGTAAAAGATGATGTTTTTATCATGAATTCATTACAGGGATTGAGAGAAGCAAATAACAAGTTATATACGGCGGCTTTTGGCGATAGTCATAGCAATATCATTCCGGTGACTCATGTATCTAAAAACAAGAAATATTTAGTAGATCAGATAAAAGAATCCGAGGCCGATAAAATGATTCTAAAACCACTCAATGGCTTTGGAGGTTCTGGGGTCATTTTAATTGAAAAATCGGCCATGAGCAACATAAAATCGCTCTTAGATTTTTATGTAACTAACTCAGATGGAACTTCTAACTACGTAATACTTCAAGAATATATTGAAGGTGCAGATCAAGGAGATGTACGTATTCTAATCTTAAACGGAGAACCCATTGGGGCAATGCGCCGGGTACCTGGAAGCGATGATCACCGATCCAATGTATCTGCTGGTGGCTCCGTGGCCAAACACCACATGTCTAAAGAAGAAAAAGCCCTATGCAAGCAAATTGGTCCTAAATTGGTAAAAGACGGACTCTATTTCGTGGGGATCGATGTAATTGGTGGGAAGCTGGTAGAAGTAAATGTAATGTCGCCCGGAGGTATTACCTATATGAACAAGGTGTATAAGACCAAAATTCAATGCCAAGTGATCGATTTTATTGAAAGTAAGGTCACAGCCAAATTACAGGCCTTCGATAGGCGGTCAAGACTTCGTAAAGAAGTAGAAGATGCATAGGCGATCCATACAGGAAATCCTTGATTTAATTGAAGCAGAAGCACCTTTTGAGGCGGTAGCTGCAGATTATTCCTTTTCGCTAAAGGTAGATCGCTATGTGCCTTTTGTCTGTGGCGCTGTACACGATGGGGCACAGTTCCGCCCCTCGCTCTGGGAAAATTGTTTGCACAGTACCTATGAACGTTGGTACGAAGAAGATCCCTGTACCAAACAGATGGTACAAACCATGCCCATTGTTATTTCTGGCAGGGATAGCCGTTTTGAGTACGATTTAAACAGGCCTCCCGAAACCGCAATTTTTGATACCGCCTGGGGCAAACAGCTCTGGCGAAATCCTTTAGCGGAAGAAGAAAAAACGCAAAGCCTTGCCAAGCACCAGAACTTTTATCGAATAGTGCATGCGCTCATCCAAAAACTGGAGCAGTTGCACCAAAAGGTGATTGTTTTTGATATGCACAGCTACAATTGGAAGCGGTGGGATAGAGAAGTTCCCGTATGGAATTTGGGAACCTCGAATATCAACAACGATCGTTTTGGAGACATTGTAGAAGAATGGCGAAAAAAACTAGAAGGCATTCAACTACCTGTTAGTCAGGAGGTTCATGCAAAAATTAATGATACGTTTTATGGCAATGGATACTTTTTAAAATACATCACCCAACATTTTAACAATACCCTGGTACTAGCCACCGAAATTTCAAAAGTCTATTGTGATGAACTCACAGGTGTTATTTTTCCAGAAGTTGTGGCAGCAGTAGAACAACAATTAAAGGAATTAATACCTTTGCAGGCTAAGGAATTTGAACAGAGTACATGCTAGCAGCGCAACAGGAAGAATTACAACAGCAATATCCTCATATTTTTGAAATTGATGCAAATCTTGATCGACTGATCCACAAGATTGAGCTGTTGCATTATGTAAATCCTATTAATGTAGAGAAAGAGAAGCAACGCTTCTTTGCTTCTAAGTGTACTATTGAACCTGAGTTCAACTACCCCAAGGTAAAGTTTAATCCTTTTAAACTACAACGCCTCTTTTTTGCCCAACGTTTAGAACGTATTCAGGATGATGTGATCCGTAAAATGTATATGGATGTCATTAATTACTATTCTAACATGATCCAGTGTATTGAGACCATTGGCAAGGGCAAACGTTTCTATTACAATTCGCTGAGTGTCTATGGTACGCCTACAGAGCGTGATGTACAAAATGCACGCTTTATTTTGCATTACGAAAATGAACCGGCACGGATGGATATGGAAAAGATCTATTCGCCTCAAGAAGCCAAAGCGTATTTTGAGGCATTTGCCAAGCAATACCATTTTCCGCTGAACATTAAATTTTCTACCCATATCGCCGCCGAAGCCATGGTGAGCAATAGCACCCGAACGCTAATTATAAAAAAGAATGCTCGTTTTAGTAAAAATCAGCTCTTAACCTTGGCCAATCATGAAATTGGAGTGCATTTGGTAACTACTTACAATGGATTAAACCAACCCTTGCAGATCTTTTGCAATGGCCTTCCCAAGAATGTGGAGACTCAAGAGGGATTGGCTGTTTTTAGTGAATATATGGGAGGTGCGCTTACTTTAAAGCGTTTAAAGGAATTAGCCTACCGCGTTCTTGCGTCTGATAGTTTAATCAAGGGGTACAGTTTTGCAGATACCTTTCATTTAATCCATGGTACCTACAAGCTCAATAGGGAAGAGGCTTTTGCCATCACCTTAAGAGCCCATAGAGGAGGAGGGTTTACCAAAGACCGCCTGTATTTAAGTGGATTGCGCAAGATCTACAAACGCTATCAAAAAGAACAAAACATGGACATTTTGCTCTCTGGCAAGGTGTCTTTAGACTACGAAAACGAGATGCGCTACCTACGCGGGAAGGGGCTATGGGAACCAATTGTACACAAAACCCATGCGTTTGCACAGAAATTAAATACCAATCCTACTTTAGACTTTATCTTGAATAACCTAAAATAGGGTTATGATAAAGCTATTTCGAAGGTTCCTTTTAGTGGCACCTTTACTTGTTGGTTACACCACTTACTGTCAAGAAAATACTACCTGGTACTCTTTTAGTCTTCAAGGAGACCAAACAAAGATTACCGAATTGGCAGACATGATTTTATACGAAGCAGTTCGTGAAGAAGAAAGTCCCTACCCAGCCCGAATTGATACGGTAACGATTGTAAAACGATTGAATGATTCTACGGCAATCGTATCGAGACCTTCTAAGCAAGGAGATTATGCCTTGTTGTCCAGCACCACTTTGGACGAAGGTGGCATACGCGCTATGGGTATTTTTTATCCTTCAGAAAGCAGCGAAGCGGTATCAACTACATATTCTGCCAAGGGCCTGCCTAGTTGGGCCAAACTCACACACCGCTGGGTTTTTTCAAAGGAACGTGCGGCCACCTTGGAGCAAGCACCAGGCTATGATGAAGTAACCCGTGAAGCCATGATTGCTGCTTTGAGCGTACGCCAAGAAATTAGTGCAGACCTAAAAGCCTATTTAGAAGACAACCCAGACACCCCCTCTTTTCGCATGTACCGCTTTGTGGAGCAAAAAGCCCAGCAGAAATTTATCACGCTAGGGTACAATCCCTATAAACCCGTGGAGTACAATTTTGAAAAACAATTCGCGGGGGACGAAGAAGTTCTTAAACTGCTAATAGAACCCATGTCTTTTGATTAGCCCAAAAATTTGGCTTGCAGCTCTGGAGTAGGAACCATGCATTGGTCTTTTTTTCCAAACCATTTGTAACGGTTGCGAGCCACAAGATCATAAATAGGATTGCGTAAAGATGCGGGCAACCAAGAAAAGACCTGCAGCAAACCCCATAGACCACCAAACTCTTTTGAAATTTCCAAGGCCGCATCAGATTTTACAAAATAGGCCACTCCAGGTTCTAGTAAGATCATGGAATCTACCAATTGGGTATCAATACCGCGCTCTTTGGTTAATTGTTGTCCTAATTCACTTTGTAAGGCAGCATAACGAAAAATATCCTTATGATCACGTTTAATTATGAACTGGATAGCGTTATTGCAAAGATTACAAACCCCATCAAAAAGAATGATTTTCTTTCCCTTTTCCACAAGACAAAGATACTTCAGAACGGGCTGTTCACCTAGCTTTTATAATGTATTTAAGAAACTCGTTAGATCAGTTTCTTTGTCCAAGCCTAATTTCTTTTTTAGGCGGTATTTAGACTTTAAAATACTATCCGGTAAGACGTTCATGGTTGCGGCAATTTCCTTGGTGGTCAGGTTCATGCGAAGAAAGGCAGCCAAGCGAATTTCTTTTTCTGAAATATCGGCATAGAGAGTTTTTAATTTCTGATCAAAGTCATTATGAACCTCTGAAAAGTACGTTTTGAAAGTTTCCCAATCTTTGTCAGAGGCCTTTTCCTTTTTGAGCAACATCACAATACGGCGAAATTCCATCTTGAACTTTTCTGGGGAGCTTTTCAGGTTCTCCAGATTCTCTTTGAGCTCTTCTAAAAAGGTGTTTTTCTGAACCAAATGCAAGGTTTGGCTGGCCAGTTCCTTTTTCTTGTGGGCAATTTCTTGCTTGTAAATTTCCTCTTGCTTTTCGCGGGCGA
>CAZRPJ010000007.1:0-84340 GCA_964601965.1 uncultured Croceivirga sp.
GCGGTGTGATCACCAGCAGGCCATAAATACCCGCAATCCGAAAAATCCATTTTGCTGCTCTACTTGCAATCTGGTATTCATTTCCAAAAAATAGAAGTTATGATCGGCATCCATTAAAAATTCAACGGTTCCAGCACCTACATAATCGCAAGCTTCGGCTACTTTGGTAGCAGCGATTCCCATTTTATTTCGTAATTCAGGAGTAAGAATGGCAGAAGGTGCTTCTTCTACCACTTTTTGATGTCTTCGCTGAATACTGCACTCACGTTCAAAAAAATGAAGAATAGTTCCATGGGTATCGGCCATCACTTGGATTTCAATATGTCTGGGTGAGGTAACATATTTTTCTATGAAAACAGACCCATCTCCAAAGGCAGAAGTAGCTTCACTTATTGCCCTTTTCATCTGTGATTCTAGATCGGCTTCCTTATCTACAATACGCATTCCTTTCCCCCCACCACCAGCAGACGCTTTAATGAGCACAGGAAAACCAATTTCTTGAGCGATCTGCTTCGCTTTTGCCACATCAGTAATCGCTTCATCAATCCCGGGGACCATTGGAATATCATACGCTTTAACCGCTTCTTTTGCGGCCAGCTTGCTCCCCATAACCCGTATGGCGTGGGATTTTGGGCCTATAAACGTGAGACCATTCTTTTCCACAGCTTCTGCGAAATCTGCATTCTCGCTCAAAAAGCCATAGCCGGGATGAATCCCATCAACCTCTAATTCCTTCGCAAAAGAAATAATTTTATCCCCCAACAAATAGGACTGATTAGAAGGTGCTGGGCCCAAACAAACAGCCTCATCAGCGAAACGAACATGCGGTGCATTTCTATCTGCTTCAGAAAAAACTGCCACGGTTTTTATGCCCATCTTTTTAGCGGTACGCATGACGCGAATAGCAATCTCACCTCGATTGGCAACTAATATTTTCTTCATGAATATTTATTCAAAAGTGATTAAAACATGTTTCTTTTCTACCGCCTCACCTTGTGCTACTTTAATGGCTTTTATAGTACCATCTCTAGGAGAAGTTAACACATTCTCCATTTTCATAGCTTCTAAAATGAGTAAGGTATCTCCTTCTTTCACCTCCTGCCCTTCAGTTACCGAAACTTCTAAAATTAAACCAGGCATAGGGGCTTCAATTTGCCCCACTTGAGCCGTAGCACCCAATTCAAAGCCCATGGCATCGATTAAAACATCCAATGGGGTTGAAATGGCCACATCATACTTAGCATTATTCACCTTTAATTCATAATGCTTCCCATGAAAATCTTTATGAATCATGTTAATGTGATACGATTGGTGCTGGTCTAATAAATGGAAGGAATCTGTTCCAGTAGCAACTACATCTAGTTGTTGTAATTCTGCTGCAGTGAATTGAAACTCATATTGGCCGTTTACCTTGAGTTTGTATGTTTTATCCATAAAAGGGGTCGCTATAGTTGTTCTCTAAAAATACTTGTTTCACCCAAAATTTGCAATCAAAACTACAATTGAAAGGAAGGGTATTATATGAAAAAAGTCATGTTTTTTTAAAAGGATTCCTTGTACTTATGCAATGCGATACAACCTTGGGTTAACTTCAACAGATGTCTTCAATTGCGTACATTTGGTCTAAACTTTTTGTAATGTTAATTATTGGAATTGCCGGAGGCACCGGATGCGGCAAAACAACAGTTGTAAGTCAGATTGTAGAAGAACTACCTAAGGGAGAAGTAGTAGTGATCTCCCAGGATTCTTATTATAACGATTTAGCGCATCTTACCAAGGAAGAACGCAGCCAGGTTAACTTTGATCATCCCAATTCTATAGATTTTGATCTGTTAATTGAACAAGTAAAAAATTTAAAAGCAGGGAATCCCATTGAAATACCTGTCTATTCTTTTGTAGAAGAAACAAGGCTTCCTGGAACTATAAAAACAGAACCAAAAGAAGTGGTGATCGTAGAAGGAATTTTGGTGCTGAGCAATCCAAAATTGCGAGAATTATTCGACATAAAAATCTATGTACACGCAGACTCCGATGAACGCCTGATTAGAAGATTGCAACGGGATATTAAAGAGCGCGGGCACGATTTGGAAAAAGTATTATTTCGCTATCAAACGGCGGTTAAGCCAATGCATAATCAGTTCATAGAACCTTCTAAAGAATTTGCAGATATTATTATCCCTAACAACCACTACAATACGGTGGCAGTAGATATGGTACGCACCATAATAGATCAAAAATTAAAGTAAGATGGGTTGGAAAGAGCTTAAAAATAAAAAATGGTTTAAACCGCTCACCAATACGTATGTACTGGTTTTAACCCTATTTGTGATTTGGATGGCTTTTTTTGATACTAATTCAGTGCTTATTCATCGCGAACTACAACAAGAGATCAATAAGTTAGAGTCTCAAAAAGAATTCTTAGAAAAAGAAATTGAAAAAGACCAAAAACTGTTGAACGAACTTAAAGATACTAAGGCCTTAGAAAAGTACGCGCGCGAAAAATACTATATGAAGAAGGACAATGAAGAGGTTTTTTTAATTGAATACGAAGACAGTACTAAAGTGAAAAACTAACTATGAAGAAATCGTCTCTTTTTTCGGAGTTTACACCCGTTAGCGCCAAACAATGGAAGCAAAAAATACAGGTAGATTTAAAGGGGGCGGATTACAATGAAACCCTTGTTTGGGAATCACCAGAGGGAATAGCAGTAAAACCATTTTACCATAAAGAGGATGTTTCAGTAGGGAGCAGCTTGCCTAAAAAAGCCAAAAAATCATGGGCTGTTGGTCAACATATCTTCGCTGGTAATGAAAAAGCAGCGAATTCTAAGGCCAAAGATGTACTCGATAGAGGTGCCACCGAATTACTTTTCACACTTCCAGAACCTTCAGTAAATTGGGAGGTTTTGCTAGAAGGTCTTCCCTTAAAAGAAACGACTATTCACTTCATTCCACAATTTCTAGCACTGGCATGTTGGGAGGGGTTACTAGCCTATTTAGGGACTACAAAGGTTCGTTTCTACATACATCAAGATTGCGTAGGACATTTGGCGAAAGAAGGAAATTGGCATGAAGGAATGGCTGCTGATTTTACAACTTTGGATTCCATTTACAAATTGGTATCAGGATATGATGGCATTGCATTGAATACCGTTGATTTGGGGCTTTATCAAAATGCAGGCGCCACCATTGTACAACAGCTCGCTTACGGACTTGCCCACGCTAATGAATATCTAGATAGGTCAGAAGCTTGCGTGGCACATGCTAAAAAATTCGGTTTCCTTTTTAAGGTGGCTGTAGGGCCCAACTATTTCTTTGAGATTGCCAAATTACAGGCCTTACGACGCCTTTGGAAAACTTTATCTAGTGCGTACAACATCACCTCTGACTGCCATATTGTAGCGACCCCATCAAAACGAAATAAAACGCTCTACGATTATAATGTAAATATGCTAAGAACTACTTCTGAATGCATGTCTGCGGTCCTTGGGGGGGCGGACACAGTTTGCAATTTACCCTATGATGCACTTTATCACAAAGACAATGAATTTGGCGATCGTATTGCAAGAAACCAATTACTACTATTAAAAGAAGAAAGTTATTTCGATGAAGCTAGCACGGCCGCTTCGGGCACCTATTACATTGAATCACTTACAGAGCAATTGGCGCATAAGGGTTTGGCGCTTTTTAAGCAGATAGAAGCTTCTGGTGGCTTTTTAAGTGAATTAAAAAAAGGACATATTCAGAAAAAAATAAAAACTGCTGCAGACAAAGAACAAGACCTCTTTAATCAGGGAGAACTGGTACTGTTAGGTACCAATAAATTTCAAAATCCGCAGGATCGGATGAAGAATGATCTGGAGCTTTATCCCTTTTTAAAGCAAAACCAACGAAAAACTCTTCTAGAACCCATTTTAGAAAGACGTTTGGCAGAAGCAATAGAACAAAAAAGGTTGGATGATGAGTAGAAAAAACCTCCAAAATTTAACGCTAGCCAACGGGGCGGCAGAAAGTACTATCCACGCACAAGGCCATGAGAACTTTGTGGCAGGCATTCGCCCATTTCTACGAGGACCCTATTCCACCATGTATGTTAGAAGACCTTGGACCATACGCCAGTACGCAGGTTTTTCTACCGCCGAAGAAAGCAACGCATTCTACAGAAGAAATCTGGCAGCTGGTCAAAAAGGCCTTTCCGTAGCCTTTGATTTACCCACACACCGAGGGTATGATAGTGATAATGATCGTGTTGTTGGGGATGTAGGGAAAGCTGGGGTAGCCATTGATTCGGTTGAGGACATGAAAGTACTTTTTGATGGCATTCCGTTAGACAAAATGTCTGTTTCCATGACTATGAATGGCGCAGTAATCCCAATTATGGCTTTCTACATAGTTGCGGCTCTTGAGCAAGGAGTTACGTTAAACCAACTTTCTGGAACCATCCAAAACGATATTCTTAAAGAATTCATGGTGCGTAATACCTACATCTACCCTCCTACTCCTTCCATGCAACTCATTGCAGACATTTTTGAATACACCAGTAAACACATGCCACGCTTTAATAGCATTAGTATTTCTGGTTATCATATGCACGAAGCGGGAGCTCCTGCAGCACTGGAAATTGCATACACCTTAGCAGATGGTATTGAATATATAAGAACTGGGTTAAAGGCTGGTTTAAAAATCGATGATTTCGCGCCCAGATTGTCATTCTTTTGGGGTATTGGAATGAAGCACTTTACGGAAATTGCTAAAATGCGTGCAGCACGTATGCTTTGGGCAAAATTGGTAGCTACCTTTAATCCGCAGAATGAAAAATCGCTCATGTTGCGTACGCATTCACAAACCAGCGGATGGAGTTTAACGGAACAAGATCCTTTTAATAATGTGGCCAGAACTACTATAGAAGCAATGGCTGCGGCCTTTGGAGGCACCCAGAGTTTGCATACCAACGCCTTGGATGAAGCCATTGCACTACCTACCGACTTTAGTGCAAGGATTGCAAGAAATACTCAAATATACTTGCAAGAAGAAACACATATCACGCGTACTGTAGATCCTTGGGCAGGGAGTTACTATGTAGAAAAACTCACCCGTGATATTGCAGAAGAAGCTTGGGAACTAATCAACGAAGTAGAAGAACTTGGCGGCATGACTAAAGCAATTGAGGCAGGAATCCCAAAACTGCGAATTGAGGAAGCAGCTGCTAAAAAACAAGCACGTTTAGATAGTGGTCAGGAAATTCTTGTGGGTGTCAACAAATATGCGCTAGAAGATGAAGACGAGTTGCAAATTTTAGAAGTCGATAATCAAAAAGTAAGGCAGCAACAGATAGAAGGTATTGCCCGTATTAAAAAAGAACGTAATGATGAAAAAGTAACCCAAGCACTTAAGGCATTGAGCGAGGCCGCTCACCAAAAAATGGACAACAAGCCGAGTGAAAATTTACTAGCTTTAGCCATAATTGCCGCACAGGAGAGGGCCACCTTGGGAGAGATAAGTGATGCCATGGAAGCCGCATTCGGTAGGCATAAAGCACAAATTCAATCTGTTAGCGGAGTGTATTCTAAAGAAATAAAAAACGATGCCAGTTTTCTAAAGGCGAAAGAAATGGCAGATGCCTTTGCCGAAGCTCAAGGCAGACGTCCGCGGATTATGGTTGCAAAAATGGGGCAAGATGGGCATGACCGTGGAGCAAAAGTAGTAGCTACTGGCTATGCAGACCTTGGGTTTGATGTGGACATAGGGCCCTTGTTTCAAACCCCTAGTGAGGTGGCGAAACAGGCAGTAGAAAATGATGTTCATATTTTAGGAATTTCATCTTTAGCAGCCGGACATAAAACTTTGGTGCCAGCGGTAATAGAAGAATTAAAGCAGCATCAACGGGAAGATATTATGGTGATTGTAGGAGGTGTTATTCCAAAACAAGACTACGACTTTTTATTTCAAGCAGGTGCCGAAGCGGTCTTTGGGCCTGGAACAAAAATTAGTGAAGCTGCCATTGAAATCTTAGAACTTTTAATGGAATAAAACTGCTAACTAATTCATTCTAGTTGGATTAATACCCTTTAACTTTTTTTAACCTGGGATCGTAAACTTATTCACTCAGTGTTAACAAATTCCGTTTTATCTCATCACAAATAATCGTATTTTTAACGCCTAACTTAACTTATGTAATGGGCAAAATAATTGCTATTGCCAATCAGAAAGGAGGGGTAGGTAAAACTACCACAACGGTGAATCTAGCAGCCTCCCTTGGTGTATTGGAAAAAAAGGTGTTGTTGATTGATGCTGATCCCCAAGCCAATGCTACTTCTGGTTTAGGAGTAGATGTTGATGGAGTGGAAAATGGCACCTATCAATTATTAGAACACACAAAAGCTGCCAAAGAAACAATTGTGAGCACTGCTTCTCCCAATGTAGACCTCATTCCAGCGCATATTGATTTGGTGGCTATTGAAATAGAATTGGTTGATAAGGATGATAGAGAATACATGCTTAAAAGGGCCATTCAGGAGGTAAGAGATGCCTACGATTATATTTTAATCGACTGTGCACCTTCTCTTGGTTTGCTTACGTTAAATGCCCTTACAGCAGCGGACTCTGTTATGATCCCTATCCAATGCGAATACTTTGCGTTGGAAGGATTAGGAAAATTATTAAATACGGTAAAAAGTGTGCAACGCATCCACAATACCGACTTGGATATAGAAGGTATGTTACTGACCATGTATGATTCTAGATTACGATTATCCAATCAGGTTGTAGAAGAAGTAAAGAAACACTTTGCAGACATGGTATTTGACACCATTATACAACGAAACGTAAAACTAAGCGAGGCCCCTAGTTATGGGGAAAGCATTATAAAATATGATGCGAGTAGTAGAGGTGCTTCGAACTACCTGAATTTAGCTCAGGAGTTACTAAATAAAAACAAGGAAAAAGTTTAAATGGCAAAAGCGACAAAAAAACAGGCCCTTGGAAGAGGGCTTTCCGCTTTATTAAAGGATCCCGAAAACGATATCCAATCAGTAGCAGATAAAAATGCTGACAAGGTTATTGGGAATGTGGTAGAGTTAGAATTGAGTGCAATAGAAGTTAATCCTTTTCAGCCTAGAACCAATTTCAATGATGAGTCTATCAAGGAACTGGCCAGTTCCATTAAGGAATTGGGTATTATTCAACCCATCACGGTTAGAAAACTTGATTTCAACAAGTACCAATTAGTATCTGGAGAACGAAGGTTTAGGGCGTCCAAATTAGTCGGATTAGAAACAATTCCGGCCTACATTAGAATTGCTAACGACCAGGAATCTTTAGAAATGGCCTTGGTGGAAAACATTCAACGCCAAGACTTAGATCCAATTGAGATTGCGCTTTCCTATCAACGCCTTATTGATGAGATTCAACTCACTCAAGAAAAATTAAGCGATCGCGTAGGAAAAAAACGTTCGACCATCACAAATTATCTACGCTTATTGAAATTGCATCCTATCATACAAACTGGTATGCGCGATGGATTTGTGAGCATGGGGCATGGGCGTGCGTTAATTTCGATTGAGAAGAAAAAAGATCAAATTGCTATTTTCGAAAAGGTTGTCGCTCAGGGACTTTCCGTTCGAGAAACAGAGCAATTAGTGCGAGGGTATCAAAGTGACAAGGGGAACACGCCCAGTTCTACCAAATCGCCAAGAACCAAATCTCTGCCAAAATATGCTAAAGAACATTTAGAAGACATTCGAGATTTTATGGCATCTAAAGTAGAAATTTCAGCTACAGAAAAAGGCAAAGGCAAAATTGTAATTCCGTTTCATTCCAAAGAAGAGTTTCAGCGACTCAAAAAAATCTTATCTGGTGAGTAAAGCTCCCTATTTTCTGCTACTCTTTTTCTGTCTTTCTTTTGCCGTTTGCGCGCAAGAACAAGATAGCATTGCACCTCCAACTGCGGTTGATTCTTTAAAGACAGACTTCAAACGAAAGGGGGTCACAATAGAAGAAGTAAGCTATGTGCAGAAAGAAATAAATCCTTTGGCCCCCAGCAAAGCGGCCTTTTATTCTGCTGTGTTACCGGGCCTAGGGCAAATCTATAACAAACGTTATTGGAAAGCGCCAATAGTATGGGGTGCATTGGGCATTGGTATTTTTAATTTTGTAGATAATAACAACCAATACAATCAATTTAGAGATGCTTTTAAATTGAGGCGTGCCGGATTTGAAGGTGCGGATGAATTCTTTGACATCAATGGCGATGGCGTAGGACCAGATGTATCTGATGATGCCTTACAAGACGCGCAAGAACGACTGCAACGTGATCGAGATCTTTGGTTGGTAGTTACTATTGGCTTCTATGCTTTAAATATTATTGACGCCAACGTAGATGCGCATCTAAAACAATACAATGTAGATGAGCGCTTAGGTTATGAAATAAAGCCCTACTTAGATTTTAATGAAATTACCAATGACCCCAATTTTGGTCTCGCTGTAATTATTACATTTTAACCATGAGAATTGCACTTTTTGGGTACGGAAAGATGGGCAAAATGCTCGAAAAGCTAGGAACCAATCGCGGTCACACTTTTCCTTTGAAAGTAGATGAAAACAGGGCGTTAGAGCCTGGTTTACTTAGCGATATTGATGTTGCTATTGATTTTAGTACACCGGAGTCTGCGTTTCCAAATATCCGGTTTTGTTTTAACGAAGGAATCCCTATAATTTCTGGAACTACTGGTTGGTTAAAGAACTATGAAGAGGCTGTATCTCTTTGCCATGAACTGAATGGGGCCTTTATTTATGCTTCTAATTTTAGTCTGGGTGTAAATGTCTTTTTCGCGCTCAATAGTTACCTGGCAAAAATGATGGCACCTCTTGAAGATTATAATGCGCAAATGGAAGAAATTCATCATGTACACAAACTAGATGCACCTAGTGGAACAGCCATTACCTTGGCCGAAGGAATTCTAGAACATGAGCGGTATTCTTCTTGGAGTTTGGAGGCTAAAGAAAAATCAGAATTACCAATCACTTCACTAAGGGAAGGAGAAGTGCCTGGAACACATGCTATTGAATACAGTAGCGATGTGGATTCTATAACTATTAAACACATGGCACACAATAGGGAAGGATTTGCCTTGGGTGCCCTTATCGCAGCGGAGTGGATTAAAGGGAAAAGTGGGGTTTTCAGTATGAAAGATGTGTTAAACCTTGCATAATTCGTAACAATTACGGTTAATTAGCGTCACAAAATAAATTTTCGGATGAACGGCACACAGTGGATTTTGTTTATTTTAATCGTTCAGCTTATTCATTTCTTAGGAACTTGGAAGCTGTATGTAAAGGCAGGTAGAAAGGCTTGGGAGGCTGCTATACCTATCTACAACGGCATAGTACTTATGCAAATAATAAACCGTCCTAAATGGTGGGTTTTATTACTTTTTATTCCCATTATCAACCTCTTAATGTTCCCTGTAATCTGGGTTGAGACTATTCGAAGTTTTGGGCAAAACAAACTTTGGCAAACTTGGGCCGTTATTTTATCCTTAGGATTCTACATCTATGTGGTGAACTACACCATGGACGTAGAACATATTGCTGATCGTGATTTAAAACCTAGTACAGGTTTGGGTGAATGGGTGAGTTCAATTGTCTTTGCCATTGTAGCTGCTACTTTTGTACATACCTATTTCATTCAACCCTATGTTATCCCCACGGGATCATTAGAGCGTACCCTGCGAATAGGGGATTTCTTATTCGTAAGTAAGTTTCATTACGGTGCGCGAACTCCTATGACTGCAATCGCAGCTCCTATGGTGCACGACACCCTTCCTATCGTAGGGACAAAGTCGTATTTAAACAAGCCACAGATTCCCTATTTCCGTTTGCCTGGATTCAATACACCAAAGAAGAATGATATTGTTGTATTTAGTTGGCCGGCAGATACCGTACGACAATTTTTTGTTGCCGAAAAGGGTGTTAAAAAGCCCATTGATAAAAAGTCTAATTACGTAAAACGCTGTGTGGGAACACCAGGAGATTCTCTTGAAATTAAGGATGGATTTGTCTTTATAAATGGGAAACAACTGGAGCTTTCAGATCGAGCCGAAGTGATGTACGATCATATTGTTTATGGGAGCAAAGGGGTCTCAAGCAGGCTGTTGAATGAAGTTGGTGCAGATGACTTCCAACGAAAATACATTTCTCCACCTTTGAATCAGGGGCAAATAAACGGTCTAAGTCCCTATGTGTTGGGAGGAAATCAAAGAGAGGATGGCCAAGTTGAGCTGTACACAGGCCCCAGTGGCATTCCTACAGAGCTTATTCGAGAGCTGCGACTTGGGCTAACGGAAGAAACTCCTAGACAACGACCTGCCAACTTAACCAAAACCATGGTGGAAGCCTTGGAAAAAGACCAGCGTATCGATTCTGTTGTGAAACAACTGGAAGCAGCTGGTGTGGCTGGAAGAAATATTTTTCCTCAAAATGCACAGTATTCTTGGAATAATGACAATCTAGGGCCCATATATATTCCGCAAGCCGGGGCAACGGTGGCTTTAAATCCAGAAACATTACCACTTTACAAGAAAATTATTAGGGATTACGAGCATAATGAAGTTGCTGTATCCGGCAATCAGGTGCTTGTAAATGGAAGTCCACAATCTACCTACACCTTCCAAATGGATTATTATTGGATGATGGGTGACAACCGCGATCACTCGGAAGATAGTCGTACCTGGGGCTATGTCCCCGCGGATCATATTGTAGGGAAACCCGTTTTTATATGGCTTAGTTTTGACAATTTCCAGGATGGTATCCGATTTAATGAAAAAATGCGTTGGGACCGCGTATTTACTACCGTAGGAGGCGATGGTGAACCAGTATCTTATTTTAGATATTTCTTAATAGCCTTGGCTGGTTGGTTTGTTTTTGACTTCTTTAGAAAACGGAGAAAAGCCAAAAAAGAAGCCGCCTAGTTTGAGTGCCTTATTACATCCTACGGCGTTTCCTAATATTGCAACGTTAGCGGTCGTAGCACAGCGGCCAGTAGTTTGGGAAATTCAGGATAATTTTCAAAAACAAACCTATCGTAACAGGTACCACATTTGTACAGATCAAGGCTTACATAAACTTAGTATCCCCATAAAACATGTGGGGGGAACAGATGGCAGACAAAAGTATACAGAGGTATTGATAGACAACAGTGACCGATGGCAATTAATTCATTGGCGCACTGTGCAAACTGCCTACCGTACTTCTCCCTTTTTTGAGTTTTATGAAGACGATTTAGCCCCTTTATTTGAGGAAAAGTATGCTAAATTAATTGACTTTAATTGGGCTTCCATTCAGTTTCTAGGCCAAGCTTTGGACCTAGACATACCGAAGGATTATTCAGAATCATACCAGAAAGAAAGTACTGATTCGCTTGATCTTAGGCACTTAGTCAATGCCAAAAAAGCGAGCACGTTTATCTTTGATCGGTATACACAAGTTTTTGGAGAACGACATGGATTTTTACCCAATGTAAGTACGTTGGACCTGTTATTTAATGAAGGGCCTAACGCTGCCAATTACCTAAAACAAGTAACGCTTATCTAATGTTACAGACTGTTGTACATTATGGCATTCACTTTTTAGTACCCATTATCATTGCCTTCCTGTTTTTTAAGGATAAAAAATTAAAAGTAGCACTACTCTTATTAGCGGGTATCTTTATAGATCTGGATCATGTATTTGCAGATCCCATTTTTGATCCCAATCGCTGTAGTATTGGTTTTCATCCTCTACATTCTTACTATGTGATTCCCTTCTATATTGGATTTACTTTTTGGAAGAAAACACGAATTTTAGGATTGGCCCTATCCATACATATCCTCGCGGATATTGCAGATTGTTTATTCATTCGGTTTTAAGGCAAAGGTTGCCATGATCGGGTAATGATCGGAGAGTTCCACATCAAAATTGGAATGTGACATAAATTCAAAATTGGTATCAGCTAGGATATAGTCAATTCGTACTGGGAAACCTAAAAATTTCAAAGTTCTACCAAGACCAGAACCCGCCTCTAGAAAAGAATCTTGAAAGTCTTTTTCCCTAAACGCTTTGTATACTTTTGTGAATTGAGTAGCATTAAAATCGCCGGACACTATAACTGGATAGGGACAATTTTTAATATCATTGAGAATAAGCTCAGCTTGTCGCTCTTGTAAATGAATAGCCTTCGTTATTCTATTAAATAAAATTCCAGAATTTTCCTCCTGAAGATGAGTAACATTTGGACTTACACGAAAGGACTGTAAATGAATATTGTAAATCCGTATAGTGTCCTTATCTACTAAGATATCTGAATAAATAGCAGCATTATTGCTTCCCTCGAAATTTACTACTCGTACTTTTAGTATTGGTAATTTCGAATAAATGGCATTAATTACACGGTTTTGTTTTCTTCCATAAACAAAATCAACATATTTATAAGGGTAAATCTCATCCAAAGGTCCACTTCGTTTCATCTTGTAATCAGCTTCTTGGACGCAAAAAATATCTGGACTTTTTTGAGTAACAAACTGATATACAATAGAGTCTAAGTCAGCAATGGGCAGTTGTTCATATATGTTTAATCCCCTAACATTATACGACATCATAGATATACCATTCTCTTTGTTATCTATATCTCCTGCAGTTCCAAAAAATTTACCAAAAACTAGGAAATTAATAAACAGAAATAGGCTCACGATAAAGAATTTCCTGCGCCTCATAGTTAACCAAACCAATAGCAAAGTACAATTAGCCAAGAAAAAAACTGGATGTACTAAACCAAATACGGAAATAGGCAGCCATTTCTGCAATGGGCTATAATATGCCACCCAGGACAATATTAAGCCTACCAGGGCTAGTAAATTAATTGTCCATAAAAATGTTTCTAAAGAGCGCTTAATTTTCACTTAATCTTCTTTCCCAGCTTTAAAAAGAAAGTCTTTTTCTGCTTTTGTGAGACTTTCGTACCCAGATTTACTAATCTTATCTAGAATAGCATCTATTTTCTTTTGCCGTGTTTCTTTATCGTAATCAATTGACGATTTTCTTTTTCGTGACGTCTTGTTACGATGGACGGTTTTAAGGGGAGCTTTTCGTTCTCTTGGGGTAAAAGCATTTTTAAAGAAATCCAAAAATCGTTCAAAACCAGTTCCAATATCCTTTCCTTTCAATAGTTGTCTAGCATAGACATACCCTAAAGCGGCTCCACCAAGATGAGCAAGGTGCCCCCCAATATTGCTACCCATGGGTATTTGTATTAAATCTATTAAAACCACAAAAGCCCCTAAATACCATAATTTAATATTTAAGAGACCAAATAACCGCACTTCTTGGTTTGGGATATAGGCGCATACAAAGAGTAATACCGCGGTAACCCCCGCTGAAGCACCAATTAGGGAAGTGTTAGTCTGCAATAGCGTGGGGAAAATGTTGTAACTAATTAAAAATACCAGTCCCCCAAGAATAACACCTAAGAAATAAACATTAATAAACCGTTGATTATCAAATAAGTTTAAGAAAATGCGTCCCGTAAAATATAGAATGAGCATGTTCCAAAATATATGCCCAAAGCCTGCATGAAAAAAAGAATAGGTCACAAGAGACCAAGGCTTGGAAAGAAAGGCAAAAAAGTCCTTTGGAAGCTCAAACCAATATAAAATGGTATCAATAGACCACCCTAATAAAGCACTAAATAATCCTGTAAGAATAAAGACTGCAACATTGATTGCAATGATTTTTTCTGCAATATTTAAACGTGCTAAAAAATATTTAATTCCCCCATTAGTCATACTTAATCCCAGCGATTTCTATTAAACTGATTCCTTTTCCAATACCACAACATAATAAAACCAATCAAGGCCCCTCCTATATGAGCGAAATGCGCTACGTTGCTTCCAGAACTTCCTAATCCGTACAAAATATCGTAACCAAATATCATAAGGGGAACAAAATATTTAGCCTTGATGGGTACTGGAAGAAAAATAAGCATTAGTTCCGCATTTGGAAACATGAATGCAAACGCAACCAATACTCCGTATACGGCACCAGACGCACCGACTGCAGGTGCATTAAACGCACTCATAAAACGATCTATGGTGCTTTGTGATGCCAAATTGTACCAATCAGGACTATATTGCCCATTAGCTAATATCTCTACCACACGTTGTTCTGAAAGACCTGCACTAGTAATTACCTCTAATCCTTGATTAAAGAAATAATAGTTAGATGCAATATGTAAGAGGGCACCTCCAATTCCTGCGGAGAAATAGAAAAATAAAAATTTGTTCCGCCCCCACATTCGTTCAAGAGGAGAACCAAACGCCCAAAGGGCATACATATTAAACAGAATATGAAAGAACCCTGTAAAGTCATGCAGAAACATATGGCTTATTACTTGCCAAATCCTAAAATTTGGATGCTCTGGAAACCAAAGCGCCAAATATTCGTATAACGTTTCGCCTAATCCTGTTATCCCTGCTATAAAAAAGATAACATTAATAATGATCAGATGCTTTATGGCCTCCGTCATTCTACCCATACTCTAAAATTTATTTTCAATTTCTTTCCCTTCAATAATGGTGTATACCGTTTTTTGAAAGGGACTTAATTTCGTTTCCTTACAAGCAAAAAGATCATTTAAGATATTGGTTTGCTCTTCTTCATTTAAGACTCTTCCCGTCTTTATGGCTAGGGCCGTGCACATGGCCTTTGCAATCCATTCCGCTCTAGAAAAAGCCTCACCCTCTGCCTCCAAACTTGATACCAAAATGGCATCTAACACCTCTTTTATGGAAGATTCTGGCATATTGGCAGGGATCCCACTTACTCGTACCTGTTCTTCTTTCGTATGCTCTAAATCAAATCCAAGCTGCATTAAATCAGAAGACATTTCTTCTAAGATACCCAGTTCTTTTTTGCCGTAATGAATTTCTAATGGAAATAACAACTGTTGGGTAACCCCCTTCTCTAGGGTCATTTCTTTAAGAAACCGTTCAAATAAGATACGTTGGTGTGCTCTATTTTGATCTATCACCAACAGTCCAGATTTTACCGTACTAACAATATATTTTCGCTGTAATTGAAAGGTTATCTGTTTCTTATCAACCGTTTCCTCTGCACTTTCAAAAAGTTCTGCGGCGTTCGCCTCGGACTCCATTTGAAGTTGGCTAAATCCGGTATTTTCAGCATCAAGACCATACAATTGTTCCCAACCAGCAGCACTTTTCTTTTCATACGGAGTACCAAAAGACTTGCTTTCTACCGAACTAAAAGGATTAAAATCGGCATCTACAGAAATAGTAGGTGCTTGTGCATTTCTATCTTTAAAATTATAGGGGGTATCTAAATGCGAATCTCGCTCAAAATCCAAGACGGGGGCTACATGAAATTGCCCTAAACTATGTTTTATTGCAGCTCTTAAAGTAGCGTATAAGGTGTGCTCGTCATCAAACTTAACCTCTGTTTTTGTTGGATGTATATTTATGTCAATGGTAGTGGGATCTACTGCTAGTTGAAGAAAATACCCTGGATGCGTATCTGGTTTTATAAGCCCTTCAAAAGCACTTACTACTGAATGATGTAGATAGGGACTTTTAATAAAACGTTCGTTAGCAAAGAAGAACTGTTCTCCCCTACTCTTTTTTGCAAATTCTGGCTTGCAAATAAATCCATCGATTTTAACAACCGGTGTTTCTTCTTGAACGGGAACCAGGCGTTCGTTTATTTTTTTTCCAAAAATATGTACAATGCGTTGTCTAAAATTCTCAGAAGGAAGATTAAAATACTCTGATCCGTTATTGAAGAATTGAAATGCAATGCTAGGATGAATGAGTGCCACTCTTTGAAACTCATCAATAATATGTCGCAATTCTACTTGATCTGATTTAAGAAAGTTTCTTCTTGCAGGTATATTAAAAAACAGGTGTTTTACGGCAATTGAAGTCCCTTTCGCCGTTGCTGTCACCTCCTGAGAAATAACTTCACTGCCTTTAATTTTTAGCAAAGTACCCAGCTCTTCTTCTGACTTTTTGGTATGCATTTCTACATGCGCAATGGCTGCAATAGACGCCAAGGCCTCCCCTCTAAAACCCTTGGTATGCAGATTAAAAAGATCTTCTGCCGCAGTAATTTTTGAGGTAGCATGGCGCTCAAAAGAGAGCCGTGCATCGGTGGTACTCATACCAGAGCCATCATCTACCACTTGCAGCAAAGTCTTGCCACCATCTTTTACTATTAAAGTAATATGCTGCGCCCCGGCATCAATCGAATTCTCTAACAATTCTTTTACCACAGAAGCGGGTCGTTGCACCACCTCTCCCGCAGCAATCTGATTGGCTACATGATCTGGTAACAGTTTAATGAGATCTGCCATTAAGCGGTAAAGAATATGGACAAATCAAAATCAATGATGTACAGAAATATCAAAATTAGAATGGCCAATGCTACAAAAAAGCGAATTCTCATATGTCTGTCGCCCTCATTTTTTAGATCATCGAAGGCGTTAGAAAATTTATTCTTTATCCCCCGTTGATGATGGGCTGTTGTTCTGAATTTATCTAGTTTATGCTCAATTTTATAGGGATTCCCTTGTCCCTTGTAGTATCTGGGCTTGTACTCAAATTCGCGATTTCTCCTGAGCTTTAAAAAGTTACGCATAGTGGCCCGTTTTACCGTAAACTCAAAGGTACTTAAAAAGCACCCAAGGGTTCAATTAGCGCTCACAAAAATTGTTAACACCAATTCCGTTTTCGCAATTAAATAAAAAATGGGAAGATTAGTTGCCTAAGGCTGCCATCTTTAATGCAGCAATGGCAGCTTCGGTACCTTTGTTACCATGCTTTCCGCCAGATCTGGCTCTAGACTGATCAATAGTGTCATCGGTTAGCACACAAAAGATCACAGGCACATCTGTGGTTACATTAAGTTCCATGATTCCCTGAGCAGTAGCTGCACAAACAAAATCAAAATGACTGGTTTCTCCGCGAATAACGCTTCCTATGGCAACAATGGCGTCCACCTTGGTTTCTGCAATCATCTTTTTGCAACCAAAAGGCAGTTCAAAACTTCCAGGTACATCCCAACGGATAATATTGGCAGAATTCACATTGCAATCTAAAAGTGCTTCCTGAGCCCCTTCAAAGAGATTTTCTGTAATTTCTGTATTCCATTCAGAAACCACCAAACCAATGGTCATTTTAGACCCGTCTGGGACTTGGGACTTGTTGTAATGCGAAAGATTTTTGTTTTCCGTGGCCATGCTGCTACTTCTCTGCAGAACCTATCACAGCATCGATATTAGCGGCCTCAACAGCATCTGGAAATTCTTCTTTAATACGATTAAAGTACTCCAATGCTTTTTCATTGTATCCTAATCCTAAAGCAGCCACCCCTGCTTTGTACAAGAACTTAGGTGCAGAAAAACCGTTATCTCCTGCGGCATTTACAGCCTGCTCATAATAGTCTAAGGCGTCTTCTGGTTGTTCTAATTGAGAAAAAGCGTCTCCAATACCCCCTAACGCTAAAGGCTTGTAAACCTCATCTGAAGAAGAAAAATCTTCTAAATAGCGGATAGCCTCTTCGTACTGCTGTAGATTTAAATAAGCCATTCCAGCAGAATATTTTGCAAGATTAGAAGTTGGGGTACCACTGTACTCATCAATGATGTCTATAAAACCAAACTTGCCTTCTGAACCATTTAAAGCTAGCATTAAGAGTGAATCTTTTTGCACTTCGTTGGTAAGCGCTTCATTAAAATGTTGCATTGGGTAAGAAAACTCATTTGCAGCATTGGTATCCTTTGGTTTTATTACGAATTGCGTGTAGGCTAAATAACCTAACACTGCCACAGCAACGGTGATAATACCACCCAAGATGTAGTTTTGGTTTTTAGAAACCCATGCTTCTGTTTTAGATGCACTTTCATCTAGGGTACTAAAAACCTCTGCTGTAGTACTGTTCTCTACTTGAGCTTGTGATTGTTCTGCCTTATTTTTAGGCTTATATCCACGCTTCTTATAAGTGGCCATGCTTAAAATTTTAATCGCGCAAAAGTAATCGATTTCATCCAGATTCGAAAGGGTATTTATTCGTTATTTTTGAAGCTTTCGATAAACGATCCTATTCGGTCCCACAACACCACTGTACCAACAAAATGCATTTAAAACGCTTATCCCTAATAAATTATAAGAGTTTTAGTTCTAAAGAACTGGAGTTTTCTCCTGTGATCAATTGTTTTGTGGGGAATAATGGAGTTGGCAAAACCAATATTTTAGATGCTATTTACCATCTTTCTTTTGGTAAAAGTTATTTTAATCCTGTTTCTACCCAAAACATTAAGCACGGGACAGAATTTTTTGTGATTGATGGAGAATTCGAAAAAGAAGAGCGTTCAGAAAAAATAATCTGCAGTTTTAAAAAAGGAGCTAAAAAGGTTATTAAACGCAATGGAAAGGCCTACGAAAGGTTTTCAGAACATATTGGCTTTCTGCCATTGGTAATTATTTCACCAGCCGATAGAGACCTAATCATTGAAGGCAGCGAAACCAGAAGGAAATTTATTGACGGCGTTATTTCGCAATCAGATAAAGCGTATCTCAGCAATTTAATTGCATACAACAAAGTGTTGACGCAACGCAATTCTCTTCTAAAATATTTTGTTGCCAACCAAACGTTCAGTGCGGATACACTAACTATTTACAACGACCAGCTGCATCAATATGGCACAGCCCTCTTTGAAAAAAGAAAGGAGTTTCTTGAAACATTCATCCCAATTTTTAAAGAGCAGTATGCTGCCATCTCAGACCAGGAGGAACAAATAGACTTGAGCTATGAATCTAAATTGTCTGAAACTCCCTTAAAGAACCTATTAGAAGAAAACCTGGCAAAAGATCGCATTGTACAATATACCAGTGTCGGCATTCATAAAGACGATTTAAATTTTACCATTGCTGGTTACCCAATAAAAAAGTTTGGCAGTCAAGGACAGCAGAAATCCTTTCTTATTGCGTTAAAACTCGCTCAATTTCATTTCATAAAACAACAATCAAAAACTACCCCAATACTTTTACTAGATGATGTTTTTGATAAATTAGATGAAAATAGAGTGTCGCAACTTATTGCATTGGTGGAGCAAGAGAATTTTGGACAACTGTTTTTAAGTGATACTCATCTAGAGCGTACGGAAAGAGTAGTAAAACGTACCCAACAAGAATATAAAATCTTTAGCCTGTAAGCATGCGTAAAATTGTCATCCTTTGTATACTCCTAAGTGTTGTTAGCTGTAAAAAGCAACTTTCTGAGGAAGCATTGACATATCTTAACGGGTATTGGGAGATTGAGGCGGTAGAATTCCCAAATGGATCAACAAAAGAATACACCATAAGCACCACTATAGATTATATTTCTTTGACCGAAATGGCTGGCTATCGCAAAAAAGTATATCCACAATTAAATGGCAAATACAAAACCTCAGATGATGCAGAACAGTTTTCTATTTATAAAAAGGACGGGGTATTTTTCTTGGTCTATGGAAAAAATAACGAGCAATGGGAAGAACAACTAATGGCCATTGATGAAACCAGCTTTTCGGTTAAAAATAACGATCAGAAAATTTACCATTACAAAAAGTTTGATTCCTTTAATCTCATTGAATAATGGCGAAACGGCGTAATGATCATATGAACTTAGGGGATGCACTCCAAGAATTTATTAAAGAAAACCATTTAGAAAAAGGAATGGATCGGGTAAACGCGAGTAATGCCTGGCATTCCCTTATGGGCAACGGTATTACAACCTATACCTCCAAAGTAGAACTAAAAGGAACCATCTTATATGTTTCACTCACCTCTTCTGTACTCCGTGAAGAACTCTCTTACGGCAAGGAAAAAATAATTAAAATGATGAATGAAGAATTGGGGAAAGAGCTCATAAAACAGCTGGTATTACGATAAAAAAAAGCCGCCTAATTAGGCGGCTTTTTTATGCTTTTCAATGTAAGGATTAAAATATCTCTCTTCCCGCAAAATGGAAAGACCCTTCGATCTGCGCATTCTCGTCACTATCTGAACCATGTACAGCGTTTTCTGCAACGCTAGATGCAAATAATTTGCGAATGGTTCCCTCTGCTGCCTGCTCTGGATTTGTAGCACCAATTAAGGCTCTAAAATCTTCTACTGCATTATCTTTTTCTAAAATGGCAGCAACAATAGGACCGCGTGTCATGAATTCCACTAATTCACCAAAGAAAGGACGGTCTTTATGGATAGCGTAAAAAGTTTCTGCGTCACGCTTGCTTAGCTGTGTATATTTCATTGCTACAATGCTAAAACCTGCGGCGTTTATTTTTTCTAGAATAGCACCAATATGCCCATTTTCTACAGCATCTGGTTTTATCATTGTAAACGTTCTATTTCCAGTCATTTTTCAAAATTTTTGGCAAAAGTAACCCTTTTCCATAAAGGGACAATGCTCAATAAGATTGTTTTAATTCTTGCAACACGGTTCCCTCATCGCCCATAATTTTAAAATAGGCCGTTTTGGAATTAAAATCCAACTGTACAACACCAAAGCTGGGAATTGCTATGGTCTCCCCTATTTTATATTGATTGGGTTCTCCTTTATACGATGAATACGAATGGGTTAATCCGCTACTAGTAAAATCAATAATAGGATAGGACAATCCTTCCACTTTCCGTTTAGAAAATTCTGATATGTGCCGATCCCCCGAAAGGAATATCACCCCTTTGGCGTTGCTGCTCTTTATAAGGTCTAAACAACGGTCTATCTCGTGTGGGTGGTTGGCCCATTTCTCAAACCCATGTTCTGCTGATAGAAATTGAATACTACTCACAATTAAATTAAAGTCAGCTGTAGAGTTCATTAATTCTTTTTCTAGCCACTGCCATTGTTGCTCTCCTAGCAGCGTACCTTCTCCATAGGTGTTGGGCAAATAACGTACACCTGTACTTCTACCATCGGTTAAAGGAGTTCTAAAATAGCGTGTATCTAGATTAATAATTTTTACGGCTCCATGGGTTGTTTTTATCAATTGAGAAGAATAAATACCCTCCTGAGTACGCCTGGAGTCGTCTTTAGAAACCCCCATAAAGTCCAAAAATAACTGCTGACTTTCTGCTTTTTTAGAAAAACCTACCCCTCCATCATTGACCCCATAATCATGGTCATCCCAAGTGCCTGTGATAAAAACGTTATTAGCCAGTGCCGCGTAGCCGGGGATCTTTTTTTGAGCTTCGTACATCTCCTGCATTTTAGACATGTCTTCTGTATCTGCATAAATATTATCTCCTCCCCAAATAAAAACAGCTGGATTAACTTCTAAAATATCGTCCCAAAACACATTGGGTTCATTATGCTTATTACAAGATCCAAATGCAATAAACAAAGGATCGCTTTCGCTGGTAATCGTTTGTATTTCCTGGTTCGTTTGAACAATTGCCTTGTTTGTTTTACATCCAAGTAGAAGACTCCCTAGGAGTAAAAAACATCCAACTTTATGCATACTAAATTGTTTTTTAAGTTTCCCAAAAATAAGCTCCCGTAAATTATGCCAATGTTATATTATCGTATCTTTGCGCGCATGAATTCTGCAGACGTAGCGAAAATACGAGAACTGCTTTCTAAAGCACAATCTATTGCTATAATTCCACATAAAAATCCTGACGGTGATGCCATCGGTTCCACACTGGGCCTCTATCATTTTTTAAAAGCTCAAGGAAAAAATGCTCAGATTATTACCCCGAATGATTTTCCTAAATTCTTAAAGTGGATGCCCGGGAATGAGCACATTTTAAATTTTGAAAAGCAGAACTCGCAGGCGATCTCTTTTTTAAATACTGCAGATCTTATTTTCACTTTAGATTTCAACCACCTCTCCAGAACCGGACAAATGCAAGGGTTGTTAGAAGGACTAAAGGGTGACTTTGTAATGATTGATCATCATCAACAACCAGATAGTTACGCGCTTGTTACCTACTCGGATGTTAAAATGAGTTCAACCTGTGAAATGGTGTATAATTTTATTGAGCAAGTAGGAACCATAAAAGATATTTCGGAAGAAATTGCTTGCTGCCTCTACACCGGAATCATGACCGATACGGGCTCTTTTAAATATTCTTCCACTACCAGCAGAACGCACCGTGTGGTAGCACAGCTCATAGACTGTGGTGCAAAAAATATGGAAATCCATCAACAAGTTTTTGATACTAATTCGCCATCACGACTCCATTTGCTAGGCGTTGCGTTAAAGAACCTCGTTATTTTAGAGGCATACAAGACTGCCTACATCACGCTATCACAAAAAGAATTAGACGATCATAATTTTACCAAGGGAGACACGGAAGGGTTTGTAAATTACGGGCTTACCTTAGAAGGGATTATTTTTGCGGTCATATTTATTGAAAACGAAGAGGAAAAAATTATAAAAATATCATTCAGGTCTGTAGGAGACTTCTCTGTAAATGAATTTGCACGTGCCCATTTTAATGGTGGGGGGCATACCAATGCGGCCGGAGGGCGCAGTACAGTGAGTTTAAAAGACACAGTGGCAAAATTTACTTCGCTTTTAGAATCTTATAAAACGCAATTAAACCAGTGAAAAAACTGCAACTTTTAATAGTGTTATTGCTACTGGGTTCCTGCAAAGAACCAGAAGCCAGAAGACCTGTACAAGTAAAATCCGGGAGCTTTATTAAAGCATCTGTAGAGCGGAGCAAAAAAATTCTCGATTTTGAAACTTCCTTAATAGAAAAACTAATTGAACAGGATAGTTTAAATTCTTATTACACCAGCAACGCTGGGTTTTGGTATACCTACGAAGCCAAACAAGACAGTACAGGATATCTCCCAAAAACAGATGATGTAGTGGTTCTTACCTATAATATCATGTCTCTAGCAGGGGACACCATTTATTCTATAGAAGATATCGGTTTTGTAGAACATGCCGTTGATAAGTCACAGTTATTCCCTGGCTTGCGCAATGCCGTAAAACTGTTACAAAAGGAAGAAGCCGCAACATTTATTTTTCCTTCAGGACAGGCCTATGGATACAAAGGAGATAATGATAAAATTGGGCCAAACACTCCCATAAAATCAAGTGTTAATTTATTAGAAATTAAAAGAGATAGCAGCAATTTAAATAGTAATCAATGAGAAAAATTGTAATCGCAATTAGCGCAGTAGTCATACTACTTGGTGGATGTAAAGCAGGAAAACATGCAGATCTTGGAGATGGCATTTTTGCAGATATTCAAACCACAAAAGGGGCTATTGTAGTAAAACTATACCACGAAGCTACTCCAGTGACAGTAGCCAACTTTGTTTCACTAGCAGAAGGAAATAGTCCGTTTGTAGAGGAGCGTTTCAAAGAAAAAAAATACTATGACGGAATTAAATTTCACAGGGTCATCAAAGATTTTATGATCCAAGGAGGCGATCCTGAAGGTACGGGAAGAGGAAATCCTGGTTACAAGTTTAAAGACGAATTTGTAGACAGCCTTAGACATTCTAAAAAAGGCCTTCTATCTATGGCGAATAGTGGCCCTAAGACGAACGGGAGTCAATTTTTTATAACGCATAAACCAACGCCTTGGTTAGATGATAAACATACCATTTTTGGTGAAGTAGTGATTGGTTTAGATGTTTTAGATAGCATCGCAAATGTAAAAACGGTTCCTGTAGACAAGCCAGAAGTAGATGTGGTCATGAATACCGTAGAAATTATTAGAAATGGCAAGGAAGCCAAAAAGTTTGATGCCATTGAAATCATGAGCGATTACTTTGAAGAAGAGGAGCTGGTCATTGCCGAAATGAAAAAGAAAAAAGAAGAATTGGTATTTGAATTTCAATCGCAAATTAATGAAGCAGAAGCCACAGACTCTGGTTTGCGTATTTTAAAACTAAGCGAAGGTACCGGAGAAACTCCAAAAACTGGCCAGCAAGTCTTGGTTAACTATGCAGGTTGGCTTATGGCAGATGGTGAGCTGTTTGACTCTAATATTTTGGCGGTAGCAGAAGAGTTTGAAAAAGTGAATCCAGGTCGTAGAGATCAAGGCGGATACCAACCTACACCAATGCTCTACAGTCCAGAGGCTCAGTTATTCCCAGGTTTTAGAGAAGGGATGTTAACCATGAAAGTTGGTGATAAGGTCCGGTTGTTTGTGCCACCACATTTAGGCACTGGAGACAGAGATTACGGCCCTATTCCCGGTGGATCAACTTTAGTTTTCGATTTAGAAATTACTGGAATAGCCCAATAACAAAATAAAATTCGTCCCTAAATCCAACCAATTTAGGGGCGTTTCATTACTTGCTCGTGTGACACCCAAACAAAAACTGTGGCTGGCTTTATCCCTAATTCCCCAATTCTTATTGGTAAAATTTTTAGGCACCCAACCACAATGGGTAGAGACTTATTATTCTGAAGGGATATATCCTGTTATTTCCCAATTTTTACGTTTACTGTTTGGATGGATTCCTTTTTCTATGGGAGATCTATTTTACACCCTCCTCGTGATTGCCGCAATTCGCTACTGTTTTATAAAAGGAAAATCGCTTTGGAAACAACCGAAAAATACACTTTTAGACATCGGCTGTTGCCTCTCTATTGCGTATTTCTTATTTCATCTACTTTGGGGAATGAACTACTATCGTCTTCCTATCTACGAAAAATTAAATTTTGAAGCAGAATATACCAACGAAGAGCTGCTTTCCTTTACTTTTAAAATGGTAGAAACAACCAACAGGTTGCATTACCAGCTTACTAGAGATCCAGAACAGCCTGTAGAAATCCCCTACTCGACCCAAGAGATTTATGAAAAGACGCTGATTAGTTATGAAAGAACAGCCAAGGTATTCCCGCAATTTAAATACCAGCGGCCCAGTCTTAAATCCTCCTTATATTCACTTCCACTTACCTACATGGGTTATGGAGGCTATTTAAATCCATTTACCAACGAAGCTCAAGTAAATAAATTAGTACCTGCATTGCGATTGCCCTCTATTAGTGCGCATGAAGTTGGACACCAAGTGGGGTATTCTTCAGAAAGTGCCACCAATTTTATTGGTTTGCTAGTGACTTCTGCAAATCCAGATCCTTATTTTCAATATGCTGCACAATCGCACGGCCTAGCCTATTGTCTTAACGATCTAAACGCCCGCGATGAAGAAGCTTTTAAAGAAGTTATAGAAAAGGTAAACCCAGGAGTACGTAAAAACTATGCCCAATTAAATGCTTTCTGGAGAAGCTATGAAAACCCTACTGAACCAATGTTTAAAGCCATTTTTAATGCTTTTTTAAAGGCCAACAATCAAGAAAGAGGTATACAGAGTTACAATGCTGTGGTGGGTTTACTAATTGGCTTTGATAAAGCTTCCCGTTAATTTCTTGCGCAAGCCCTTACTTTCTGTTACCTTTAGAAATCGACTAATTCAAAAACTCTCCAAATGAAAATGCGCATTCTCGCACTGTGTTTCCTATGGTGCGGAACCAGCCTTTTGGCACAAGACTATTTCCCCGAAAATGAGGGAGTAAAATCCAAAAACACCAATTACCACGCCTTTACAAATGCTACCATCCATGTTTCACCATCGGAGGTATTAAAAAATGCCACCTTACTTATTAGAGATGGGAAGGTTGTACAAGTGGGCACTAGTGTTTCTTTACCCAAAAATACAGTAGTAGATGATCTTAAAGGATTAACGATCTATCCTTCCTTTATAGATCCTGTGAGTGGTTTTGGTGTAGAAAAACCAAAGCGAGCTGCCGGAGGTGGTAGATCTGCTCAATATGGAGCCTCTAGAGAAGGGTTTTATTGGAATGATCACATCATGCCAGAAAACGATGCCGTAGAAAAATTCAAGTATGATACCAAAAAAGCCAACGATCTGAGAAAAGCAGGTTTTGGAGTGGTTAATGCGCATATCAATGATGGGATTGCAAGAGGAACAGGAGTTTTAGTAGCCTTGAACGACGGCGGATCTGAAGGAGAGCGCATTCTGGAAGATGAATCCGGACAATACTTTTCATTTTCTAAGAGCGTAGCCAGCAGGCAATCCTACCCCACTTCATTAATGGGCGCTACGGCATTGATGCGACAACTTTATCACGATATGAAATGGTACGAGGGTGGCAATGTGGCTACCAAAGACCGTTCCTTAGAAGCCTTAATTGAGAATAAAGGACTGCCTCAAATTTTTATGGCTGGTGATAATGGCAATGTAATTCGTGCCGATAAAATTGGAGATCAGTTTGGTGTTCAATACACCATCATGGCTGGCGGTGATGAATACGAACGTATTGCTTCTATTAAAAAAACCAACGCCACACTTATTGTTCCACTAAATTTTCCGGCCGCTTATGATGTTTCGGATGCCTATGCTGCATCTTACGTAAACCTGGGTGATATGCGACATTGGAACATGGCACCTTCTAACCCAAAAATCTTGGCTGATAACGGGGTTAATTTTGCGTTTACAACGCATCAATTGAAAGCCACCAAGGACTTTAATCCCATGCTAATGAAAGCCATGGCCCGCGGATTGAGCAAAGAAAAAGCGCTGGCAGCACTCACGACGGTACCTGCACAAATCTTAGGGAAATCGAATGAAATAGGAAGCTTACAAAAAGGAAAGTATGCCAATTTCTTGGTTACTTCTGGAGACCTGTTCGATAAAAACACCACGCTATATGAAAACTGGGTGCAGGGTGTAAAAAATGTTTTAGTAACCAGGGATGTACGTGACATTCGAGGCGATTACAACCTGCAAGTTTCTAACAACACATATACGCTTAACATCACTGGCAAAATTGGTAGTCCTAAAGTAGCTGTAAAGAAAGACAGCACTACCCTGCCGGCCAAAAGCAATTATAAAGACAACTGGTTAAATATTTCGTTTGCAGATGAGAAAGGTGGTGATTCATACGTACTAAAAGCGCCCGCTAGAAAAGACACCAAAAATATCTCAGGAAAACTTATTCTTCCTAATGGTACAGAAACACAATTTACAGCGGTAAGAACAGGCGATTTTAATGAAAAGGCGCCTTCAGCCTCAGATACAGAAAATACAGCTGAAGTCATGACCGTTACTTACCCTAATATTGGCTATGGTAATCCTCAGAAGCCTACGCCAAAAAATTGGCTGTTTAAAAATGCAACGGTTTGGACAGGTTTAGAAAAATTAGAAAATACCGATGTCCTTGTTAAAAATGGCAAGATTGCGCGTGTTGGCAAAGATTTAAGGGCTAGCGGGGTCACTGAAATAGATGCCACCGGCAAACACCTAACAGCGGGCGTTATTGATGAGCACTCGCATATTGGTGGATTATCCATCAATGAGGCCGGGCATAATTCTACCGCGGAAGTCCGTATGACCGATGTTTTAGATCCAAAAGACATTAATATCTATCGCAATTTGGGTGGCGGGGTTACTACCTTTCAGCTTTTGCATGGATCTGCGAACCCAATCGGGGGACAATCAGCCATTATTAAACTCAAATGGGGAGAAGATGCCGAAGGCTTGCAATTTCCTGATATGCCCAAGTTTATAAAATTCGCGCTTGGGGAAAACGTAAAACAAAGTAACTGGAACAGCTACTCAAGATTCCCACAAACACGTATGGGAGTTGAGCAGGTATTTATTAATTATTTCCAACGCGCTAAAGAATATGACGCTAAAAAGAAAAGCGGCCAACCGTATCGTGTGGATGAAGAGTTAGAAACCTTGGCTGAAATTTTAAATGGAGAGCGATTTATTTCCTGCCATTCTTATGTACAGAGTGAAATTAATATGATGATGAAGGTGGCCGAGAAGTTTGGCTTTACACTCAATACATTCACTCATATTTTAGAAGGGTACAAAGTGGCAGACAAAATGGCTAAACACGGTGCCGGTGGTTCTACATTTAGCGATTGGTGGGCTTACAAATATGAAGTAAAAGATGCCATCCCGTATAATGCCGTTATTATGGCCAAAGCTGGAGTTACTGTTGCTATAAATAGCGATGATAGGGAGATGAGTAGAAGATTAAACCAAGAAGCTGGGAAGACCATCAAATATGGTGGTATGGATGAAATTGAAGCGTGGAAAACGGTGACATTGAACCCGGCTAAACTATTGCATATTGATCATCGTGTTGGTAGTATTGAAGAAGGAAAAGATGCCGATTTGGTGCTTTGGAGTGATTATCCAATGTCTGTGTATGCCAGAGCAGAAAAAACCATTATTGAAGGTGCAGTATACTTTGATTTAGAAAAAGACAAAGCACAGCAAGCCGCTATGAAAGCAGAACGTGCCAAGTTGATTCAGATGCAGCTAAAAGAAAAAGCAGGTGGTGGTAAAACACAAAAGCCTGTACAGCGTAAAAAACAAAACTTTACTTGTGAAACTATTTAAAAACGTTGCCATGAAAACAGTACAATTAAAAAAAGTAGCGCTCGTACTAGGTATTAGCTGCTTTGGATTAAGTTTTGGGCAACAAACGCCCGCCCCTGCACAAACAGAAGCAATAAGCATCGAAGGTGCTACCGCACATCTAGGAAATGGGGAGCTAATAGAAAATGCGCTTGTAATGTTCAATGAAGGCAAGATCACCTTTGTTGGAAGTGCAAACGCTAAAATTGCAAGACAAGGCAAAGTGGTAGATGCCACTGGAAAACATATTTACCCAGGATTTATTGCACCTGCCAAATCCCTTGGATTGATTGAAATCAATGCCGTGAGAGCAAGTAATGACCAGGACGATATTGGTGAAATTATCCCGCATGTGCGAAGTCTTATTGCATACAATGCAGAATCGCAAGTAGTAGAAAGCATGCGACCTAACGGAATATTAATTGGGCAAACTACGCCGCAGGGAGGTACAATATCTGGAACCTCTTCCATTGTACAATTCGATGCTTGGAATTGGGAAGATGCTGTTATTAAAGAAGATGATGGTATTCATTTACACTGGCCTACTTCCTTTAGAAGAGGGCGCTGGTGGCTAGGTGAACCTCGAGGTTTTCAGCCAAACAAGGAATATCAGAAGGATATTACTGAGATAAAAACGTTTATGGCCAATGCCCTAGCGTATGGTAAAACCAACCCACAAGAAGTTAATTTAGAATTTGCGGCCATGCAGGGTGTTTTTGATGGCTCTAAGCGTCTCTATGTGTATGCCCATGCAGAACGTGATATTATTGATGCCGTAATGATATCTAAAGAAGCCGGAGCTAAAAATGTAGTTCTAATAGGTGGGTATCAAGCAAATAAAGTAATGCCGTTGTTAAAGGAACATTCTGTTCCGGTTCTCGTGCGGCAAACACATACGCTGCCATTTATGGAAGACAATGAATACGATTTTCCGTACAAACTCCCTAAAATTCTTGCAGATGGGGGTATTTTGGTAGGATTACAAAATGCAGAGGCGAGTAACTTTCAAACCAGAAATCTGCCTTTCTATGCAGGGCAATTGGTTGGGCAAGGAATGGCTAAGGAAGAGGCCTTAAAACTAATTACCGGAAATACTGCCAAAATCTTAGGAATAGACGATGCTTATGGAACCTTAGAAGTTGGGAAAAGCGCCACCCTATTTGTTTCCGAAGGAGATGCCCTGGATATGTTAGGCAACCAATTAACGCATGCTTTTATTGATGGAAGAGCCATTTCGTTGGAAACCTATCAAACCAAACTTTGGAAACGCTATAGCAAGAAATTAGAAGGAAAATAGGCCTGAGATCATAGAAATGAATAAAAAGACCTTATTTACCATTCGAATAGCGCTCATTGTAGCCTTAGGAGGCTTTTTAATGGGCTTTGATGCCTCCGTCATTTCTGGGGTTAACAAATTTGTCCAGATAGATTTTAGCTTATCGGATTTGGAATTAGGGTTCTCCGTAAGTTCGTTGACAATTGTGGCTGCGCTTGCGATGATGGTATCTGGACCTTTAAGCGATAAATTTGGTAGAAGGGTCATTTTAAAAGCCTGTGCACTGGTCTTTACCGTTTCTGCAATTGGCTCTGCCATGGCGCCCAATTTTATGTCATTTCTACTTTTTAGAATGCTTGGTGGTTTAGGAGTAGGTGCCTCGCTGATATTAGCACCCATGTATATTGCGGAGATAGCCCCAGCAGAACAACGAGGAAAATTGGTCTCCTTTAACCAGCTCAATATTGTACTGGGCATCACGGTGGCCTTTTTTAGCAATTATTACATCTTATCCCTTGGAGATTCCAATGCTTCGTGGGTGCAGTCTCTAGGTATTTCAGAAAATAATTGGCGTTGGATGTTAGGAGTGGAAGCATTCCCCGCAGTTTTATATTTCTTTGGGCTGCTAGTGGTTCCCAGAAGTCCGCGATGGCTTATCATGAAAGGCAAACTGGACGAATCTTTACAAGTCTTGCAAAAATTTGGTAGCGAAGAGCAAGCAGAAAAGGATTTGAATGCAGTAAAAGCGGCGCTTGAAAGTGACCAGGACAAAGAGAAATCTACACTTACAGAGTTGTTTAAACCTGCATTGCGGTTGGTACTCACTATTGGTATTGTAATTGCAATTTTACAGCAGATCACAGGAATAAATTCGGTATTCTTTTATGCTCCCATGATTTTTGAGCAATCCGGAATTGGAACCGATGCTTCTTTTATTCAAGCCATACTTGTAGGTGTCACTAATTTGGTTTTTACCATTTTAGCCATGCTATTGATTGACAAACTAGGGCGTAAACCGTTGTTGGCGATTGGTGTGGCGGGTATTGGTGTTTTCATGTGTTTACTGGCCTATGGTTTTAAATCTGCCACCTACAAGCTTAGTACAGATAGTTTGGCTACCATTGAAAATAGCACAGTAAGAGAGGCATTAACACCTTTAGCCGGAAGAACCTTCGACGATGATGTAGCCTACAAAACAGAATTAAAGAAGGTATTGGGAATTGAAAGTGCCAAAGAAAATGAGTCGGAATTAATCACGGCAGCTATTACTATGAATCCCTCCTTAATATTAATAGGAATTATAGGGTTTGTTGCTTGCTTTGCCATCTCCCTAGGACCGGTAATGTGGGTGCTTTTCTCCGAACTCTTTCCTCTAAAGATCAGAGGTATTGCTATTTCTTTTGTTGGCTTTATAAATTCTGCCGTTTCAGCGGGTGTTCAATTTATTTTTCCATGGGAATTATCTACCATTGGTAGTTCTTTAACTTTCCTTATTTACGGATTATTCGCTTTTGTTGGTCTGGCATTTATTCTAAGAGTTTTACCGGAAACAAAAGGTAAATCACTGGAGGAACTGGAAACCATTTTGGTAAAACAGCAGGGGTAAATTGGCTACACCTATCGAGAAAAAATCTAAGTTACTTAAGCAACTCCGTAATTAGATCATCCTCAGAAATACCTTCTGCTTCTGCTTTGTAGTTTTTAAGGATTCGGTGTCTTAGGATTGCATGCGCTACTGCCTTAATATCTTCAATATCGGGAGAAAATTTCCCAGATATCACGGCATGCGCTTTCGCTGCTAATACTAAATTCTGTGAAGCTCGAGGCCCAGCTCCCCAATCAATATAATCTTTTACAAAATCAGACGCAGTAGGCAAATTCGGACGTGTTCGGTTTACCAAACGCACCGTATAATCTACCACATTATCCGCAACAGGCACTCTTCTTATAAGTTGTTGTACGTCTCTAATCGCATCTGCGCTAAATAAGGTGGTTAAATTAACAGACTTATCTGCGGTGGTAGATTTCACCACTTCAATTTCTTCTTCTATGGAAGGATATCCCAGCTTAATCGCGAACATAAAGCGGTCTAATTGTGCTTCTGGAAGTGGGTATGTTCCCTCTTGCTCAATAGGGTTTTGGGTGGCCAAAACAAAATAAGGCAACTCTAATTTATATCGATGTCCCGCCACTGTAACAGCGCGTTCTTGCATAGCTTCTAGCAAGGCAGCCTGGGTTTTTGGAGGTGTTCTGTTAATTTCGTCTGCCAGTATAATATTGGCGAACACCGGACCTTTTATGAACTTGAAATTTCTATCCTGATCTAATACCTCACTCCCCAAAATGTCGCTTGGCATCAGGTCTGGAGTAAATTGAATGCGTTTAAAGTCTAAACCAAGAGTTTGCGCGATCGTATTTACCATTAAGGTCTTTGCAAGCCCTGGCACACCAATTAATAACGAATGGCCTCCTGTGTAAATAGAAATTAAAATTTGCTCAATGACCTCTTCTTGACCAATGATTACTTTTCCAATTTCCTGTTTTAATTCGGTATGTTTTTGAACAAGGTTTTGTACAGCAGTAACGTCTGACATACTATTGCTTTAGCCAGTTATTAGAAAAATCACAGCCTTTATTTTCGTCATCTACCAAAATATAGGTGTCTTCAATTTTCTCTGCCATCCATTTTCTTACCTCTCCATATTGCTTATCTCGTAAGGCTAGTTCCTGAATTTTAATATAGTCTCTGGCAAAATCTGCCTTATGCTCATCATACCTATTGGTAATCTGCATGATTTTAAACTTAGGCGCCCCTCCTCTAGGGTCGTTTTCACGAATAGGTCTCGAGATCTCACCATCCTTTAAATTTCTTACTTGGTTGTAAAGTGAAGGGTCCATTTTAGTAAGCTCAAACTTTGAGTCGAAATTGATCGGGTTTCTTAATAAACCACCATCAAATTTGGTTTCTTTTTCATCCGAAAAATTACGAGCCCCCTCATCAAAGGTGTATTTGCCATCTAATATTTGCTGGCGAATGGTGTCTAATTCTTTAGCAGCAGCTTCCATAGCTTCATCAGAGATCTCTGGAATCATTAAGATATGACGTAAGTCACGTTCCTGCCCACGAATTTTCTCCATTTTAATAATGTGGTAGCCAAATTCTGTTTCAAAAGGTTCAGATATTTCACCTTCTTGCAAACTAAAAGCCACGTCTTTAAATTCTTTTACAAAAGGAGTCTCACGCGTCATGCTATAAAAACCACCTTTTGATTTTGAACCAGGATCTTGGGAATATAAAATAGCCTTTACATTAAAACTGGCATCGTTTTCTTCTACATCCTGCTTAATTTCTTTAAGTCTATTAACCACCTTTAACTTCTCTTCTTCTGAAGGGGTTGGTGACTTTACAATCTGTGAAATTTCTAATTCTGCACCAAAAACAGGACGTTCCTCCTCTGGGATTTTGAAGAAGAACTGGCGTACCTCTTCCGGAGTAACCTGAATATTTTCCACAATTTTGCTTTGCATTTTCTCAGAGAGCATACGTAGCTTATTGATTTCAAACAATTCTGCTTTAAAACTCTCTAAATCTGCTTTTTTGTAGTACTTCAGCATTTTATCAATACTCCCAATCTGCTGGGCAAGCTGTTGAATTTGTCTGTCGGAAGTAGCATTCACCTGATCGTCTGAAACCAACAAACTGTCTTGTACAGCTTGGTGTGCATACAGTCGGTCTTCCATTAATTTTCCTAGTAATTGGCAGTGGGAAATGTCTTCCGTAGATGCCCCTTGACTTTTTAAATCTATTAATGTCTTCTCAATATCAGAATCAAGAATTACATAATCCCCCACCACGGCCGCAATACCGTCTAACTTCACCATTTTACGATTTGTCGTACTGTCTGTTGCCATGGTTTCTTCCTGCGCAAAAAGCAGGCAACCCATTCCTAAAAAAATTAGGGACAAAATCTTATTCCTTACTTCCATAAATCTCGAATTCGTTTTCTTTAATCGCTTCGTCTAGCACATCGTTTTCTAATTTTCGCATTTGTGCCAAACGCCTTCGATTTAAAATTATTTGTTTAATGTTAGGTGCTATGTAGCGTAAAGGAGCTACATCATTGGCCTCCAAAACATTGGTGACCTTTCCCAAATATACCCCCAAAGAATCCTGCAATTCAAAAAATTGTGATTTCTTTAAGTACCGGGCTTCGTTATTGCTAGTTAATGCTGGGATTTCTCGCATAACACGGGTAGCCTCTACCCAAATGCTGTCATTTAAGTGCAGCTTTGTAAATTGAACGGCGATAGAATCTAAAAAGGCCTTATCCTCTTCAGAATAGGATTTTAATTTAGACACCACCTCTTCCTTATTTAAAAATTGAGGCGGAAGTACCGCAAAGCGCAGTTGTACCAGTTTTTCATCTAGTTTAAAATTGTCCTTGCGCGAGTCATAAAACTGCGCTAACTCTGCATCACTTATTAATGTATCTTGAGACTGCTGGACCAATGCTTCTAAATAGGCTCTGGTGTAAAGATCGGCCTTGTAATCTGCAACCAATCGGTCATACTCTGCCAATTTTTCTTCGGGTAAGTTTATTCTTGATTTGGAGAGTAACAATTTTTTAGAAGCCCACTTATTAATGTAACTCACCACAAATGCGGCACTATCTTGAGGAGACAACCCATCTGCAACAAGTCCAGATACTTCGTCTTTATAAAGATAGCTATCCCCTACTCGGGCAAGTACTTCCCTATCTTCTTTGCCATTAAAAAACTCCGAACAAGAAGTGATCACTGCAAGTACCAGAGGAAGTAGGACCCCAAATGCTTTTATTCTTAAAGAAGACATCCCGCAAAAATAACAATTCCTTAAAGCGGCACAAGAAGTTTCACGCTCCTTAACAGATTTTTGGGGAAGCTTCTAAATCAATATCTTAGTACAACAACTAAGACCAACTGAAATGAAGTATACTACAGAAATTCTAATTGCCCTTCCCAGGGAGGAATTCATAAAAAAATTAGACAACCCCGATAATATGAAACATTGGATGCGTGGATTGGTATCCTACGAACTTATCTCCGGTACGCCTGGAGAAGAAGGCGCCCAAATGACCATGAAGTTTAAAATGGGGAAACGTGACATGGAAATGGTAGAAACCATCATAACACGTAACATGCCAGAAGAATTTCATGCCACCTACGACGCCAAAGGTGTACACAACATCCAGAAAAATTACTTTAAAGAAGAGAATGGCCAAACACGGTGGATTTCTGAAAGTGAATTTCAATTTGAGGCCTTTGGAATGAAACTGATGGCTTTTTTAATGCCGGGCGCATTTAAAAAACAATCGAAGCAATATGCCAATGATTTTAAGAACTTTGCAGAAAACGGAGTTTCCGTCTTAGAAAACTAATATGAAAGCAGAATTACTGGATCGAAAAATTAAACTTATTTGGGATTTTAGGGGGCCGGCAGCCAAAAAAACTGCAGAGCACTATGTCATTCATTTAAAAGAATATGTCTTTAATGAAGAATTGAAGTATGACATTGTTGGTAGTAAAGACTTAAATGATATGCATAGCTTGGTCTTTTTGGTAGTCGCCGAGTTTGAAATGCCCCAAGTACGAGACGATTTAAAACCGCACCGCGGAGAAGTATATCAAGACGATAGGCTATAACAATGAAAAAGGTGTTTTTTTTCTTAGCTGTTCTTTGCTTAAGCAGCTGCCAAACAAACCCATCTTATGACAATGCCTTAGAGGCTGCGCTGGCTTCTAAAGATGAGAAAATTACTCGTGTCATGGACAGTTTAGACAGACACGAAATTCAAATCCGTTTTACGCAGGTAGATACAAGTGATGGGAAGTTGATACTAACAGATCATGATTTTCAGGTGAATGAAAACAACTATTTCTATCCTGCGAGCACCGTAAAGTTTCCTGCAGCACTTGCTACCCTTGAAAAATTGAATGAACTGGACTCCCTAGATAGAACAACGCGTTTCTTTATAGAAGGAGATTCAATAGAGACCTCTTTTAAAAGGGCCATTGAGGAAATATTTGCAGTGAGCGATAACGAAGCAAACAATAGGCTGGTAGAGTTCTTAGGTTTTGATGGGCTCAATCAACGAATTATGTCACGCGTGGGTAAACCCATCCGTATTTCTCATCGCTTATCTACTTCGAATGCAGACGATGTTACCACCAAACCCTTAGTGCTTTACGCAAGTGATAGTAGCACCGTAGTTTCTGAAGCAATTATTAATGCTCCCGTAACACCTCTTTCTTTAAATAAGATTGAAAAAGGAATGGGGTTCTATGCCGGTGACTCTCTCCATCAGCAGCCTTTTAATTTTGAACTAAAAAACTATTACCCAATAAGTACCCAACACGAAGTTTTAAAACGGGTGGTATTCCCAGACCAATTTCCCGCCGAAGAACAATTTAATATTTCGGAAGAGCAGCATCAATTTCTTCTTAAGACCATGAGTTCGTTGCCGTATGAACTTGGTTATGATCGCGAAACCTACTACGATAGCTACGTAAAATTCTTTTTATACGGTGATATGGAAGATCCAATGCCTTCCTCCATAAAAATATACAATAAGGTAGGTTATGCCTATGGCACGCTCACAGATTGCGCCTATATCAAGGATACAGAAAACAATGTGGCGTTCCTATTAACGGCTACAATTCTGGTAAATAAGGATGGTATTTTTAATGATGATAACTATGAGTATGACTCCGTAGGCATCCCATTTTTGGCCCAACTTGGTAGAGAAATTTACCAGTTTGAATTGGCTAGAAAAAAATAAAGCACCGACTCCAAAGAGTCGATGCTTCCTCATCAACATTGCAAACACTAAACCACAATTATTTGGGCATTACAACATCTTCAATGATGTGGATGACTCCGTTAGAAGCCATTACATCTGTCTTGGCAATTTTACTGTAATTGCCATTAGCATCCATCAAGTAAATCCCGCCGTCTTTGCTTACTGCTGTTAGCGTTCCACCTTGTAGGGTAGTTAATTCTGCTTTGCCGTTTCCGCTTTTTAAAGCAGCCGCTACGTCTGCGGCAGCAATTTTACCAGCTACTACATGGTAGGTAAGAATCCCTGCAAGTGTTCCCTTATTTGCCGGCTCTAATAAGGAATTAAGAGTTTTAGAATCAATCTTTGCAAAACCAGCATTCACTGGAGCAAATACGGTAAATGGACCATCTCCTTTTAAAGCTCCTACTAGGTCTGCCGCTTTTAAGGCTGTAACCAATGTAGAAAAGTCTTCAACGGACACGGCAATATCTACAATATCTTGAGATTTTTGTGCTTTTGCTGTTGTTGTAACCGTTAGTAATACGATTGATGTAAGAATAAAAATTAACTTTTTCATTTTTGACTTGTTTAATTGTTTTTAATGATTTTAAAGAACTATTTGCGCGCTTCTATTCGTAAATACACTGGTTTTTAAGTCTGGATGAGGACCAGGCTCTTTTTATCATATCTTTAACATCAATGAAAATTTAGTCTTTGCAGGATTCCGAAGTCATAGCAGAAATAATTACGAAGAATAAAGATGCCCTTTATCGTTTGTACGATAAGTATGCTGCCGCGCTGTTTGGGGTAATTCTTAGGATCTGTCAAGACCAAGCTCTGGCGGAGGATGTGCTACAAGAGACCTTTGTTAAAATCTGGGAAAAGATTGAATCTTACGACGCTGAAAAAGGTAGGTTCTATACCTGGGCTTATCGTATTGCAAAAAATACCGCGTTAAATTCCGTAAGAAATACAGATAAACTCATCCAAAAGGATGATTTAAGTGTACTTAAAGAAGAAGCAACCACTGAAAATGACTTGGATTTTCAAAAACTGAATGGAGCTATTAGCAAGTTAGAACCTCATCATCAAGAGGCTATTGCCTTAGTGTATTTTAGGGGGTATACCCATAGAGAAGCCAATCAGGAAATGGGAGTGCCGTTGGGCACCTTTAAAAGTTATATAAGACAAGCATTGCAAGTACTTAGAGAATCGTACAGCCATATTGGAATAGCGATTTTGTGGATATTGGAAGTGATTTTATGATGAAAAAGGAATATATCTTAAAAGAAGGACTCTTAGAAAAGCTGTTGCTAGATGAATTAGATGCAACAGAAGCTCGGCAGGTAGAAATGGCAATAGCGAATGATGCTAAACTTAAAGAGACCTTTTCTCAGTTAGAAGCAGATTTTGAGCGTTTGGCTTTTGAAAACGCCATAAGCCCACCAGCACACCTAAAAAATAAGCTAGCCGAAGAATTAGCATCTTCAACAAACAGCAGTTCTTTTCCTTGGTTGTACGCTGCCGCAAGTTTGGCGTTGCTTTTTTGTCTTTCCACCTTTTGGATGTACACTAAATGGCAAGGCGCACAAGAAGAATTAAATACGCTGCAGAACCAGTCTGTGATATTAGAAGAACGATTAGACTTACTTGAGGAAAATTACCAATTAACAAACAATCGTTTACAACTAATTAATAGCCCTACTACCATTCCTTTTGTTCTAAAAGGAAATGACAGAGAACCCAATTCCATGGCAGTAGCCTTTGTAAATCACGATAACAAACTGGTGGTAGTGAACCCTAAAGGTCTTCCGGCTTTACCGAAAGACAAGACCTACCAAATGTGGAGCGATGTTGAAGGCGAGATGATCAATATGGGCCTTCTTCCAACAGATAAAGATCTCGTGACCCTAAAATATATTGATCACGCAGAATCCTTAAATATTACAATTGAACCCGCCGGTGGCAATGATCACCCAACCGTGGCACAACTAATTTCGGCAGTAACTTTGTAAAGGCTTTCTTTTCTTCTAATTTTTTACAATTTTTGCCCCGTTAAATACCTGCAGTATTTAACCAACTTGGCTAATTCTTTAAACCGTCACCTTCTTTGGGTACCGAATTACAGATTTCTACATTGAAACAGCTTTTCCCACTTGGAAAAGTAAAAGAGTACCCTAAAGACCATATCATTTGTGATACCCACACAGAAGTAAAAAAGTTCCGTTGGCTTATTGATGGGGTTATGGATTATTTTATCTCCTTAGAAAATCCAGATAATGAACTCCTTGTATGCCAGATTTCGGAACCCTATAGCACCCTTGGTGCTTCGGGTTTAAATCCGCCAAGAAGGTATACCTTTCGAGTGGTAGTATCCTCCAACACGGCCCAGTTTTTTGAGCTTCCTATTGATGTGTTAAAAAAGCACCTTCATCAGGAAGATTCCAATGAGATGCTCCAACAGATCACAGCAGGACTTTACCACCAGCTTAGGACCGCTTTATTAAAACAAACAGAATTATTACAACCCGTTCGTTTTAAGCCCTTAGTAGATGATCGAGAGTTTTTTATGACTCCGGAAGAAAGCGAAGCAGAAGTCATTCAGGTAATGCGCTGCTCCCCTTTTTTAGATCAATTTACAGAAACCAATCTGGCTGCGATGGCTCAAATTGCAGAACGAAGAGAATATGAACCCTATGAAGTTCTTTACGTTCAAGATAGGAGCACTAACGGGCTTTATGTCTTAATTCATGGTGAAGTAAGTATTAAACGGATCGAAGGGGAAATTGAAATAAAACAACGCGGTATCAATAATGCTGGTTTTATTTTTGGTTGGTCCTGTATTCTTGGTGAAAAAGATATTTGCAATGCCATGACCACCGAAAAGACAGCGCTGTATTTCATTCCGTTTCGTGATCTTAAAAAACTATTTGAAGAGGAGCCTGCTTTTGAGTTTCAATTTCATTTACAGCTTACATGGCTTATTGGAAATCAATTAAACGCGGCGTTTTTAAGGTATGCTGGGCTGCTAGGAAAATATAATTTACAAGCGGTTTTTCAACTTATTGAAAACAATAAATCACGAATTCCACTCACCTCTGCTTTGCACAAGGTAATTCACCTTTTAGCCAATATGAACACCAAAGAATTGGCTTATGAAAGCTTGGAAAGCCTATTAAATCAAGGTACTGCCTTAGAGCGTCATATCGCCTCATTAAGTTTGGAGTTATTGCGGGACGATAAGGAAGAACTAAATTTTATTAAAGGATTAGAAAATATTTATAAGACTGTGGTGACTAGCAAAGCTAACGCGGCAGACACACGCCGGGCATGTGCATTGGCTACAACCTCCCTGTTTAACGCACTAAACTATCATATAGAAGGATGGGAACATCTGCCCGAAGAACCCGGACATATATTTATATACAATCACCTGGTTAATGATAGACGCTACACCCTAAACAACAATTTTCAAATTACTTTAGATTCTCATTTTATCAGTGCTCTGGTTCTTGACAAAAAATACGGTGAACCAGGCATACGCACGGTAAGAATTGGGCAAGGGCAGGAATATGGTCATCAAGATTATTATAACAAGTTGGGGCATATTAATGTGTATACCAAAGAATCAGAGACCGCCTCGGTAGTAAAGAAAACAGATTCTAGAAGTGTTTTTTATAAAGAAGCTGAATCCTATTTAAATGAGGGCACCAATCTCATCATAAGCCCGGAGGGAACGTCTTACCGCACTGAAGATTCCCCAGGACCTTTTAAATTGGGTAGTTTTAAGCTGGCACAGAAGATGAAGAAAGAACCGATGATTGTTCCTTTGGTGTTGGTGAATTTTGATAAAAAGATAAAAGACAACCTCTACTACTGTCGTATCCTACCTCCTTTTAAACTCAGTGATCATGTACAATCAAACAAGGCAGATGAGCTCATTGCATTTGTTAATCGTTTGCAGCTGTATTATACCACCCATGTGCAAGAAGCAAGAAATAAGGCCGAAGAATTGGTAAACACGCCCACGAACACCACTGGCTTAGAAAGCCCACCTGAAATGTGGCATAACGAAATTTTACGCCTTAAAACCAGGGTAACCAAGCTAAAGAATCTCAATGACTTAATTGTGTTCTACGGAAGTTCTTCTATTAGGCTTTGGGTAAACATGAAAAAGGACCTCGCACCCATGAACGTACTGAATTTAGGGTTTGGAGGCTCATCTTTTGCCTGGTGTATTCATTATTTTGATGAAATTTTTCAACAAGTAGCGCCTTCAAAAATTGTACTCTATGGAGGTGAGAATGATTTAGGAGAAGGAAAATCACCTCAGGAGGTTCTGGCAGATTGCAAAACTTTGGTTGAGCTTCTTTTAAACAAATACCCCGATGCAGAGCTTGCTTTGATAAGTATTAAACCCAGTGTAGAACGAGAAGCACTCATTCCTATAATCATGGAGACCAATCTTCTCCTATCGAAATATATTATTGGGGAGCTCAATGCCCAGTTTATTAATGTGTTTGCTAGAATGATAACATCGGATAACCGACCAAAACCAGAGCTCTATTTAAGTGATGGACTTCATTTAAACCGTGAAGGATACAAAATATGGAGTGGTGTTATTAAAGAAGCCCTAATGGCTTACGAAAATAGCTAACACCACCCCTTATTCTTCTAGCCTACCGTTATATGATGGGTAGTGACCATTTCATTAGACAAGAGCGCCGCATCAAAATCTACACCTTCAATAGGTTTAATAATTTCTAATTCAGGATCCCATTCTATCCTTCTTCCCAATTTCCAAGAAAGACCGGCCATATGTGCAGAAATGGCTTCTTCAAAACCTTCTTTTATTCCGCAACTTACGCTACCTCCATTCTTAATAGCGCTAAGCCATTCTCGCATATGTAAAAAGGTAGAATCTACTCGTTTTCCGTCTATGTAGGTCCACATAAGTCCTTTATCTGCAAAGTATTGAGAGGTCGCCGAAGACACCGCATCTGGAGAGTTCGCACTGGGGTTATAAGTGTAAATTGGCACTCCAGGATTCATTTTACCTTCTTCCAGCATTTGGGCATATCGCGTAGAACCACCATCTGGCCAAATTGTAAGTCGGTTTCCAAGCTCCATTGTTCCATCGTGGCCCATAAGAACCGTTGGTCTATTAAAACCATTGCCTAAGGTGGCGCTGTAGCAAAATGTCATTCCGCGTTCTTTGCCTTTGACTTGAGAACTACCCGTATTAAAGTCTGGAAACTCCATATTTACTTGCATCACATCCGGCACATTTCTACCATCATTATGGGTATAAACACCGCCAGAGGCCATCACAGAAGTCGGTATTCCCATATTGAGCACACAATTTAACCGATCGTAATCATGCGTTAATAAATCGCCTGAAAGGCCAGATCCATATGCCCACCATTTTCTCCATCTAAAGAAATGATTTTTATTAAAGGGTACTTCGGGAGCGGAACCTAAAAATTGCTTCCAATCTATAGATTCTGGGCTTGCTAATTCATGCATCTCGTAATTCCAGGCACCATTATCGTCATTCCTATTGGTATTGGTCTGTATTAACGAAACATGCCCCAGGGTGCCTTTATCAATGATGTCTTTAGCTGTTCTAAAACTCAAGGTTTGCCTATGCTGATGTCCTACTGCGAAAACTGCCTGAGAATTAAGCGCGGCTTCACGAAGGCGATACGTTTCTTCCACCGTGTGCGTCATAGGCTTTTCTACATACACATGTACCCCGTTGTTAAGTGCTTCTATGGAAATAGGTGCATGCCAGTGATCTGGAGTTGCAATAACCACGGCATCAATCTCACCACTGTGAATCATTTCTTGATAGGTCGCATAGCGCTTAATGCTATTATCTTCTGTACCAAAAGAACGCAGTGCCTTTTCTGCTCTGTAATCAAAAATATCACAAACACCTGCTAAGTGTACGTGCAGTTTTTCCTGATTCATAAAGTCTTCGAGTCCCTTATTATTTGGATTTTCCTGCACCTCTATCTTCATATCTTCAATCCACTCCTTGGTAGCAAAGCCCAAAGACCGGCACAATTGTTCACCTCGAATCCCGAACCCAATAATCCCCACGCGAACCGGTGCTCCTGAAATTCCAGGTACCGCTGGTGGTAATGAGGGCTGTATGTTTAGCTGTTCTAAAATTACTGATCGTTCTCTTCTTTTACCTACTGCAGTGGAAGCTCCTGCCCACCATACTGCTCCTAAAATGGGCAAACCACCCAACCCTTTTAAAAGATCTCTTCTTGTCCAACTCATTTTACCGTTACTTTAGTTAGTTCTCTCTTTTTTAAATACCCCAATCCAAAGAAGGTACCCGTGGGCATTTGATAGATTAAAATCAAAGCAATGAGTTCTATTAAATTCTTATTTACGAACCAATAGTTCCCTTCTACATTTAATTGGGTTAAACCAGGAAAGGGAGGATGCGCCAGATAGTACATTCCTAATAAGCCAATTCCGACAATAGCTCCCAAACGTTCAAAAATTCCCAGCATTAGCGTAATACCTACAATAATGAGTGCTAGCATATTCAGTGTGTCTACCCAACCAATAATTGATGGATTTGCCAGTGCAGAAAAAAGCCCCCCCAGTGGTCCCTGCGCAGATGCTAAATAGCCAAAGGCAGTCCAATCCGGATTATACAATTTCATGATTCCCTCATACAAAAAATGCCACCCAATAGCGAGTCGCAGAAAGATCAGGGTACCCCTAATTTTTTCATTATCTAAATTCATAAGAAGTGATTATTTATTAGTTGTTTATAAGTAACAAATGGTCATACTAAACCAACTGCTACCTCTAAAAGTAGACAACTAATCCTTCTAGAAAAATGACGGATGTCAGGAAATAAAAATTGGAGCTTTATTTAATGGGGGCTCCATATAGATCAAAATCTGAAGCTTCGGTAATAGTAACATTGGTAAAGTCGCCCACCTTCACATAATGCGTTTTTGCATCAATGAGTACTTCGTTATCTACATCAGGAGAATCGAATTCAGTTCTCCCAACAAAGTAGTTGCCTTCTTTACGATCAATAAGGCAGCGAAAGGTTTTCCCAATCTTTTCTTGATTTAATTCCCAAGAAATTTGTGACTGCACTTCCATAATTTCATTAGCGCGTTCTTGTTTTACTTCCTCGGGAACATTGTCTTCTAATGTATAAGCATGGGTGTTTTCTTCATGGCTGTAAGTAAAACAACCCAAACGCTCAAAGCGCATTTCTCTCACCCATTCTTTCAAAACTTGAAAATCATCTTCTGTTTCTCCTGGATACCCAACTATTAAAGTGGTACGGATCGCCATTTCTGGCACTGCTTTCCTAAATTCCTGAAGTAGTTTGGTGGTTTTTGCCTTAGTTGTTCCGCGGCGCATACTTTTTAATATAGGATCAGCAATGTGTTGCAAGGGAATATCTATATAGTTGCAAATTTTAGGCTCATTGCGCATAACCTCAAGGACATCCATTGGAAAGCCCGTTGGAAAAGCGTAATGCAAGCGTATCCACTCAATCCCTTCTACTTTAGCAAGTTGTTGTAATAGCTCGGCTAAGTTTCGTTTTTTGTACAGATCTAACCCGTAATACGTTAAATCTTGAGCAATAAGAATGAGCTCTTTCACCCCTTTTGCTGCTAAATTCTTGGCTTCCTCTACTAGTGCCTCAATTGGTGTGCTTTTATGCTTTCCGCGCATGAGGGGAATTGCACAAAAAGAACACGGTCTATCACAACCCTCTGCAATTTTTAAATAGGCATAATTTTTAGGGGTAGTGGTTAAGCGCTCCCCTAGCAACTCGTGTTTATAGTCGGCACCCAAGGCTTTTAATAGATTGGGTAGATCACTGGTTCCAAAATAGGCATCTACATCCGGAATTTCTTTCTCCAAATCCGGTTTGTAGCGCTCACTTAAACAACCTGTTACAAATACTTTGTCTACGTCACCCTGCTCTTTCTTCTGTACGTATTCTAATATGGTATTAACACTTTCTTCTTTTGCATTCGCAATAAAACCACAGGTATTAATCACTACCACATTGCCTTCCTCTTCATGCACAACGTCCTTTTTATTGGCCTTTAATTGGCCCATAAGTACTTCGGAGTCGTAAACATTTTTACTACAACCCAGCGTTACTACATTGATTCGATTTTTTTTAAGAGACTTTGTGCGCATACCTTTAAAAATGGATGCAAAAATACAATTTAGTCTGCGTAAGAACTAGGGATTCTCCTTGCTTTCGAAATTGCCTCAAAGGCGCTACCCATCTCGTAGAGTTTTCCTTCCTGAAATTGTTTGGCTATAAATGTGAGATTCACGGGTTCTCCAGTATCTCTATATCCCATAGGAATGGTTAATGCTGGGTATTCAGCAACAGCAGCCGCCCCTGCATCGTAATTATTAATGGATAAAATGGCATCCAGGCGATGTTCTGTCATAGGCGTATTAAAATAGGTAGTACCTGCTTGACGTAGTGTTCTTTTGATGGTTTTTAAATAAGTCGTAGAGGTTGTATCTGCCAAAATACCATCTAACCGAGCCTGCCCATAGGGAATTCTAATCAACGAGTCTTGTAAATTGAAAGCAACAACATCAGCTACTGATCGCACAGTTACCAAACTCGTGTCCTGCACCCACCCATCTACGTATTTGGGAAGGTCTTCTTTCATGTCAATATTTAAAATAGATAAGAAGCCATCAAATGCTACTTCTGGAGGTTCAAATTCTAGGATGGTTGCCCCAGCGCCTTTTAGTAATTCTAATGCCTGATTGTAAAGGCTATCTCGCTCCACATAATTCTTAAATACCCCAAACCGCTTTCCTTTCAAGGAAGCATTTTCTGTGAGGTACCAATCTGCCGACCAATTAGCCTGAACAGACTTATCATCAATACTATCAAAACCGCGCATTGCATCCAACAAAATACCATTATCAATGACGTTCTTTGTCATAGGACCCGGGGTATCTAAGGTGCTCGATATCGGCACAATTCCTGATCTACTTAACAAACCAATGGTTGGTTTCATGCCCACTACGGAATTTTGCCCTGAAGGAGATAAAATAGAGCCTGATGTCTCTGTACCTACTGCAGCTACTGCATAGTTCGCCGCAGTCGCTGTGCCACTTCCCGCACTTGAACCCCCCGTATCAAAAATTCGACGCCCATATGGATTCAAGGTTTGCCCACCGTAGGCACTCTGGCCATTCGGGCAATTACATATAAAATTGGCCCATTCACTAAGATTAACTTTCCCCAGAATTAATGCCCCTTTTTCTTTTAAGCGTTCAACAATGAACGCATCCTTGGTGGTATTGTTTTGCAAAGCAATAGCACCAGCGGTAGTCTTCATATTCTGAGCCCCAATATTATCCTTTAATAAAATTGGCATCCCGTAAATAGGATGGTGCCCTTCATTACTAAGATCTAAGGATCTCGCTTCGTTTAAAACGTTTGGGTTTAAAGCAAGTACCGTATTTAAAGTGGTTGTATTGGGTACTTCATAGGTATAGATGCGTTTTAAATAAAAAAGTACCAATTCTTCATAGGAAAAATCCCCCGCCTTTATGTGCGATTGAATGGTTGGAATGTTTTGTTCTAATACCAGCGGTTTCATCATCTGGTATTTCTCTTCTGGAAATTGAGATACGGCAGTATACAATGGGGTAAATACTTGATTTTTATCCAAAACTTTGCTCTGAATAAACTTGTATCGCATGCGTTCTTTCTCATGATCTGCATTTGCTGCAACTTCAGCAGAATCATTGTACGGCACCCATAATGGTGGGAGCGCTTCGGCCTCTACCGTTTTGGGTTCTTCAATTACCACGGTGTTATTTTCTTGATCACCTGATTTTGGAGTGGTACCTAACTTGCACGACTGTAGTGATAAGAGGACAAATAAACAGCAGATACCAATACGAAATAAAGAAGCAAATTTCATGAAGCGCACTTTTAAATTCAACCGTTTTAAAGATAAGACTTCTATGGTTCTCAAGTACAGCAAATTACTCTTTGCTAAGGATGGCTTCCCATTTTTTTATGTTCTTTTCATTGAGCCTAACAAACTCGTCTTTCTCTAATTGGGTTGCCAGGGCCAGCGACTTCTTAGCAGATTTAATCGCATTCGAATAATCACCTAATTGTGCCTCTACGAGACTTTTGACTCTATGAAAGTAATAGGTGTCGCCGCCTAACTCTAGCGCCTTATCTAGGTAATTCAAGGCTCTGGGAGCGTCTATTTGTTGCTCTTGCAAATAACGACCAGCTTCATAATAGGTTTGGGCTGTAGGGTTTTCTAATAGCTGCTTGGTGATCTCTGCCTCCATTTGGGCCGCCGTGTTCACATGAAAGGGAATAGTGACCATGGTCGCGTCCCAAATAAGTTGCATATCTGCTGATGTATGCGAAATATTATCAAAAGAAATGAGGAAATTCTCTTGATGAAAATTTACAACTTGGGGTTGTACTTGGATTCGGAAAAGATCTTCTTCAGGATTATAATTTTTACGTCCGTCTCCCCAGTGTTTTGTATTGGTATGAAAAGCAATTTCCCATAGGGTAGATTCAGGAAAGGCATACAAAGCATAGGTGCCTTTTGGTAGCGTATTTCCCATTACGGTCATATCACTATCCACGGTTATTTTCGTGCTTTCATTAGCACCCACACGCCAAATTCTACCGTAGGGAACCAATCCTTGCTGTTTGTCTTCTTGCGGACCAAAAACATGCCTTCCTCTCACAGCAGGGCGAGAATATTCTACTCGAATTTTTGAAAGGCCAACTTCTTGTTCAATGCTTGAAAACGGACTTGCTTTAGGGTGATTGATTTGCGCAAAACCCCATTGAAAAGCACAGAGGATTATGAATACACCCCATCTCATATCCTATATCTTAAAAAAAGAATCTACAAACTCGAACTTATTAAATACTTGCAAATCTTCTATTCCTTCTCCTACACCAATATATTTTACTGGAATTTGAAATTGATCCGAAATACCAATGACCACCCCACCTTTTGCAGTACCATCTAATTTAGTCACAGCCAAACTGCTTACTTCCGTGGCTTTGGTAAACTGTTTTGCTTGTTCAAAGGCGTTCTGGCCTGTAGAACCGTCTAAAACCAGGAGTACCTCATGTGGCGCATCTGGAACCACTTTCTGCATTACTCGCTTCACCTTAGATAATTCATTCATTAAATTCACCTTATTGTGCAATCTACCAGCCGTATCAATTAAAACAACGTCTGCATTTTCAGCAACTGCAGAATTTAAAGTATCAAAAGCTACCGAAGCTGGATCACTGCCCATTTTTTGTTTTACAATAGGCACATCTACACGCTTTGCCCATACCTCTAATTGATCAATAGCGGCCGCTCTAAAGGTATCTCCTGCTCCTAAAACCACCTTTAATCCTTGATTCTTAAATTGATGGGCCAATTTTCCGATTGTGGTTGTTTTCCCAACACCATTAACACCCACCACCATGATTACATGTGGTTTTGAATCTGTGGGAACTGAAAAATCCTCTGCTTCCCCTACATGGGTCTCTGAGAGTAGGCCTGCGATTTCTTCTCGTAATATCTGATTGAGTTCTTCGGTGCCCATGTATTTGTCTTGGGCTACTCTACCTTCGATTCGTTCTATAATCTTGAGGGTAGTATTAACCCCCACATCTGAAGTAACAAGTACTTCTTCTAAATTATCTAAAACCTCATCATCTACTTTAGACTTGCCAGCGACGGCCTTGGTTAGTTTGCCAAAAAAGCTGCTTTTACTTTTTTCTAGTCCTTTGTCTAGACTCTCTTTCTTGTCTTTTGAGAAGATATTTTTAAATAGACTCATGGTAATTGTAACGTAAAATCAAAGATAGGAAAGTGTATGGAGATTTTTTAAAACAAAAAAGCCGCTATAAAGCGGCTTCCTTAGTGTGTTTAGTTTGTTCCCCTTATTTTTTGGACAACCAGTCGTTTACTAGTTCTGGAGCCATGACAGACTCCACAAAAGTATATGCTCCTGTTTTTGGAGATTTTACCATTTTAATGGCTTTTGTTAATCTCTTTGAGCTACTCTGTAATGTTGCTACGGTCTTCTTTGCCATGTCTTCTTACTTAATTTCTTTATGAACAGTCATGCGCTTAAGGATAGGATTGAATTTTTTAATCTGCAATCTATCTGGCGTATTCTTTTTATTCTTTGTAGTGATGTACCGAGAAGTTCCAGGCATCCCTGATTCTTTATGCTCAGTGCACTCTAATATAACCTGAATTCTATTTCCTTTCTTTGCCATCTTGCTATTCTTTTTACTTTACGTACCCTTTTGCACGTGATTCTTTCAATACGGCGGAGATTCCTTTCTTATTGATAATCTTAATTCCTTTAGAAGAAACATTTAGGGTAACCCATTTGTCTTCTTCAGGGATATAAAATTTCTTCTTGAAGATATTTACATCAAACCTACGCTTGGTTTTATTGATGGAAAAGGAAACATTGTTTCCAAACATCACTTTCTTTCCGGTAACTTCACAAACTTTGGACATCTCCTTTACTTTTGCGTGATTTTATTGAGCGTGCAAATTTAGATATTTCGATTGGACCCACAAAACACAATCTCAAAAATTTAGTATTTCTTTTTGAAGAAGCTCAAAAGCCTTATTTACACCCTTTTGAACAATACGCTCACGATGGTTTCCCAGCGTAAATTTCTTTGCAAAAGTTTGTGTTGGCGTGCTTATGGCAATAAAGGCTGTTCCTACCGGTTCTTCTGAATCTCCTTTAGTAGGCCCTGCATTGCCCGTAGTTGCAATGGCAAAATCAGTTCCAAGCATCTCTTTTACACTTCTAGCCATGGCAACCGCTACTGCTTCACTCACCACCGAATGTTTTTCAATCAAGGAAGGATCTACTCCCAATACCTGAATCTTAGTCTCCGTAGCATAACTCACCACCGTTCCCTTAAAGTAGTTAGATGCGCCAGGAATAGCCGTAATCTGTTGTGCAATTTTTCCGCCTGTGAAACTTTCGGCGGTGGCAAGGGTTTTGCTTTTTTGGGTTAAAAGCTTTCCAATCCCGGCTTCAATGGATTCGTCTTCTTCTTCGCCATAAATAATATCACCTATTAGGGGGTATAGCTTTTTCACTTCATCATTTACCAATTGCCTTAAATAGGCTTCATTATGTCCTTTAGTACTTATTCTTAAACGCACTCGCCCCAAACTAGGGAGATAAGCCAGCTTAAGTTCCTTGGGCAGATTATTTTCCCATGCTTCAATTTTCTCGGCAATGGCGCTTTCTCCCAACCCATATGTCATAATAGTCTTGTGTATGATGTGAGGGCGTTCATATTTTTCTATGATCCTTGGGAGCACTTCTTTGGTAATTAAACCTTTCATTTCAAAAGGAACACCCGGCAGCGAGACAAAGGAAGTACCATTTTTTTCAATCCACATTCCAGGAGCGGTACCATATTGATTATGCAATACTTGGCCTTTAGATAATACCATGGCCTGCTGGCGATTGAGATCGGATATTGGCGTACTTATATATTTCGCAAAGAGGTATTCTATATGCTTTAAAACCGTCTCATTCTTAATAAGGGTGTCTTCAAAGTATTCGGCTAGGGTTTGTTTGGTAACATCATCTTTTGTTGGGCCAAGACCTCCTGTAATAATAACCACTTGAGATCTAGCATTTGCTTCTGAAAGCGCTCTTAGAATGTGGGAGCGCTCATCTTGCACTGATGTAATTTGATAGACCGAAACGCCAATTTTATTTAACTCTTTGGAAATAAAGGCGGAGTTGGTGTCTACAATCTGACCGATAAGTATTTCATCACCTATGGTAATGATTTCTGCTTGCATGGCTCTGTTTTATGGGCAGATTGCCCAATGAGGCGGTAAAAATAAGGAAAAGGATTAGGGTACAAACGTTGCTTACAGGCCGAAGTCTTTCTTTAACTCTCCCATTACTTGTTCAATATCCCTCTTAAGAATTGGAAATTTGGATTGAATTTCATCTAAACTGCCAGCAGCTTTCCCAAGCTTTTCTAACTCATAGGCATTGGCACGTGTCTGCTCCATTCCTAGCAAATCTACGTTAGGCTTTATCTTATGCGCCATTTTACCAATTTGTTCGAAGTTTTTGGTAGCGATAGCGTGTTCTAGCGCTTCTAAATCTTCAGGGACTTCTTCTAAAAAAACAGAAATAACTGAAATGATGAAATCTTCATCACCTTCGGCCATTTCATTAATCTTATCCAACGTATAAATCATTACCTGACGTTCAAAGAAAACATGCGTTCGTTTTCAATCCACCCTTCAAGGTAGTCATTTCGCTGCACTCTACCAACACCTGACGGTGTTCCTGTGAAGAGAATATCCCCTTTTTTAAGCATAAAATAGGTGGAAACATAAGAAATAAGTTCATCTATCTTCCACAGCATCAAGCTGGTATTTCCATTTTGTACAATTTCCCCATTCTTTAACAATGAAAACCCTAGTTTATCTAAATTTTCGTACGATGCCTTAGGAATCCACTTACCAATCACGGCAGCACCATCAAAACCTTTTGCTTTTTCCCAGGGCAAACCTTTCGCTTTTAATTGAGATTGTAAATCTCTTGCAGTAAAATCGATTCCCAGTCCTATTTCATCATAGTATTTGTGAGCAAATTTGGGATTTATATGTTTCCCAACTTTGGTAATCTTAACCAACACCTCTACTTCATAGTGAACATCATTAGAGAAATCTGGAATGTAGAAATCTTGTTCTTTGGGTAAGACTGCAGAATCTGGCTTAATAAAAACCACAGGCTCGGTAGGTCGTTCATTATTTAATTCGTCGATATGTGCGGCGTAATTACGCCCAATGCAAACTAGTTTCATTGAAGGCTATAACAATTTATTATTTAGTTTACTCAATTTTAACTGGGTTAATACTTTTTTGGTGTAAAGAGGAAAATCTGCATTCATAATCCACCCAAAATAGCCAGGTTCTTTTTCTAATACCTCGGCCACCTTTTTATTCTTGTGTTTACCAAATGAAAAAATTGGCTCGCCATCTTTGCCTTTGGCTATAAAACCGGCAAAATCTAAGGATTGTTTTCTGGTGGTAAACTCGGAAAGCTTTTTAACATTATTCTCTAGTTCAGGATAGCGTTCTAATTGTGCTAGAAGCACTTCATAGGTAGCGTTGGTATCTGCGGCTGCACTATGTGCGTCTTCTAAGGTTTTATTGCAATAGAACTGATAGGCGGCACCAAGGGTACGTTTCTCCATTTTATGGAAAATGGTCTGCACGTCTACGGAGACCATATGTTTCATATCAAAATCTACTTCTGCCCTTAGCATTTCTTCTGCTAAGAGCGGAATATCAAAACGATCTGAATTAAACCCTGCCAGATCACTATCCTTTATCATGTTGTAAACTTCCTTAGAAAGTTCTTTAAACGTAGGCTCGTTGGCCACTCTTTCATTTGAGATACCATGAACTGCTACCACCTCAGGAGGTATCTCCATTTCTGGATTTACCAACCAGGTCTTGCTTTCTTTGTTGCCATTGGGGAATACTTTAAGAATTGAGATTTCTACAATTCTATCTTTGGCCACATTAGTGCCTGTTGTTTCTAAATCAAAAAAACAAATTGGCTTTGTTAGATTCAATGTTGTCATCGTAGTCTAGATTTGGTAAATAACCAAGGAAGTAAGTCTGGCTCCTTAAAGGCATAGTCCCAACTGTTATGCTGTACTGCCGGATAAAGAGAATATTTCACTTTGGCGCGTTTATCCCGCAAGGCCTCTACCATTTGGGTAGAATAGGTAGCTGGCACAACCTTATCGGCACCGCCATGAAAGACCCACCAATCAACGCCATTAAGGCGTTTCGCTATTTTAGGATTCGCACCACCGCAGATTGGGAACGCTGCCGAGAACATGCCTGGATTTCTATTTACGAGCTCAAAAGTACCCATACCTCCCATAGAAAGGCCCCCAACGTACATTTGGTTCCTTTTTATGGCATAGGTTTCTCTTATTTCTTTAATGAGTCCTTCTAAAAGAAGCATATCTGCTGTGGGTTCTGCTTTTTTAAAGAATGTAAAGGTTCTATTACCCCACTCGCCTGCTACTTCAATTCGTGCCCAGGAACTTTCCGCAGCACACTGTGGAAAAACCACGATAGCTGGAAACTGCTCTCTAATAGAATCTTTTAAAAACAACGCTGCACCATGGGTAAGTTGCTTTTCATTGTCATTGCCGCGCTCTCCAGAACCATGCAAGACTAGAATTAAAGGATATTTTTGGGAGGCATTAAAATTTTTAGGAAGCAACAATCTGTAAGGCATAGAATTCCCTCCTTGCGTGAACCATTTCTTTTCATAGGCCTCATAATCCTGAGCCCTTAGAGGAGCAAAAACAAATAGAAAAGCGACTAGTATGTACCAACAAGAGCGTGCCATTTGAGTAGGATTTTATTCCTCGAAAATAGGCATACTAAAATGAAATGAAGCGTCTTTTGGTGTTAGATTTCTCGCTGGGGGTCCCAAGCTTCTAAATAATCTGCTACAGCCTTTACAAACATTCCTCCCAAGGCCCCATTCACCACACGGTGGTCATAGCTATGCGATAAGAACATTTTGTGACGGATGCCGATAAAATCGCCCTCAGGTGTTTCAATTACTGAAGGTATTTTACGAATAGCGCCCAATGCTAGAATACCAACCTGGGGTTGGTTAATAATTGGGGTGCCGAATACGCTACCAAAAGATCCCACATTGGTGACCGTGTAGGTTCCATCTTTAATTTCGTCTGGCTTAAGATTATTAGTGCGGGATCTATTGGCCAAATCATTAACCGTTTTAGCCATGCCAACCAAATTTAATTGATCTGCATTTTTAATAACCGGGACAATAAGGTTCCCATCTGGTAAGGCTGCTGCCATTCCTAGATTAATATTCTTCTTTTTTATTACTACATCTCCTTCTAGAGAGATATTCATCATTGGATATTTTTTAAGCGCTACCGCAACCGCCTCCATAAAAATTGGCGTGAACGTGAGCTTCTCTCCTTCTCGTTCCTCAAAAGCCTTTTTCACCTTATTGCGCCACTGTACTACATTGGTAACATCTACCTCTACAAAACTTTGAACATGAGCGGAAGTGGCTACACTTTTTACCATATGCTCCGCAATGAGTTTCCCCATTCTACTTAGTGGAATCTGTTCTTCTCCATCCTTAGCAGCGATGGGAGCAGCAGGGGTAGATTTAGTAGTACTTGCTGCTTTAGTCGGTTCGGGTTTTGGTGCCGTTACCGGGGTACTAACAGTTGCTGGTCTCTCGGTAACAGCATTTCCATTAGAACTGCGATTCTTTATGAATGCTAAAATATCGTTCTTGGTAACTCGCCCTTCTTTGCCAGAGCCCGGGATAGCGTCTAATTCCTCAATTGCAATTCCTTCTTGTTTGGCTATATTTTTAACGAGTGGGGAATAGAAACGTTCCGAACTAGAATAATCTGCCACTGCTACTGGTGCTACCGTTTCCTGTACAGCCTGAATTTGTTGTTCTAATTCTGCCACCGGAGTCGCAACTTCTTCAATTTTTGCTGCTTCTATGGAAACTGGTTCTGGTGTCTGCTCTTCTTGCGCACTAGCCTCGTCTCCTTCTATCTCAATTACTGCAACAACCTCCCCTACTTTTATAACATCATCTACTTCGAATCGCTTTTCTAAAAGCGTTCCTTCTACCTCACTGGGCACTTCAGAATCTACCTTGTCTGTGGCAATTTCAAAAACAGCCTCATCCATTTCAATGGTGTCCCCAACCTCTTTGAGCCAGGTAGTTAATGTAGCTTCTGCTACACTTTCACCCATCTGCGGTAGTTTTAATTCGAATTTTGACATATTCTTAATTCAGATCCCTATTTCTATGAATATTTTGCAAAAATAACAAAATAAACCTCTTTTTATTGTTTTAATCGTATAATTTTCAGCTTAAGAAGCTTTCATAGCATTCTCAAAAGGAACGCGATTTAGGATGCTTCTTCCCAAGGTAACTTCATCGGCATACTCCAATTCATCTCCTACCGAAATTCCCCTTGCAATGGTAGACGTTTTTACATTTAAGCCTTCTAATTGTTTGTAAATATAAAAGTTGGTGGTATCTCCTTCCATGGTGCTACTTAAAGCAAAAATGAGTTCTTTTATTTCCCCTTCTTTTATTCTATTAACCAATGAAGTGATCGTTAGATCTTGAGGGCCCACCCCTTCCATAGGCGATATTTTTCCTCCTAACACATGATAAAGTCCTTGAAATTGTGCAGTGTTCTCAATAGCCATAACGTCTCGTATATCCTCCACCACACAAATTACACTGCCATCGCGCTTGGTATTGGCACATATCTCACAAATAACTGTGTCAGAAATATTATGACATTGTCCGCAAAAATTTACCTGAGCTCTTAATTCTGATAGTGCTTTTGCTAGTCCTACTGTTTGGTCTTCAGGCTGCTTAAGTAAATGCAAAGCCAAACGAAGTGCCGTTCTCTTGCCAATTCCAGGCAATTGGGCGATTTCGTTTACTGCATTCTCTAAAAGTTTGGAAGAAAAATCCATGCAGCAAAATTACAATTTATAGTTTAGTCCGTTCATCAAAATACACTCCTTTGCTTTCTTGAGAAATGAGTTTTTGTATTTTGCGTTCTAAACCAAATCAATGACTGCGCTTCAGATACTTTTATTAGTAGCCCTTTACTTTTTAGTTTTATTAATCATTTCTTATTTCACTGGTAAGAATGACAGCAATGCAGACTTCTTCAAGGCAGGGCGACAATCACCTTGGTACTTAGTTGCTTTTGGAATGGTAGGAGCTTCCCTTTCTGGAGTAACCTTTATTTCCGTTCCTGGTTGGGTAGAAGCATCTCAATTTAGTTACATGCAAGTTGTACTAGGGTATTTAGTAGGATATTTTGTAGTGGCCTTTTTATTACTTCCCATTTATTATCGCTTAAACCTAACCTCGATTTATGAGTATCTCAAGGATCGTTTTGGAGAAACGAGTCATAAAACCGGAGCTTTTTTCTTTTTTGTTTCTAGAGTTTTAGGTGCCGCTTTTAGGCTGTTTTTAGTGGCTATTGTATTGCAACAGTTTGTTTTTGATGAGTACGGTGTTCCATTTGAAATCACCGTAGTCCTCTCCATTTTACTCATTTGGATCTATACCAATAAAGGGGGAATTAAGACCATTGTTTGGACAGATACACTGCAAACAACTTTTATGATTTTAGCCGTTGTGCTATCTATAATTCTTATTACCAGGGAATTAAATTGGACGTTTGGCGAGTTCCTTAGCTCTGCTGAATTTGAAGAGTACAGTCAATTTCTCTTTTTAGATGATTTTTTAGCCAGAAATCATTTTCTGAAGTCTTTTGTTGGGGGCATGTTTGTGACCATTTGCATGACAGGCTTAGACCAAGATATGATGCAAAAGAACCTCACCTGCAAGAATCTAAAAGAAGCTCAGATCAATATGGTTTCTTTTAGCTTTGTTCTGGTTGGGGTTACGTTTCTTTTTATGCTTTTAGGAGTCTTACTCTTTATTTATGCTTCTAAAAACGGAATTGCTATGCCGCTAATGGACGGCTCTCCCAAAACAGATCTACTCTTTCCAGCCATAGCACTTAACAGTGACTTAGGTCTTACTCTTTCAATAACCTTTATGCTGGGGCTTATCGCTGCAGCTTATAGTAGCGCAGACAGTGCACTTACATCGCTCACCACTTCGTTTTGTGTGGACTTCTTACAAATTGAAAAAAAGTCAGAAACAGCCCAAAAACGAATTAGAAAACGCACGCATATTTGGATGAGTGGGGTGCTAGTGATTGTAATCATAGCATTTAAATATATTTTAAGCAGCAACGTAATAGACAGTTTGTTAACCGTGGCTGGCTATACCTACGGGCCTTTACTTGGGCTTTTTGCGTTTGGCATATTCACCAAATATCGCATTAAAGATCACTTGGTCTGGGTAGTTGCACTGGCTTCGGTAGTAATTATCGCAATCATTGGCAGTTTAAAACCAGCTTATTTGGGCGGGTACCAACTTGGGTACGAGTTATTGCCTTTAAACGGCTTACTTACTTTTATTGGATTGTGGTGTATCCGAGAAAAAAACAGTCAAACCGTCGCTGCATAAATAGGCTAATTATATTGATTGGTAGCAAGCATGACCAAGGTGCAGGCAATTTCTATTGCAATGCCATTTTTTTGTAGGAGTTCGTAGAATTCAGGGTTTTCTGTTCCAGGGTTAAAAATGACCTTTTTGGGGTGCAATTCTAAAATATCACCGTAGAATTGTTTTTGCCGTTCAGCATTCATATACATCGTTACAACGTCGATATTTGGTAATTCACCCAAATTAGTTTTAATTTGCACATCGCCTACCAGTCCCTCTTTTGGACCAAAGGCGAAAGTACGTTCACCATGTTCTCTTAAACGGAGAATAGCTAAATTACTGTAACGGCTTTGTTTTAATGAGGCACCGAATACTAAAGTGTTTTGCATGATCGTTTGTATTCTGTTAAAGTCTTTTGAAAGTCGTAACTTTTATTAAAAAATAACGTCTATTTTTAGGCGAATTAAAAGTTTAATCATTGGTAAGACTGTATTTTTTATAGTTAATGGTTAGTGTTTAGTATAGCTTATCAATGCATAACCCCGGCGGCGCCTGCTTGCTGGGGTTTCTTTTTTCTGCACATTTCAATTAAAATTTTTTAAATACTGTAACATAAGCGAAAAATAATCGTCTTGTGTGTATCATCAATCAATCAATTAGCGAATAACATGAGTACTGTTTGTACATGCGTTTTTTGGAACAGCCCCCTAGTACTGCAAAGGCAAGCTTTCAAAAGATGGCCAATGGCAGAAAGTCCACAACATACTTTTTTTAAAACACGAAATAATAGATTGGAAATCGAAACAATCGTTTGACCATTTTGGTTGAATATTGGTTGGTTAGTTCTTACCAAATGGTCAATTACCCTGATCTTCTTTTTGAAGCTTCAGGGTTTTTTTTACCATTTTATGATAGCACTACCCCAGGTAAAACCACTTCCAAAGGCTGCCAAGACCACCAAATCACCTTCCTTAATTTTACCCTTCTCCCACGCTTCCGTAAGGGCAATGGGTATAGAAGCAGCTGTGGTATTCCCGTAGCTCATAATGTTATTGTACACCTGATCATCAGATAACTTAAACTTGGATTGTACAAATTGAGATATTCTTAAGTTGGCTTGGTGCGGAATGAGCATATCTATATCTGTTGGACTTAGGTTATTTTGTTGCAGCCCTTCCATGATTACCTCACTAAAGCGCACCACCGCATTCTTAAATACAAACTGGCCATTCATGTAAGGATAGTAAGATTCATCATTAGGGTCATTATCCTCAATAATATCAGTTACCCAACGTTTTCCCATCCCAGGTGCAATAAGCGATAATTGTTCTGCATGTTGCCCTTCTGAATGCAAATGCGTCGATAAAATGCCCTTGGTAGGATCTTCTTCGCGACTAAGAACAGCAGCACCAGCTCCATCACCAAAAATAACAGAAACGCCTCGCCCACGTGTGGTCATATCAAGACCTCTAGAATGTACTTCAGAACCAATTACTAAAACGTTCTTATACATCCCACTTTTTATGTATTGATCTGCCACTGATACGCCGTACACAAAACCCGAACATTGGTTGCGAACGTCTATGGCCCCAACAGTTTTAATACCTAAATCGCGCTGCACGAGCACACCAGGTCCTGGAAAATAGTAGTCTGGACTAAGCGTTGCAAATACTATAAAATCTATCTCGTCTTTATCTATACCTGCTCTTTCAATTGCAATTTTAGCAGCTTTTACCCCCATTGAAGTAGTAGTATCTGCCTCGGTATTTACATGCCGCCTTTCTTTAATTCCGGTACGTTCTTGGATCCACGCATCATTAGTATCCATGCGCTCAGACAGATCATCATTTGTTACTACATGGTCGGGGACATAAAAGCCAAGTCCTGTTATTTTGGAATTATACATGCTACCTTAATTTACGTTTTCTTAGGAAAAACTCGATTTAATTCGAAAAGTAAAAAATTATACTGGGTAAACTAAAAAAAGTTCAAACTTTTCACATTTCCATCACTCTAAGCGACATACTTTTGGAACGTATTTACTTGCACGGTCGCTTTTAAATCGTGCAGTAAGTTGTAGAGGCCAAAAAAGGTTCTATTCATATATAGAAAGTGCTTGGAACCTCTGTTGCCATTCATTTTGCGTATTTGTTCGTCTTTAGAATAACGTTCGCTCAATTGTGCAATTTGCGACCAAAATTCTGGGGCGCCAAAATCGAACTCCTTGGCATTAAAAGGTGTCGTAAATATGGTAAGCATTTCCTTAAAAAGCGCTGTAAAAAACTCGAGCTCTTTTTTAGAATCGGTGGGCGTTAAGATTTCCAATTCGTAAAGTTTCTGCATAAAAACCTCTTCGTTATTGAGGTTTTCCTCTTTTGCTAGTTCAAAATATGGAATGTAGAACTCGTCTGGAATTTCTTTAATGCACCCAAAATCTATAGCTATTAGCTGGTGTTCCTTACTCACTAAGAAATTCCCCGGGTGCGGATCTGCATGAACCTTGCGCAGCCCATGTATTTGGAACATGTAAAAATCCCATAAGGCTTGTCCTAAGGTATCGCCCACAGATTTTTTAAAGTCCGTTTTAGCGAACTCGCTTAAATGTTTCCCTTTCATCCAATCCATCGTAATGATACGCTCACTAGAAAGTTCTGGATAGTAAGTAGGAAACCTCATATTAGGTATTTTGGCACAGGCTTCTGTTATTTCTTTACTCTGTTCCAATTCAAGGATGTAATTGGTTTCTTCTATAAGTTTGTTCTCTACTTCCTTGAAATATTTATCAGAATCCTTTCCTTGAAGGTTAAACATGCGAATAGCGATGGGCTTCACAATTGCTAAATCGCTTCCAATGCTCTCTGCCACTCCAGGATACTGAATTTTAACTGCGAGCTCCTTCCCATCTTTAGTAGCCTTGTGCACTTGTCCAATGCTCGCCGCGTTTATAGAATCTTTTTCAAAAGAATCGAATAGTTCCTCTGGGTAGGTTCCTAAATATTTTTTAAACGTTTTTCGCACTAGCGGTGCAGACAGAGGAGGTACCGAAAATTGAGACAGCGAAAACTTTTCAACATAAGCACTAGGAAGTAAGTTTTTCTCCATGCTTAACATCTGTGCCACCTTCAAAGCACTTCCCTTAAGACTTTTTAACCCATCATAAATATCGGCAGCGTTGTCCTCGTCTAATTCTTCTCTTCCCAATTCTGGATTTACAAGACGCTTGCCATAGTATTTTACATAATTCCCCCCAATTTTAACGCCCGTTTTTACCAGCTTACCTGCGCGTTCTATTTTACCTGTTGGGATTTTGTCTAGGGTCTTCATGGTACTTTTTAGGCTAAGTTTTCTTTGTATAAGAATTTACCAAAATCCAAGATGCTGTCAAGAGGAGTATTTTCAAAAACATCAAATATAGTAGTGACAGACTTTTCAATAGCCATGTCTGTTTTTTCGAAGCCAGCAGAAGTATCATCCATCCAGAACTTTAATAAGAACAGCAATTGAATCCATGCCCCTTCAGAAAAAATTTGCGGATTTCGTTTGGTGAGTTTTAAGGACTTTTCTGCATTGGCTTCTTCAATAAGATCTGTGGCAAAATCTTTCATATGCTTACGAAGCCCTTTAAGCTCTTTCATTTTGCTCATCATATTCTCATGACCATCTAAAACAAATAACACATAGCTTCTATTTAGGGTAAGTAGCTCAAAAAATGTAAAAAAGAAAGTAAGCATCTTATCCTTGTTGGTAAAGGCTCCATATTCTTCATTTTTTTCTAACAACTGTACCGTATTGCTAAAGAACTTATTCCAAATTGCACTGCGTAAGGCATCAAAAGAACCGAAGTATTCATAAAACTGTTCCTCTTTTAGCTTATGTGCTTTGCAAAATTTATAGACGGATTTTGGAAATGCTTCATGTTCCAAGACAGCATCCATGAAATAACCAATAATCTTATCGTCTGATACTTTTGTTGAAGAATTCTTAGTTGCCATATACTTTGTTTGAATAAATCTTAATTTTTCTGAACAATCTTTATAAATAGAATTGGGGGCGGCTTGATAAAAGAAAACGCACTTTCTAGCAAAAGCGCGTTTTCAAACAACCTAACCAATAAATAAACAAACTTTTTTGTAGTAAAACTTTCTCATAGCAATCATTTACCACAACAGGTCAAATGTACATAATGTTTAACTATTATCAATATTTATTAAACATAAAATATGTTAAACTTTTTTTGTGCGAAGTGTTTTTAACGTTCTCATGTCAGTTTGTCATTTTTTTAGAAGTGGTACTTTTTTTGAACAGGATGGCTAGAAACACCCCTTTTTAGAGGTGTTCATTGAAAAAATTAGTAAACAAATAAATACAAAAATGGCGACAGGTAAAATCAATGTTTCTGTAGAGAACATTTTTCCTTTAATCAAGAAGTTTTTATACAGTGATCATGAAATTTTTCTTCGAGAGTTAATTTCTAATGCAACAGATGCTACCTTAAAACTTAAACACCTTACTTCTATTGGCGAAGCTAAGGTAGAATATGGCACTCCTAAAATTGAAGTAAAAGTTGACAAGGAGCATAAAAAGATTCACATCATTGATGAGGGAATTGGAATGACTGAGGAGGAAGTAAAGAAATACATCAATGAAGTTGCCTTCTCAGGAGCCGAAGAATTTTTAGACAAATACAAAGATGCTGGTAAAGATGCTGGCATTATTGGTCACTTTGGACTCGGTTTTTACTCGGCTTTTATGGTGGCAGATAGCGTAGAAATTATTACGAAGAGCTTTAAGGAAGCACCAGGGGTGCATTGGTCTTGTGATGGTTCACCAGAGTTTGAATTAAAGCCTGCAGATAAAAAAGAGCGCGGTACAGAAATTATTTTGCACGTTGCCGAAGACTCTACCGAATTCTTAGAAGATGCCAGAATTAGAGAACTTCTACAGAAGTACAATAAGTTCATGCCCATTCCAATAAAGTTTGGAACTAAGACAGAAACGCTTCCTAAACCAGAAGGTGCCAAAGAAGAAGATCCGGCACCTACTCAGGAAGTAGATGACATTATTAACAACCCTACCCCAGCTTGGACCAAAAAACCAACGGAATTAAAGGACGAGGATTATGCCTCCTTTTACCGTGAGTTATATCCAATGCAATTTGATGAGCCGTTATTTAATATTCACCTAAATGTAGACTACCCGTTTAACCTTACGGGGATCTTATATTTTCCAAAGCTCACAAACGATTTAAATATCCAGAAAGATCGCATCCAGCTCTACCAGAACCAGGTGTATGTTACAGATAATGTAGAAGGTATTGTTCCTGAATTTTTAACCATGCTACGTGGGGTTATTGATTCTCCTGATATTCCCTTAAATGTTTCACGTTCTTACCTACAGGCAGATGGTGCAGTTAAGAAAATTTCTAGCTATATCACCAAAAAGGTTGCAGACAAGTTAAGTTCCCTCTTTAAAAACAATAGAGAAGATTTCGAAAAGAAGTGGGACGATATTAAAGTAGTTATTGAATACGGCATGCTTTCTGAAGACAAATTCTTTGAGAAAGCAGAAAAATTTGCCTTGTACCCAACAGTAGATGGTAGCTACCTTACTTATGAAGAATTAGAAAATAAGATAAAGGACTCCCAAAAAGACAAAGATGATACTCTTGTAATTCTATATGCATCTGATAAGGAATCACAACACAGCTACATTAACGCCGCAAAAGACAAAGGGTATGAGGTATTACTTTTAGACTCCCCTATTGTTCCTCATTTAATTCAAAAATTAGAGACTTCAAAAGAAAAAATTTCTTTTGCACGTGTAGATGCAGATCATGTAGATAACCTCATAAAAAAGGAAGACACTGCCATTTCTAAATTGTCTGATGAGGAAAAAGAGACCCTAAAAACACAAATTGAAGGTGTTTTAGGAGAACAGAGTTCTTTTACCGTTCAATTAGAGGCCATGGACAGTAACGCCCAGCCTTTTATCATCACAGAACCAGAATTTATGCGGCGTATGAAAGATATGCAGCAAACTGGTGGTGGCGGTATGTTTGGAATGGGAAATATGCCGGATATGTTTAATCTCTTGGTGAATACAAATCATGAATTGGTAAATGAAATTTTAAATACCAAGACAGCCAAGAAAAGAGAACGATTAATCAATCAATCTTTAGATTTAGCTCGTCTTTCTAAAGGCTTATTAAAAGGAGAAGAACTCACCAATTTTATAACGCGCAGTTATGAAATGATTAAATAGTTCACCATCCCTTTTAAGGGATTCTATATATGTAAAAACCGCCACTTGGCGGTTTTTTTTATGCATTGTTAGTATCTTACTTCTGTAAAATTTCTATCCATGAGTACGGATTACAAAAGTCCAGGGTTTAAAAAACTCTTAGATTCTTTGCAGCAACAGAGCTGGGAGTTAGAATTAATTATTTCTGGATTCGCCATTTTTGGATTGTTCACCGCCTATGAACCCCTTAGAATTGGTGCAGAAAATGCTCAAAATGATCAGCAGATATATCAATTTGTATTGTTGGTTGTTGCGTTCATTGCCTGCAGCATTCTATTATTTAATTTACTGCTACATGTGGTACTTCGGGGTCTTTGGATTGGTGCATTAGGACTGCGGTATGTATCTGGCGATATAGAATTCGATAAATTAAAATATAGCGATCGGTTTAAAAAATATCTTAAAAAAAGAATCGTTTCGTTTGATCGCTACATTGCCAGCTTAGAAAATTATTGCAGCGTACTGTTTGCAATTTCCTTTCTACTTATTTTTCATGTAATCGCGCTCACCTTAATTGTATTAAGCATTGCCTTGGTGGCAAATTTTCTTATTGATAATGACGAATTGCCTACCTGGGCGTCAAGAGGCATTGGTATCCCCTTGGTTATTTTCATCACCACTGGTATGTTCTTAACATTTATTGATTTTATTACCCAAGGCTTGTTAAAACGAAACAAATGGGTGAGTATGATTTACTTTCCATTCTACTGGGTATTTAGTTTTCTTACACTGTCGTTTTTGTATAGGCCTTTGGTTTACAACTTTCTAGACAACAAATTTGGAAAACGAATCATTTTCCTTTTAACACCTATCTACATCTTCATTCTTTTGGTAAGCGGATTGGAATACCGTAACTCTAATTATTTAGAAAAGGATAGAAGTTCATCAACTATTTATGCGAACAAGGAAAATTATTTGGACATGATGACGGAAGATGAAGACTATCCTGGGGAGGCCGTGATCCCCTCCAAAGTCATTACCACCAAGTTTTTACCGGTCTTTATGCCCTATTCTGAAAATGTAGAAGACCGTATTTTTTCTTATGACAAGACGTTAGAATTAGAAGAAGATAGAAGAGGATTAACCTCCACCAATTTTCAATTTAGTTCTAATTGGAGCGATCGTATTACAACTCGTAGACAAAAAGATAGCATTAAAAAACACTATCTAGAGGTTTTTAATATCACTCATTTTTTTAGAGTAGATTCTATAGAATTAGACAGTGAATTTATCATCGCCACAGATGGAAATAATCGCTTAGGTTTTGAAACCTATTTAAGTCTGGATAGTATTGCCGAGGGAAAACATCAATTAAGAGTTATGCGAAAGCGACGTGAAAAGGATACTGTTGTAACGATCATTCAAGAATCTATCCCATTTTGGTACTTTAAAAACAACTAATTATGCCTTGGCACTTATATGTAATGGCTGGGATGTATATTCTCGCTGGGGTGTTTCATTTTATTTTTCCAAAAGCGTATCTAAGAATTATGCCTCGGTATGTACCCTACCCCAAGAACCTCGTGTATTTAAGTGGTTTGGCCGAAATTCTTTTAGGAATAGCCCTATGTATTCCGGAAACAAAGAATTGGGCCATATGGGGAATTATACTACTATTGCTGGTGTTTTTATTGGTTCACTTTAATATGCTAAAAGGAGAAAAGGAAGCAGCAGGTGTACCGAAATGGATTTTGCTCCTTCGAATTCCACTCCAGTTTGGGCTCATGTACTGGGCCTACTGGTACCTGCAGTTTTAAGCCGCCAAAGTTGTCTTACCGAAAAATCTATTTAAAACCGTGGCTTGTATACAAATTAAAATACCTACTGCTAGGACTACCAAACCAAGCGTCTGCGAAAAATCTACCGAGGTTAAGGTGTTTGTAAACCATTGAGTTGAGGAATTAATAGAATCTACATAATTAAGATCTGTAGTAGGGATTTCTGTTGTTCCCAATACATAGGCCACAAAGATTACAAAAGAAGTTAGTACAAGACCCAAGACCCAAGAAGGCAATAAGGGTTTATAGGTCAATGTAGCCTGCCGTTCTTGTGCTAAGGAGTCTAGTACTTTTGAGGTAAACTCCAAGGACGGATTTTCAAGTTTATCTGCCTCGAAAATCTTATCCATTAAACGATCTAAGTCTTTATTCTCATCCATAATTACTAAGAATTTCTGGTTCTAAATGTTGTTTTAACAGCTTGGCTAAGCGCCCTCTCGCTCTAAAGAGTCCTACTTTAACAGCACTTTCTTTCATTTTTAAAATAGCACCTAGCTCTACTAAATTTTTTTCTTCAAAATAAAACAAGGTTAACAGAGCTGCATCTTTTGAAGACAACTTTTGAATGCATGATTGAATAACCTGGGCTTTTTCGTCGCCCATTATAGCATCCAAAGCATTGTCTAAGACACCTATTTCAAATCCTTCTAATTCATCTATAGCAACATTCCTCCTATTTCTGTTCGTTTTTTTTAAACGATCTAAGCAGGTATTGTAGGCTATTCTATAAATCCAAGTAGACAATTTTGAGTCTCCCTTAAATTTACTTAAAGATTTAAAAACCTTTATAAAAGTGTCTTGAGCAACTTCTTCGGCCTCTTCTCTATTTTTAAGCATACGTAGCGCCACTGTAAATACTACACTTTTATAAGTATCTACTAAAACTGCAAATTCCTTAGAATCTCCAGCTAAAATGGCCGCTATATTAGGTTGGTTGTCCTGCATGCTTATTTCTAAGACGATGGTTCTCACCCTAAGGTTACTTAAAACTAAAAAAACTTTGATGGGTGTAACCTCAATATCAAAAACATCGTCCTATGGGGCAAATGAGTTTATTTATCAATCTAAAACAATACAATTATGGCAGCAGGAATACTAATACCAACTGGCTTTTTTCTTATGATTTTCGGAATTGTGTACCTTTTCCTTTCAACAAGAAACAAAGAACGTCTGGCCCTCATAGAAAAAGGAGTAGACGCTAATATTTTTACCCGTTCTAAAAGCAGTGGCTACGTTGCTGGATGGAAAATCTTTTTAATCAACATCGCTATATTACTTGTGAGCGTTGGGGTGGCAATCTTTTTGGCAGCCTTCTTAGTGGAAGTTTTAAGAGTATATGAAGAAGTAGCCTACACTGGAACAATTTTCGCAATGGCAGGAATTGGACTTCTAATAGGATTTAACATGACCAAACGCTTGGAAAAAGAAAACTAATACAACCCAACCTTATAGAAGAACCACTGTTAACCACAGTGGTTTTTTTTATCTTCATACCATGGAAGTTATTAGCACAAACATTGCCAAGCCCCGGACAGTCTTATGGAGGGGTCGTGAAATACAAACAGGTATTTATAAGGAACCTACAGAAACGCCTATTTTTCTAGGGAAAGAAGATGTAAAAAATGATTCCGTTATCGATCGTAAACACCACGGTGGAGAATACAAGGCATGTTATCTGTTTGGAGCTGATTACTATGAAGATTGGAAAATGAAATATCCCCATTTAGATTGGGATTGGGGCATGTTTGGTGAAAACTTAACGGTTACCGATTTGAAAGAAACTGAACTTAAAATTGGGGCTATTTACCAATTAGGAGAAGCACTTGTTCAGGTTACAGAGCCAAGACAACCTTGTTATAAGCTTGGGATAAAATTTGATGATCAAGATGTCATTCTAAAATTTCTAGAATACGCACATCCCGGCACCTATGTTAGAATTTTGGAAGAAGGAAAAGTAACCAAAGGAGACCACTTACTATTAAAAGAAGATGGGCCTAATTCCCTTACAGTAGCACAGTATAACACACTTGTGAATCAACGAGAAAAAGACAAGGATTTAGTTGCCTTGGCTATTGCCAACCCTAGTATTAGAGCCGCTAAACGCGCACTCTTAGAAAAGCATCTATAAAAAAACCCCTGATGTTTCCACCAGGGGTTCTCAACAAACCGAATAAATTAACTAAACTTAACTACTTTACTTCTACTGTTTCTTTGAAGGTTTCGTTGTTGTCTACCACCATAACGGTGTAGTCATTTCTAAAAGCATTTTCAAAATTGAATGCTTTTTCAATTACCAAGTCTCCTTCTAAAGTCTCAATAAAAACAATTCTTCCTTCACTATCTATTACTTTAATAGTTACTTTTTCTTGATCTAAGTTTAAAAGGTTTACAAATAGCGTATTCCCTTTTTTCTTAAATACTGGATCTGCTTCTATTGTGATAAGTTCTTTTTCTACCTCACTAGCTTTCTTGTTAAAAGCTTTTTTAGGACTGTTAGCTACACCCGCAACTGTTGCGAATAAAAAAGCTACTACTAATGCATTTCTCTTTACTGATTTCATGGCATTACGTTTTTTTGATTTGTAATTAATTTACACTACAAACATACGCCTGCCTAACCCTTGAATTCTACCACAGATTTTGCCAATTTCTATGGTATTTTAACCTATATGCAGTGTTAAATACTCTTAAATGGTAAATTAGAACACTTTTTGGTTAATTTTGCATAGATCGATGACATCCAACACTCGTAATTTTATCGTATGGATAGTACTATGGAAATTAAAATGCAAAAGCCAAAACTAGAGTCGATTACTCCCAATTTTGGAAATTCATTCACCTACAACCATCATGGGCAATCTGGGATGAGTAACGTTACTTCCTGGCATTATCATCCAGAGATAGAGTTAGTCTATGTAAATGGTGGTGCCGGTAAAAGACAGATTGGTAGTCACGTTTCTTATTTTAGAGATGGAGATCTAATATTAATAGGTTCTAACCTACCTCATTGTGGATTTACCACAAAAGAGACTGGAAATAAAAGTCAGACGGTTATTCATATGAAAAAGGATTTTCTGGGAAATGACTTCTTTAATATCCCAGAAATGTCTAAGATTCAAAAGCTTTTAGAAGTTTCTAAAAGTGGCATTGCTTTTAGCGGCAAAACAAAAAAGAAACTTGGAGAAAAAATGGAGGTCATGGAATACCAGAGTGATTTCCAACGACTGTTGTCCATGTTAAATATCTTAAACGAACTGGCAATTTCTGAAGAATACACGGTGCTGAATGCAGAAGGCTTTACAATGCAGAGCGAGGTAAAAGACAACGATAGGATTAATGTTGTTTTTAACCATGTTAAAAATAATTTCAAAGAAGAAATCCCCCTAGAAGAGATCGCAGACATGGTTAGCATGACAGTTCCCTCTTTTTGTAGGTACTTTAAAAAGATAACCAATAAAACGTTTACACGTTTTGTAAATGAGTATCGCCTGGTACATGCTTCTAAACTTTTGGCGGAACAGCCTATGAGTATCACCGAAGTATGCTATGAAAGTGGATTTAATAACTTCTCGCATTTCAACAAATCTTTCAAGGCGTTTACAGGGCAAAATCCATCAGAATACCGTAATCAGTTGAAAACGGTATTACAGTAATGGGGCTATTTCAAGAGAAAATTTGTTTGGACTTGCCCAATGCCGCACTGGAGTATCACCCTACTTTTTTTACAGAAGAAGAGGCTCATTTTTATTTCAATACCTTAAAAGAAGAAATCCCTTGGCAGCAAGACCAGATCAAAGTTTTCGGTAAAAATTACTTGCAACCGCGGCTCACTTCGCTATTTGCAACCAATGGAAAACCATACACCTATTCTAATATAACCATGCATCCTCATGAATTTAATGGGGCGTTACTTACTATTAAGAAGAAACTAGAGGCATCTGTAGGGTTCACATTTACCACTTGTTTGCTAAATCTTTACAGAGATGGCAAAGACAGCAATGGTTGGCACTCAGACGATGAAAAAGAACTGGGTGAAAATCCAGTAATTGCTTCCATTTCTTTTGGTGAGGCTCGCATGTTTCATCTACGACATAAATCGCTTAAAGATCAGAAGCATAAACTGTTGTTGGAAAACGGAAGCATGTTGTTAATGCATGGAGAAACACAGCATTATTGGCAGCATCAAATACCCAAGACGGCGAAAAAAATTGGAGAACGAATTAACCTTACCTTCCGGATAATAAAATAATAAGGTGGAGCGATTAAGAAAATATGTCGTTTAAGACCTTAGCCAAACGAAATCCTCCTTTTTTAAGTTGTTCAAACAAAATTGGGTTCCAGTTATACGAATATTCATAACGTAACTTTTCACCTTTTTGAGCTGAATTATAAATATCCTTGGCAAGAACATGAGACTCTTCTACCCAACCAATCACATTCCCATCCATAAGTTGTTTACGCTCCTTTTTGGTGGTACTCCTATTTAGTTCGTCTCCCAACTCGTAAAAAGACATTCCGTAGGATTCTAAAAGATTTGTATCCCAAAGCCTATGGAGATTAGTGCCATCATTAAACCATTGCACTTGAATATCATTACCACCGCGGTCCTCTCCTCTACCTGCATGCAACGGTTGATGTAAATCCCCCACAAAATGAACCAACATTTTTAAATAAAAGATTTTATCCTCTTTAGAAGCATCCTCATCTTTTAAAACCAACACACAGTGATCAATTGCTTGAACGATATCTCCAAACTCACTTTTCTCAGAGGAGTTATAGGTAGCATCTAAAGGATAGTTTACATAGTGCCAAGGGGTGTATTTCGAATAACTGCGGTCTGATTTTATTTCATCTGCATAGGTAGAGACAAATGCCAAACTATGTCCATCTAGGAGCTCCTTAATAGCTTTTTTAGCCTTTCTACTCAAATGTTTTTCGGCAATATGGCCTGTAACTCGATGTCCTTTTTTACCCCAAAGCAGGTTTCCGAACGATAGACATGGCACCAATAATAAAAGCAAAAATGCTTTTCTCATAAAAATTATTTTAAACAAAAATAGTGCTTCTTCAAGGTTTCCATGGCAAGAATGTCCTGGGAATCGTTCATTTGCAAAATAAAAATCTTTTTAATATATTTATGATATCATTTTAATATCAATTAACACTACAGCAATGACAAACGAAAAATCTATTAATCCCCTTAACGGCTATTTTATGCTGTTTTTAAGTTTACTACTCTTTGTAGGCGGCTTGGTTCTTTTAATTAAATCTACCAATCCATGGTACGCAGTAAGTCTGGTATTAGGACTGGTATTATTTTCAGGCCTTGTACTTGTAAACCCCAATAGTTCCAGAGTGCTGCTATTGTTCGGGAATTATGTGGGAACTGTAAAAAAGAATGGCCTATTCTGGGTAAATCCTCTTTATACAAAGAAGAAAATCTCCTTGCGTGCCAGCAATTTTGATAGTGAACGTCTTAAGGTGAACGACAAACTTGGAAATCCAGTAATGATTAGCACCATTCTGGTTTGGCGCGTAACTGATACCTACAAAGCAGCTTTTGATGTGGATGACTACAAGAACTTTGTACGAGTACAAACCGATGCTGCGGTACGAAAGTTAGCGAGCATGTATCCCTATGATAACTTTGCAGACGAAGGAATAGAAGAAGACATTACCCTGCGCTCTAGTGTCAATGAGGTGAGTGAAGCCCTTGAAAAAGAGATTCAAGACCGTTTAGAAATGGCAGGGATTGAAGTACTGGAAGCACGAATTGGTTATTTGGCCTATGCCCAGGAAATAGCCAATGCAATGCTAAAAAGGCAGCAGGCAACTGCTATTGTAGCGGCGCGCCATAAAATTGTGGAAGGCGCTGTAAGCATGGTAGAGATGGCCCTAGATGAGTTAAATGAAAAAGATATTGTAGACTTAGATGAGGAGCGAAAAGCGGCGATGGTAAGTAATCTTATGGTAGTATTGTGTTCTGACAAAGACGCTGCCCCTATTGTAAATACAGGAACCCTTAATCATTAATTATGAAAGAATACAAAGTTGTAAGCTGGAAAATGGGGCTTTCTGGAAATAATGAACGGCTAGAAGACACCCTTAATGAGTACGCAAAACAAGGTTGGTCTGTACTACAAGTAGCCGAAAGCTACCAACGTATAATTTTTGAGCGGGATAAAAATCGATGATTTACAGTTGCATCACCATAATTAAGATTCTCTAATTCCTAAGAATGGCCAAGAAAAAAGCATTCGCTTTAAGACTTAACGAAGATATGTTTAAGGCAATTGAAAAATGGGCTTCGGATGAATTCCGAAGCACCAATGGCCAAATAGAATGGATGCTAATGAAAAGTCTTAAAGAAGCCAAAAGGGCACCCAAGAAAAATTCCGAAGATTCTAAGTAGTGTTTTGGGATTTTTTTAACGAAGGTCTGCCCTATTTTTGGGCGACTGATTCAAAAATCCATAATGCCCAAGAATTACTTAGGTTTTCTATTGTGCCTGCTTACCTTTACTATTCAAGCTCAAAATAGCCCAAAATCGTTCCTAGTAAAGTTTATTGAAAGTGACATTACTTTAGATGGTTCGCTAGATGAAGGAGTCTGGAAAACGGCAGAAAGTGCCCAGCAGTTTTACCAGTATTTCCCCACAGATTCTGTCCAAGCGGAACAGCAAAGTGATATAAAAATGTTGTTTGATGATAATTTCTTGTACGTGGGTATTACGGTCTACGCGGCAGGAAATGACTATGTAGTACCAACTTTACGAAGAGATTTTAGAGCCGGCGGTAGTGATAACATTACCCTAATGTTCGACACTTTTAATGACGGCACCAATGCCTTTCTTTTTGGCACCAATCCATTTGGAGTACGCAGAGAAGCCCTTGTCTCTAATGGTGGTACCACCTTGAGCGGGTTTACAACTTCTTGGGATGTTAAATGGCGAGGAGAAACAAAGATGTACGACAACTATTATGTTTCGGAATGGGCCATCCCTCTCACCTCTTTTAAATTTAAGCAAGGAGAGACAAAATGGCGATTTAATAGTTATCGTTTCGATGTGCAATCCAACGAGAGTAGTACTTGGATGCAAATTCCCCAGAACCAATTTATTTTTAATCTGGCGTTTATGGGAGATATGGTTTTTGAAAAACCGTTGGGCAAATCTAGAACGCCTTTTACGCTAGTTCCCTACGTAAATGGGATCTCTCTCAAAGATTTTGAAAACAATACCTCAGAAAATACAGTAAAAGTTGGTGGAGATGCCAAAGTGGCTATTGGCAACGGGATGAATTTAGATATTACCGTGAATCCCGATTTCTCGAATGTAGAAGTAGATAACCTCATAATCAATACTACCCGTTTTGCAATAGCACTACCAGAACGCAGGCAGTTCTTTATAGACAACGTGGACCTCTTTGGTACTTTTGGTAGTCAACGAGATGCCAACCCTTTCTTTTCTAGAAGGATAGGAATTGCACAAAATGCAGATGGCGAAACCATTGAAAATTCTATCATTGCTGGGTTTCGACTCAGCGGAAAACTTAATGAAGACTGGCGCTTAGGTGTTCTTAACATACAGACAGAATCTGATGAGGAAAACGAAATTACTAGCAACAACAATACTGTAGTTGCTTTGCAAAAGAAAATGTTTTCACGTTCTAATCTAAGTTTTCTTTTTATCAACCGGGAGACTTTTGGCGATTACGAATTCCTGGATCCTACCGACCGTTACAATAGGGTTGTAGGCATGGATTACAACTTGGCCTCTGCTGACAATACTTGGGTGGGTAAATTTTTCTATCATAAATCGTTTGCCAATCAAATAGGAAACGCAGACGACGCAGCGGGAGCTACCCTAGAATATTTTACTAAAAACCTCAATTTAGGTTTTAGAAGTAGCTATGTAGGAAATGACTATCGCTCCGATTTAGGGTTTATTCGAAGAAAGGATATCATTGCTTTACGCCCCTATGTTGAATATAATTTTTGGCCTGAAAAGAGCAAACTAATTAGACATGGCTTTAGATTTGGACCCAATGCCATTTTTAGGCCTACCCTTGATTATCAAAATACAGATTACACTATCTTCTATTCTTGGGACGCGCAATTTCAAGGACAGGAAGAAATTGGAGTCCGTGTTTTTGATAGATACACTTTTTTAACGGAACCCTTTGATCCTACTGGGACAGATGGCGCCGTGGAATTACCGGGAGACCTTGGGTACCATTATCTATCCGGAGAGATAGGATTTCAATCAGATCGAAGGAAACAGTTTGCCTATGACATGGAAGTGGGGTATGGTGAATTTTACAACGGTTATAGAACAACCTTTGAAGGTTCTGCAACCCTACGGTTACAGCCCAAAGTGCTAGTTTCCCTAAATCTAAATTATACAGGAATTGATCTCCCAGACCCCTTCCCAAGTGCAGATATTTGGTTGGTGAGCCCCAGGGTAGAAATTACGTTTAACAAGTCTGTGTTTTGGACCACCCTTGTTCAGTATGGCAATCAAAGCGATAATTTGGGTATTAATTCAAGACTTCAGTGGCGTTTCGCGCCCCTCTCGGATCTATTTATAGTGTATAATGACAATTATTTTGTAAACACTTTTATGCCTAGAAATCGTTCCATCAATTTAAAATTGACCTACTGGCTCAACATTTAGCGTTTTGTTAGAATTAGTTTCAAATTCTTGGCATTTTTTTAACAAGTCTTCCCGCTAAATTAGCGACCGCTAATTCAAAACCAACGTATGGCCAAGTTCTACACCGCCATCTTTTTTCTTTTTTGCTCATTCACGAGCTTCGCACAGATTTCAGCAAAAAGTTTTGTTGTAAAAGCCACTGATGAAACGATTAAACCAGACGGAATTCTAGATGAAGCCATTTGGGAAACAGCAGAGGGTCCAAAAGACTTCCATCAGTACTTCCCATTAGACTCTGTCATGGGAATACAGCAAACAGAGATTAAAATGCTGTATAACAGCACCACCCTTTTTATTGCTATAAAAGGAAACGCTGCTGGTCCTAATTACAATACCAGGTCCTTACAGCGAGACTTTAGAGGTGGGGGAATTGACCAAATTACATTAGTTTTTGACACCTTTAATGACGGGAACACTGCGTTTCTTTTTGGTATCAATCCTTTTGGAGTGCGCAGAGAAGGGCTTATTGCAAATGGTGGTTTAGACGGGGGAGACTTTACTACTTCTTGGGACGTGAAATGGCGGGGTGATGCTAAGATTTATGAGGATCATTTTACGGCAGAAATGGCCATTCCCTTGACATCTCTAAAGTTCAAAGAAGGGGCACAGAAATTTCGTTTTAATAGCTATCGTTTAGATATGCAGACTAACGAACGTACTACTTGGATTCAAATTCCGCAAAACCAACCCATTTTTAGCCTCGCTTTTATGGGCGATATGATCTTTGAAAAAGGGCTCGGGAAATCTAGAACACCACTCACATTAATCCCCTACATTAATGGAATTGCAGCAAGAGACTACGAAGGTGATCAAGACTTAAGCAATTTTAAAGTGGGAGCCGATGCTAAGGTGGCTGTAGGTAATAGCCTAAATTTAGACCTGACCATAAATCCAGATTTCTCCACTGTAGAGGTAGACAACTTTATTACCAATCTAACCCGTTTTGAAGTAGCGCTCCCAGAAAGGCGACAGTTTTTTGTAGACAACAACGACCTGTTTGGAAACTTTGGTGGTGGTAGAGACGCGAATCCATTTTTCTCAAGAAGGATAGGAATTGCCAGAGATACAGCCGGAAATACAATAGAAAATAGAATTATTGGCGGGCTCCGATTAAGCGGAAAACTAAATCCAAATTTGCGGTTGGGCTTCCTTAATATTCAGACAGAAGAAGATGCCCCTAATGAGATTCCCTCCAACAACAATATGATGTTGGCATTGCAGCAGAAAATGTTTTCGCGGTCTAACCTTGGGTTTTTCTTCATCAATAGACAAGCGATCAATGCAAATGATTTTTTACCGGAAGAGGAGGAATACAATCGCGTAGTTGGTCTAGATTATAATTTAGCCTCTGCAGATAATAGTTGGACAGGTAAATTCTACGCCCACAAATCTTTTCAGCCCAATGATAGCGAGGGAAATTACTCTCTTGGATTTAACCTGGGAAGAAACACCCGTAATTTTTCGGCCATCATCGATGCTGTTTCTATTGATGAAGAATTTAATTCAGACCTAGGTTTCATTCGTCGCAAGGATATTTTTAAAGTTGCCAATATTTTAGAAGGAAGATACTGGCCAACAAAAGGAAAGATAAACCGGTACCAATTACAAGTTTTCAATGTAATTACATGGCGTCAGAACCTAGATTTTCTCTATTCAGATTACAACCTCAGCGTAGAGGGTACAGCAGAATTTAAAACCCTAGAACGTCTGCAAGCAAGATTTCAAAAACGGTATGTGTTTCTTGTAAATGAATTTGAACCTACCGGAAAGGATGGGGCCCTACCGCTTCCTGCAAATACAGGATATCATTTTAATAGGTTTGATATAGACTTTCAATCAGATCAAAGAAAACTATTCTCATTCGCCATTAATCCTAGTGTTGGGGAATTTTTTAACGGAGAACGCTGGTCTGTAGAAAGTAGATTTAATATGCGGTTTCAACCAAAAGTGGAATTAGGTTTAAACCTCCAATACGATCATATTCAACTACCAGAACCCTATTCTACCACAGATATTTGGCTGGTGAGCCCTAGAGCCACCATCACCTTTAGCAAATCGGTTTTCTGGTCTACGCTCGTGCAATACAGTAATCAGCGAGACAATCTGGGAATTAATTCCAGATTACAATGGCGTTTTGCTCCACTTTCTGATTTGTTCATTGTGTACAACGACAATTATTTTGTGAATACCCTAATGCCCAGAAGCCGCTCTCTAAACCTCAAATTAACCTATTGGCTTAACATCTAATCGAAGTTGGTTTTCCTATATTTGAAAGAATCAAACCAACTAAAATGAACCAAATTCCCTTAACCGATGACACGGTAATCCTTGGATTATTGGCGTTATGCCTAGGTTTTGTTTTTTATACCTCTTCGCTCACTTCTGGACCTTGGAAAAAGTTTTATTCCATTGTACCTACCGTATTAATGTGTTACCTACTTCCTTCCATTTTTACCAGTACGGGATTGGTTAATGAAGAAAGTTCCAATCTGTATTATGTGGCCAGTAGATATCTTTTGCCCGCAGCCTTAATCCTTATGACACTTAGTATTGATTTAAAGGCCATTGCTAATCTAGGTTCTAAGGCACTCATTATGTTTTTAACCGGAACGGTAGGAATCGTCATTGGCGGGCCCATTGCCATTCTTTTGGTTTCTATAGTATCACCTGAAACTGTGGGCGGAGCCGATTTTGATGCAGTCTGGAGAGGACTTGCAACTATTGCCGGCAGCTGGATTGGAGGTGGCGCTAACCAAGCCGCCATGTTAGAAGTATTTAAATACAACCCTGCCAACTTTGGCAATATGGTATTAGTAGACATTGTTATGGCCAATGTCTGGATGGCGGTCCTTTTATTGGGAATTGGAAAAAGTGAGAAAATTGACCGTTGGTTAAAAGCAGACAATTCATCTATTGAAGCACTTAAAATTAAAGTTACCGAACATACAGAGAGAATATCAAGGCTTACTTCTTTAAAAGATTTATTGATGCTCTTCTTCTTTGCCTTCTTGGGGGTAGGAATTGCCCATTTCTTAGGACATCATTTCTCTGAGTTTTTGATCGATAATTTTGAAGTGGTGCGGGATAAAGACAAAGCACTATCCTCGCTTGGATCCAAGTTTTTATGGATGGTTGTTTTTGCCACCATGGTGGGAGTTGGACTCTCTTTTACAAAGGCTAAAAATTACGAAGGTGCAGGAGCCAGTAAAATTGGGGGGCTTTTTATTTACATCCTAGTTGCTACCATTGGTATGAAAATGGATTTAAGTAAGATTTTTGACAATCCGGGTCTACTCGCAGTGGGTTTTATTTGGATATCTATTCATGCGGGTCTGTTGATCTTGGTAGCCAAAATTATTAAAGCACCTTATTTTTTCTTGGCAGTTGGTAGTCAGGCAAACGTAGGTGGAGCTGCCTCCGCACCTGTGGTTGCAGCAGAATTTCACCCCTCATTAACCTCCGTGGGTATTTTATTGGCTGTTTTTGGGTATGTTGTAGGTACCGCTGGAGCCTACCTTTGCGCAATTTTAATGGAAATTGCTTCTACAGTTTAAAAGGAGTTTCGATATTTGGCGCTTCAAAAAAGAGGATATGAGAAAAATTTTACTCGCTACAGCACTTCTGGCAATTATAATTTCCTGCTCAGGTGATCATGCCAACATGGTGGTATCTGGAAATGTAGACGGTTTAAAAAAGGGATGGCTTTATTTACAAAAGCTAGAAGATTCTCTTCTGGTATCCATAGACTCTATTGAAATACGCGGAGAAGGTAGTTTTAGCTTTGAGACCACTATTGAGCACCCAGAAATATTTTATCTCTATCTGGATAAAGCAGATAATAATGAAGTGAATGATCGCATTGCTTTTTTTGGTGAAGAAGGAGCGATTTCAATCACTACAAGTTGGAATAAATTTGAAGCAGATGCCGAAGTCAGTGGTTCTAAGAATCACATGTTGTATGCCGAATACCAAAACATGATGTCTAATTTCATTAAAAGAGATCTAGAATTGGCCCAGCTTGCTTTTTCTCAAACTGATAGTTTAAAAGCAGATTCTCTTGAAATTTTGGCAGAACGAAATTATGTAAACCGCTTTCGGTATCTTTTAAACTTTGGGTTGACGCATCCAAATTCTCATGTTACACCGTACATTGCTATCACCGATGGAACAGAGGCAAATCCTATCTTTTTAGACAGCATTTATCATCAATTGCCTGATAGTATTGCGCAAAGCAAATACGGCGCTCTATTGGGTGAGATGGTGCTAGAAAAGAACTAAGCCAATTTATTTAAATCACCGATAAGAGCGGTGGCTTTTTCTTCTAATTCCGCACGAATAGATTTAAAGTGGGCCTTTTTATCTTCCACATCATTTTGATGTACTTTGCCCATTAGTTCGTCAAAAACCTGGATGGATTTATCAATGATTGAAGATCCTTCGTCTGAATTAGAATTCGCTGTTGCCGCTTCCCATTGGTATACAGCTTCTATTATATCTCCTAATACAAAGTTGATATCTTTTTTAAGGTCCCGAATACTGGCCATAATCCTATTTTTTTTAAAAATACAATTAAATCGTTACTTCCAAAAGTTTGGCTCCCTTGGTGGTAATCTCTACAAAAGTGCTAGCTGCAGCTACAAGTAAGGTCTCTCCTTTTTCAATTGCCGTTGTGCCCCAGTCATTGGTAATGGATGCCTGTCCTTCTACACAGAGGTAAATAGTAAAAGAATCCCTGTCTGCCACCTTTTGAGTCATTGATTGGGTAAGATGCAGAAAATTAGTTTTAAAATAAGGGCACACTACCATGGAAGAAATGACATCGCTTTCCTTGGAGTACGCTACTTTAAAGTCCTCCTTTTTATCATAATCCATGGCATCTAAAGCCAGTTCTGTATGAAGCTCTCTTAGATTTCCATCTTTGTCTTTTCTGTTGAAATCAAATACCCTATAGGTTACGTCTGAAGTCTGCTGGATCTCTGCTAACAGTACTCCTGCTCCTATGGCATGAATTTTACCCGTATTTATGAAAAAAGTGTCTCCCGCAGTAACATTTTCATAGTTTAAAAGTGATAACAGTGTATCGTTTTCTAAACACTCTTGATATTCTCCTTGGGTCACATTTCTATTAAAACCAACAATGAGCTGCGCTCCTGGATCTGCATCCATCACATGCCACATCTCTGTCTTACCAAATGAATTATGGCGCTCTTTCGCTAATGCATCGTTCGGGTGCAATTGTATTGAGAGGTCTTTCTTGGCATCAATAAACTTAATTAGAATTGGAAACTCTCCCTTGAAGCGCTCTAATACAGAAGAGCCCATTAGTTCTGAACCGTATTCTTTAATTAATTGGTTTAAGTTTTTACCTGCCAAGGGTCCATTTACTAATTCTGAAACATCACCCGGTACCCCAGACAACTCCCAGCTTTCTCCCGTAGTATCAGTATCACTAGGCTTATTAAAAAGCTCTTTTAGTTTGCTGCCACCCCAAAGGCGGTCTTTCATGATTGGTTTGAATTTTAAAGGATATAGCATGCTAGAAGGTTTAGCCTGAAAAGGTTACAAAATTTCTTGGAGTTTCATATAAAACAATTTCCAACTCATTTTCTTTCTTTATGTGAGGTCGCAGTTTCTTAAAGATCACCACCGCAATGTTTTCCGCAGTTGGATTTAGCGTTTTAAATTCCGGAACTTCCTCATTTAGGTTTTTATGATCCATAGCATTTTCTACATGCTCTTTAATGAGGTCTTTTAACACCTTCATATCCATCACGTAGCCCGTTTCTTCATCAATTTCACCAGTTACACTTACAATTAAATCGTAATTATGCCCGTGATATCTAGGATTATTACATTTTCCGAAGGTGGCTTCATTTTTATCAAAAGACCAATCTTTTCGGTACAGGCGATGCGCTGCATTAAAATGGGCTTTTCTGCTAACCTTTACTTTCATTTTTCAAACTTTCCATTAAATAATCATAAAACCTTTCAAAGATAATCTTAAACCAAGCGGTGTATTGGTCCGGATGGACTTCCATATCAGCTTTAATCGCCTCTGGAAGCATCCATTTCCAATCGGCCACTTCTTCAGGATTTATTACTGGTTCTCCATTGTAATGCCCAATCATCACATGATCTAATTCATGTTCTGTTAGTCCATTGTCAAAAGGTGCTTTGTAAATAAATGAAAATACCTCTTTTAATGGGGTGTCAAACCCCATCTCTTCTTGCAACCTTCTTAGTCCTGCATCAATATTACTTTCACCATCTCTCTGGTGACTGCAGCAGGTATTGGTCCATAAGAGGGGCGAATGGTATTTATGTGAAGCTCGCTGCTGCAGCATTATTTCTCCTTTGTCATTCATAACAAAGACAGAAAAAGCTCTATGCAACAAGGCTTTCTCATGAGCTTCCATTTTTGGCATGAGACCTATGGGCTCATCGTTCTGGTTTACCAGAATAACTTTCTCTTCCATAGTGCAAAAATAGGGCCTTTAACGGACTGTTCTCCGTTCTTGGTACCATAAAAATTTTATAAAATGAAGTCTCTAGAAGAAACGAGGAGATTTGAGATTGCCTACACTTCGGATAAAATCATACCGTAAAATTACCTCGAATGAACCATCGTTAAAAGTTGTGGCACCCAGGTCTGTAATTTCACGATCGTATGCAATACCAATTAAAAATTTGTCAGAGATATTAAATCCGAACATGCCACTGAAGGCCGCATCCCAACGATAGGCTGCCCCAACAATGAATTTCTCATTAAACATAAAGTTTGCAGAAACATCTACTTGCAATGGTGCGCCTTCTACCCATTTTGTAAGTAACGCTGGTTTAAACTTCAAAAACGGATTAAGATCCCAGACATAGCCAGTAATTAAATACCAATTCATACGCTCACGAGCCGTTGATAAAGCGGACTCATCAAAATGTTCTGTTTCAAGCATTCTAGGCACGGAAAGTCCTGCATAAAAACGTTCATCATGGTAATAAATACCAGCTCCAAAATTTGGAGAGAACCTATTATCAATGTTTTGCTGTAACGTAGGATCAGGACCTTGCCCAGCGTCTTGATTTAACTCTGAAAACTGAATATCTAATAAATGGGCGCTTCCTTTTAGTCCAAAACTTAATTTGCCTTCAATACCAGTTTGAATGGTGTATGAGAAGTCAACATCAAAATACGTTTCGGAAGTTGGGCCAATGACATCATTAACAAATGAGACCCCCAAGCCAACTCCACGGTATCCCATTGGGGTGTGTAGATTAAGCGTCTGTGTTTCCGGTGCACCATCTAATCCTACCCACTGAGCCCTATATAAAGCAGCAATACTCATGTGGCCTCTAGAACCTGCATACGCAGGATTAACACTGATGGTATTATACATATATTGGGTGTACTGCGCATCTTGCTGTCCAGAAACTCTGGACCCAAAACACAGTAGTACGATGCACACCATCTTTAATACTACTCCCCGGATGTTTATTACTTTTTTCAAAACCTTCTTTTTACCTATTTATGTATATATAACCTGATAGTTGCTGCATGTTACCACTATCGTCTTCAAAATCAATAATGTAGAAGTACGTTCCTACGGGTAACCTGCTGTCTTGGTCTACGGTCACTCTTCCTTCAGAGGTGCCGTCAAACACATTGCCTGAGGAGTTGTAAGCTCTGGTCTGGAAAACCAATACGCCCCAACGGTTATAAATCTTTACGGTATTGTTTGGATAATTTTCAATGTTTTCTATTCTTAGAACATCATGGATACCATCGCCATTTGGCGTAATTACGTTGAACACTTCTATGGCAGTATCGGTGGGCTCTAAATCTGAGTCTAAATAATTCGGTGTGCCGTCATTGTCTGTATCATCATTGGCATAATCACCATCTCCATTAAGGTCTTCATCAATTGTTTCAATGCCGTCATCATCATCATCGGTATCGCGATAATCTGGAATACCATCACCATCGGTATCTGGCAAATCTGAAGTTGGATCATCTATTTCATCATTGACATCATCATCTATCTGGGTATCTCCTTCATATCCGTCACTTAATCCATCATCATCTTTATCTGATGCGATGTAAGTTTCATCGGCCACACCATCTTGATCAAAATCATTGCCTTCAATATTATCTGGAACGCCATCATTATCACTATCATCATCTACATAATCAGGAATTCCATCACCATCAGTATCAACCGGAATTAATCCGATATTCCCTGCATTTTCGTAAGCGTCATCAAGCCCATTGCCGTTTAAATCATCACCACTTGGCGCGATATAACCAACCGTAACTTGTGCTTCGATATTATCTGGAATACCATCATCATCACTGTCAATGTCCAAATAATCAGGGATACCATCTCCATCGGTATCGGTAGGATTGGTCGATGGATCGTTATCACCGTCGAGATTAAGATCTTCAAAAGAATCTACGATTCCATCATTATCGGAATCTAGATCTACCACAGAAGTTACAATTACGGTTACTGTAGCAGTACTACAATTCCCAGCGTTGTCACAAACCGTGTATGTGAACGTATCTGTACCTGTGAATCCAGTATTTGGTGTGTATTCTACATAATCATCTGACACATCACCAGGGGTTCCATTATCATTAATAATTACGGAACCATTACTAGGTGTAGTAGTCGTAATTGTACCAACTGTAGGCAAATCGTTATCATTGTTTAAGATGGTAATGGTTACTGGAGTGTCTTCATTCGTAGTTACGGAATCATCTATCGCATCTACTATTGGCAATACATCGATGGTAACCGTAGCGGTGCTGCAGTCTCCCATAGTATTACAGACCGTATAATCGAACGAATCGGGACCATTATAATCTGGATCTGGGGTATAAGTAACAATATCGTCAGTAGGATCATTAGGTGTTCCGTTATCATCTATGGTTACTGTACCATTGGCAGGATCTGTAGTGGTGAGGGTACCCACAGTAGGAAGATCAGCATCATTGTCATAGATAGGTACTTCTACAAAGCTGTCCTCATCAACAGTTACAAAGTCATCTTGTAGATCTGCTGCCTGTTGCAAACAAACAACCGTAAATCTTGGCAATGCGATGGTGTTTCCGGCTTTGGTAACACTTGCAACGTAACGCGTGACCGTTTCTGTAGCAATCACGGTAGGCTGACTGCCACTTAAACTAGCATCATTCCAACTTATGGTAGCAGCACCCTGTATGTTTGGAGAAACATCTAAGGTGACTTCATTAAAAGGACTGTTACAATTGGTAACTATAAAATAGCCTGTGGCATTAGAACCACATAAAGTCCCGTCATAAGTAGCAAAATAGACCCCGGGTTGGGTAACTTCATAAAATGAGTTGGTTCCTAGCACCGTACCAGTATCAGAGGCTTCATACCACTGGTAATTAGTTTCATCTCCTCCATCTGGTGCTTGCAGCAAAAACTGAGAATGCGCGACTCCACCACCAAAAAGAAGGATAATTAGTAGTAGGAAGAGTGTTTTATTTAAGTAGGTTTTTTTCAACATTTAAGACAAATAAGGTCTTAGCCTAATTTATTTTACTACGAACACGACGTTTATCAACGAGTTGTAATCTGCAGGCTGCCCAACAATATCATACTCCATTTCTCCATTAGAGCCATCAATGCTAATATTTGCAAATACGGTTGGATCGAAATAGGTTACGTAGTAATACAGCTGATTGGCAGCATATACTGGGATGTCTGGAGCTGTTGTACTTCCATCCACGCTACGAACCAAACTCGCATTTCCTGAACCAAATTGATTTAGGTATTCTTGGTATAAATTGACTGTTCTATTTACTCCATTTGTTGAAGCATCAATCGCAATAGAAGGAGGGTAAAATATTCTACCTGAAGCTGAAGTTATTGGAGCAATATCCTGAATAACATCTTCCACGGTAGCCTCCGTATTTCCATCCCCATCCACATCTACTGGGGTATCTGAATTCACTTCTGATGCTACCTGATCATCTGTAGCAGTAGTCCAACCAGTGCTTGTGTAGGTATAGACTTGCTGGTTATCTGTATTAAAAATAGAAGACCCTATGATTACTCCCGTAGCAGTATTCATTTCTGTGGTTGTTAACGAAGGAATGCTTGGCAAAGAAGTTCCCTCAATTTGTGCGTTAACCGCGATGCAAAAAACAAAGGCTAGTATGGTAATGATTGTTTTTCTCATTGGTTTATTTTCTCTAGTTAGTGTTTATTTTATGGGATTACGATTACAGTGAACATGAACTCTAAATCGATATCGTCTTTCTGAGTAGTACCATTATCACTATCACCAATATTCACACGGAAACCTGTGGTAGCTTGATTGTAATAAGATATTCCAGGATCATCATAATTTGCACCCGTATTTCCAGGACAATCACCACCACAATCAAGGGTGGCTACTTGAATGATATAATTGGCATTAGAAAGTGCTGTTGAAAAAGTAATTTGATAATCTCCTTCGTCTATTCTAGAAACTGTTGCACCATAAATACTTACAGCTGTTCCAGTACCCTCTACCTTACCTGTGGCATAGATCTTTGGCATAGCATCTAAGGCACTTAATGCCGCTTGTACTGTAGTCTCATCTGTACCATCTTCGTCCAAGTCAACATTTGTAGCCAAATTCACTTCATCGGCTTCTTGGTCGTCTGTACTTCCTGCAGCTAATTCTGATAAAGCTCCTTCTACATCTGTGGCTGTGAAGTTACCGCCTGCATCGGCAATACTTACTTCTGCAGCTGTTTGATCGTCTGTTCCTGAATTATCTAAGGCACTTAAATCAGCTGTGGCTGTACCTC
>CAZRPJ010000008.1:0-74258 GCA_964601965.1 uncultured Croceivirga sp.
CATTTTTCGTAATAATTTTCCGAATTTTCTAAATCGGCATCTTCATAACCTATTTGCTTATAATATGGCAATAAGTGAACCGGTATGTAATGTATTTGAGCGTAAATATTTTTTTCACGCAGATAGTTGTAGAGTCCCAATCTATCATTCACTTCAATTACAAATAAATGATGTGCGTTGTAGCAATTAGGGGGTAACGCTTGAAATTTTAGCTTTCCAAGAAAGGCCTGCTTATACCGATCTGCTATTTCGTTTCTCCTTACAACTCCTTGTGGGTTCTTTTGCAGTTGAGTGATGCCCAAAGCGGCTTGGATATCTGTTAGACGATAATTATATCCTAAAAGTTGCATTTCATAAAACCATCCTCCATGGTTTTCCTGCATTTCATCTTTGGTGATACCATGACTTCTTAACTTCAACAATTCTCGATAAATCTTTTCATCATTTGTTGTTACCATGCCTCCTTCTCCGCAAGCTATATGCTTCACTGGATGAAATGAAAATACTCCAAGATTGGCATAATTGGCATTTCCACACATCTGCTTATTCCCTTTTGAATCTATAAAATAACCGCCAGGAGCATGGCAGGCATCCTCGATTATCCATAAATCAAATTCATCTGCTAACTCCTTGAATTGCTCCATATTAACAGGTAAACCTGCAAAATCTACTGGTATAATTCCTTTGAAAAACCCCTTTGGTTTGCTTTCTAATAATGCTCTTGTTTTTTCCAGACTAATCAAATAAGTGTCCGGATCAATATCAGCGAGCCAGACTTCAGCTCCTACGTACCGCGCACAATTAGCGGAAGCAGCAAAAGTTATGGGAGTAGTGATAATTCTATCTCCTTTAGAAAGTCCTAAGGCAGTTACAGCAATATGCAATCCTGCTGTGGCATTAGAAACCGCCACGGCATACCTTGTGCCAATATATTCAGCGAATGCTTGCTCAAATTCTAAAATTTTTGGCCCTTGTGTAAGAAAATCTTGGTTTAATACTGAAACCACTGCATCTATATCAGTATCGTCTATGTTTTGACGCCCGTAAGGAATTGCTTTTTTACTCATTTAAAGTGAAAAGGTTGGATCAACATGATTTTTTATTAATTCTCTTAAACCATTAACAGTCTCCCATTCTGTATTATTCCCCGAATTATAGCTAAATCCCTCAGGTACTTTTTTTGCATTGAATTCTTTTAAAAAATCTTCAAGGGACCAATTGGGAGTTACGGGCAAAATAGCAAAATACTTACCTAGATCATAGGTGTAAAAAGAATCAGACGGAGTGATCATCTCTTCATGAATCTTCTCCCCAGGTCTTATTCCAACAACAGGTTTTTCACAATCAGGACCAATGGCTTCAGCAACATCAGTGATTCTGTAGGAAGGTATTTTTGGAACAAAAAGTTCACCACCCCATGCATTCTCTAGGGCATGCATGACCATTTCAACTCCACCCGATAGTGAAATATTAAACCGCGTCATGTCCTTATCTGTAATAGGTAGAATATTATCTATTTTCTTCCTTTTTATAAAAAAGGGAATTACTGAACCATTAGAACCCATCACATTTCCATAACGAACCACAGAGAACCGTATGGGATTATGTCCTTTAATATTATTGGCGGCAACAAATAATTTATCAGAGGTAAGCTTTGTCGCACCATATAGGTTAATTGGTGCACATGCCTTATCTGTAGAAAGTGCAACTACACGACTCACTTCAGTTGCAAGACAGGCATCCACAACATTCTGGGCTCCTCCAATATTGGTTTTAATGCATTCTTCCGGATTATATTCTGCTAAATGTACATGTTTCATAGCAGCCGCATGAATTACATAGTCCACACCCTTAAAAGCACGTTCTAACCTTTCTTTATCTCGAACATCTCCGATAAAGTAACGGATTTGAGGATACTTTTCCTGTGGAAACTCCTGAGCCATTTGAAATTGCTTCTGTTCGTCTCTAGAAAAAATTATTAATCTTCTAATCTCCGGGTGTTTCTCCAATATGAATTGGGTCAATGCTTTTCCCAGAGAACCCGTGCCACCTGTTATTAATAAAGATTTTCCTTTGTAAAACATATATTCTTTTTAATGTATTAAATATTTTTCTGGTATTTCTTTAGATAATTTGATAGTCCTATTAGGCCTAAAATTGAAATAGTCAAAGTTATCAATCCTAAAGGCAATAAAAACTTGAAACTCTTCCAAAACCCTTTAACCTTGACGCCGCGCGACGGGAAATCACTAATTACATTTAAAATCGATGATTTATCTGCCTTCTCCTTGTTAAGTAGTACCAATCGGTTTTTTAGTACATCCCGTTCTTTTACCAAGGCTAATTCCTTATTTTGTGCTTGACCGTTCTCTGCTAGATTTATACTCGTCCCTTGCATGGGTTTATCTGCTTCTTTCTCAAGAACCCTTTTATACAGCTGTTGTAAAGAGTCTATTTCTGAAAGCTGATTCATGTAAATATCTTCCTGCAGTTTTAAGTTTTCGTCATTGATACGCTTTTGTAATTTGAAATACTCATTTGCCGATATAGAGGTCACAATGGCTGGTTGCACTTTTTTGGCTACCTGATCATTGGTCGCGATAATAGATATTTGATGAAAACGGGCATCCATTGAATTGAAATTCATTAAATAACTTTCAAAATCAAGGGCTTTCACAGTTGTCGTGTCTAGTTCTCTTATAAACTCATCAAACAATTTAATTTTCTGATTTTCATCGGAATAAGAATCCACAAACAATTCCTTGATAGATGATGCTTCCATAACCTCAATTCCCAATGCATTGGCAAGGGAAATAGAATCTTCAGCTTCTGCTAAATCGTTATAAAAATCTATGTTATTGTATAGCTGCTGTACACTATTAAAGTTTGGTTCTACCACCATTTTAGAAATATACTTTGGTGTTTTATATTGATCGGCAAAGTACCCTCCAACCGCGCCAATAATCGCAGCTGCCGCTAGAATAATAAAATTCTTTTGTACAAAAAGTAATATCGCTATAAGTACGTGAAATAGCCCCTTGAATATAGAGGCGATAAAATCAAAAAATCGTTGAAAACCTCTGCCAATTAATTGAAAGAGCTGTCCTAAATCGATCTCATCAGAACCAGTGTTTTTTGCTTGTTCTGCCATATGCTATGAATTAAAAAGTTGTTCTAATATTCTATCTGTAATTAAATAGGTGGGTTTTACCCCTGTAGTCCCTAAGCCCCCTGAAGCCAAAGTACTCCCTGTTTCTAAAGGATTATCCGAGGCATAGTAGGCATAGCGAACTTTCACCTCTTTTTTAATGCTTTTTCTAATTTTTGAAGCAGACTGAATTGCTTTCTGGTAATGCACCCCTTCCATTTCCAACCCAATGACATTCCAGGTAGATTCATAAAAAAAGCGCAATATATCCTTGTTCTGCAAAGAGGTTCCTAAAACGGTTACCATAGTGCCCTCAAAAACCTTTAAACCATTTCCTTCAAAATCTGCTGCGCAAAGTTCATTATTAAATGGGTAATTATCCGCAGTTCCTTCAAAAATATGGGCAGACGGGATCATTACATCGCCCTTTCCGCCATCTAAAATGCCTGCTTTTCCCATGATTGAAATAGAATCCACATTTAAAAAATGCTTCTCTCCATTGACAACATATGGTTTTAGTAGTTCATCAATACATTCATATGCTTGTTCTCCAAAGGCATAATCCATTACTACTATAATAGGCTTGTCTTCCGAAGCTTTTTGGGTAGGAAAGTGATAGCAGCATGCATCGTTGCTAAACTTGGCAGTATCAAAAAGCTGCACATCGATATTGGCCCCAGAACGGTCATCAATGTATACCATCCCGTTCTTTTCGGCCATTTGTTCCACTTTTTGACGCAAGGCTTCATTCTCGCTAAGACTTAGACTTTTATATAGGTCTAAAGCACTTTTACCCTTTTGTACCTCCTTTAAAGCAGTTCTGGCAAATAGCGTATTCATAACGCTGTGCATATTTGCACTTATAATATGCAAGGGCCGCTGTAAAGATCCAGAAGCATGTAATTGGTTCTTAATCGTGTTGGCCCAACGCTCCCCATGAATATGATGCCCTAGTCGTTCTCGTAACAGCGGACTAAAAGTTATGGTTCGTTTATTTCCAGTGGTTTGCTCTTCAATTGCCAAGAGTCCTAACCAATAAATGATTTCTAAGAAACGATCGGGTTGTTCTTTGCTATGCAACTTAGAATGGATGTCTACCACCTCATCAAACGTCCTTCCCAAAATGTTGGCTACATGAATAAGAGCTACTTCTCTGGCTTGGTCTGTTTTCTTTTTGCTTTTTACAAAAGCCACTAATTTATCCCAATCACGCACTGTACTTTGATCTTCTTCAAAAAATACGCGTTCACAAATCTTGTTTGACTCTATGAATAGAAAAGTTAAATGAGTGAGGATGTCATAAATATCAGACCTCCCTCGGGTGATCTCAATATTCATTTGCTCCTCATCTATACGGTAGCAATTTCGCCTCCTTTTTGGCGGAATAATAGGTTTTAAATGCGATTTAGAAAAGCCCTCGTCCGAAGTTAAATTAATGAACCTGCATTGTTCAATGCCTTCCGGCAAACGCTCCAGAACATAAATAAGACCATTAAGTTCTCCTTTCTCTTCTGCAACCGACCCATAAATTTCTGGACGTAAAACGAGGAGCGCATTTTTTAAAGCATTCCCTGAAACTCCAGAAGGTTTATAAAACCCCCTATTTAATAGATGCCGCATGGTAATGTAAAGCCGCTCTATAGCATTGGTGGATTCTTGAGCTCTGGTTGTTTCAGTTGTTTTGGCGGTCATAGCACAGTTTCCGCACAAAAATACAGGAAAATATACTTACAAAAATGTACGTACTACTTACATTTTTCTGCAAACCCCTCTAAGGCATCTGCCAGCTTACGGTCATTAGAGAGCCGTTGTATTTTGTTTTGGCCTCCTAGTTTGCCAATGGTCTTCATATATTCTTTAAAACCATCTTTTACAATGCCCCGCACTTTAAGGGGTTGTAAAATTTTACCCTCAATTAAATCAAAATAATAACTGTTTTGGTTTTGGAGAGATTGATCTAGAACTGCACAAAATTTATCCATAGCGCTCGGTGGTTGCTCAAACTCTACAAACCATTCATGAAATGGCAATTCTTTCTCAGAAGGGGAAGTCTGAGGGGCCACAGTAAATTCATTCACTAGTGCTCCTGTAGCGGCAATAGCTTCTTGCATGGCTTGCTCTACCTCCTTCGCTATAACATGTTCCCCAAAGGCAGAAATAAAATGTTTAATTCTTCCCGAAACTATGACTCTGTATGGGCTAAGAGAAATAAACTGAACGGTATCTCCAAGGTTATACCCCCACAAGCCTGCATTGGTACTTATAATCATTACATAGTTTACCCCCAGTTCAACCTCACCTATGGTAAGTCTTGTAGGGTTTGAATCGAAAAATTCATCAGCCCGTATAAACTCATAAAAGATCCCTGAATTTAAAAGCAATAACATGCCTTTGGTGTCTTGGCGGTCTTGATAGGCAAAAAACCCTTCGCTCGCCGGGAATAGTTCAATACTTGCTACAGGTCTTCCAATAAGTGCCTCGAATTTTGCACGATAGGGCTCATAATTCACCCCTCCGTAAATAAAAAGCTCAAAGTTTTTGAATAAGTCTCCAACCGGTTTTTGATGTTTTTCTTTTAGTTTTTCAAAATACATCTGTACCCAAGAAGGTATTCCTGCAATAACAGTCATGTCTTCTTGTTCTGTCTCGGTTATAATCGCATTTACTTTGGTTTCCCAATCTTCAATACAGTTGGTCTCCCAACTAGGTAATCTATTTTTTTGAAGGTAGTTTGGCACATAATGGGCAGATATTCCAGACAATCTTCCTGTTTTAATCCCTGCTATTTCATCCATTTCCGGGCTGCCTTGAAGAAATATCATACGGCCATCAACAAAGGCGGCATTACCTGTTTCGTGGATATAAGTTAAAATGGCATCTCTAGAAGCATTAATCTGGAATCTAATGGATTCTTTGGTAATTGGTATGTACTTAGCTCCTGAAGTAGTTCCCGAAGTTTTAGCAAAATATTCAGGTTTGCCTGGCCATAAAACGTCTAATTGCCCTTCTTTTATCTGTTCCACATAGGGCTTTAGTGCCTCATAATCTCTTACCGGGACCTGCTTTGTAAAATCTGCATGGGTGGTAATGGTAGCAAAAGAATGGTCCTTTCCAAACTGCGTGTTGGTTGCCTTGGAAATTAGTTCTTTAAACACCCTTTGCTGGGTAGCTACAGGGTTCTGGATCCATTTTCTATTTCTAGAGTATACCCTTCGGGCAAAGATTTTGGCTGCGAATGATTTTAAAGACATTGTTTTAGTTGAAGGCTATAAAATCTGCTGGGTTTTTGGGCTTTCCGTTTTGCCAAAGTTCAAAATGAAGGTGAGGTCCTGTGGTTAATTGGCCTGTATTACCAACCGAAGCAATAACTTCTCCAGATTTTACCAAATCTCCTTGTACTTTGGTAAGCGAGCCATTATGCTTATAAACAGAGATTAAATTGTTGGCGTGTTCAATAAGTATAACATAGCCAGTTTCTGCGGTCCATTCTGCAAAAATTACAGTGCCATCTCCAACCGCTTTTACAGGAGACCCTTCCACCGCTACTACATCAATGGCATAGTGTTGCTTTTCTAAATCGAATTCTTGTGAAACCGTGCCAGACAATGGGGGGAAGAGAACATTCCCAAAATCGCCCAAACTACGTTCAAATAAGTTGTATTTATCTTCCAAGGCAACCTCTTCTCTTAGGCGTAAATCCTGCTCAATAGGTTCTAAATTCACCGAAGAAGGATCCAATTGATAGCGCTCAAATAGGGAATCTCTTGTGGTTTCGTTGTTTTCAATTTCGCCACGCAGCACCAAGCGCACATTATCTAAATACCTATTGGTATAATTTAATACCGTAACTAATGAATCGGTTTTATAGGTAAGCTCCGTGGCTTGTCGCTTTAGTTTGGTGCTAGAATACCCAGGAATGTACTCTCTAAGAGGGGTAAATGCAATAAGCAACGTTGTTAAACCAATAAGCACAATGATAAAAAAAGTGCCCGTCACAAAAACGTTGAGACGGTTTAATTTAAAGGAAATCTTTTCTTCAAAAGTGTTTTCGTTTAGTATCACTAAACGGTACTTATGCAGCAGCTTTTTCTTGATTTCCTTTCCCTTCTTTTTTTTCGCGGCCATAATGGCAAAGATAGTTTTAGAATTGACTTTTTTCCTGCAAGGACACAAGATGTGAAAGATTTTGGAAATTTCAACACGTTTTATGCTTTCATTTGCAATCTTTATAAAGCTGTTGCGTTCTTTAACAGCAAAGCCCACAGGTTTTTTGTATTTTTGAAATTCTAATTCGAGAAGTAAATATTATGGTTGCCCTTTCTTTTTTTCTTGGCATGTTAGGTCCTTGGCAAATTGTGCTAATTGTGGTAGTGGTTTTACTACTATTTGGAGGTAAAAAAATACCTGAATTAATGCGCGGTCTTGGAAGCGGTATCAAAGAGTTTAAAGATGCTTCAAAAGAAGACGAAAAGCTCGAAGATAAAAACGGCGCTAGCTCCTAATTTTACTGCACTTTCTAGTCTAGCTTAGGAGTATCATCTTCATTATTTGTGCGTTTACCGCATGAATGCCTCATTTCACAACAAAAAATTCATTCTCGCATATCCTCATCCGTAATTTGACGTTATGTTAGTGTTTGTAGTTATTGTGCCAGAAGGCCTGTGACTTCGGAACTTCCCAAATCCAAATTAAATCGTATGAGGCTAATCATCGTTATGTTGCTCTCTATTGGTCTGTTGTCACTTCAGGCCCAGGAGATCACTGTTACTAATTTACAGACAGACCTGGAGGAAGAATTGCTTGCGCTCCCAGGAAGCACCCCTTCGGATGCAACAACCAGCGTACCCACTACCAACAGCACAGAAAACAAATTGGTGCGTAAACTCATTAAAGCAGGAGACAAGGCTTTTGACAATATGTGGTATTCCGAAGCATCTATGCGCTACTCGGAAGCTTTAAGCTATGCCAAGAATGTGCTAGCCATGCAAACATTACAAAAAGCCGCAGATGCCCATTACTACATTGGTGATATGGAAAATGCCTCTAAATGGTATACCATGCTTTATGAAAATTATGGAGATGTGCTGTCTAAAGACGATTTGTTTAAATACTCTGATGTGCTCAAGGGAGTAGGACGCAAAGAAAATGCAGATAGAATTTTAGACATCATTGCTCAAAAGGACTTTGAACAAACGGTAACCAATCCTAGCTTTTTAAAATACAAGGAACAAATTTTACTCAAGAATCTTAAAATTAATACCAAATACTCGGAATTTGGTACCAGCTTTAAGCCAGATGGTAAAATCGTTTTTGCCTCCGCCGCCGACACCGGTGTATTTAAAACCAAAATTTACAAGTGGAACAACCAGCCGTTTTTAGACCTTTATGAGGCGTCTAATACTGGGGAGGGTTATGAATTAAGTGGCGTTAGAAAACTCTCTAAGGCCATTAATTCTAAAGAACATGAGGCTTCTGCAACATTTACACCAGATGGGAAGACCATGTACTTTACTAGAAATGGAAAGAAACGTAAAAAACGTAAAAACAAAAACGTTAATCATCTAAAGATTTTTGTTTCTCAGTTAGACGGTGACACATGGGGAGATCCTAAAGAAGTTTCCTTTAACAACGACAATTATTCTACAGGGCATCCTGCCTTAACCCCAGATGGTTCTAAGATGTATTTTGTTTCGGATATGCCTGGAGGCTATGGGTACACGGATTTGTACGTCGTAGATATCGCAGCCGATGGTACATTTTCTGAACCGCGAAACTTAGGGCCCGAAATAAATTCTGGAAGAAAAGAAATGTTCCCATTTGTAGACGGCGAGAAATTGTATTTTTCATCGGATAGGAGAGCTGGTCTAGGAGGTCTAGATATTTACCAAACTACATTTACCGAAGAAGGTCTTGAAGCGCCTATTAATTTAGGGAAGCCCTTCAATAGTATCCGGGACGATTTTTCTTTTGCATTGAACAAGAATGGAGAAACCGGATTTCTAGCTTCTAACAGAAAAGGAGGAAAAGGAAGTGATGATATTTATTACTTTAAGAGAACACAGTTCGAGAATGTCATTGAAAATAAGAACCGTATAGACGGCATGGTTATCGATGCTATCACCGAAATGCCTATTGCAGGAGCCAATGTAGTGCTGTTTGATACCAATGATCTTAAGATTGCCGAAATAGAAACTAGTGAAAATGGAACTTTTGAATTAGAGAACTTGATTTCTAATTATGACTATGTGTTAAATGTAAAAAAAGACGCATACGAAGAGGTTATGGAACCTTTAAGTACCAAAGACAACATACAGATTACATTAACTCAAAAGCTCATTCCAGAAGATGCGGTAGAGATTGTGAAGACCGAAGAAAATGTGCCAATGTTTAAGACAGAGGCTGTATACTTTAATTTCGACAGTTTTACCATTCGAGAAGATGCCAAGAAGGAGTTAGATCGCTTAGCAGATTACTTGGTTTCGCATGAGGGCATAAAACTAAAAATTGAATCGCACACAGATTCCAGGGGTAATGCAGATTACAATAAGTACCTTTCAGATAAAAGGGCTAAAGCGTCTAAGGCCTACTTACTTTCTAAAGGGGTGGATGCCAACCAGATTGTTAGCGCCATTGGATATGGTGAAGAGCAGCTAATAAATGATTGTCAAGATGGAACTTCTTGTTCTAGGGCAGCGCATCAATTAAACAGACGATCTGAATTTATTTTCGTTCAAGAATAAACAACTAAACTTCTAAATAAAGCAAACGGGCGGATTAATTATCCGTCCGTTTTTGGTTTTATACTGATCGTTCTTAAAATTGCTTCCAACTCAAACATATAATCCCTTTTGGGGGTAGAAGGGGCAAAGGTGAACCCTTCAATAACCAACTTGCGGTTATTAATGGTGTCGTTTAAAATATAGGTAAGGAATGGTCCTGCCATAGGATACCCATTAATCTCCCAAATACCTCTTGCTTCTGCCCCTTTTAAAGGGCCTATTTGTGCTGGAAAAAGATACGGAGCAAATGCCTTTTCGGTCATCATAAAGGTACCATCATCAGGTCCAGGAATGTATTTCTTGCCAATAGAGTCTCGCATCGCTACAACATCCCCCACAAAAGTAGAATCGTTCACAAAACTGTCTTCAGGCATGGAATACACCACAATATTCATAGTTCCTTTTGGAATTTGGCGGTCTAACCATACAAAATTTTCTTCCTGTTTGCCAACTCTATAGGCAGAGGGAATGGTCATCCCAATTCCAAAATTATCTTGTAGGGCGGTTTCTTTGTTTAAAGAACGGGTAAAGCGTTTCTGTGCTTCTGCAAGCTCTACCTGTTTAAAGGCAGCAATTGCCTTGGGTGCCACCTCTTCGAGTCCCGCTACTAGTTCATTATAATTAGTTCCTTTAACCACAGTAACTTTTTGCGGTTGCGCATATACATTGCTTTTAACGTGTGCCACCGTTAAGGTATCCTGTTGTACAAAGAGTACAGATCTAGAATGTGCTGTTGCACCAGAAAAAACTTGCGGTGGTATCTGAGTAAGAGATAAGATAGGCTGTTCTGGCATTAAACTTAAAGAAGGTCGCGCAAAAAGTTCACGTACCTTATCGCCAACGGCACCGCGCCACAGCTCGGTATCCATTACCACCATTAAGGAGTTAACGCTCCCTGTGGAAGGGGGTAAAAAACGCTTCGATGAATTCGATTCTTTGCAAGAGAGTACTAGCAGTAAAATTACTGCTGTACATAGTGTTCCCAAATGTTTCATGCTTCTAATTTACGAAGAACAATTGCACAGTCTCAACTTGGTCCCCGGTTTTAAGTTACTACCACTAATACCGTTCCATTCTCGTAAATTTTCAATACTAATTCCTGGATATTGTCTAGAAATGGTCCATAATGAATCTCCAGACTGCACTTCGTGCACTTTAGAGGGGTCACTTGGTAAGGTAATGGGTTTTGAAGGCGTTGATTTGGCCGCCACGGGTTTTGGCTTGCTGGTGGTCACCGGTTTTCTAGGGTAAATGGTGAGACGTTGGCCTATTCGTAGATTATTGCTTCTTAAACCATTCCATCGCTTAATTTGGCTCACTCCCACACCGTAACGTTCTGCAATTTTCCCCAAGTAGTCACCACTTCTTACCTTGTAGCGAATGCGATCACTACTGTTAACCATTTGAGGTAAGGGTTTTTCACGTTTCTCAATCTCGGTTTTCGCAAAAGCATAAATGGCCGTTTCATTAGTTACAAATGTGCCTAAATGTTTCACAGGCAAACGCAATGTATAGGTCTTGCCTTTTACTTTTGGAATAATGTTGAGTTTGTATTGAGGATTTAAAACTTGTAATTCTTCTTTAGAAATACCCACCAATTCTGAAATTTGGTCAAAAGTGATTAATTCTTTTACGTGCACAGTGTCTGTTTCAAAATACGGCCGCGGTACTTTCTCACCTTTTAACCCATGTTCTTCTGCATATTCAAACAAATACATAGTAGCTAAAAATGCAGGTACATACCCCGCAGTTTCTCTCGGTAAGTTTCTGCGAATATTCCAGTAATTGGTGTAACCTCCAGATCTTCGTATTGCTTTATTGACGTTGCCTGGACCTGAGTTATAGGCGGCCAACGCCAGGTCCCAATCTCCAAAAATATCATAGAGTTTGCCAAGATATTTACTAGCCGCTTTGGTAGATGCTATAGGATCTCTCCTTTCATCTACATAACTGCTAACATCCAGTCCGTAGAGCTTCCCTGTAGAAAACATAAACTGCCATAGACCCGTTGCGCCTACTCTGGAGCGTGCACGCGGATTTAAAGCAGATTCCACAATGGCGAGGTACTTCACCTCTAGCGGTATTTCTTGATTGTCTAACTCTTGCTCGAATAACGGAAAGTAAAACTGGCTCGAGGTGAGCATACGTTCCATGAGCCCTCGCTTACGGGTTAAAAAGCTTTTAATTACCCGTTCTAAGGAAGGATTGTATGCAATATTAAAAGGGGTCTTTTCATTTAAAAGCGCCAATCTTGCCTTCAGGGTGTCCGTTGGCAATTCTAAATACGCTAGACTGTCTTTTTCTGAAGAGGTAACCTCTTCAAACATTTCATTAAAATAATCTTCATGCTTTGCTAATTCCTGCAACCATAGACTATCATAGGCATAGGCTTCTTCTAGATCTTGAAGTGACGTTTTCTCTTTGGTGGAAATTGCCGGAATCTTGAGCCCGCTATCTTGAATAGTATTGGTGGTCGTTTGCAGTGCCTCTTTAGGTTGCTGAGCAATTGAATCTGTAGACACAGACTCTTGTTGTATAGTATCTTGTGCCAAGACAGTATTCGCTGTCAATAGGGCAATAATAAGGGAACTAGCTACAAATCGTACTTTCATCATCGACCACGGTTTAGTTTGGGACCAACTAAAATGCAGTTTTTTTCCCAAAATCAAAAAGATGCGGGTCAAAAACTTAAAAATTCGGACAAATGCCGTTAATCGATAACGTCTTGATTAGCCTAATATTGCGGCAATACCAGGTAAGGTCTTTCCTTCTAAACTCTCTAGCATGGCTCCTCCTCCGGTAGAAACATAACTTACCTTGTCTTTAAAACCAAATTGCTTTACGGCTGCTACAGAATCACCCCCGCCAACTAAAGAAAATGCACCGTTCTCTGTGGCTTCGTCTACAAAATTTCCAATGGCAATAGTCCCAGCTGCAAAATTCTCCATTTCAAAAACGCCCACTGGACCATTCCACAAAATTGTTTTAGATTGTAAAAGCACTTCTTTAAACTGAGCTAAAGTAGCTGGACCGGCATCTAGTCCTTGCCAGCCTGCTGGAATTTCATTTACAGGAACCACTTGGGTGGCGGCGTCATTACTAAAATCGTCTGCAGCCACCACATCTACTGGCAGGTGTATGCTCACATTCTTTTCGGCAGCTTGCTTCAAAATATTTAATGCCAATTCCATCTTGTCGTCTTCACAGATAGAATCACCCACCGAACCTCCTTGCGCTTTTACAAATGTGTAGGTCATTCCACCACCAATAATAAGATGATCTACTTTGTCTAAAATATTTTCAATAATGGTAATCTTAGAAGATACTTTAGCACCACCCAAAATGGCCGTTACTGGTTTTTCACCAGTTTGCATGACCGTTTCTATGGCCTTAATTTCTTTCGCTAACAAATACCCAAAACACTTATTCTCTGGGAAAAACTGTGCTACAATTGTGGTAGAAGCATGTGCTCTATGCGCGGTACCAAAGGCGTCATTTACATAGATATCTCCAAACGCAGAAAGTGCTTCGGCAAAGGAGGTGTCTCCGGCAGTTTCTTCCGCATAGAATCTTAAGTTCTCTAACAATAGAATTTCACCACTTTGTAATGCTGCCACCGCTTCTTCTACTTTTTCCCCAATAGAATCGGCTACAAATTTTACTTGAACCCCTATAATTTCAGATACTTTTTCACAAATGTGCTCTAAAGACATGTCTTGGTTACGCTGTCCCTTAGGGCGTCCTAGGTGACTCATTAAAACTGCGCTCCCTCCGTCTTCTAATACTTTAAGAATGGTAGGTTTGGCCGCTTCAATTCGGCTGGTATCCGTAACATTAAAAGAGGCATCTAATGGTACATTAAAATCTACCCGAATCAAGGCTTTTTTATTCTCAAAATTATAGTCGTCTATTGTTTTCATCTGTGTCCTGGTTTAGATTCAAAATTAACCAATTCCATGTGCTCCCAAAATAAATTTTATGTCAATTCTTCTGGCCTATTAATTTCATTTTTACACTTTCAAATACGCTATATTTGAATCGATGCTTTTCGAAAATGCTCTTGGACAAAAACACTTAAAAGCGCACCTTATCACCTCTGCAGATAAAGGGCGCATTCCACACGCTCAATTGTTTGTTGGTCCAGAAGGTTCTGGAACTTTGGCTATTGCACTTGCCTATGCGCAATACCTTATTTGTAATACAAAAAAGGAAGACACTGCCGCGTATAATAGCTGCTTGCATAAATCTACTAGTTTTACCCATCCGGATATCCATTTTGCTTTTCCGGTAGCTAATTCAGATAAAGTAAAAAGCCATGCGGTGAGCAATAATTACCTAACGGAATGGCGGCAGTTTCTTTCAGAACAACCGTATGGAAATTTATTTGACTGGTATCGCTTTATTGGCATAGAAAAAAAGCAAGGTCAAATTGGGGTGGATGAAGCTCAAGACATTGTAAAAAAATTGTCCTTAAAATCTTATGAGGGAGGCTATAAAATTTTGATAGTCTGGATGGCTGAAAAAATGAATATTGCAGCTTCTAATAAACTCTTGAAGCTTATAGAAGAGCCTCCTGCAAAAACGGTTATTCTCTTACTCGCAGAAGAAGAGGAACAGCTTATAGGGACTATAAGATCTCGTTGCCAACTACTTCATTTTCCTAGATTACCAGAGCAAGTAATTTCTGATGCTTTAGTAGAAAAAGGCATGACAGCTGCTGCCGCTCAATTAATTGCCCATGAAGCCAATGGAAATTTCAACAAGGCCCTTGATTTAATGAATCAAGACTCTGAGGATCTAATTTTTGAAAAATGGTTTGTGCAATGGGTCCGCAGCGCCTTTAAAGCAAAAGGAAATAAGGCGGCCATTAGAGATTTAATTTTGTGGAGTGAAGAACTGGCAAAAGTGGGTCGTGAAGTACAAAAGAAATTCCTTTCGTATTGTATGACCATCATACGGCAAGCACTGCTTTTAAATTACAACACACAGGACCTGGTGTATTCTAAAATTCATGTTGATAATTTTGAACTAAAAAAGTTTGCTCCCTTTGTTCATGAAAATAACGTTGAGGCCCTTTTTGCAGAATTAGAAAAGGCCATGATTCATGTGGAACGCAACGGAAACTCTAGAGTAATATTTACAGATCTCTCAATAAAACTAACAAGGCTTTTACATGTAAAGCCCTCTTAAAATAATAGTATGCATTTTCATTTTTCTGGCAACGAAGCCTCCCTAGTCCTGCTTCTATTTATCCTAATTGTCTTTATGCAAAGTGGTGTTGATAAAGTAGTTGATTGGAAAGGTAATTTATCCTGGTTAAAAAGCCATTTTGCAAAGTCTCCCTTTAAAAACGTTGTGCCTTTGCTTCTGGGTACTGTGACCGTCATGGAACTCTTAGCTGGTGTATTGGCACTTATAGGATGGGTGCATCTTCTACTTTACGATCACAAGGAGTTTGCATACTACGCAGCGCTTGTGGCATGCATAAGCCTTTTAATGCTACTAGTAGGTCAGCGTATTGCAAAAGATTACGAAGGTGCTAAGACAATTGTCATCTATTTGGTACCCACCGTCTTTTTATTGTTTTTATTGCAATAAAAAAGCCCTGATTATCAGGGCTTTACATAATTTTTAGTTGCTGTATTTCTCGTTTAGAATTTTGAGAACTTCGGAGGTGAGATCCTTAGTATCTGCTCCATACAGTACACTACCTCCTTCGCCACCAGTTAAAATATAGGTATACCCATTGGCTTTTCCGTAGGCTTGTATTTCCTTTTTAACCTTGCTCACCACACTATCCATTTCGGTTTGCCCTTGTGCTTGGATTTGCTGCTCTTCTTGCTGAATTTGTTGCCCTAAGAATTGACTCTTTTGTTGTAACAAGCCCAATTCTTCTTGTGCCTTTTTCTGCGACCACCCTTGCGCTTTTGTTTGAAGCTCTTGATATTCTAATTGAAAAGCTTGTGAAATACTATCCCGTTTTTTGTTCATCGCTTCCGCTTTCGCTTTAAAACGGTTAGACACTTCAATTTTCTCTTGATAGCCATCCATGAGTTTTACATTGTCTACAAAACCTATTTTGTCTTGTTGGCAAGAAACCATAAAAAGCAACCCTAAAATTATACTTACCTTCTTCATCTCTATTTGTTATGAGGAGGCAAAAATAACAAAAGCGCTTAGACCTCCTATTAGCTATTAAAATAAGTTCACAGCTTTTTATTAGTTTTTCTTATGAAGAAATAATGTTTTGATCGATATGTTCTATTAAATCAAGTGCGTTTTAAGGTCATCTAAGGCCTTTTTTAATGATCGTCAATAAAGACCCTTCCTAGTAAGAAGATCAAAACGCAGAGGGTTTTAATTGGCCTTTTTAAGAATGTAAATGTGGGAACTGTATTCTTTGGTCACTAGTCCTCGCAGATTGGACCATAAACCTATGAAGAAAGCCTTGATCCATTTCGCTTTGCTTTTCTTGTACGTCTCGCTAAGCAAAGACACATAAAAAGCATCAAACCACATTGGGCGCGTCTCCACAACTTCTAAATTGTGTTCTTGAAACAAGCGCTGTATAGAATGCCTAGAGAAGTGCCAAAGATGTCTAGGGACATCGTAAGCTGCCCAATAAGCGTTATAATATTTTGCATCAAAAGATTTATAGTTTGGTACGGCAACTATTAAGGTACCTTCTTCCTTTAATAAGGAGGCTAAGCGCCCAATATTTTCTTTTAATTCGGGTAAATGCTCTAATACATGCCAAAGAGTAATGACTTGATATTTTGTTCCTGGCAATTCTTTTAATTCCTTCTTTAAGTCAATGCCCTTTTCTTGAGCAACAGCTACGGCGGTTGGGTTGGGTTCTACTCCTTGAACCAACCAGCCTCTACTTTTAGCATACCACAAAAATTCTGCAGTTCCAGCTCCTACATCTAAAAGAGAATGGTCTTGCTTGGCGTAACGAACAAGCAATCGAAGCTTGCTTGCCAAATTTCTTTTTTTAATAGTATGGTACAGTCTTTCTAAAAAAGATCGCGGTACATCTGAATGAGAAATGTACGCGTCTGACTCATAATACTTGCTAGGATCTTCCGGCCTTGGTTTCGTGACGAGCATGTCTAGGCTAGCATCATAGTGCAGCTCAAAATGCTCTTTTGTTAAAAAATGGTCACTGGTTTTTAAAAACAATTTCATGGTAATTCTCCGTTGCCAGATAGCGTTCTTTAAGGCTGCGAAGATAGTTTAAAACCTGCTCATTGTTTAGGTAAGTTGCCTCTAAACAATCCTTCCCTGCGTCATCATACACTTCTATGGCAATGTAATAATTACCCTTGCGAGAAATAGTGTTTTCACTGGTAGCCGTGTAAACCTCAAAGTCATCATTCCCTAGCGCTGCGTTTAAACTTACATCCATTAAAATAGGTAACAGATTAAGAGCCTTGCTTTGTTTTTCTACTTCATAAAAAGAAAAATAATACGCCTTTTGTGATACCACAAATGGGACACCAACATCTACATAATAATCCTCCAAACCATAACTAATATTTACAAAATCATAGAAAGCACCTTCGTCTTTTGGATCCTCGAAAACAAACAATTGTTTTTTTGGAAGCTCTTTATTAAAACGTTTTCCGGTGATGGTTTTATGGTCTGCAATCTTTGGCGCCGTACGTAAAGGAATACACGAGGCGCATAGTACAGCAAAGGAAATTACTAAGTAAAATGGTTTCATTGATGGCGTTGATTTTAGTTACAAATGAAGATCAAAAATCAAGCCAAACCCGAGCATGTTCCACGTGGAACCTCAGGCTTATCTTCCTAAAAATACTAATAGAACACTTAGGTCCGAAGGGGAAACACCACTAATTCTTGAAGCCTGTGAAAGCGTTACGGGTTGTATTTCTTGCAGCTTCTCTCTGGCCTCCATGGATAGTGATTTTAGGCGACTATAATCAAAATTCTCTGGGATTTTTACATTCTCTAAGCGCTGTAACTTGTCTGCGTTATTCTTTTCTTTTGCTATGTACCCAGAATATTTTACTTGTATCTCTGCTTGTTCGAGGACCTCATGATTTAAATCATTGCTCCCCACAAAATCAGAAACACTTTCCAAACGAAGCATGTGAGACATAGTTACCTTCGGTCTTGAAAAAACTTTAAAGAGCTTGTCGGATTGCTTTACTTCGGCTGAACCAACTTCCTTTAGAATTGGATTCATTTCTTCCGGTGAAAAGCTCGTTTTTTTGAAAAAAGAAACAAAATCGTCTGATTTCTTCAGTTTTTCTTCCATTTTCATAAGACGTTCTTTTTTTGCCAAACCAAGTTCATAGCCTTTCGGAGTTAATCGTAAATCGGCATTGTCTTGACGTAAAAGCGTGCGATATTCCGCTCTAGATGTAAACATTCTATAAGGCTCCTCCGTGCCCTTAGTGATAAGATCATCGATAAGAACCCCAATGTAGGCCTCATCCCTTTTTAGAATAAAAGGATCCTTTTCTTGAATTTTTAAATGGGCATTTATTCCCGCCATTAAGCCCTGAGATGCCGCTTCTTCATAGCCCGTAGTACCGTTAATTTGTCCGGCGAAGTACAAGTTCTTAATTAGCTTAGTTTCTAGAGTGTGCTTTAATTGCGTTGGTGGGAAATAATCGTATTCAATGGCATACCCAGGCCTAAAGAATTTTACATTTTCAAAACCTTTTACAGAACGCAATGCTTTGTATTGTACGTCTTCTGGTAATGAGGTTGAAAAGCCATTTACATACACTTCTACAGTATTCCAACCTTCAGGTTCTACAAATATTTGGTGCGCGTCTTTATCTGCAAAGCGATTAATCTTATCTTCAATTGAAGGGCAATACCGCGGGCCAATACTCTTTATTCTTCCATTAAACATTGGCGATCTATCAAACCCCTCTCTTAATAAATCATGCACCAATGCACTGGTATGTGTCATATGGCAATCACGCTGCTTGGTAAGTTTTGCTGTTTCTAAATAAGAAAACTTCTCAGGTTGTTCATCACCAGGTTGAGGGATCATCACCTCATAATTCAAGGAACGGCCATCTACCCTCGGCGGTGTCCCTGTCTTCATTCTGCCACTATCAAAACCAAAGTCTACTAGCTGTTCAGTAATCCCAGTGGCAGCTCGCTCACCTGCTCTACCACCCCCGAACTGCTTTTCACCAATATGGATTAAGCCATTTAAAAACGTTCCATTTGTTAACACCACCGCCTTTGCCATGATGTCTACACCTAAGGAAGTGCGTACTCCAATTATCTTATCTCCCTTTACAAGCAAACCTGACACCATTTCCTGATAGAAATCTACATTGGGTGTTTGCTCCAATGCCAATCTCCATTCCTCCGCAAAACGCATCCTGTCATTTTGTGCTCTAGGACTCCACATAGCAGGCCCCTTTGATTTGTTCAGCATTTTAAACTGAATGGCCGACTTATCTGTTATAACTCCGCTATACCCACCCAAGGCATCTATCTCTCGAACAATTTGCCCCTTTGCAATTCCTCCCATTGCAGGATTACAGGACATCTGACCTATTGTCTGTAAATTCATGGTTACCAAAAGTGTTTTGGAACCCATGTTGGCTGCTGCAGCAGTTGCTTCTGCTCCTGCATGACCACCACCAACTACAATTACATCGTATTCTTTTTCAAACATAGCCTATCGTTCCACGTGGAACATTTTAATCTTTTCTTCTTCCTTGCTTCGCATCTCAACTACATCTTCCTCTACTTTGTCATTGTACTTCATAAGATGTAAGGCGCCATGTGCCATGACCCGTAACAGCTCTTGGTGGAAACTCACTTTGAATGTTCTTGCATTTTCCTCAACGCGTTCTACAGAAATAAAAATGTCTGCACTAACATGACTCCCTTGCGTATAATCAAATGTTATTATATCCGTGAAAGTGTCATGATTTAGATACTCCTGATTAATCCCTAATAGATACTCGTCATCACAAAAAATATAGGTAACCTCACCCAGCTCAAATCCTTCTGAGCGAACTACCCTATCAATCCAATCGGAATACTCTTTTTGTGCCCGTTGTAATCTAAAATTTGTTTCGTAACTAAAATTGACGCTCGCCTCCAAAATACTGTTTTACACGGTCTTTATATTGCGGGCGCAAAGGTAAGGCTTGTCTATTTAATATTTCAATAGTCTTCGATGTAGGAGCCAATAACTCCGGTCTTGTAAGGATAGGTGCTGAATAGTCTTTTGTGTTTGTTTCGCTTTCCCGTTCTTTTTTCTTCCCCTGCTCTAGCGCCGCATTCTCCAACTTCATAAGTTGATGTTGAATTTGGTTCATCCTATTCTGCGTACGCTGAGTGATACCGTTTTCCAATAACTCATTTTCAAATTGCTCCATCTGAAATACCAATTTTCTCGCTAAAGCCCGGTCTTCATTTTCTATGATATTCTTGAGCTGTTCTTCAAGTTGCCTGCGTATTGCTTGCTGTTCTTGATAAATCTCATATAATTCGTTCAATTGTCCCTCTGACAATTCACCAACACCCCCAAAACCTTCAGATCCTCCTTCTCCATTTTCTTGTCCTTGTTCGCCACCAGATCCTTCACCATTCTTGCCTGTTTTCCCATCTTTTCCACCATCACCGTTAGCTCCCTCCTGTCCTTCTTGCCCTTGGTTTCCTTGTTGCCCCTTTTGTTGGCCTTGATCGCCCTTACTTCCTTTTCCTTCTTTGCTTTCTTGACCTTTACTGCTTCCACTTTTACCCCCTTGTCCAGATGACCCTTGCATTTTCTCTTGTAACTCTTGTTGACTTTGTATAATATCTGGCAACTGAAATCCTTGACCCTGTCCCTGGCCTTGACCGCTATTCATACTCATTTGCATATTTTCAAGAATATCTGCCAAGAAATCTGCTAAGGCATTGGAACTATTGAGCACATATTGCTGATAGGATGCCGCTTGATAGATTTGATTTTCTGCGATTGTTTCTAGCGATTTATCTACGTTATAATAGACCTCTGTGATCTGTTCATTCACAAACTCAGACAACTCCGCTCTTCGCAACGACAATGCAAACAAACTGTCATCTACATGTTCAAATAGGGCGCGTAATTGCTTTTGCTCTTTTATAGTTCTAGAAAACCCACTTACCTCACCACTATTTTGGTTTACTCTATCTAATAAATTCTCCTGTTTAAATGAGAATGTAATGAGATTGTCTAAAATTTGGCGAAGCATTTCAGCATCCTCTACCATACCTTCACCCCCTCCGCTTGCTGCTGAACTTTGCTCTAATTTCTTACTTAATTCTTCTAGTTTTTGTGCGGCAGATCGCTGCTTGTTCTTTGCGCTGTTCTGTGATCCCTTTTTATCTGCATCCGATGCCGCTTTCTGTTGCGAATCAAGATCCTCTAGTGCTCCTTGTTGATCCCTTTTTATAGAATCTTCCGTGTTCCGATTAAAGTCGAACTCAAGAGGTTTCTTTAAAGCTCTATTATCTCCTTTTAACTCCCTAAGTTCATCTGCGAGTTTTTCAAAGTCCTTGTTTAACCCCTCTTGTTCTTTTAATTGCTCCTCTACATTCTTCTCCGAAGCCGCTAGACTATCTTGCGCCTTTGATTGTTCTAACAACTCTTGGGATAACTGTGAAGCCTTTTCTGTGACATAAAACCGTTTGGTAAGTTCAAGTAACTGCTCCAAATTTCTCTTCCCTGAATTTTGAGATTTTGCCAATTCCTCCAATCGCTGTTTTAATTCTTCTTTGTCTATTTTATCTGCAACCTTTTCTAATTCCTCTAACAATTTTTGGTTTCGCTTTGCAGCCAATTCTTGTCGTTCTAGCCGCTCTTTTAAAAACTCATCTACTTCTTCAGGTGCCCGATCCTTGTCAAGATTCTCTCTTAATTCCTTTGTAAACTTTTCCATGAGCGCTTCTTGACTTTTCTGTTTTTGGAGAAAACGTTTTATGCGTTCTTTATCCTTAAACTGAAGTGCTGTTTCCTGCTTCTGTTGCTCATTTAATTCCTCAAGTTCTTTGTTCTGAAGATCTAACTCCCTAATACTATTTCCTAAGTCTTTAATTAAGGACTCCTGATTTTCTAACGTCTTGTCTTTCTGTTCCTTATCATCTAATAAGGTTGAAAAAAAGCGTTCGCTTTTAGCAATTTTCCCGTTTCTAAGTCCATCATTGTCACGGACCTCAAAATATAACTCATACGTTTTTCCCTCCTCTACTACTATACCACTAGGAAAGGTGTAATAGAATTGTTCTATGGTACCAGTAGGGTTTAATAACAGTTCTCTTTTTTCATTATTAGAGCCTAACTCCTTGTATACCAATGCTATACTCGCTATTCCATAGTCGTCAGAAACTGCTCCGGAATAGTAACTCTCATTAATTTGTAAAGAATCTATCGTCTGTTCTACCTTAATAGTTGGAACCGCATCCTTTATCACATCAATGGTATACCCCAATTTCTCGTAGTGTCTAACATTCTCATTGGAGGTTGTTAAAACGTACTCCATGGCATTGAACACTTGTTTTTCTAATGTGAAATTCTCCGCAGTTTTCATAAACGGTTCAATACTATCCTTACTATAGAAATGAACCTGAGAAACATTCACTCCCCTAATGTTCCAACGTACTTTGGAGCCCTCGGGAATTTTAATATTACCAGTCCCAGTAGTGACCGAGGTCTTCCCTCCAAGGTAGTTTGGTTCTTGTACCGCTATTTTAAAATCTGCTATAGCGGGCACTTTTCTAACGGAAATAAAATATTCCTTGGAAGCCACCTCATTAGCACTAAAACGGAAACTAAAATCGTCAAACGGAGGCTGAACACGAATGGAAAAAGCGTTGTTACCTTCCTTTTGCATTAATAGCCGTTCTTGCCCTGTTTCTAAGTAAACATCTTGCGGAATGTAACTGCCAATAGTTTCAACTCTAATATCCAAAGGTTCTCCTTCCAGTACCCTCCAATCTCCCACATTAGGATAAAACTTAAAAGGCGCTGGCTCCTCATAGGCTACGCTATAATTAACCACACGTTTATAAGAACCAAAGAGATCTCCTATTGATCCCGTTACTACAAGTGCTATGAAAATTAAGGCAGGCACCAAAAGGAATCTTCCGTACTTCAATACCTCTTTGAAATCAATTGCATTTTTAAATGGAAGTGGTTTTAAAGCTAAGGAACGCTGCTCTATTGCGGCCTTTAATAGATCTGTTTGACTGGGATTTTCGGAAAGTTCTAAGAGGTTGAGCAACTTATCTCCTACTTCAGGAAAATGCTTTCCAATGAGTAAGGATGCATCTTTTTCATTGATGCCTTTTTTAATTTTGAACAAATATGACAGGGGCACCAAGATAAAGGTGTAAGACAACACCATCAGGAGCACTAAAAAAACTACAAATAGTGCAAGGCGTAGCTTTGAATCTAACCAAAGCCAATACTCTACTCCAGAAACCATTAAGAAAAGAAACGTAGCTCCCGCTGTAAACAGCACCAAGCCTTGCAATAAACGTTTAGAGTAATAACGTTTAATGAACTTTTCAAGCTTCTCTATGATTTCCTCAAAACTACTCACATTCAATTCTTTATTCCAAATTAGGTATTGCTTGAAAAATCTCCCTAAAATATTTTGTTAAATCATCATTTTAAAGGCCTCCCGTCTTCTTTTGGGCTAGTAAAGGTTGTCCTATATTTGCAGCTCAAAAAGCCTTTTATGAGTCAGAAAATAAGAGTTCGTTTTGCTCCTAGTCCCACCGGACCACTTCATATAGGTGGGGTTAGAACTGCATTATTCAATTATCTGTTTGCAAAAAAGAACCAAGGAACTTTTGTGCTGAGAATTGAAGATACTGATCAAAATAGGTTTGTAGAGGGCGCGGAAGACTATATCATAAAGTCACTAGAATGGTGTGGTATTCCTTACGATGAAGGCCCAAATAAAGACGGAGGCTATGGTCCTTACCGCCAAAGTGAACGCAAAGACTTGTACCAAAAATATGCGCTACAACTGATAGAGAATGGCCAGGCCTATTATGCGTTTGACACCCCAGAACGTTTGGATTTTCACAGAAAAGATCATGAAGCCAAAGGAAAAACCTTTATTTACAACTGGCATAACCGTCTTAAATTAGACAACTCTCTTTCTTGTTCTCCAGAGGAAACACAAGAAAAATTGGCCAAGGGAATGCCCTACGTCATTCGTTTTAAATCGCCAGAAGGTCAAACCGTTGTTCTCAATGATCTTGTTCGAGGTGAAATACAAATTGACTCGAATGTTCTAGATGACAAAATTCTTTTTAAGAGCGATGGCATGCCTACCTATCACTTGGCTAATATTGTGGATGATCATTTAATGGAAATTAGTCATGTAATACGGGGCGAAGAATGGTTGCCTTCCTTAGCACTACATCACCTGCTGTATAAGGCTTTTGATTGGGAACCCCCAAAATTTGCTCATTTACCACTGATAATGAAGCCTACAGGAAAAGGCAAACTAAGCAAGCGGGATGGAGAAAAAGGAGGGTTTCCGGTGTTCCCATTATCATGGAATGAATCTGAAGGCTATAGAGAAGCAGGGTATTTTCCAGAAGCCGTGATCAATTTTCTTGCACTTTTAGGATGGAATCCTGGCACCGACCAAGAACTGTTTGATTTGGAAACATTGGTTGCTTCTTTCGATTTAGCCCGAGTAAATAAATCAGGGGCGCGTTTTGATCCTGAAAAAACCAAATGGTACAATCACCACTATTTACAACAGAAATCAGCCGCTGAATTGGCACAACAATTTTTACCAATCCTTGCGGAACACCTTCCAAATGCTGCTGAAATAGAACTAGAAACACTTACTGGCATTGTAGAAATGGTTAAAGAACGTGCCAATTTTGTGAATGATTTATGGGCGCTCACTCATTATTTCTTTGAAACACCCAGCACCTATGCAGAGAAGCCTGTAAAAAAGCAATGGAAAGAAGACACTCCTCATTTGATGGAGCAAGTGGCCGGCCAACTGCAAGAACTTGATGATTTTACTTCTACACGCGTTGAAGAAAAAGTGAAATCCTGGATTACCGCCAACGAATTAGGCTTTGGAAAAGTTATGGGGCCCTTACGCCTCGCTATTGTTGGAGATCTAAAGGGCCCTCATCTTTTTGATATTATGTCAATATTGGGCAAAGCTTCTTGTATCACTAGGATACAAAACGCCATAAATACACTGTCTTAAACCACCTGCTATTTAGAGGATTCTAAAACGTTTCCACCAGCGTCCTTAAGGGCTTTATTAACCTTAGGCAGATAGGCATCAAGTGTTTTAGAAAGTGTAGTCAATTCTATCTCCAATTCTTTGGAAAGTTCGTTGAATACTTTATAGGCACCGTCTGTAGGTTTGGCATCTCCATTTTCTACACTTCGCCGTAAAGAAGCGAGCCTATTATTTAATTTAATTGGAAAATTTAAAGGGTCTTGCCCAGATTGGTTCTTCACTTGATATAGGTTTTCTTCCACCGCACTCAGCTCTTTGAGAAAAGGAGTGATCGTTTTCTTTTTTGTGCTCGCTGGTAGTTTTTCTTGTTGATCTTTTAAGGCCGTTTTAATCGCTCTAATTTTAATAACCGCTTCATTTGCGAGCGTTGTTTTTTGCATAATATTATTGGCCAGTTGAAATTGTTCGTCTAAATCTTCTTTGGTAATTCCCTTTAGGTTAGGGTCCATAAGAACTTGAAAGGGGAAGGTCTTTTCATAGCTCCCTAGCTTCATTCTTACTTGGTAATTTCCTAAAGGAGCTTTAGGTCCTCTGGTGGGTCTTGCGCTCCAGATAATCATGCCCTCAAAATCCGTGGCCCCAGGGTATCGTAAGTCCCATTTAAAGGTATTGATGCCTTTTGCGGTGGTGGGTTTAGAAGAACCTCCACGGCGCCACCATGGGATGTTTTTATCTACTTTATACGCAGGTTTGCTTCCTGTAAAGGTGTCTATAACATTATTACTCGCGTCTAAAATTTCAAAAGTAATGGTGTCTTTTTCTTCTTTTAAATAGTATTGAAAGGTAGCGTCCTGTAGCCCTCGAATGGCATCGGCCGGTTCAAACAGTACAGCCTCGCTGTCTTTCATCGCTTCTGTATACTGCCGCAGGGGTTGAATGTCATCTAAAATCCAAAATCCTCTTCCGTGCGTTCCTAATACCACATCGTTGTCCTTAACTACCAAATCACGCACTGGAGTGTCTGGCAATTTTAGTTGAAGGCTTTCCCAGTTCTCACCATCATTCATTGAAAAATACACCCCATGTTCCGTAGCTAAAAACAAGAGTCCAGGTCGCACATGATCTTCCCGTATTGCACGTGCAAAATGACCCGGTGCTATTCCATTAATAATTTTCTTCCAGGTCTTGCCATAATCATGCGTCTTAAAAACATAGGGAGCCCTATCATCTACCTGATAGCGGTTAGCAGCCACATACAAGGTTCCAGGATTATGCTTAGATTCATCTATGATACTGACTCTTGAAAATTTTGGAAGTTCTTTTGGAGTAATATCTTCCCAATTCGCTCCGCCATCTCTCGTTATATGAATTTTACCATCATCCGAACCGGCCCATATTGTTTTAATATCATGAAAGGAAGGTGCTAGTGCGAATACCGTTGCATAAATCTCGGGGCCATTCATATCCATTGTAATTACCCCTCCTGTTTTCCCTAGTGTTGTAGGATCTGCATAGGTTAAATCTGGACTAATCTTTTCCCAAGATTGTCCATCATTGGTTGTTTTCCAAACATGTTGCGAACAGGTGTACATGACCTTGCTATCTTGCGGAGCAAACATGATAGGAAACGTCCATTGCCATCTTTCTGGAAGGGCTTCTGCGGGTTCCCCTGAAAAAAATCTTGGGTATACCTGAATATCTCGTATTTGCCCATTACTTCGATCATACCTAGTTAGCAGTGCTCCTTGACTGCCTGCATAAAAAATATCTGGATCTTCTGGATGCTGAGTTATCCAGCCGCTTTCTCCTCCGCCTACCGCATAATACCATCCTTTATTAGGACCCCTTGCCAGCATATGCCCCCAACCATCGCTTGGCATAGCAAGCGTACTATTGTCTTGTTGCGCACCTGCTACATGATATGGCACATCGCTTGTGGTCATAACGTGATAGAATTGTGTGGTAACAAAGTCTTGTTCGGTCCAAGTTTTACCACCATTTATGGTCACATTTCCACCCCCATCGTTTGCATTAATCATGCGTTCTGGGTTGTTAGGATCTATCCAAAGATCGTGGTTGTCTCCATGCGGTGTTTGAATGATAGAATCAAACGTTACGCCGCCATCTACCGATTTATACATTCTTGTATTAAGACCATACACGGTTTCTTTATCCTTAGGGTCTGCATAAATTCTAGAATAATAAAAAGCCCGTTGTCTTAGCTTGCGCTCGTCATTGGTTTTTTCCCAAGTCTTTCCGGCATCATCGGATCTGAATACCCCGCCTTCATTGGCCTCAACAATAGCCCAAACCCTATTAGAATCTGCGGGTGAAACGGTTACCCCTATTTTTCCAATGGGACCCTCTGGCATTCCTTGGTTCTCAGTTAAATCTGTCCAGGTATCACCTCCGTCTGTAGATTTCCAAAGTTTACTTTGGCCACCGCCTCCCCACATTTTCCAGGCTTTCCGGTATACTTGCCAGGTAGTGGCATATAAAGTATTGGGATCATTTCTATCAATTATTAGGTCTACTGCCCCGGCTTTTGGCCCTACGTATAGTACCTTCTCCCAGGTAGTGCCACCATCTTTGCTTCTAAAAACGCCACGCTCTTCATTTTCTCCATAAGGATGTCCCAAAGCTGCAACATATACCAACTCTGGATTAGTGGGGTGAATTCGAATACGCGCTACCGCTTGGGTTTCTTCTAACCCTAAATGTTTCCAGGTTTTACCAGCATCTTCTGATTTATAAACTCCATCTCCTTGTGTAATACTGCCCCGCAGTTGCACTTCACCCATGCCAATATAAACAACGTCTGGATTCGTTTCTGCAACGGCTACAGCTCCTACAGAAGAACTCGTTACTTGCCCATCCGTGACTGGTTTCCATTCATTTCCGCCATCTACCGTTTTCCACAAACCTCCTCCCGTAGCACCAAAATAATATTCATTGGGTCTGGTGGGGCTGCCAGCACATCCCAAGGATCGCCCTCCCCGTTTTGGGCCAATATTCCGCCATTTAAGGCCTTCATAGAAACTTTTATCGATTTGTGATGTTGCGGAAATGGTTGCTTCTTGACCCTTTACAGAATTGGTAAGAAAGAAACAACCGCTCAATAGCGTACAAAAAAGGAGCGTTCTCATGTTGGTTGGTATTAAACAGATTGAATTAACTACCGCGCCCAAAGGCACTTCTGTTAAATATACTACATAGACGCCTAATTATGGATGTCTGGGCTAAAGCACAATTATAATAGTATCTGCATTTTCTACAGTTGCTCCATTTAAGGTGGTGGCAGTAGAATATAATTGATCTCCGCAGCAACGCTGACTTTCGCGCATTCCTAATTCAAAGCCCAGGGTCACAGTGGTTGTTTCATTTAGCTCCAAAGTGTAGTTTGTTTCTCCTTCTAGCAGAGAAAACAAAACTGTCTGGGTTGCTTCTTCGGAAAAAAGAGATCGTACTTCGCCTCCATTAGAGGTGATCTTTAGCTCTTCGCGATCATAAATAGCGCTTGGACCAAACAGAAGGTTGTTGCCATTGCTGTCTTGCACTAATACATTCTTTTGTTGCAGGTCTAAACAATCATCACAATCATCGCAGGCAATAATAGAGGCTCCTGCCAATAAAGACAGGGAAATTCTTACTAGTTTTCTCATGACTTTTAATAAAAGGTACCTAAAGTGCTCTTTGGATGCGTTTTACAATGTTAAGTTTACAACAAATGTGAGCGTCTTGTAACAAAAGCTAGGCTCTTGCTACTAATGAAGTACCGAGTTTTGTAACTTCCATATATCAACTATAATTTCTTTTCTCATGGGTAATTTTCTCTTTATTCCTTTTGTCTTTTTTGGACTCCTTATTCTATTCGCTTCTTTTTTTATTGTAAAACAACAAACCGCTGTGGTGGTAGAACGTTTTGGTAGGTTTCAAAGCATTCGAAACTCTGGTCTTCAAATGAAGATACCATTAGTGGATCGCATTGCGGGCCGACTTAGTCTTAAAATACAACAGCTAGATGTTATTATTGAAACCAAAACTTTAGACGACGTGTTTGTGAAGTTGAAAGTTTCTGTGCAATACGTGGTGATTCGTGAAAAGGTGTATGACGCTTTTTACAAACTTGAATATCCGCACGATCAGATTACCTCTTTTGTGTTTGATGTGGTGCGTGCCGAAGTGCCAAAAATGAAATTAGATGATGTCTTTGTTAAAAAAGATGACATTGCTATTGCTGTAAAACGTGAATTGCAAGAATACATGTCTGAATATGGATATGATATCATTAAAACCTTGGTAACTGATATTGATCCAGATGCACAGGTAAAGGCTGCAATGAACCGGATTAATGCTTCTGAGCGTGAAAAGATAGCTGCGCAGTTTGAAGGAGATGCTGCAAGAATTTTAATTGTAGAAAAAGCGAAAGCTGAGGCCGAAAGTAAACGCCTGCAGGGTCAAGGAATCGCTGATCAACGTAGAGAGATTGCACGAGGTTTAGAAGAATCTGTAGAGGTTTTAAATAAAGTGGGCATTAATTCGCAAGAAGCTTCTGCATTAATTGTGGTGACCCAACACTATGATACCTTGCAATCTATTGGTGAAGAAACAAACACCAATTTAATTCTGTTACCAAATTCTCCTCAAGCGGGAAGTGATATGCTCAACAATATGGTGGCGTCTTTTACCGCTAGTAATATGATTGGGGAACAAATGAAAAAATCAAATCCTAAAAAGCCAGAATAAGCACTTTTTTAAGAAACGATGCTTTAAAACAAAATCCGGCCCTTACTTGAGCCGGATTTTTATTTTAAGGCCTTTTAAAGCAGGCAATGGCAACCCAGTAGGGATTTGCCTTTACAAGAAAAAAAGGGCAAACAACACCTTTTAAAAACGCTCGTTTTTTATAGAAAATACCGATTGTTTTAATCGTTAGAATAAGGGTTACTTATACGTGGAAAATTCCTTCAAAACTAGGATCCTTTATTTTGGATTTTGGCCCAAGTGTCGCGAAGGGTAACAGTTCTATTAAAAACTAAATGCTCCGGAGTTGATTCATCGTCTACATTAAAATATCCCAGTCGTTGAAATTGAAAACGATCTCCAGGTTTGGCATCTTTTAAACTGGGTTCTAAATATCCTTGAACCGTTTTTAAAGAATCACGATTTACAAATTCCATAAAGTCTTTGTCTTTGTGTCCGTCTGGATTTTCATCCGTGAAAAGCCGATCGTAAATACGCACTTTTGCTTTAATCGCATGGGCTACAGACACCCAATGCAAGGTTCCCTTCACTTTTCTGAGACTCTCTTCGGTACCGCTTCCACTTTTACTTTTAGGATCATAAGTACATTGTACTTCTGTTATTGTCCCATTTTCATCTTTAGTACAGCTTTCTGCTTTAATAATGTAACCACTCTTTAGGCGTACTTCTCCTCCCAATTTTAGACGGAAAAATTTTCTGTTCGCCTCTTCTCTAAAATCTTCTTGCTCAATATATAGCTCTCTTGAAAAAGGAATCTGTCTACTACCAGCAGTTTCATCTTCTGGATTGTTTTCAGTTTCAAGCCATTCTTCTTTGCCTTCGGGATAATTGGTAATAACCACCTTAAGCGGATTAAGAACACCCATTACTCTTGGAGCAATTTTATTAAGATGCTCCCGAACATGAAATTCTAACAAAGAGACGTCTACCAAATTGTCTCTTTTGGCAATTCCTATGGTATCCGTAAAATTTCGAATGGCTTCTGGGGTATAGCCCCTTCTACGCAAACCAGAAATAGTAGGCATGCGCGGGTCATCCCATCCTGAAACAACGCCATCTTCTACTAATTGAAGCAGTTTTCGTTTACTTACAACCGTATGACTCAAGTTTCTACGGGCAAACTCACGCTGTTTGGGTCTTAAATTCTCTGTAGATACCAATTGGTCTAAACACCAATCATACAGTTCGCGGTGTGGTAGAAATTCTAACGTACAAAGGGAATGAGATACTTGTTCTATATAATCTCCCTGTCCATGTGCCCAATCATACATAGGATAAATACACCAATCGGTATTTGTTCTGTGGTGTGCTTTCTTCAAAACACGGTACAAAATGGGATCGCGCATGATCATGTTGGGAGAAGCCATATCAATCTTTGCACGCAAAACGTGTATGCCCTCCTCAAAAGCGCCATTCTTCATGGCTTCAAACAACTCTAAATTTTCCTCAACGCTTCTGTTTCTATAAGGACTCTCCGTTCCAGGTTCTGTGGGAGTGCCTTTTTGCTCTGCCATTTCCTCAGAACTTTGGCTATCTACATACGCTTTTCCTTCCTTGATGAGGTTTACTGCCCATTGGTAAAGCTGTTCAAAATAATCAGAGGCGTAACGCTCTTCGGCCCAAGTATATCCCAGCCATTCTATATCACGCTTTATGGCGTCTACAAACTCTTTTTCTTCTTTTTCTGGATTGGTATCATCGAACCTTAAATTCACAGGTGCATTATACCGTTCTCCAAGGCCAAAATTCAAGCAAATAGAGCTTGCATGCCCAATGTGTAAATACCCATTTGGCTCCGGCGGAAAACGAAAACGAAGCTGTTCTTTTCCGTAGCCATTTGCCAAATCATCTTCTACAATATGCTCTATAAAATTCAGAGATTTTTCCTCGTTAGCCATGCCTAAAATTAAGCTGCAAATGTAGTGAAAATGCGCATTTTAACGAGTTTTTACAACGCCTCATCTTAGAAATTACCGTTTTCACAACAGAATAAGGCCTGCGCACAACAATAAGTTTCTCCTCCAACCAATATTTAAAATATTTGTTTTAGGTAGTCCCCCTAAGAATGCTCAATGGAAGGACGCTGCTAACAAAAAAATGCGTGACAGTATCCCCAAAGTACTGTCAACTTAAGCTAACATATCATGAGACCTAAATTGCTAAAATGTTACCTACTAACCATGTGCTGCTTTTTTGCAGTACAGATGGTGTGTGCACAGACGCTTAATAAGCCTGTGCCTGCAGACAACCCGAACCTACCGGGAAATTCGGCCTGGACGGCCGCTTGTGCCTCGGATGATTTTAACGAATACTTTGTAAACTTTACCTGGAATCCCCCACTTGTAGGGAGTACCAACGAGTTTATCCTAGAGCTATCTGATGCGAATGGCTCCTTTTCAAGTGCCACAGAACTGGCCAGAACTGCTAGTGAAAACACCAATTTTGATTTTGATTTTCAATTCAACCTGCCACAAGATACGCAGGGCGACAATTACCGTTTTCGTGTAAGAAGTACTAACCCAGCTCTTACAAGTGAGGTTTCGGATGCGTTCTCCATGTATTACATTGGGTACAACGACCCCATACTGATCAGTCAGGATGGTAGTGGGGTGATACCTCCTGGTGGGGCTATTCAAATTTGCGACGGTGGTTCTGTGACCTTGGCAACACACAATGTGCCAGACGCTGGAAATTATAACTATAGCTGGTACCGCAGTGGTACTCCGCTATCTGAAACATCTAATCAAATAACCGTAAATCAATCTGGGATTTACTTTGTAGAGATAGATTATGGCCCTATTTGTAGTGGTTCTGCAAACACCATATCGAACTCCATTGAAATAAGTATTGGAACTAGTCAAGGGATTGCTATAAACCCTCCATCACAAACCACCTTATGCCCATCGGATGTGGTCACCTTAAGTACTAACATTAGTGGTATGGGATACTCATATACTTGGTATAAAGATGGTACTGCTGTTGCTGGCCCTACTGTAGATGGCTCATCATTCAATGTAGATGGCAGTGTTCCAGGTTTTGAAGGAGCGTATACAGTGGAAATAACAGGAACGGGAATTTGCCAAGAAGAATCTGCTCCTGTAACGCTTTCAAGTCCGGGAACTTTTTCGGTCACTCGTGTGAATCCAGACAGATTAGTGCTTTTACCAAGCATGACAGAAACACTTTCCATTACAACAGATGCCGCCAGCCCAAGCATTCAATGGTTCAGAAATGGGGCGCTTGTACCGGGAGAGACGGGATTATCATTAAACATAACAACGGTAGGAACGTATTATGCGGCCGTTACCGAAACAGGAGGTTCTTGTGGATCTTCTACCAAAACCTCAGAAAGTACTGAGGTGGTAAAACCAAACGATTTTACAGTGACCATTGCTTATAACGGTACCTATGCTGCATGTAGCAATAGTAGCATTGTATTAGAAGTGAGTCAAATTACAGCCACCGAAAACGGCAATACATTTGATGTTACCTCACAACTTATAGATGAGTTTACGTATCAATGGTCTAAAGATGGAACAAACCTAACAGGTGAAACCGGCGCTGCTCTTTCATTAGCTTCTTCCAATGAAAACGGAAATTACCAGCTAGCAGCTTCGATTGATACCTTTAATAATACTAGTAACGCACTTGATGTAGTCCTCAATTCTGGAGAAACTATTGCCATTACAAATGATGGTAGTCAGATATGTGACGGTGTTACCATAGCTGTTTCCACCACCTACGACCTCACAGGACGTACCTTCAGTTGGTTACGAAACGGGGTGGAAGTAGACACTTCTTCAACGGCTTTTACAGCAACTGAGGAAGGAACATACCAGCTTTCAGTGATGACAGATGGATGCCCTATACTTTCAAATGAAGTGACGATCAATCGTTTCGATGAGTCTATTATCACCGTAGATGCCGAAGCAGACATCATTTTCCCGGAAGGAGAATCTCAAACAGTAACTGCTTCTGGTGGTACCTCGTATGAGTGGTATGATTCTCAGAACAACTTAATTTCAGCATTAAGCACCATTACTTTAGAACAAGAAGGAACCTACGTTTTAGTGGCCACTATAGACAACTGCCAAGTAAGTAGGTCTTTTACTGTTACCTATAGAGATGATTTTCAAATTCCTAATGTAATCACGGCCAATGGAGATGGTATAAATGATTTATGGGTCATTCCTAACACCTATTCCAGACAGTCAGATGTTACAGTCATTATTTACAATGAAGTAGGAGACGAGCTCCTTAACCAAAATGGATACTTAAACAATTGGCCTCCATCTACGTTAGGGTTTAGCAAAAAAAACCAATTGTTTTATTATAAAATCAGAAAAGCCAATCAGACCTTAAAACAAGGTACGATTACTGTGATAAGATAACCAAACCAATGCGCAAGTACAGCCCCTTATTCATCCTCTTTTTTCTTCTTGTCTTTGGCACGAACCAAGCACAAGAAGAAACCCCCTTTATAGCGTATGATGTACCCTCTCAGAACCTTTTGAAGTTTAACAGATTCTTACTGAATCCTACATTTTCAACGGTTAGGGAAGACAAGTCATATATTAACTTATTTCATAGAAACCAATCGGTCTCTTTTGATGATAATTACCAAACCTATTTTTTAAGTTATAGCGGTAGAATAGGGGATAGAAGCGGGGTAGGTCTTAGTCTTTACACCCAAAGAGAAGGGCTTATTGACAACTTCGGTTTGCTTGCGAACTATGCGTATGGTATTAAGTTAAGCGAGAAAAGTAATTTCACCTTTGGTGCTAACTTTTCATATTACAACAGTGGTTTTAATGAGGGTAGGGCAAATCCAGTAGATGATGATCCTCTTTTAAATAGCTTAGACAATAGCGCACTTATTACCTTCCAGCCTGGTTTTAATATTAGCTACGGCAATTTCGATTTTGGTGTTCTTGCAGATAATCTTTTTGATTACAATCTAAAAACAAGTGAATCGATCACCCAATTTGATGAAAAGACCTTTACGGGTCATTTACAATATACCCATCAGTTTAAAAATGCGTCAGGCATTCTAGAAAGTGGTAGAATTATGCCGTTGGCCAGAGTGCGTAGTGTACAAGGAGAAGACATTTCTTTAAGCGGGAGTCTTATCCTAGACCTTCCAAAACTAGGATGGTTGCAAGCTGGTTATGACGACTTCTATGGTGCGGCTGCAGGTATAGGATTCAACTTGAACAAACGCCTTTCTTTAGGTTACACCATAGAAAAGGGCTTGTCTAGCAATTTTGAAAACTTTGGAGTGAATCATGAGATCTCATTAGCCTACTCCTTTGTGCCTAACCTTACGGAAGACCGTGTGTTGTTAGAAAAAGACAATGAACTTCTGGCAGAAAACGAAGAGGAAGAGGTGCCTATCGAAGAATTAAGTATTACTGAAAAAGACTTAAAAATTGCGGAGCTAGAACAAAAGCTAGCGGAAAATGATGCCATTTTAGATGAGTTGCTTTTTAGACAAGATTCCATTGAACGCACTAGAAAATCTGACTTAGAGCGAAGGTTTAACACCGTCATGAAAATGGTGCGCCGAGAAACCAATGGCAATAGCCCGGAGCTAGAAGAAAAAGCAAAGCAGTTGTATTTTGAAGATGCACCTCAGGACGCGGTAGCACAACGTAATGAACGTTCAGCACCCATTGCAAATCATGGGTTAACGAATACTACCTCTTCTAAGAGAATCATAAACCTTCAGCAAAACAAAAAACCAAATACTACCACAGAGGAAGCCACCAAAGTAGTTTTAGAAAACACCAAAGTGGATAAGACTGCTGCCCCTGCAAGTCGTTCTCGTAAAGCGCGATTTAAAAGTTTTAGCATTCCTAGCGTAGAAACAGGGCATTACCTAATTGCCAATGTATATAAGGGCACGAAATACATGAACGCCTTTATTGATCAATTGGCAGCAAAAGGGATCGAAGCAGATTACTTTACCAACCCTAGAAATGGGCTAAACTATGTGTACATAAAGAATTACACAAGTAAGGATGCAGCAATCGCAGCACATAAATCTCAACTCAACGGTTCTTATTCGGGTGATACTTGGGTAATGCGCGTGCAAGGAGTTGAACCACAACAAGGACTGGCGGTTACTACAAATAATACCAAAAGGTATGATGATAGTACGCTTCAAAAAAATGTGGTGAATAATGGTGTGGGACGTCCTGGTAAACCTTCTTTGAAAACCTTTAACATAGATGGTATTGGCTCTGGCTTTTATATCATAGCCAATGTTTTTGCAAATCCTAATAATGCAAATCGCTTTGTAAAAGAGCTCAATGCAAAAGGATTAAATGCAAGCTATTTTATAAATCCTGAAAATAAATACCGATACGTATATCTTAAAAAACATCAAGAGTGGACAACGGCTCTAACAACTTATTACTCACAACTAGATAACACCTACGTGGATCCTATTTGGATTATGCGCGTAAAACCCAAACAAACCACCTAAAACATAATGAAACCCCTTTTTTATAAATGGGTCCTAATCCCCCTTATAGGCCTATGTTCTGCATTTACATTTGCCCAGGAGTATAATTCATTTGAAGTACGCTATCAAAGCAACCTTCGGGGTGATTTAACTTTCATTGGTAACCACATCCTTAACCGTGATAGCGGCACAGCGGGAGAAGGGCCTAATGACCCGTACAACAATCTGCTCAATGATGGTAGCTGGTCAGGGGCCAATGATGATAATAGCGGAGCCACCAATTACAATGATTATAAGCAAATGCAGTACATTGATGTAGATGGTGATCCCACTACGTTTAGTTCAAGTACAGCAACCTTTACATTTCCGCAAGCCAACTGTAACTTAATTCGTTATGCCGGTCTTTATTGGACAGCTACCTACCCCAGCGATACAGCCAATGGTTCGTACGATGGTAGTACCTATGTATCAAATACAGTGGCCGTGGGAACCGGCCGACAGACTGACTTTAATCAGGTTAAATTTAGCGTTCCTGGGGGTGCTTATGTAGATATCACTGCAGATGAAGTGCTTTTTGATGGATCTACGAGTACCGACACTTCTATTTTACAAAATAGTCCCTACGCCTGTTATGCAGATGTTACGGCTTTGGTTACCGCTTTAGCGGACCCAACAGGAGATTATACCGTAGCTAATGTGCGTGCTACTACCGGAGGTCTTACGCCTGGAGGTGGTTCGGCCGCCGGATGGACCTTGGTCATTGTCTATGAAAACCCCTCTCTTACGGGGAAGTTGATTTCAACATTTGATGGTTTTGCGCGCGTTAATGGTACCAATAGCGTAGATATTAATTATAGTGGTTTTGAGACCATCCCTGTAGGCCCTGTAAATGCTTCTTTAGGGGCGGGTACCCTAGAAGGAGATTTTAGAATTAGCGGTGATGGATTAAGTATTGAAGCAGACAGCAATACCGGATTTACCGCTGCTGGCAACGCTTCAAACCCAACAAATAATTTCTTTAATAGTAATATTACTTTAAACGGCGTAACTACTACCAATCGTAATCCGGCCAGTTTAAATACCCTAGGGTTTGATACGGATATTTTTCTTTTAAGCAACCCTGCCAATTCGGTTATCCCCAACGGAGAAACGGGGGCCACTTTCAGGTTCTCAACCAATGGCGATCAATACTACCCCTTCTTCAATTCCTTTAATATTGAAGTGATTGAGCCCAATATTACTTTAGAAAAGAGGGTAGAAGATACTGCTGGAAATGATATTACCGGTGCTGGAGTTAATCTTGGACAGGTCTTAGAATATGTGCTCACTTTTGAAAATATTGGTAATGATGATGGTACTAACTATACCATTAGAGATGTATTGCCAATCAATGTGACCTTAAATGAGGCCTCGTTAAGTGGTCTTGCTTCCCTAGGCATCACCTATACCTTTGACCCAGCAACTAGAACCATTGTTTTTTCCATTCCAGACAATCTAATTGAAGAGAACGACCCTCCAGAAGAAATACGGATGGAGGTTCAGGTAGCTGAAAACTGTTTTGATTTTATTGATGCCTGTACAGATCTCATTCAGAATCTTGCATACTCTACATACCAAGGAGTAATTAATGGCGCCGTAATATCTGATGATCCCAGTGTAACAGATTTCGATTTGTGCGGATACACCGTGCCTGGTGCTACCAACTTCTTGCTAGATGACCTCGAAAACTGTGATTTTACACGAACCGTTCAATTGTGTGGTGATGATGTAATCCTTGATGCCGGTGATAATTTTGATAGCTATGTTTGGTACATAGACAACAATGCAGACGGATTAATTGACGCAGGTGATACCGTAATTACAGATGGTGATCCAGATGGTGACCCTAGCACCTTAGTGGTAAGTGATACAGGTTCGTACATCGTAGATAAAATTGTTGCAGACCCTTGTAAAGGATTTCAAGAAATTATAATTGTAGAGCTTTTCGGAACAACTCAATCCAACCCCATAACCGCATTAATCAACGATACTTCTAACACGGTTGAGGGTGAGATTTTGGTGTGCCCTAATGATGGTAGCGAACTCCCCCAAATTTTCCTTTGTGGGTTAAATGATACCGAGCTTATCCAAATCAACATCCCGGATGCAGATAGCATTCAATGGCAGCAACTAGATGAGGCTAGCTGTTCAGCGGCCACTCCAGATTGCGCCAATACTAACAATACCTGTACCTGGAACGATGTAGCCGTAGGAAACAGTTATACCGCTTCAAGCGCTGGCCAATATCGTCTTCAAATAAACTACCAAAATGGATGTTTTAGCAGGTTCTATTTTAATGTTTTTCAAAATCCTTTAGACCCACAATACACCAGCCAGGATATCATCTGTAATTCAGACGGAAATATTACGGTAACCAATATGCCCGCAGATTACGAGTATCAGTTGGTGGATGCTACTACTGGAACAATCCTTGAAGCATATGCTGCAAATTCTAGCTTCGATATTGCGAGCAATGGAATTTTTAGAGTGGAAATGCGCCAAGTAGGTGTAACGGATGGTTGTGTGTTTGTTCTAGACAATATTGGGATACAGGAGCGAAACTTTCAAACCACCATAACCACCCGAAATACGGACTGTAATGGATTGGGTGAAATCTCTATTTCTATGCTCGATGTAGAGCCACAATATTACTATGAGATTTCTCAAGGTGGAACTATTGTAGACACCTTTGGGCCAAGCGCCGATAACAACTATACTTTTGAAAATCTTAACCCCGGAACCTACGATGTTGAAGCTAGAACAGATGACGGATGTATTCATACAGAGCAAGTTGTCATCGCTGATGATTCTGATCTCGACCTAACCGCAAGTATCTCACAGCATATAACATGTAGGGAAGGAAACATTCAAATGAATTCAACAGGAGGACAGACTCCACACACCTATGCCATTTGGTCTTTTGTAGATGAGGCTGGAGTAACACAAACCTCGTATGCTTCTGTAAATGATATTCCGCCAAGCGAGTTTCAAACAAGTGTAATTTTTGATATTCTAATTCCAGGAGACTACACATTTGTGGTGGTAGACAGAAATAATTGTGCCGCAATTTCTAATACTGTTACCATTGTTTTACAACCGGCAGTGGAGTACACAACCAGCACTACTGATCTTCTTTGTTTTGGGACAGATAGCGGTGTTATTTCTATTAACATAACCAACTCTAATGGGTATCAAGTAGAGTATTTCCTTATTGATGATGCTGGAATAGAAATTGCATCAAACTCTTCTGGAACATTCACGGGATTAGGCACAGGTGATTATCAGGTTAGAATAAATCAAAGAAAAGGAAGCTCTATCTGCGATTATTTCGAAGATTTTACAATTAGTGGCCCTGCTGATAGTGTCACCGGAACTGCCGTACTAACTCAAGAATATACTTGCCTACAAAGCGCCATAATTGAGGCGCAAGGAGTCACCGGAGGTACTGCGCCTTATGAATACAGCATTGATGGCGTTACTTTTTTAAGTGGCGCTGGCGCTGAAACTTTTAGCGGCCTAACGGATGGAGACTATACTATTACCATACGTGACGCCAATGGCTGTGTTTTCACAACAAATACAGTGACTGTTGCCCCATTAGACCCGCCAACAGATTTAACCTTTGTTGCCAGCAACATTACTTGCCCAAGCTTAACTTCAGATATTACTGTAACCAGTGTTGGAGGAGAAACTCCACTGTTATTTGAAATTATTGCTCCAACAGGGATTGCTGCTACCTCAATCACTGGAAATTCTGCCACTTTTAATGGGCTTTCTCCAAACACCTACACTTTTCAAGTTACCGACAATGATGGGTGTAGCTACACAGAAGATTTTACTATTGCTCCTATAACCCCTATAGCGGTTGTTGGGCAATTAGTGGAAAATATAAGCTGCTTCAACGATTTGGATGGGGCTATACGCTATACCGTATCCGGCTTTACCACAGACTATTCATATTCAGTTACGGGCCCATCTAACTTTAGCAACACCACCGAAACTAACGGGGTGTTAGATTTTACAGGGCTGGATGATGGAACGTACACCATAGTAGTTACAGACAACACCACCAATTGTGTGGCGACCACCGATGTTATCGTAGAAGCGCCTTCAGCACCTTTAACACTTGCAGTTGCCGAAACGCAACCGACTTGTGTGGTAGACGGCAGTGTGATTTTAACTGCTACTGGCGGTTGGGGAGGAAACTCTTTTGAAATTACCTACCCTGATTTAACCACCTCATTTAGTAATAGCACAGGTGTTTTTAATAATCTTAACCAAGATGGTGTTTACACAGTCTCTGTTACAGACCTTAACGGATGTGTAGTTACGGATACTTTTACACTTACAGCGGCAATCGCTCCAGCACTGGCGATCACCCCTAATGATTTCTGTTATGATGCTGCGGTAGGGCTCACGTTAACTGCCACAGTCACTTCAGGGGGCGATGGCAATTATGAGTATCGCCTTAACGGAGGTGCTTATGGCTCTTCTAATATTTTTACTGGGTTAGGTCCCGGCACTTATACTATTGACGTACGCGATGGGAATGCCTGTATTGATAGTGAAACCATTACAATTAATCCTGAGCTAAGTGTTGTTGCTTCGGCACCCAATATTACCTCTTGCGCAACAGACACAGATGTTACAATTACAGCTGCTGGTGGAGATGGAAACTATGTTTTTGCAATAGTGGCAGATGGCACCACCCCTGTAGCAGGAGATTTTAGCGCAACAAACCCTCAAACTGTTACGGCCACCGGTGATTACGATGTTTACGTTAGAGATAATAACGGTGCGGCAGGCTTTTGTGAAGCCTCTTTTGATATTACTATCGTTCAAGACGCTCCCTTAGCGCTAGTCATAAATAACACTGCCATTTTGTGTAGTGGAGATAGCACTTCCACTTTAGATATAACTGCCTCTGGAGGTGAAGCACCTTACCAATACAGCTTAGATAATGGCGCCACTTACCAGACTAGCAACACCTTTGTAAATCTTGCAGCAGGAAGCTATAACATTCGTGTTCAAGATGCCAATGGATGTGAGGTTACTGAAATTTATGCCATCACCGAGCCTATTACCCTTTCTGCGTCTGCAGGGGTCACTCAATTAGCACAATGTAACCCTGGATTAGGTGCGGAAGTGCGTATTACCAACGTGCTTGGAGGAACGTCTCCTTACGAATACAGTTTTGATGGGGGTAGCAATTATAGCAACAATTCTATTGATTTTCTGCTTCCTGGAACTCATAGCTTATTTGTGCGTGACGCGAATGGCTGTACTTTTCCAATGACGGTAACCGTAGACCCAGAACCCTCCCCTCCTAATGTTGCGGTTTCAGTAGCATATGAGTGTGATGGTGAAGGTACCATCACCGTGACCCCAGACAGCGCTGCGTTTGATTATACATATGATTTAGATGGCACCCCTAATACCCCAAGCACTTCTAATGTTTTTAGTGATGTAGCTCCAGGAAATTATACAGTAACTGTAAATTACACGAGCAACACGCCTCCAACACCCAGCATTCTTTTGTTAGAAAACTTCGGTTCTGGGCCTAATACTAGTATTACGGAGATTGATCCCGCCTACTGTTATGAACCACAGGATGGTAGTGCCAGTGCTTGTGGCTTTGGAACAAACACTCGCATACAAGACGGAGAGTATTCTGTTACGCAAACCATTGTGAATCCTTACGGATCTTGGTTAAGCCCAAATGATCATACTGGCAACGCAAACGGACGATTTTTAGCAATCAATGTTGGCGGGGTCGCAGGCGTAAATGGAATTGTTTATGCCAAAAGAGGCATTGAGGTGATTCCTAATAGGGATGTAACTATTTCGCTTTGGGCTTTTAATTTGCTCCGCAGCGGAACCTCTGGCGGAGACCCTTCTATTGTTATTGAATTAGTTGATGGCCTTGGTGGTGTAATTGCAAGTACGTCCACTAGTGATATCCCAAAAAACAACAACGCTAATGACTGGCAAAATTATTCGGTAAACCTTAATCCTGGTGCCAACACCAATTTAGACATCGTCATAAGAACCAACTCTGCCGTTGTTAACGGAAACGATATTGCGATTGATGATATACAGGCTTCTCAAACCCCTGAGGTTTGTTCGGGTAGTATCGATGTTCCCGTAACCGTGGTGCCTGGAAATGCTTTTGATGCAAATATTACCGCTTCTAGTAATATCAGCTGTGCTTCTGGTAATGACGGTAGCATTGCTTTTGAAGTGTTGAATTTTGATACTGTTAATGGTTTTGAATATGATGTGAATGGTGGGGGCTTTGTCCTTTCCACCACAAGCCCTATTAATATTCCTAATTTAACTGCTGGCTCCTACACAATCACTGTAAGGGATGTGTTAGATAACAGCTGCTCCGTGGTTTTAAACCAAACCCTAACAGAGCCTAGCCCGGTTGTAGCGACTGCAAGTATAACCAATGTGGCTACCTGTGTAAATGGTGCTGTAATTACCGCGAATGCAAGCGGGGGAACACCAAATTATACCTATCAATTAGAAGATGGGGTTGGGACAATAATCGCCGGGTACGATTTTGCTACCAACGGAACCAACTCAGTTTTTAATGGTCTAGCAGCGGGTGACTATGTGGTCCGTGCAAGAGATATAAATGGTTGTGAAGATGCAATTGACACTCCTCTCACAATTGTTCCTGCTACAACTTTAACTTTTACCACCTCGCCTACAGCTTGTTATTCCGGTGCCAGCGACGCCAGTATACAGGTGGATGTTACTGCTGGAAATGGTGACTACCAATTTAGCTTAAACGGTGGGCCATGGATTACTCCTACCCCAGCCACCGCTACAACACATACTTTCAATAACCTTACCGATGGTACGTATACCATTGATGTTCGCGATGGCTTTGGGTGTACAGGCACACAACAGACCATCACAATTAATCCAGCCTTAACTGCAAACGCAGCACTAACTACCAATTTAACCTGTCTAGTAGATGCGACCATTACCATTACAGCGAATGGTGGTTCAGGAACTTATACATATGAATGGTCTGATGACGCTGGAGTAACTTATAACACCACCAACTTTACAGGGAATGTATTTACAACCAGTGCTTTTGGGACCTTTCAATTTAGAGTGACAGATACAACGGCCCCAACGGCATGTACTGTTGTTACCAATGTTATTGTGGTTGATGAACCCGAAACACCAATAATTACCAATGTAACCCCCACAAACATATTGTGTAATGGCCAAAACACCGGTGTTCTTGATGTGTTGATTGATACTTCGGTAGGAAGTCCGCCATATACCATTGACGTGGTTGAAATAAACGGTCCTACCAACTATGGTACCCAAACAACTGGATTACCGGCGGGGGATTATGAAATAACGATTACAGATGCTAATGGATGCGTCTCGGCTCCTTTCGCTGTGAGTATTACAGAACCTAATCTTATTGCATACTCCATCGATTTACAACCCATTACTTGTGATGCTCTTGGTGGTGGCACCAACCCTGGTTCTATTACCGTAGAAAACGTAACTGGTGGCACCGTAGAATACACCTACTACCTCACTGGTAATAATGGGTTTTCAGACAGCTACACCACCACTGCAGGAGGCGAAGATTACACTTTTAATATCTTAGAGTTTGGTATTTATGAGGTAGATGTTGTAGACGCAAACGGGTGTTCTGTGGTAACCACCAATATCATTGCCTCTCCTCCTAGTGATTTAGATATCGATGTGTCTACTGTAACCACTAATTGTGCAGTAGGGGGTACTGCAACCGTTACGGTGTCATCTGCAGTAGGAAGTGGAAACTATCAATTTGCCATTTTAGAAACCTATTCCGCTCCATATTCTTCAACCTATGTTGGTCCTGATCCGGTGCCTGTAGGAAATACAGATACCGCAACATTTACAGGGCTTGTCCCTGGTATTACGTACACCTTTGTGGTGTATGACACCACCACCATGTGTTATTATTTTGAAAGTGCGGCAGCACCTATCAATTCACCTTCCAGCATGGCGGTGACATCTTTAACGCCTTCTAACATCACATGTACAGGTGCGGCAGACGGGAATGTGAGCTTTACTTTTGACAATTTTGATGCCACAGCAACTTCTGTGGACTACGAAATTTTCAATGCTCAATCGAATGTAAGCACAGGTTTTACAGGAACTGCAGCAGTAAATCCTCCTGCGGGGCCCATCACCGTAAATAATTTTGGTACGCTTCCACAAGGGGTGTATTATATATTGTTATACGAGCGCGGCGGTGTTTATGACGGATGTAGTATTGGCTCTGCCGATTTTACAATCACAGAATCCTCAAACTTATTGCAGGTAACTGCGGCCTCTCCTGTTAACGATAACTGTAATCCAAATGCTGGGGTTATTACGGCTACTGCACAGTTTGGTACTGCGCCTTATGAATTTCAATATTTATTAGCAACCGATCCAGCTCCAACAGCAGCGTCTGCTGGTTGGACCAGTACTAGTTTCGCCAATGTAGAGTCTGGTAATTATACCGTTTACGTTAAAGATGCCTTTGATTGTATTCAAAGCGATAATGTAACGGTGCTTTTAGATGCCTCGCCTGAAATTAGCCTATCAATTGTAGATGAATGTGTGGCAGAAGGAAGTTTTGAGGTGCTAGTTACCCTTACCAATCCTGCAAATGCATTACCTCCCTTCCAAATAAGCATTAACGGAGGTGCGTATCAATCGTTTGCTTTTAATGGTAGCAATGAATACACGGTAACTGGCCTAAGTTCTGGTCTTGGTCAGTCTATTTCCGTAAGAGATGTAAATGGTTGTTTTGAAACCGATCCATTAGACATTCAACCTCCACTAGAGTTTACTGCCATACAAACTGTGGCTTTAGATTGTGAACCCGGTGCAGCAGCGAATGCAGAGATAGAAATAACAGTTGTTTCTGGTTCTGGTAATTACGAGTTTGAAATTGATGGCCCAGGAGCAAATGACCAAACCCGTACTGTATTGCCATCTAATCCTTATACTTGGACGGGGGCAGCAGCAGCTGGTGGCTATAACGTAACGGTCTATGATTTGGGGACAACTCCTCCAAACTGTTTTGAGTCTGTCGTGGTTGATATCCCCGATGCGCCCATTCCAAGCTTCACTGAAACACACATGGATGTAACGTGTAATGGAGGTGCTGATGGTTCTATTACATTAACGGAAGTCAATAACGGTATTAACCCATTGGTATTTACCCTTACCCCAATGCCAGTTGGCGCCGTATTAAATGGAACCACTTTTGAAAACTTACCCGCAGGAACTTACAGTGTGCGCGGGGTAGGTACAAATTCTTGTTTTGCAGATATTTTTAACATCACCATCAATGAGCCCGCAGTTATTTCAATACCTGCGCCCAGCGTTGTTGAATTTGGTTGTGTTGTTGGGAACACGCCTAACAATGCATCTATTACCATAGATGATGCCTTAATAACTGGAGGTTCTGGAACCTATGTTCTTTATGAGTTTATCAATGATCAGGGAACTCCAGCAACTGGTGATGATGTTGTGGTGCAGTCTGGAAACAATCCTGCTTACATTGAAACTAATCCACTTGGAGGTTCTTATTTGATTAACGTTTATGATAGCAATGGCTGTTTAGCAACCACCACTGCGGTAATACAACCGTTTGATGAATTGCTTACGGCGGCTGCCGCAATTACCAATCCGTTAAGTTGTGACCCTGGAATGGATGGTGAAATCACTATTACGGTAACCTCTACGAATAGTGATCCTACTCGCTTTGAATATAGTATTGACAATGGCGTTTCTTATCAAGCCTCTAATGTATTCGCTGGGCTTGACGCAGGGACTTATAATTTCCTCATACGCCACATCGACACTGGTTGTATGCTTTCAGCCTCAGAAACGATCACAAATCCAAATACATTTACAATTGACGCCGTGGTCTTGAATGACGTTGTTTGTTTTGGTACAGCTACGGGACAAGTCACTTTTGAATTGTTAGATGCTACGTACAGCGGCCCTATAGATTGGGAGATTTTTGACACCAATGGCACCCCTGTTAATCTAGCAGATGACATTTCGGTTGCAACAGGTAGTTTTGCTACCAACGGCCCAACCGCTCCAGAATTATTGCCTGCCGGATCTTATTACGTTGAGGTTACACAGGCTAATTTCCCTGGTTGTAGCAATATTCAAGCCTTTACCATAGCGGGGCCACCTGCTGCAATTACGGGAACCACCAACATAACACCTATCACTTGTTTAGGAAATGATGGTAGTATAGAAATAACCAATGTTTCTGGTGGTTGGGGAGGTTACACGTATTTTGTGGGAACAGCAGCGCCAACCGGCCCTGGAGATTATGTTGCTAACGCCGTTTTCCAGCCGCTAGGGCCAGGAACGTATCAAGCTTGGGTGAGAGATGTTAATGGTTGTGAAGAGATGATTCAAAACGGAATTATCCTTGCCGATCCTGCTCCAATCACCGCTAGCTTACAAATTAACCAAGAGAACTGTACCAACTTAGAGGGAGAGATTGAAGTTGTTGGGGTTACTGGTGGTCAAAATGGCAATTACACCTACCAACTTATCCTAAATGGAACTCCTGTTGGATCGCCACAAACCAGCCCTATATTCTCTGGATTAGGCGCAGGTAGTTATGAAGTTCTTGTGGCCGATCAATGGTCGTGTACTTTTACCACTCCAGCAGAATTGCTTTATGAAGAGCTAAATGCTATAGCGGCTGTTATAAAACCAATAGATTGCTCTGCAACGCCAGGCGGTGAAATTACTATTACAGTCACTGGAGGGTCAACCAACCTGGATTTCACTGTTACGTACCCAGATGCGGTTACTACACAGAACAACAGTACGGGAATTTTTACAGGGCTCACTCAAGACGGCACTTATACCTTTGTGGTTCGAGATTTAGACACCAACAATCCGGTTTGTGAAACAACCGTTACTCAAGCCCTAACTGCGCCAACCCCTGTTACTTTTGATCCTGCAATACTTACAGACGTCTCTTGTTTTGGTGGCAACGATGGAAGTGTAACCATTGTGCTACAACCCCAAGCGGCTGGTATTAATGATAACCCTTTGTATCAATACAATCTTTATGATAATGGGGGTGTATTAATAGCTGGTCCACAAAACGATCCAACTTTTACTGGTCTAGCAGCGGCGAACTATGAAATTGAAGCGGTGTCTAGCAGGTCCTGTTCGGCTCGTATGAATATTACCATCAACCAGCCCAACCAACTTACTGCTTCGGCTGTGGCAACTTCCTTTGTTTGTGACCCTAACAACACTGTGAATACTGCCATTATTACAACTACTGCAGTTGATGGAACGGCTCCATATCGCTATAGTATAGACAACGCGAATTTTCAAACCTCGAACACATTCGAGATTATTGATGCTGGGGTAGACCAGAATATTACCGTGTTTATTGAAGACGCCAATGGCTGTACAACCACCGCGGCAGTAACCATAAATACTATAAACACATTTGCTGTAGGTCTCACGCAGAATACTGCGATTAGTTGTGCCGGGCCTGAAGAAATACTGCTTTCGGTTACTGATAACGGAAACCCTGCTAACACCTACACTTTTGAATTGTTACCTGCTGGGAATGCCAACGGTTCTTTAACAGGGACACCCACTTCAACTAGCGCAATATTTGAGCTTTTAGCACCAGGTAGTTATACCCTCCGAGTAACGGACAACGCAACGGGCTGTTACCAAGAAGTAATCCATACGATTGCCCCTTATGATCTAATAGATGTAATCGCAGTGGCTACCGCTCCCGTGATCTGTTTTGGAGACACCAATGGAGCATTAGAGATTTCCGTTTCTGGATATACCGGAACGTATTCCTATGAAGTGTTTACCCAAACAGGAACAAGCGTCCTAACGGGTGCGGGAAATACTGGAACCAATCCATTATCCATCACTGGATTAAGTGGAGGTAATTATTTTGTAAGAGTAACGCAAACAGCCTTCCCATTCTGTGTCGAAGATTCTAATATTATAACTATTGTATCTCCTGACATGGCCTTGGACGCAACAGTCTTAGAGGGCGCGAATGTTACCTGTACCAATGACCAAGGCGAAATTATTGTCACTCCAGAAGGAGGGTATGCTCCGTATGACGTTGTGGTCACGAATACTACCACTGGACAGGTCTACACTGTAAACGACATCGTAAGTGAAGTCTTTACAGGGCTTTCTGAAGGAACTTTTGATGTTCAAATCACAGATAACCTTGGCTGTGTCATTAATAGGCCTTTGGTTCTTACGGCGCCTCTGCCTATTACAGCAGGTATTGATGCCACCCCAACTATGCTTGCTTGTTATGGAGACACCAATGCGCAGGTAAGTGCAATTAATGTGCTAAATGGACAAGGGGTATATCAATATCAATTAAACACCTATGACGCGACTGGCACAACCATAGTATTTACTTCTGGCCCACAAAACAGTCCTGTTTTCAACAATTTAGGTGCTGGAATCTATAGTATCACCGTATCTGATGGATGGAATTGTGGTATGGAGACAGCACAAGTGACCATTAGTGAACCTGCTGAAGTGATGGCATCGCTTATTCAATTAAGCCCTTTAACATGTACTACCCAAGCACAAACAGAACTCTCTGCTACTGGCGGTACTGCACCGTATGAATATAGTGTTGATGGTATTACTTATTTGCCAATGTCTGGGGGAGATACCCATGTGTTTACAGTAAACGATGGTGTTTATCAATACTTCGTACGAGATTCTTTTGGCTGTGAAGCAAATATCTCGAATCAAGTGAGCGTGGATGCGGTTCCACCGTTACAGTTAGAAATAGACGATTCTGCGGCTATGATTAATTGTACTGGAGAAGGAACGGCTAGCATCGTTGCTAATGCCACTGGAGGCTTAGGTAATTATAGCTATGAACTCTACACAGATGCCGCACTAACAAACCTTATTGCGGGTCCGCAGACTGATAATGCATTTAGTGGTCTTTTTGCGGGTGACTATTATGTAAGAGCTACAAGCTTGGATTGTGAAGTGGTTTCTCCTGTTGTTTCTATTGTTGATCCACTACCATTGCAAATAGACCGCGAAGAGTTTACCAATGTTAGTTGTGCGGGAGAGGGCGATGGAACCATTACCGTTGAAGTATCTGGGGGTACTGGAACCATATTATATGCAATTACGCCGAACCTAAATCAGTTCGATGATCAAAATGTATTTACAGATCTAGCTCCTGGTATTTACGATGTTATTGCCCAAGATGAGAATGGTTGTTTTATAACCTTCCAGTTTGATATTACCGAACCATCTCCGTTAGATGTCACTACCGTTCAGGTTACTCCGGAAGTGTGTGTAGGTGATGCCGATGGTACTATTGAAATCGCAATTACTGGCGGTACTGCACCCTATCGCACCAGTCTTAATTCCAATCTTGAGGCAGATATGGTTCAGGACCAAACCTTCTTTGGGGGGCTGCCTGCTGGAGATCATGTGATTTTTGTTAGAGATGCGCAAGATTGCGAAACAAACATTATTGTAACTGTTACACCGGGCGTAAATCTAGCGGCTGAGGTAACTCCTCTGTATGAATGCACAGGTAATATTCCAGAAAACCGAATCTTGGTAACACTTGAAGATGCTAGTGTGATGAATGATGTGCTATATGCACTTGATTCTACAGACCCTGCAGACATGCAACTAACTGCTGACTTTGCGAACCTAGCACCAGGAAATCATTACCTAACTATAGCGCACGCTAATGGATGTATTGCCACGGTAGATTTTGAAATAGATGCCTTTGAACCATTAACGCTAGTGCTGGAACAAAACAACATTAATGAAATTACTGCTGTTGCCACCGGAGGTTCTGGAGAGTACACGTTCGTCTTTGATGGAGATGATAATGGTAGTGACAACACCTACTATATTAACAGAACAGACACATTCACGGTAACTGTAACCGATGAGTTGGGTTGTATGGTTGAAGCACAGATCTTTATGGAGTTCATAGACATAGAAATTCCTAATTTCTTTACCCCAGACGGCGACAATATTAGAGATTTTTGGATTCCAAATAATTTAGAAGGGTTCCCCAATGTACTAATAATCATATTTGATCGTTATGGTAGAGAGCTCTATAGAATGGGCTACGGGGACCAAGGATGGAATGGAATTTACAATAATAGTGAATTGCCAACAGGTGATTACTGGTATGTCATTAAACTAAAAGGAGAAAACGACGACCGGGAATTTGTTGGACACTTTACATTGTATAGATAACCCAAATCGAAATAACCTACAGTGCCATGAAGAAGCCCCTAATACTCATCTTAATTTGCCTCGTCTCGTTCACGGGCACAGCTCAGGAGTTAACCATTCCTCAGCTATCGCAGTACATTGCGGACAATCCCTTTTTAATGTCTCCAACCTATGCTGGTGTGGGAGACCATATTAAAGTGCGTCTTAATGGGTTAACTCAATGGGTGGGTATCGAAGATGCTCCGGACACACAAACCTTAGCGGCAGATGCACGTATTGGGAATAGATCTGGTATTGGAATGCTTCTTTATAACGATAGTAATGGAGAAACAAAACAAAGGGGTTCTAGGGTTTCTTTTGCACACCACCTTATTCTTGATAGGTACGATGATGAGTTTCTTTCTTTTGGAATATCTTACAACTTCAATCAATTTAGAATTGATATTGAAAATTTCTTAGACAATAATGACCCCAGTGTTACAGATGACCGGGCAACTACCAACCATAATTTTGATGTAGGGGTATTATATCGATTGGATAAGTTTTACTTAAGTGTAAACGCTTCCAACCTTTTAAACAAAGACTTAACCGCCTTTAACCCAATATTTGAGCCAAATACACTCAGAAACTATTACGTTTACACGGGGTATAGTTTTTCTAAAAACAACAATAGTAAAATTGAAATTGAACCATCTGTTTTCTTCCAGTGGTTTGAAAATGATGGACGCTCGGTTACTGATTTAAATGCCAAGTTCCGTTTTCACGATTTCGAGGATTACTATTATCTAGGTTTAACTTATCGCTTCTTAAACGATCAAATTGGTACCCCACTCTACATTGCACCTATTGCAGGTCTAAAGAAAAGTAATTTCTACTTCGGTTATTCATATCAAGTAATTGCCAATGAAATTTTAGGGTACAGTTCTGGAACACATGTAGTAACAGTTGGTATGGATCTTTTCCAAGGAATTAGTAATTGTCGCTGTACGTATTAATCAGTTCATTGATTTCGCGTAATTTTGCCTACTTTTTTTAGCTAAATGGGTAAAATTAAACTGAATAATATTCGGCTTCATGCATGGCATGGTTGTCTGAAAGAAGAAAGTATCATTGGGAGTGATTACCGGGTAGATTTAGAAATACAAGCCAATCTTTCCAGCCCTTCTGAATCCGATCGATTAGCAGATACGGTAGATTACGTTCATTTAAACAATATTGTAAAAGAAGAAATGGCACAAAAATCAAAGCTACTAGAGCATGTAGCCAAACGCATTCTTGATCGCATTTTTTCTGAAATTCCAAAAGTTGATGAGGCCGAAATTGCCGTCTCTAAAATTAATCCGCCTATAGGTGGCGATGTTGAAAGTGTTACAGTAATTCTTTCCGCAAAAAACAACTAGTGGTATTTTGGAAAGGATAGGGGAGAGTACTACCTTTGCCCTCTTAATGGCATCGTGGCCGAGTGGCTAGGCACAGCTCTGCAAAAGCTTGTACAGCGGTTCGAATCCGCTCGATGCCTCTACAAAAAGGGTTCTAATAGAGCCCTTTTTTTATTGACTTATCTGATTTTCCATCCGTTCAATACCTTGTTCCATATCAAAAGGAACAAAGCCTTTAATCACCATTGCAAGACCGCAAAACATAAGAACTACCCCTAAAATCTTTCGGAATAAAAGAATTCGTTCTTCAGTCAGTTTTTTTCTTAATTGTTTGGCTAATAGAATTTTAACAATATCAAGGGCCAAATACGTTAAAATTACGGTTAGAAAGAATGTTAGCAAGCGCTTTGGTTCATTGTTTACCAAAGGACCTACTACAAACAATACAATCAGCCAATAAACCAACACACCAATATTGATGAAGTTTAATAAAAACCCTTTAACAACTAAGCCTAAATAGGTGCCGGTCATTTTATTAGGTTTCGCCTTTTTAGCGACCTTTTTAATAACCATAAAGAGTCCATAAATCATTAATATAACTCCTCCGAAAACATATAAACCCGGTTGGTTGCTTAAATTTTCTAATAATTGAAAGCTAGAAAAATAAGCGATTAGAATAAATAAGATATCTGCTAGAATGACCCCTACATCCAAGCTAATTGCTGCTCTAAAACCTTTGGTGGCTCCTGTTTCTAACAAAACGAAAAACACAGGGCCAATCATTACACTCAACAAAAGACCTAAGGGAATCGCAGCTTGTATATCTTCTATCATACTTATTCTACCCTTTCAATTTTTCCACCAAAAACCGTTTTCTCATCCATTTTTTTTGGATCCCCATACACCTTAACCGTTCCACCAGCCTTTACATTGGCTTTTACATAATTCGTAGCATTAATTGCAGCTTGGCCACCTGCATTTACAGAAATAGTAGTGAATTCTGATTTTAAATCCTTTCCATTATACTGGCCTCCAGTATTAATCACAATGTCTTGATTATCTGTAGATCCCTTCACTGTAATGACGCCTCCAGTAACGGCCTTTGCTAACAATTGTGTGGTTTCTGCAGTTAACTTCAATTCGCCACTTTCCTGAGCTCTTACATCTAAAACATTCGTTTTAAGCACTTCTTTAGAGCTAATTAAGGCATCTTCATTAACATCAATAACTTTTAGTTCGCTCGTATAATAAAGTTTTACAAATGTGCGATAGCCACTAAAAATACGATCTATAGTCATTCTTATTTTTAAAACACCCTTGTTATTAACAATGGCCACTTTTTGGGTGTTTGCTCCAGAAATTTCTGCTTTATTCTCATTGGAGCGAATAAGTTCTACTGAAATCCCATCAAAAGCTTTAAGCTCTGTAAAAGGTTCAAGTTCTAAAGTGATTGCACCGTCTTGTGCGGTGAGTACGGCAGTTAATGATACGAATAAGAGGTAAATAATTCCTTTTTTCATAATTCTCGTTTCGATTGATTCTCAACTACATAAACTACATTTCTTAAAAATTAGTGTGGTTCGTATCTACCAATTAAAGTAAAATCTAAATGCCGTTTTACCAAATCTGTGTTTTTGACCATCACCACAACCTCATCTCCTAATTGATACATTTCTTTAAAACGTTCTCCAATAATAGCATACTGTCGTTCATCAAAAACATAATAATCGTCTTTAATATCCCGAATGCGTATCATTCCTTCGCATTTATTTTCAATAATTTCTACATAAATACCCCATTCTGTAACTCCTGAAATAACACCTACAAATTCCTTATCAGCATGGTCCTGCATAAATTTTATTTGCATGTATTTTACAGAATCTCGCTCTGCATTCGCTGCCAATAACTCCATACTTGAAGAATGTTGGCACTTTTCTTCGTATACCTCTTCTTTTGGTGCTTTTTCATTATCTAAATAGGCTTGCAAAAGACGGTGTACCATTACATCAGGATAGCGCCTAATCGGAGAAGTAAAATGCGTGTAATAATCAAACGCTAAACCATAGTGTCCAATATTATCTGTAGTATAAATAGCTTTACTCATACTCCGTATCGCTAAAGTATCTACTAAATTCTGTTCTTTCTTGCCTTTAACATCCGCGAGAAGCTTATTTAAAGAGCTGTTAATCGCTTTTCTATCTCTAATATCTACACTATGTCCAAATCTTGAAATAACGCCATTTAAAGCCATTAATTTATCTATATCGGGTTCATCATGTACCCGGTACACAAAGGTTTTTTTAGGACGTTGTTTGCCAATATACTCTGCAACTTTCCGGTTTGCTAATAGCATGAACTCTTCAATAAGTTTATTAGCATCCTTAGATTCTTTAAAGAAGACCCCTTCTGGAGTGTTGTCTTCCCTTAAATTGAACTTAACTTCTATTTTATCAAAAGAAATTGCTCCAGCGCCCATACGTTTTTCGCGCATTAGCTTGGCAAGTCTATCTAATTCTAGAACAGCTTCTTTTATAGAGTCAGATACCTCATAGGCTTCTCCTCTTATAGAAACTTCTTTTGGTATTATCGAAGCTTTAGTTTCAATAATATGCTGTGCCTCTTCATACGCAAATCGCTCATTAGAATAGATCGCTGTTCGACCAAACCATTGACTTTTTACAACCGCTTGGGCATCTAATTCAAAGACTGCAGAAAACGTATACTTCTCTTCATTAGGTCGTAAAGAACAAGCATTGTTCGAGAGCACTTCCGGTAGCATAGGCACTACACGATCTACGAGATAAACAGATGTAGCCCTATTGTATGCTTCTTCTTCTAGAATGGTACCAGGAACCACGTAGTGAGAGACATCTGCAATATGGATCCCAATTTCAAAATTTCCATTCTCTAATTTTCTAAAAGACAAGGCATCATCAAAATCTTTGGCATCCTTAGGGTCTATGGTGAACGTAAGCACTTCTCGCATATCCCTTCTTTTTGCGATTTCTTCTTCTTTAATAGAAGTATCTAAAGATTGGGCGAACTTTTCTACTTCATATGGAAACTCATATGGCAGTCCATATTCCGCTAAAATGGAATGTATTTCTGTCTGATGCTCACCAGGCATTCCCAGAATGTCTGTAACCGTTCCATAAGGAGAATCGGTATCACTAGGCCAGTCATCTAATTTTACCAATACCTTGGTACCATCATCGGCTTTCATTGATCGCTCAATAGGTACAAAAATATCCGTGTACATTTTTGGATCGGTAGGACGTACAAAAACAAAATTTTTATGTTTTTCTACAATTCCTACATAGGCTTCTTTTTTGCGTTGAAGTACTTCTGTAATACTTCCCTCAGGTCTTCTTCCATTACGCTTGTTTTTAAGTGCCACGGAGACCGTATCACCATTAAAAGCCCTGTTTAACAGATGGTTAGGTACAAAAATATCTTCCTCTAAACCTTCTACTATGATATAAGCATTTCCGTTGGTTGCTAAGTCTACTCGCCCAGTAACCACAATTTTCTCGGAAGGTTTTTTTTGGAATTTTCCCTTTTCTTTCTCGACAATTCGCTTTTCAGCTTTTAACTGTCCAAGACGTTTTATTAGATCATTCCGGTCTTTGGTATCAGTAATACCCAACTGCGCCGCAATTTGTTTGTAGTTATAAGCCTTTTTGGGATTAGCTTCGAGTATTGTAAAAATGCCCCTTGTTATTTCATTCTTACGTTGGCTTCTTGCCCTCTTCTTCTTTTTGGACATTCCTTTGAAAGTTTGTGGAAAATTACAAATTAATGAAGGAGCCTAATAGTACTATCCTTTGCTCTTTTATCAACAACTATTCTAGTATAATTTTTTTCTTTTTAAAATTTTAAATAAAAATGATGATTATGATAGCTTGTGAATAGCCCTAATAATTTTTATAAGTAAAAATTGCACTGAACAGCTTTTTACATTTATTAACTGGTTTTTAGAACTAGATACTTATAAAATTCAGAGACTTAGCGAACTTGTTAACAGCGTTTGATAACCAAAACCAGCCCTTTTTATTGAATAAATAACCATTGATTCGTTGTTGATAAGCAGTATTTTTTTAGCAATAAATGTTTATTAAAATTTTATGAAATATGTTTTTAATGTTACCTAGAAGTATGTAATGTTAATTTAATGCTAATACTCCAAAAAAATTCATTCCTTTTTGTCTACGGATTATTAACAAATCACAATTTTTATAAGGGCTTGGTTTACAATACCTCAAAAAAAAGAGCCATAAATTATTAACCTGAACATTTTGAAAGAATTGTACCTTTGTTTAAAGGAATCAAGCTAGTCTAAAATGAAAATAGCTATTGGCAATGACCACGCGGGTACGGAGTACAAATTAGCGATTGTTGGTCTTTTAAAGTCAAAAGGAATAGAAGTTATTAATTATGGTACCGATGGTACTGATAGTGTGGACTATCCAGATTTTGCGCACCCTGTAGCTAAGGATGTGAATGAAGGAGTAGTAAACTTAGGCATTGTTATATGTGGTACTGGTAATGGAGCTGCTATGACTATTAATAAGTATCCTTTAGTTCGCGGCGCTTTGTGTTGGTCTAAAGAGTTAACAGCGCTAGCAAGAACTCATAATGATGCTAATATTCTAAGTTTGCCTGCGCGTTTTATAGCATTGCCACAAGCTTTGGAAATGGTAGAAACGTTTCTTTCTACAGATTTTGAGGGAGGACGTCATGAACGTAGGATTGAAAAAATATCAGGGGTCTAGGTATGAAATTTCATGGGACATCACCATCACCATCATGAAATTAAGGGCAACAGATTAGGAGTTGCCATTCTTCTAAATTGTCTAATTACGATAGCCCAGTTCGTGGGCGGTTTTCTTTCGAGTAGTCTTTCTTTACTTTCCGATGCAGTACACAATCTGTCGGATGTACTTTCCTTATTAGTGAGTTATGTAGCCAATAAAATTGCAAAAAGAAAACCATCTAAGTCGAAAACTTTTGGATTTAAAAGGGCTGAGGTTTTAGCAGCATTTATAAACGCAGCGAGCCTCCTGGTGATTTCTATCTTTTTAATTATTGAGGCAGTAGAACGGTTTTTTGATCCTAAGACAATTGAAGCAGTATTGGTTATCTGGTTGGCAATTGCAGGCATTCTTGTAAACGGCTTTAGTGTTTTGTTATTAAAAAAAGAAGCCGGCAACACCATGAACATGAGGTCTGCTTATTTGCATTTGTTTTCGGACATGCTAGCTTCTATAGCCGTTTTAGTAGGTGGAGTACTAATGAATTTTTACCAAGTTTATTGGATAGATCCATTCTTAACGCTTTGTATTGCCTTGTATTTAATTTACGTTAGCTACGATCTTTTAAAAGCTTCTGCTGGGGTTTTGTTGTTGTTTACTCCAAAATCAATTGACATAACCCAGGTAGTTGCAACCATGCTTTCGGTTGAAAAGATTAAGAATGTACATCATGTACATGTTTGGCAACTAAATGATCATGACATTCATTTAGAAGCGCATGTAGATTTTAAAGAAGACCTACCTATTTCTGAAATTGATAGTACCTTGAATGTGTTGGAGCGCTTATTGTTTGATACCTATCACATTTCTCATGTGACTATTCAACCGGAATTTGGAAAATGTCTTTCTAAAAACATCATACACCAAGAATAATTATGACGCTAGAAATAAAATCTTTTCAGCAGTTAACTACGAATGAACTTTACGAGGTGTTGCAATTACGCAGTGAGGTTTTTGTGGTAGAGCAGGAGTGTGTTTATCAAGATATTGATGGGAACGATTTAAATGCGATTCATTTATTAGGAAAGCAGGGGAAACAAGTAGTAGCTTACGCTAGAATTTTAAAAGCAGGAACTTATTTTAAGGAGGTTGCTATAGGTCGTGTGGTTGTGCAGCAAGCGGCTCGGAAAAAAGGATGGGCTCAAAAAATAATGATAGCTGCTTTAAAGTATATAAAAGACGAAATGCAGGAAACTAAAGTCACCCTTTCTGCTCAAACCTATCTCATTCAGTTCTATGAATCCTTAGGTTTTAAAACAGTAGGTGCTGAATATTTGGAAGACGGTATTCCTCATATTCAAATGCAGTATTCAAGCACACCTTAAGTGTTTATTGAAGGATATTTTTATACTTAGATCTGTCTTCCATTAACGAGATGGCTGTTAAAATGGCCTCATCGTGTTCTAAACTATAATCGTATAAACCACGACGATAGAAATAACGTTTCACCAATTCATCTGTTAGCTTTTTAGAAATTTCTGTTTGGTAGGTATCTAATGCAGCTACTTTTCCTTTGTTAATTGCTAATAATAAATCCTTATAATTTTTTTGAACTTCCGCCCCTAACAAGGTGTCATCAGAATTTAGGTGTTCTTCTAACAAGGATTCGGTTTTCGTTTTAAAATTAAAATCAGACCGTTGTGCAAAGTCTTTAAAGGCCTTATAATCTTCTGCACCGAAAGAGAAGTTTTCGAGCGACGCCAAGTTGTGATCATAATAGTAATCTGTTGCAAAATCAAAAATCACATGGTTGTTATCCAACGCGTTTATTAGGTCGTTGGTGCGTAAGGAGGCAATTTCTACATCTGGCATTACACCACCACCATCTTCTACTTGACGCCCGTTTCTAGTTTTAAATTGCTTGAACTGGGTATTTCTTACTGCATTGCCATCTTCATCCCTGTTCCAATAATCCAAAGCTTGAATACAGCGCCCGGAAGGCGTGTAATACCTTGAAATAGTAACTTTTAACTGCGTACCATAGGTTAATTTCAATGGTCTTTGCACAAGGCCTTTTCCAAAACTACGAGCTCCCATAACCACGGCTCTATCTAAATCTTGGAGACCGCCTGAGACGATTTCACTCGCCGAAGCACTGCTTCCGTTTATTAATACCACCAACGGAATTTCTGTATCTACTGGCTGGTTTTTGGTTTTATATTCTTGATTAAATTTTTTGACTTTGGATTTTGTTGTTACAATCAACTCGCCTTTTGGAACGAATAGATTGGTCACATTAATAGCCTCAGACAACAGTCCGCCCGGATTGCCACGAAGGTCCAATATTAGCTGTTCTGCACCCTGTCCTTTAAGATCGATAATCGCTTCTTTGGTTTGGCCCGATGCTTTTCTATTGAATCGAGACAAGACGATGTATCCTGTCTTTTCATTAGCCATTCCATAATATGGTACGGCATCTACTTCTACCCCTTCTCTTCTAATGGAGGCATTTTGCAAGGCCCCTTGCCTTCTATAGACCACTTCTACAGAACTCCCATTAGCACCTTTTAAAAGTTCGCTGGCATTATCATCAAAATCAGCCACTTTTATGTCTCCAATCTGTATGATTTCATCACCAGCTTTCAATCCGGCTTTGTCTGCGGGATATCCTTGGTAAGGTTCTACAATTAATAGGCGATCATCATACGATCGCACCAATGCACCAATACCAGAGTACTCACCTGCATTTCTAATTTTATATTCTTCTACATCTTGTTCATTTAAAAACTTGGTGTAAGGATCAAGCTCGTCTAACATGTTTTTAATGGCAGAATCCATTAATTCGCCTGGATTTGTTTCATCTACATAATTCATGTTCAACTCCTTAAATAGCGTCGTGAAAATCTCTATTTGTTTCGCTATTTCGAAGAAGTCACTCTTAAATCCGGAACTTGTTATTAAGATTACAATGGCTAAAACCGGAAGAATCCATTGTTTTTTAAGACGATTTTTCATGTAAAACCTGTTTTAAAAATTTTGAAAGAAGGAGGGATACTCCTTTTTCAACCTGGGAGAAGGTAGGTATTTCTTTTCCAAGGTATAAAATCACCAACGCATATTGTCCCTTAGTATTGTTAAAAATGGTGGCTTTATGAAGGCGATACCCTTCTCGAAGTAACCTTTTTATACGATTGCGATCTACAGCAGACTTGAAATGTTTCTTGGGCGCTACAACCGCTAGTTGATACGGCACTTCTGTTGGTAAAACATCTTCTCTATAGATTAATTTAAATGGGAACGCATTTACAGCTTTTCCTTGAGCAAATAACTGTTCTAGTACTTTTTTACTTTTTAGTCGTTCTTCCTTAGGAAAGCCTGTATTCATAAGGTAAAAATAAAAAATCCGCTTTGGGGGCTCCTAAAGCGGATTCTAATTTACTTTTTTGGTGTATTAATTGGCTTGCCAAATATTGTTTGATCGATCGACATCTGCCATAAGCTGTGAAGGGTCTATGTTTATTCCAGAAAGCTCAGTAAGCGGCATATCTACAACCAATTCGTATGTTGGGTGCGCCCAGGACCAATCCTCTGCAACCGTTCTTTTTAATTGCGGATACGGATTGTCTTTTTCTCCGCGCATCATGCGCAAAGGAACGTACACGGTTTCTTGTTCACCCGCGGTAGTGACCACCAATATGTCTAAGGGCATTGGCATGAGGCCTTTGCGTTCTAAAACAATTTTGGTTTTATTTCCCATGGCTTCCACAGATTTTACACCGTAGTCTATAGTGTTGGTGGTTTGCGTCCAATCAGTTAAATACCAATCCAATTCAAGCCCGGAAACCTTTTCAGCTGTGCGCTTAATATCATTAGGCACAGGGTGCTTAAATTTAAAATCGGCATAGTATTTTCTTAGTGACTCCATGAGCTTATCCTGCCCAATCACATAGCCTAATTGCGAAAGAAAAATAGCCCCCTTGCTATAGGCCGCGATGCCGTAGGCAAAATTTAAATCGTATCGATCTGCATGTGTTCCTTGTGGCTGTTCTTTCCCAGAATTGACCAACGCAAAATACCCCTTGTAAGAACCATCAAAAGGATTGTCTTTGTTCTGTTCCATGATCTCATTCATACAAAGTGCAGATATGAAAGAAGTAAAGCCTTCGTCCATCCAAGAGTGTTTAGACTCATTGGTGGCTAACACATGTTGAAACCATGAGTGTGCCATTTCATGCACCATAACCCCTACCAAACTGCCAAAAGAACGCTCCCCCGTTATAAGGGTGCTCATGGCGTATTCCATTCCACCGTCTCCTCCTTGCACAACGGAATATTGTTCGTAAGGATAGGCGCCAATATTTTTATTAAAGAACTCCATGGCAGCGGCGGTTTTGGGTTGTAGATTTTTCCAATTCTCCGCTAGCTCAGGCTTGTTTTTATAGAAAAAATGAAGGGTAGGCCCATTCTCCATTTCTAAAATGTCATGAACATATTCTGGATCTGCACCCCACATAAAGTCGTGAACCATAGGCGCTTTAAAATGCCAGGTGAGGGTTTTTCCTTTGTTTTTCACTTTGGTACCCGGAGTTTCATATCCATGCCCAATTTCATTTGGGTTTTGTAGATAACCCGTACCACCCAAAGTATAATCCTTGTCAATAGTGATTTTCACATCAAAATCTCCCCACACCCCATGAAATTCTCTGGCTATATAAGGATTCGGGTGCCAGCCTTCAAAATCATACTCAGCCATTTTTGGGTACCATTGGCTCATAGACAACGCCACTCCTTCTTTACTATTTCTTCCGGAACGTCGTATCTGAAGCGGTACCTGGCCTTTAAATTCCATTTCCAGAACGGTAGAACCACCCGCAGGAATAGGTTTTGCCAAATCAACCACCAAAATAGTTTCTTCTTCTGCAAAAGTTACTTTTTCGCCGTCTTGCGTAAGCGTTAGTACATGCAAATACCCTTGGTCTTCTGCACTTAAACTTGAAATTCTACTACTTCCATCGGCCAGCATTCTTTTATCACCATCTTTAATCGTTTGTAACCGAATGTCCATGTCACTACCCGGTTGAAACGCGTTAAAATATAAATGGTAATACACTCTTGAAAGCGCGTCTGGAGAGTTGTTGGTGTATACCAATTTCTGCGAACCAGTGTATTGATAGTTTTCAACATCCATGTTTACTTCCATGGTGTAATCTACTGATTGTTGCCAGTAAGTGGTGTTGTTTTGAGCTAACAAAGACCCAGCCCCACACACTAAAAGATACACTAATTTTTTAGCCAGTTTTATCATTTTATTCTGCGTTATATTCTAATGAACTTTTTCCTTTTGCAATATTACCTGCCATAATTAAGGCGTTGTATGCGTTTACCATTTTTCCCGAACGAGACGCCTCTGTAAAAGCGCGCGCCTTTTCTGCTTCGCCACCTAAAACCACAGAAGCCTTTGAGGTTAATCCAGAACGCATGAGTATCTTTTTTACTTGTACCGCGCTAAGGCTAGGATATTGCGAACGAATAAGTGCCGCCACCCCAGCTACGGCCGGTGCAGCCATAGAGGTGCCTCCTTGGTAATCATATGAATTTTCGGGCATGGTGGAATACACATCATCGCCTGGAGCAAAAACATCTACATTGTTTTTCCCATAATTAGAAAAAGAAGCAACCATTTTAGAGCCGTAGGAAGGCGCTAAAGCACCTACCGTAATTACATTGTCTGAAATCTCATTAGCCGTGAATTGATGGTCGTTAGGGAAATTAGCATTGTTGTTATCGTCTAAATCATGGCTATCATTCCCCGCGGCATGCACAATAAGCACATCTTTAGAGGCTGCATATCTAATGGCATCATACACCCATTCTGCATTGGGTGAAAAGGATTTTCCAAAACTACAGTTGATAATTTTAGCCCCATTATCTACAGCATATCTAAGCGCCAAGGCAATGTCCTTATCATATTCATCACCATTGGGCACGGCACGTACCGCCATTATTTTTACATTGTTGGCAACTCCATTAATTCCAATACCGTTATTGCGTTCTGCTGCAATAATTCCCGCAACATGGGTTCCGTGGTCTTCTGCTTTAACGCGATTTTTTGGATTACCATTTCCGTAGGTTTTATCAGCAAAATCATAGGGCTTATCACCTACTACCGCTCTACCATCAAAATCCTTGTTTAGATTGTAATTAACACGTTCCGTGAAATAGGTAATACCCCCTTCAAGTTCGTCTTTTACATCTTCAATAGTATCAGCATATTGATACATTTGCTTTATCACCGCAACATACTGCTGCAACTCTTCTGAACTGGGTTGCATGGCCATGACATCTTCTTTGGTGTACGAGTCTTTTCCCAACTCTTTTTTAATAGCTTCATCTGCTCTCTGAACCACCTGTAAGATTTGTTCATATTGCTGTTTATTTTGCAGCGCTTCTGGATATTCTTTGTCTAGTTTTAGCTGTGCTTTTGCTCTACTCGAAGCGTCTCCCACACCCAACCGGAGCATGCGTGTAAACTCTAACTGTTCGTGGTAGGCTTCTCCTAAAAAATTATACCCATGTACATCGTCCACGTATCCATTGCCGTCATCATCAATTCCGTTTCCTGGACGCTCTCCTTTATTGGTCCAAAGAACACCATCTAAATCTTCATGTTCTAAATCAATCCCAGAATCGACCACGGCAACAACAACTGTTTTTCCTTTTTTGTTGCCAATAAGTTCTTCGTAAGCTTTATCTACGCTCATTCCGGGGATGGTGTCTTTTAGAAGATCTGCATGACCCCAACTTTGTTTTTCTTCGGTGGTTAAATCTGCCACTTTTAAAGGCACAGTATCAATATTAGCCACAGGAGTGGTCACTAAACTTGTTGCACCACAGCCCATAAGCGCACTAGCTCCAAAAAGGGTTACAACGATTTTTAAATATGAATTCATAAAATGGATTTTAAATAAACTACTTAGAAAAATACCCATCAAAAGCGTGTGTCGCTTTTAACCGAACTCCTTTCTCGGTAGTTTGTAAGGTGCACATTTCATTATGTGCGTCATGTTCAAAAAATAATATATAATCTTCAGCCGCAGCGGCTTCTAAAAAGCTTGCTTTTTCATTTAAAGTTAGCAAAGGGCGGGTATCATAGCCCATAACGTAAGGAACAGGAATATGACCCACGGTAGGGATAAGGTCTGCCGTAAAAACCAGGGTTTTTCCTTGATATTTAAGCTGAGGCAGCATTTGTTTTTCGGTATGGCCGTCTACAAAATGAATCCCAAAACCCAGTTCTGATGACGGCTGAAAGCTATCTCCTGTACGTTCTATAAAATGAAGTTGTCCACTTTCTTGCATGGGAAAGAGGTTCTCTTTTAAAAAGGAGGCCTTTTCTCTTACATTAGGTTTTGTAGCCCAATCCCAATGAGATTGGTTGGTCCAAAAACGGGCGTTTTTAAAGGCAGGCTCATAACCAGTTCGGTCCTTGTTCCATTGAATACATCCGCCGCAATGATCAAAGTGCAAGTGGGTTAAAAAAACATCTGTGATATCGTCACGATGAAACCCAGCTGCTTTTAAGGATCTATCAAGGGTATGATTCCCCCATAAATAATAATATCCAAAAAATTTTTCTGACTGTTTGTTTCCTAAACCGGTGTCAATCAAGATAAGTCGGTCTCCATCTTCAACCAATAAACTTCTGGCGGCAATATCAATCATATTGTTCGCGTCTGCCGGATTGGTTTTGTTCCACAATGACTTGGGAACTACACCAAACATGGCCCCACCATCTAGTTTAAAGTTTCCCGTTTCTATGGGATATAGCGTCATTGAAAAAATTAAGGTCGCCCAAAATAAGAAACAGGATCATAAACACCTTAAAAACACAGAATTATTAGCCCATTTTTAACAAAACTCGGCAAATGACTTCTAGCTAGAATCTTTTAAGGAGAACTCAAGCCGCAAAAGCATCTACAGATTGGAATAAAAATCCTATTTTACCAAAAAAAGAGGCATGCTCGAATTAGCGGGGATTATTATTCTTGGAATTATTGCGCAGTGGGTGGCTTGGCGCTTAAAATTACCTGCGATTCTACCCCTTATTTTAATAGGTTTAATGGTGGGTCCCATTGCTACGCTCTACACAGAGGATGGAAGCAAGCTCATTGAACCCATTTGGAACGGCAAACAAGGCTTGTTCCCTGGAGAAGGTTTGTACTATTTTGTTTCTCTAGCAATAAGCATCATTCTTTTTGAAGGAGGCCTTACCCTAAAACGTGCAGAAATTGCGAATGTAGGTCCAGTAATCACCAAGTTAATTACGGTAGGCTCTATTGTTACTTTTTTTGGCGCTGGGGTGGCAGCCCATTATATTTTTGATCTTTCATGGCAGTTATCTTTTCTTTTTTCAGCCTTGATCATAGTTACCGGTCCAACGGTTATAACCCCCATTTTACGAAATATTCCCCTAAAAAAAGATGTCTCCGCAGTACTGAAGTGGGAGGGAATATTAATTGACCCTATTGGAGCGCTGGTAGCGGTTTTGGTTTTTGAATTTATTAGTGTTGGAGAGGGAAGTGCTTTTACACAAACCGCACTAATTGAGTTTGGAAAAATACTCTTATTTGGCACCACCTTTGGATTCACTTTTGCGCACGCCTTGGCTTTTGCTATCAAGAAAAATTTAATTCCACACTATTTAATGAATGTGGTCTCCTTGTCTGTGGTGCTTTTGGTTTTTGTAGAATCTGATTTATTCGCTCATGAGTCTGGCCTTTTAGCGGTTGTAGTGATGGGGATGGTCTTAGGGAATATGAATTTACCCAATCTTAAAGAGCTTCTTTACTTTAAAGAATCTTTAAGCGTACTGCTTATTTCCATACTTTTTATTCTACTTGCTGCCAACATAAACATCAGCGATTTAGAGCTGCTTAAAACATGGAATACGGCCTGGTTATTTCTCGCTGTGGTGTTTCTAATAAGACCCCTGGGTGTCCTTTTAAGCACTCAAGGTTCTGGGCTAAAGCTCAACGAAAAAATGTTTATAGGTTGGGTAGGGCCTAGAGGTATTGTGGCGGCCGGTATTGCCTCCCTTTTTGGGTCTAAACTTTTAGCCAAAGGGGAGCCTGGCGCAGAATATATTACCCCTTTAGTGTTTATGATTGTGCTTGGCACAGTATTGTTTAATGCCACTACCGCAAGGCTTTTTGCAAAGCTTGTTGGAGTATTCCTCACAAAATCTGAAGGTATTTTAATAATTGGCGCTTCTAAAGTGTCGCGTTTAATTGCCAACTACCTTAAAAACAACAACAGACATGTAGTGCTTATTGACAATAATGATAGCAATGTAGAGAAGTCTAAAAAATTAGGATTGGAGGCCTTTTCTGCGAACATATATTCAGACACCCTTACAGACAACATAGAGTTGAATGACGTGGGTTACTTAATGGCCCTTACAGGAAACTCAGACATCAACCGCTTTGCCATTAATAAATTCCAAAATCAATTTGGAGAGAATGGCGCCTTTCGTTTGGTAGATACAGATGAAATGAACAACCCTGCACAGATTCCAAAAGATGGCTTGTTTTCAAGTACGGATGATTTTATTAAGCTCACCGAAACGGCGAGGAAGTTTCCTTCTATCAACGAAATAGCGCTCAAAGATCTGAAGCACTACAAGGCACTTATAGAGCGCAGTCATGCAGAAGAAGATACCATTCCTATTTTCTTAAAACTACCAGATGGAAGCTTAGAGATTATTCCTTCTCTTGGCAAAGAATTGGAAGAAATTAAAGAAGGTAGTCAGCTGGTGTATATGGGAAAACCGTTTGATCTGGAAGCGGTAGAAGCTTAATCATTTAGTTTTAATACAGCCATGAACGCTTGTTGCGGGATTTCTACGTTCCCCACTTGTCGCATGCGTTTTTTACCTTTTTTCTGCTTCTCTAACAGCTTTCTTTTCCGTGAAATATCACCTCCGTAACATTTGGCAGTTACATCTTTCCGCAGTGCCTTAATGGTTTCTCTAGAAATAATTTTAGATCCTATAGCTGCCTGAATTGGAATATCGAACTGTTGTCTAGGGATAAGCTCCTTCAGTTTTTCGCACATTTTTTTACCAATGGTCTGGGCATTGTCAAAATGCACAAGAGCCGACAAAGCATCAACAGGTTGGGCATTTAACAATATATCCACACGCACCAATTTAGAGGTGCGCATGCCAATTGGAGAATAATCAAAGGAGGCGTAGCCTTTGGATACTGTTTTTAATCGATCGTAAAAGTCAAATACAATCTCTGCCAACGGCATATCAAATGTAAGCTCTACCCGTTCTGTAGTTAAATATGTCTGATTGGTAATTTGCCCTCGCTTATCAATACACAAAGACATCACATTGCCCACAAAATCAGATTTTGTGATGATAGTAGCTTTTATATAGGGTTCTTCTACTCGATCTAAAGTGGACGGATCAGGCAGATCTGAAGGATTGTTTACAATAACAATCTCATCAGGGTTCTTTTTAGTGTAAGCATAATAACTTACGTTGGGCACCGTAGTGATGACCGTCATATCAAACTCACGCTCTAAGCGCTCTTGAATGATCTCCATGTGCAGCATCCCCAAGAATCCGCAACGGAATCCAAAACCAAGCGCAGCACTACTTTCTGCAGTAAATACTAGAGAAGCATCATTAAGCTGAAGCTTTTCCATGGAAGAACGCAATTCTTCAAAATCTTCGGTGTCTACCGGATAAATACCCGCGAAAACCATGGGTTTTACATCTTCAAAACCCGCAATAGCTTCTTTTGAAGGATTTTCAGTGAGGGTAATTGTATCTCCCACTTTCACCTCCCGGGCATCTTTAATTCCGGTGATGAGGTATCCTACATCCCCTGTTGCAATAGCAGGCTTGGGATGCTGGGTGAGTTTTAAGGTGCCAATCTCGTCGGCAAAGTAGTCTTTGCCAGTGGCCATGAATTTAATTTTTTGACCTTTTTTCAAGGACCCATTAAGTACTCTAAAATAGGTTTCCACCCCACGGAAGGGGTTATAAACAGAATCAAAAACCAAAGCCTGTAATGGTGCTTCAGGATCTCCCTCTGGTGCAGGTACCCGATCAATGATGGCTGAAAGAATATCTTCAATACCAATACCGGTTTTAGCGCTGGCAGGAATCACCTCTTCAGGTGCACAGCCTAATAAGTCTACGATATCATCGGTAACCTCCTCAGGATTTGCACTTGGCAAGTCTACCTTATTCAATACAGGTATAATCTCTAAATCATTTTCCAGCGCCAGGTATAGGTTAGAAATGGTTTGCGCCTGTATGCTCTGTGCTGCATCAACTACTAACAAAGCGCCTTCGCAGGCTGCAATAGAACGCGATACTTCATATGAGAAATCTACGTGCCCAGGAGTATCAATGAGGTTTAAAACATAGGTCTCTCCCTGGTAGGTATATTCCATTTGAATGGCATGACTCTTAATGGTAATCCCACGTTCCCTTTCAAGATCCATATTGTCTAGCAATTGATCTTGTTTCTCTCGTTCGGTAACCGCTCCTGTGAAGTCTAGTAGGCGGTCTGCTAATGTACTTTTACCATGGTCAATATGCGCAATGATGCAAAAGTTTCGTATGTGCTGCATTAAAAGAGCAATTTTGGGGGCAAAGATAGTGTATTTACGCGCCTTTCTTAGTGGTTCTGAGCTTGACGAAAGCTACTTTTAGATAATTTATTAGCTTTGACATTCAACCCAAATGCCAGATGAACAACGTACGGCTTTCCTTTTTGGCGGTGTTTTTCGTCATTTGCAACGCCTTCTCTCAGACCTATGAGATTACTGGTAAGGTTATTAATCAGACCAATGAAAAGGTTCCTTTCGCAAATATTTTATTGCTCAATTTAGCGGATTCCACTTTTGTAAAAGGTACGTCTGCAGATGAAGAAGGCATTTTTACCCTAGAGGAGGTATCGCCAAATTTATATTTATTGCAAGCAAGTTATGTGGGTAGAGGCTCTAAGCCGTTGGCATTAGACGTTAAAAACAATATTGCGCTGGGCGCCTTAATAATCCCCACGCAAACAGCTACCTTGGATGAGGTAGTGGTCACCGCAAAGCGCCCCACTATGAAACGCCTTGCAGATCGGTTGGTTTTTGATGTTGAAAATACGGTAGTCTCGCAAGGCACCACCTGGGACATTCTTAAAAGCACCCCAGGATTGATTGTTACTCAAGACGAACTGCAAGTGCGGGGCAGACCTGCCAATGTTTATCTTAATGGAAGGCGTATTCAACTATCCGAAGATGAAACCAAAAGTTTTCTTGAAAGCCTTTCGGGAACCATTATACAGAATGTAGAAATGTATGCGAACCCTCCTGCGAATTTTGATGCGGAGGAAGGAGCGGTTGTAAATATCATTACCAGCAAATCTGTAGCTCCCGGATACAAGGGTAGTATTGATGCGAGTTATACCCAAGCCATTTTTGCCAAATATAGCATAGGGACTAGCCATTACTTTAAATCTGACAAATTAAACGTCTTTGCGAATTACACGTATAACGAGCGTAAAAAGAACTTGGATTTAGAAAAAGGCATCAATTTTATGGATGCTTCAAACACCATTTTTTCTAGATGGTTAACCAATGACAACCAAGTTCGAAATGAAAATTCACACAGTGTAAACCTGGCATTGGATTATGACATTGATGAAAAAAATTCACTCAGCTTAACAAGCAATGTTTTATTAACACCTGATCAAGACTGGAACCGAATTCTTTTTGCAGAAATCGCCAATAATGTTGGTGCCATAGACTCTACTTTTACTACCAGGAATACTGGAATAGAAGACGAATACAACCTTGCCTTTGATGCCTCTTATGTGCATAAACTAAAAAAGCCTGGTGCTCAAATTTCATTAAACGGGCATTACACCAAGTATGATGATAAATACACCCAAGGCATTCGCTCTAACTACTTTGATGCAACGGGACAGTTTTTGAGGGAATTTGGCTTTACAACAGAGGCCGATCAGAACATTCAGATAATCACAGGGCAATTAGATTATCAAACGCCCATTGGCAGCGCTTCTTTAGAATTAGGAGCAAAGTATTCTAAGGTAGATTCTGAGAGCAGTATAGACTTTACCGATTTTGTGGGTACAGACGATACCGCATCTACGGCACAACCGGATAATTTTTTATACGATGAAACCGTATATGCCGCGTATGCCAGCTTTGTAAAAAGCTGGGAGAAATGGTCTATGAAGCTGGGGGTGCGCGGCGAGCTAACCGATGCCCTAGGAACATCCTTGACACTGAACGAAACAAACACACAAGATTTCTTTGAACCCTTTCCCACCTTGTATGTGCTGTATTCACCCAACGATACCCATAGCTTTTCTTTTGACTATGGCAGAAATGTACAGCGTCCCCGCTATAATGATCTTAATCCTTTTCGATATTTTTTTAATGAAAATGATTTTGAAGAAGGGAACCCTAGGCTCCAACCAAATTTCACGAACAATTTTAACCTGAATTACACAATTAATAGTGAGTATTTCATTGACCTTTATTATCGGGATAATGGGAACTTTATCAATAATCTGGTTTTTCAAGATAATACTGCATTAACCTTGCGGGAATTAAAACAGAATATCATTTCAAGCAACTCCTACGGGATAGATTTTACCTTAAGTAAGAGTCTTTGGGAGCCATGGTTTTTGTTTGCCTACGCTTCTGTTTTTCATGAAGACGAAACTTTTTTAGCGGTAGAAAGCGGCAATCAAGAATTCACCAACGAAGTGGACGCTTTTTACATTTACCTTGCCAATTATCTAACCCTATCAGGCGATGGTTCTTGGACAGGCGAACTGACCTTTAGCCATATGACCAGCAACATCGTTGGCTCATACGTTGTTGGAGAGCACACCAATCTAACCCTCGGTTTGCGAAAGAGTTTGTGGGATGATCGTGCTATACTTTCTATTAGCGCCGAAGATTTACTAGGAAGAGCTAATCCAAGATATACTTCACGCTATTTAAACCAAGACAACTTCTATTTTTCGCAACCAGAAACGCAGTTCGTTCGGGTGGGGTTCACCTATAATTTTGGAAACTTTAGACTTTCTGAAAACAACCGATCCATAAGCAAAGACGAGCGCGAGCGATTGTAAAGCGTAGTTCTAGGTAATGGGCTCATTTTGAGCCAGCTACTTTTTTAATGTACCTTTGCACTTCAAAAAAAATGCTGTGCCACAAATAGGTAACATACAACTCCCTGATTTTCCGCTTTTATTAGCTCCTATGGAAGATGTAAGCGACCCACCATTCCGCGCTTTGTGCAAGGAAAATGGGGCAGACGTGGTTTACACAGAATTCATTTCTTCTGAAGGTTTAATTAGAGACGCCGCTAAAAGCGTTATTAAATTAGATATCTACGAAAAAGAACGCCCTGTGGGTATTCAAATTTTTGGCGCCGAAATGGATTCTATGTTGCAGGCGATCGATATTGTAGAGAAATCTAACCCTGATATCATTGACATCAATTTTGGATGCCCGGTTAAAAAAGTGGTTTGCAAAAATGCAGGCGCCGGAATCTTGCGCGACATTCCGCTTATGGTAAAACTTACCGAAGCCATGGTAAAGCGTACCAACCTACCCGTAACAGTAAAAACACGTTTGGGCTGGGATAGCGACTCTATTAAAATTGTGGAAGTGGCAGAACGCCTGCAAGACGTAGGTATTAAAGCGATTTCAATACACGGGAGAACCCGCGTACAGATGTATAAAGGGCACGCAGATTGGAAGCCTATTGCTGCTGTTAAAAACAATCCCCGAATGCACATTCCGGTTTTTGGTAATGGCGATGTAGATAGTCCAGAGGCGGCGGTTCGCATGCGGGATGATTTTGGTTTGGATGGTGCCATGATTGGCCGTGCGAGCATAGGCAACCCTTGGTTTTTTAATCAAGTAAAACACTACTTTAAAACGGGGCAACATTTAGCGCCCCCTACTATGGAAGAACGTGTTGAAGCAGCGCGGCGCCATTTGCAGATGTCTATTGATTGGAAAGGCGAAAAATTAGGTGTTTTTGAGACCAGACGCCATTATACCAACTACTTTAAAGGCATACCACACTTTAAGGAATACCGCATGAAAATGGTCACCAGTGATGATGCTGCGGATGTGTTCGCGGCTTTTGATGAGGTATTAGAAAAGTTTGGTGATTTTCAGTTTGCCTAAGCGTCAGCTAAAAGCCTTTTGTTGATGCGATTGCTGGCTATTTTGGAAGAAATGAGCCCTAGCAGCACAATAGTTCCTAAAACAATCCCTGCATTCACAAACTGAAATTCTACTGGATAGGCCAAGGAGGGGGTAATCATCCACCAAGAAAATAGTAGCTGCGAAATAACCAACAACGACCCCAAGAAGACCCCGGCAACACCCCCCAAAAGGGTTACAAAAAGACCTTGTAAAAAATAGATTTTCCGCAATTGTGCCACCGTAGTGCCTAGGGCATAGAGCGTCTTAGAATTTTCTCGCTTGTCAAGAATGAGCATGATAATAGCACCTACCAAATTAAAAAGTGCGATTACTAAAACTAATGTAAAGATTAAATAGGTGGCCGTATTCTCTGTTTGCAGCATTTTATGCAAGGTGCTGTTTAGTTCTTGGCGGTTAAGAACCAATAAGGAAGGCCCTAAAATATCTTTTACCGCAGCTTTTGTTTCTTGCAGGCGTGCGCGGTCTTGAACTTTAAAATTGATGCCCGAAAGTTGGGTGCTGTCTTTTTCTAGAAAAGCTTGCACGGTGCGCAGCGGAGCAAAAACATATTTTTTATCCAAACCATCTTCCACGGCATATACGCCGCTTACCACCATGGGCATTTGATTGTAAAACGAATTGGAAGACAAGGCGTCTGCTGTGATGGATCGCTCCCCAGGTTTTAGGGTAATGGCACTTACAGGAGATAAGCGCCCTAAGGGGCCTCCTAAGAGATTAAAAATCCCTATTCCCAATACCACTTGTTCTTCATCTACCCCCCAATTTCCAAAATATAAGGTGCTGTCTATACCCGTTACATTGCGGTAATTGGCATCAACCCCTTTTATGTATGCAATACAGTTTTTGTCTTCATGACTCAGGTAAACACGCTCTGAAATTTCTTTTGAATAAGAGGCAACGCCTTCTAAAGCAGCTAAGGCTTCTGCTTGGTCTTCTGTGATAGAAAAGAATTTTCCACTGGCCGGGATTGCTTTAATATCAGGATCGAAGGTGTTGGTAAATTGAAGGCTAAATGTTTTTAAGCCTGCGAACGCAGAGAGCACCACAAAAAGAGCGGCAGACCCAATTACAATTACCAAAAAGGTAAAAAAGTTGATGATATTTACCGCATTTTGACTGCTTTTAGAGCGTACGTAGCGTTTTGCGATGTAGGTGGGGAAATTCAAAATCAGGACTTCTTGCGCTTATCCAATAAATCTCTATTCTCTATAGGATTCTCTTCACCTTCCAGTGACTTTTCTATATTCTCAATATAGTCCAGCGAATCATCTAAAAAGAAGCTCAGTTCGGGCACGCGTCTCAGTTGGTTTTTAGTGCGCTGGGCAAGCTCGTGCTTAATAAGTGCGGTATTCGACTGTATTCCTTCTAAGAGTGCTTTTGCTTCCTTGGGGGGGAAAATAGACACATATACCTTAGCAATAGAAAGATCGGTGGTAATGTTCACTTTAGTCACGGAGATTAAGATACCTTTAAGCCCCCCATCTGTGGCAGCTCGTTGCAAGATCTCTGCAATATCTTGTTGAATAATACCCCCTATTTTCTTTTGTCTTTGCGTTTCCATCCTTGCAAAATTATTCAATTCATGACCAATCTCAGCAATTCCTATTTTTAGGACTCGTAAATTGGTTGCTGAAACCGCTAAGATCATGAATAAAATAGAACACTTAGGCATTGCTGTAAAAGACTTGGAGGTCTCTAACAAGTTGTTTGAAAAATTATTAGGCGCTCCCGCCTATAAAACCGAAGAGGTAGCCTCAGAGGGGGTAAAGACCTCTTTTTTTAAATCTGGTCCTAACAAAATAGAATTGCTAGAAGCTACAAATCCGGACAGCGCCATTGCTAAGTTTATAGAAAAGAAAGGAGAAGGCATCCACCATATTGCTTTTGCGGTAACAGATTTGGAGGCCGAGCTGGAACGCTTGGTAGGAGAAGGTTTTGTGGTACTTCCTGGGTTCCCAAAAGATGGCGCGGACAACAAGCGGGTGGCCTTTTTGCATCCAAAAGGAACCAATGGGGTTTTGGTAGAATTATGTGTAGAGCGGGAATAACGATAGGAAGTTGTCTCATCAAAAAATAAAAGCTAATTTTGCTGCCCTAGAATTGGGTCCTATAGCTCAGTTGGTTAGAGTAGCTGACTCATAATCAGTTGGTCCCTGGT
>CAZRPJ010000009.1:0-74120 GCA_964601965.1 uncultured Croceivirga sp.
TTCCAAAATATAGGAAATTCGCAATCCAGGGAATCGCGACAAATGGTTCTACAGCAAAAATCCCTAACCAACCCATTATAAGTCCAACAACACCAATTGTCCAAGTGCCAAAAAACATTGGTAGAATTAAAGCAACACCGTAAAGAAGCAATGAAGTCTGTTTATAAGTCAGTTTTCGCAATATTTCCTTTTAATTTTTTGATGAAAATCAGGCACGATATTATCGTTAAAATCAAAATTCCGATAGTTCCAAAGATTATCAAATTCAGCCATATTCCAACATTGTGAATTCCTGTTGCAAATTTGTTTAACAATGGTTCAGCTGAAAAGAACAGGACAATTGTCAAAAGGACAAAAGTCAAAAAATGGAATCCTATAATTTTTCGCTTTTTCACAGTTCTTTCAAATGTTGGGTAACGGCCCGGCTATGATTTCGGCTTGGGAATTTTCGCCTAGAAAATTTCAAGTAAGAAATCGGGGCGTATTTAAAGTTAGGGATTTTGTTTTTGGTTCAAGTGTAAAGCAGAATTAAAGCTATTGCTGTGCAACGTTATTTTTTATCTAATTCTTTTTCTACCAACCTTAATAAGTTATTAATATCATTTTCTAACCTTAAATAATAAGATTTTTGAGATTCATTTAAAGCAATATGATATGATAAAAGGTTCTCAAATTTTTGAGACTTTAGAAGCGACTTATTATCAGCTCTTCTCGTAGATTTTTTTATTTGAAATTGATTTGAGGCATCAACATCGTCTAGCATAATCTTAAAAACCCCATTATCAATCATAAAATCAGTAATTTTTTCTCTTGCTTCATAAACTCCTTTCTCTTGTTTTCTTATGTCGACCATTCGTCCTTCCCAAGAGGTTACTTCTCTTCTTATACTGTCACTTTTTATTGCAATTAGTCCTCCTGAATATAATAATTCTTTAAACGTTCCATCTTGGTAATTTAGTTCAAAAACGCTTGAAAATGAGACAGCAAGTATTTTCGATATTTCAATTTCATCAACGGTGTCTTTTTCTGTATTTATGAGAGATATTAATTTTCGTTGTCCATTAATACTTCTGTCTAGTCCTTCAACTTCTTTTTTAACCAGTGTAAGATTTGTCAACAATTCGCTTTTCATTGACTTCAAATACTGGTTCTCTTTTATATCAGATTTATGTTGCTCATTAAGATTATTGACTTGAAGTGCAATTAAAATTCCAAAAACCACCAAAAGTATTTCTCCAATAGCATATTTTAAATACTTTCCTGTTTTACCTTCTGAAAGTAAGTTTTGTCTAATTTTTCTAAAGAATTTTATCATTGGTTAGCGGTTTTGTTTTACAAGGGAAGCTGGATTATTGCCATTAGTTTTTTATCCAAATTCCCTTTACTTTGATGTAATTAGACCGATTAGATTTCCCGCAACATCTTTAAACCAAGCAAACGTTCTTCCGTCGGGTAGTTTAATTGGTTTTACAAATATCTCTCCACCGTTTAATTCAATTGCTTTTAAATCAGAAAGCAGAGAATCAGTTTCAATATAAACGGTTACATAATTTTGAGGGTCGTCTGGACCCAATTTATTGAGATGCCCACTTAAAGCATCTTTCGCTCCTGTATCAATTAAGGCAGAATTTCCATGTTTCTTTAAATTCCAACCAAAGACAGTTCTATAGAATTCAGATGTTTTATCAATATCACTGCAACCTATTTCAAAATGTACAACGGTTTTTTTCATATTTATCCAATACAATGGCCAAGTATATGAGCCGTTTTAAGGGCTTAAATATATTGTTGGCAATAGTTATTTTAATTCATTAATCCAATCTGCTATGTCTGCCATTACTTGTCCATTCATGGTTTCTGTTATCTGACTTATTTCATCATAGAGTCCAGTTTCACAGGTTTGAAACATATGATTCAGACTTGGATAAATTTTAAAGGTACTTTCTATACCTGAATTTGATTTGATTAACTCTTTGGCTCGATTAAAATCATTCGGATAAACAACGTATAAATCTTTGTCGCCTGTCAAAGCAAATACTGGACACTTTAACCCAGATAGAAAGGGATGGTTATAGTTCCGCACTTCATCAATATTGAGAGCAGTAACAAAGAAATTAGCTTCAGCTGTAATAGCTTCTTCTATATCCTCTTCTGTAATGTTTTTTAGATAGTGATATTCATCTAAGTTGGTACGTATAAGATTTTCAACTTTAATCCTAGTTGCTTCAAGACTCCCATCTTGTTTAAGCAATTCCCAAATCTGAGTCTCGATATTCAGTTGTTTATCAATATTTTCTTTTGATATGCCTCGTGCTGACAAGATAGCTTCAGTTTGATTTAAAAAGCCTTGGTCTCCAGGTAAGGCATAAGGTGCCATAAGTACTAAAAAGTCACAATAATCATTGTTAACTATGGCCATGGAGGTAACTTTGGTTCCTTCGCTATGTCCTATAAATCCAGCTCTATTAATTCTGGGATGATCTTTTATAAACTTTAGTGCTGCCAATGCGTCAGATGAAAGGTCTCTTATTGTAACTGATGAGAAATCTCCAGTAGAACCTCCGACGCCTCGCTTGTCATAACGATAGGAGGCTATTCCATTTGTAGCCAGGTACTCTGCCAATACTTTAAAAAATTTATGGCCTTCAAATGTTTCATCACGATCAATTGGGCCAGTGCCCGGAACCAGGACAACACCAGGAAAAGGACCCTCGCCATCAGGTAAAGTAAGTATTCCAGCAAGTGAGATATTATCCGCTTTATTTAAAATGGTTATTTCATTAACAGAAAAATTCTGCCTTGCTGTACATGCGCTGAATAAAATAAATAATAGTACAGAGGCTTTTTCCATTTCTAATTAATGCCAACACTTCGGCTATGATTTGTTGAACTGTTCGCGGTCTTGTCTTAAAGATACTAAGAAAGCAGTTGACTGGATTCACGGCTTCGCCGTGGGCCATAAGGAGAGGCTTTACAAAGAAAGCCATCACCTTGCTGGTAAGCAAGGTCCTCCTTTTTCTTTTTCCATAAGCTGAAGTATACTTCGCTTACTCCAAAAGAAAAAGCCATCAATACTATTGATGGCTTTCTTTGTAGCGGGGACTGGACTCGAACCAGCGACCTTCGGGTTATGAGCCCGACGAGCTACCTACTGCTCTACCCCGCGATATCGGACGGCAAATATACAACGCTTTTCTTCATATATCCAAATAACTTATCCTTGTTTTGAATTGTATATCTTAGGCCTATGGAGCAACTGAATACCTTTTTGGCCAATGCCATTTCTGCTACAGAATGGCCCATGTTTGTATTACTTATTGGCGGTGGTTTGTTTTTAGTGGTGTATTCTAAAGGCTTGCCCTACCGTTTTTTTGGTCATGCCATTGCCATTACAGCCGGAAAATATGATGATCCTTCGGCCAAAGGAGATGTAAGCTCCCTACAAGCCCTTTCGGCAGCCGTGGCAGCTACCGTAGGTTTGGGCAATATTTCTGGGGTGGCCATTGCCATTCATGATGGGGGGCCAGGCGTAGTATTCTGGATCTGGATGACCGCGCTCATTGGGATGTGCATTAAGTTTTATTCCTGTAGCCTAGCCTTAATGTTTCGGTCAGAAGATTCCCAAGGGAAACTCCAAGGAGGTCCCATGTATTATATCACGCAAGGACTCGGTAAAAAAGCAAAACCCTTGGCGATCTTTTTTAGTATCGCGGGGCTTTTTGGGTTTTTAGGGGTGTTTACGGCCAATCAGTTTACAGAAACGTTTATGAGCGTTGTGCAACCCGAAGAAACGCTCTTTGCTCTTGGTGGCAATGCAGACGATCCGGTTTTTAACTGGAAGCTCACCATAGGAATACTATTGGCGATCGTTTCTTCTTTCGTGATTTTTGGTGGACTTAAAAGCATTGCCAAAGTAGCAACCGCCTTGGTGCCTTTTATGGTAATTGTCTACCTAGTAGCCGTTATTTTAGTGATGATAGCCAATGCTTCTCAGGTGCTTCCTTCTCTAAAATTAATCATCACCGAAGCGTGGAATTTTAAAACCATTGTTACCGGAGGTTTTTGGGGATTGGTCATTATTGGGGTACGGCGCGCCATGTTTTCTAACGAAGCAGGTTTAGGGTCTGCTCCTATGTACCACGGGCAATCTAAAAACAAAGAACCAATTCGTGAAGGCCTTGTGGCCATGCTAGGCCCTTTTATAGATACTATTTTGGTTTGCACCTTTACAGCAGTAGTACTCATCCTAAGTGGGGCTTATTTACAAGAAGGCAGCGGTATTGTAATGACCTTAAACGCCTTTAATACTGCGCTTGGCAGCTGGGGTGGTATTTTACTCATGATTATTGTAAGCGCCTTTGCACTTTCTACGCTCTTTACCTACTCCTATTACGGGGTAAAAAGTTTATCCTTTTTAACCAATGCCAAAATTGGCAAACTCTACAATGTCTATTTTGTGCTAATGATTGTTTTTGCAGCCATTGCCTCTCTAGATTTGGTTAAGAATCTCATAGATCTTTCGTATGCACTTATGGTGATCCCTAATATGATTGCTGTGTTATTATTAGCGCCCAAGGTGAACAAGGCTGCCAAAACCTATTTTGAAAAGCTAAAAAGTGAGTCTAGATAATTTTGAACACGAATATTTTGGAATTGGCATTCAGAATGGAAAAACACCCGAAAACTTAGGGGTGTTATGGCGCACCGCCCAAAATCTTGGGGCCAGTTTTATTTTTACCATTGGCAACCGCTATGCCAAACAATCCAGTGACACCCACCAGGCGGTAAAAGCAATGCCCTATTTTCATTACGATACCTTTGAGGCTTTTTATGAAAACCTGCCCAAAGGCGCCATGCTTGTTGGTGTAGAAATGGCAGCGGAGGCGGTTGCCCTAGAAAGCTTTCACCACCCAAGAAGGTGTGTGTATTTATTGGGAGCAGAGGATCATGGACTTTCTAACAAGGCGCAGCAAAAAGCCCATCACTTGGTACGCTTTAACTCTACAAAAAGCTTAAATGTGGCCGTAGCCGGAAGTATTGTTATGTACGATAGGCGCTTACCAAAACCTAGAATGACCTAACTTTGCCGCATGAGCAAACACAAATCCGGATTTGTAAATATCATAGGCAACCCTAATGTTGGGAAGTCTACCTTGATGAATGCCTTTGTGGGGGAGAAATTATCTATCATTACTTCAAAAGCGCAAACCACAAGACATCGCATTTTTGGAATCGTTAATGGCGATGATTTTCAGGTAGTATTTTCCGATACGCCGGGAATTATAAAGCCTGCCTATGAATTGCAAGAATCTATGATGGGCTTTGTAAAGTCGGCATTGGAAGATGCTGATATTTTGCTCTACATGATAGAAATAGGGGAGAAGCAATTAAAAGATGAGAACTTTTTTAAGAAAATAAAGAATTCCCCCATTCCGGTGTTGGTCTTACTCAATAAAATAGATACCTCTGACCAAGAGGTATTGGAACAACAGGTGGCTTTCTGGAAAGAAGAACTGCCTAATGCCGAAATACATCCCATATCTGCGCTTGAGAATTTTAACGTGGAGGTAGTGTTTGACCGAATTTTAGAATTATTGCCGGAAGGCCCCGCGTATTTCCCAAAAGATCAATTCACCGATAAGCCGGAACGCTTCTTTGTGAATGAAGCCATTAGAGAAAAAATCTTATTGCACTACAAAAAAGAGATTCCGTATTCTGTAGAGGTAGAAACCGAGGAGTTTATAGAAGATGAAAAAATAATTCGAATTCGTTCGGTAATAATGGTGGAGCGCGATTCGCAGAAGGGTATTCTTATTGGTCATAAGGGATCTGCCCTAAAACGAGTGGGCGTAGGGGCTAGGGAAGACCTAGAGAAATTCTTTGGCAAACAGGTGCATATTGAACTTTACGTAAAAGTCAATAAGAACTGGCGTTCTAATAGCAATCAGCTAAAGCGCTTTGGCTACAACAATTAGGGGGGCACGCTACCACCTTTCACCCGTGCTTTTTTTGCATGCTAATAAAGAGCTCATCCGCATATTTGCGTAGCGCTTCCATTTGCGGTTTCCCTTTTTGTTTGCCCAATCTCCCAAAGGCATAGAGTCCAAACCAAATAAGCACTAAAAATCCCATGCCTACCAACCACAGGGTAATATCGTGTCCTAGAGAATTTTTAGAATATGCGAACACGCCTAGAATTATAAATAAGGTGGCTACGCCAAAGTGGAGAAACATAAAAAACGTCCAAAGTGTAGGATTGGGCCCAAACACCCCATGAATGGTGCTCTTTCCGGGGCTAAACGAACTAATTTCTAAATGCAATTGGGGCGACCAAAAGGTGGTGTGTTTCTTTTTAAAACGAATGTAGATATGTTCATCGATCCGTTTTAGTAAAAAAGGGTCCTTTGGCGAGATATCAAAAGCCGCTTTTAAAGTTTCCGGATCGGTATACAAACGAATATCGAAACGGGGTCGCAAGACAATATCATTGACTAGCTCGCTCATTTATCTAGGGTTAAGTACTAAAAAGGTATCTAATTTTCTTTATAAATAGTGCTACTTTTGCCAAAATTTCAAGTATGGGAGGCATTGTTGCCATTGTGGGAAGACCAAATGTGGGCAAATCCACCTTTTTTAATCGACTTATTCAAAAAAGGGAGGCTATTGTGGACGCCGTGAGCGGTGTTACACGTGACCGCCATTATGGTAAGAGCGATTGGAACGGGAAGGAATTTTCTGTGATTGACACGGGTGGATATGTGGTTGGTAGCGATGACATATTTGAGCAAGAAATAGACAAGCAAGTAGAACTGGCGATTGATGAAGCAGATGCCATCATCTTTATGGTAGATGTTGAATCTGGGGTCACTGGTATGGATGAAGACGTGGCGAACCTCCTGCGCAAAGTAGACAAACCAACATTTCTTGCTGTAAACAAAGTAGACAATGCCCAACGTGCCGCAGATGCTGTAGAATTTTATGCCTTAGGCTTAGGAGAATACTATACCCTTTCTAGTATTAATGGGAGCGGTACCGGGGAATTATTAGATGCACTAGTAAAAGAATTGCCAGATTCTGTAGATGAAGAATCTACTTTGCCACGATTCGCGGTGGTAGGCCGCCCTAATGCAGGAAAGTCTTCTTTTATCAACGCCTTAATAGGAGAAGACCGTTACATTGTTACTGATATTGCCGGTACTACAAGAGACAGCATTGATACCAAGTACAACCGCTTTGGTTTTGAATTTAATCTGGTAGACACCGCGGGAATACGCCGCAAGGCCAAGGTAAAAGAAGATTTAGAATTCTACTCTGTGATGCGTTCGGTGCGTTCTATTGAATACTGTGATGTTTGTATTCTGATGGTAGATGCTACCCGTGGTTTTGATGGGCAGGTGCAGAATATCTTTTGGTTGGCAGAACGAAATAATAAAGGGGTAGTAATCTTGGTAAACAAATGGGATTTGGTTGAAAAGGAGACCAATTCTGTAAAAGAGTACACCCAAAAGATTAAAAAGCAACTAGAACCTTTTGATGATGTTCCTATTCTCTTTATTTCGGTTTTAACAAAGCAGCGCATTTTTAAAGCCATAGAAACCGCGGTAGAGGTGTATAAGAATAGAAGCCGAAAAATTAAAACGAGGGAGTTCAATGATGTGATGTTGCCAATCATAGAAAAGACCCCTCCACCGGCGTATAAGGGCAAATACGTGAAGATTAAATTTTGCACACAGCTTCCAACGCCCTATCCACAATTTGCATTTTTCTGTAATCTGCCGCAGTATATTCGTGATCCCTATAAGCGCTTTCTAGAAAACCAAATACGGAAACAATACAATTTCAGTGGGGTACCTATTCGGGTCTTTATTAGGAAGAAGTAAAATAGCTCCTAATCAACTGATTTCTTATCATGCAGCTTTCTCTTTTTTGGAAGTCATGAGATTCTTTACAATATTCTTTCTTAGAATAGCCGATGCTGTAATAAAACCTGCAAAAAGTGCCCCTGCCACCCCACAGGTAACAATGTCTTGACCTGTTAAATAAAGATTTTTAATAGGGGTTCTGGGTTGTAAAAATCGCTGGTTATACCGCTCCGGGGTATGGTCAATGCCATATAGTTCTCCTTGGGCATAGTTCATAAAATGCTGCGTAGATATTGGGCTGGATAGCTCATAACAATCTACCTTTCCTTTGAGCTGCGGTTCTTTTTTATAAAGTTCATCCAACAGGCGTTTTGCAATACGTTCTTTTAAAGCTTCGTATTCTTCCCCTCTCTTTTTCCACGGACTGCCTTCCCATTCTTTAAAAACAGCGTAAGGCATCGCCGTGATTATATCAATAGTGCTCTTGCCCGGATAGCGTTCCTCCCAACTAGGATCTTTAGCTGCTGGAAAGGAAATATACACCACTGGAAAAGGTTGTTCTATATCTTTTTCAAACCGCGACACACATCCATCATGATCTAAATCGTCTGGATATATCCAGTAATTGGCTTTGGGAAGTTTAAGGTCTTTTGGAGAACCCTTTAATCCAATATACAAACACACGTGTGCAATAGAAGGGGTCACGTTTTTAAGAAGTGCATCCAATCTATATTTACTCGCTACAGCCGTTGGTAGTAATTTTTGATAGGTATTCATGACTCCGGCACCGCTAATGATTTTGTCTCCCTTAAATATGGTCCCATCAGTAAGTTGTACCCCAGTGGCCTTCCCATTTTCTATAAGAATCTGAGCTACTTCTGCCCTGGTAAGAATAGTACCGCCTGCGGCAGCAATAACGGGAGCGATGGTTTCTACAATTTGCGAAGAACCGCCAACAGGAAAATACCCTCCTTGAAAATAGTGCTTTGCAATAGAAACGTGCATCGCAAAACTACTTTGAGATGGTGGTAATCCATAATCGCCGTACTGCCCCGTTAAAACCTTGATCAATTCCTTGTCAGTAGTTAACTCTTCTAATACCGATAGGGTGCTTCTTGAGGCATACTCCAAATAAGGTTTTCGCATTTTTGCGCCCATGAATTTTTGAAGTAGTGGGGGAACCGCTTTTTCTGCGAAATATGACCTGCTCGCCTTTGAAACCTTGAAAACCAATTCTACATAGCTGTCAATGGCGGCTGCTTCTTTTGGGAAATGCTTTTTAAGGGCTTTCTTAAAGTTGCTTACCCCTTTGGGAAAGTCATATATTTTTTCGCCAATGGCGATACGATCGTAGACGGGTCCCATATCTGCCCATTGTAGCTTGTCATTAGAGACATAGTCAAACATTTTTTTAAGTACGCCATTTTCACGGTGCACTTCACCAATGTAATGGATGCCAACATCCCATTCATACCCCCTTCGTTTAAAAACATGGGTGTACCCGCCGGCGGTGTAATGACGTTCTAAAAGCAACACCTTTTTACCTGCTTTTGCCAAGCAAGCGCCCGCTGCCAAACAACCCATTCCGGAGCCAATTAAAACAGCATCGTAATGATCTGCTACGGTGTATTTCTTTTTATAGGACTGTACCATTTGCTAGATTTCACCTAGAAGGTACAGTTATTTCAATGAAGCTACAAATGAAGGGTCTTGGCGCTTCGGAACTCCTTCCGGATTTCGGTGGGCCATAGAATGCTTAAAACGAAACGTTCTATTCTAAATTTAGCGTGACCACTTGATTGGGATTTTCTAAGACAGTCGTATTAACTCGGAAGGATGAAATTCGAGCTATTCCGGCGCAGCAATCGCCTTCTGATAGCTCAATATTAACTGAAAGTGCCTCACTCTGAGCAGCATTTGCCACTATTTGAAAATTATAGTTTCCAACCTCCCATTGAATTTGTTCAACAAAAAGGAGTTGAGTGCCTCCATTGTAATTAGATTCTTCTACCCGAAGTTCAAACGTTTCAGGGAAGTTGCCGGTTAGAGTAATATCATCAACGGACGTTTCATTTTCAAAGATATTCTGTCCATCCTGCAAGATTTCAAAAGCTAATGTGGCCGGTCCTACACATGAGACCGTATCACAACTTTCATTTTCGCAAGACAGCACTAAAGTGAAAAGGAATACCAGTAGGATGGATTTTTTCATTGATGCATTTTTTTAGGCAAGATGCTGCAAAAGATATTGGGTTGCTTTGCCATAAGCTTTACCAGCCCCCTGAGGCGCCACCGCCTCCAAAGCCACCACCGCCGAAGCCGCCACCAAAGCCACCGCTTCCAAAGCCTCCCCCAGAAGAAGAACCACCACGGTAGCCACCACGGCCCATATTGCTTAAAATGATCATATCCCAAATGTCTAAACCGCCGCCACGACCGCCACGATTGTTTCTACCTCCTTTATTGCCCCGGCTGGCCAGAATCATAAAGATGATAAAGAAGATAATGATGGGGAGTAATTTGCGAAAGGGAAAACCGGAATCCTTGCTAAAGTTTCGGTCTTCTTTAAATTGTCCGGTAAGTACTTCAAAAATAGCATCGGATCCAGCGTCTAATCCACCATAAAAATTTCCTTGCTTAAATTCGGGTATAATGCGCTGTTCAATTATGCGCTTACTCATAAGATCTGTCAAGGTGGCCTCAACCCCGTAACCGGTATTGATGGCAATACGCCGATCATTCTTAGCAAGAAGAATTAAAATACCATTGTCTTTATCAGCCTGTCCAATACCCCACTTTTGCCCCCATTGAGCTCCCAAAAAATTGATATCCTCTCCTTCCGTAGATGGAATAATAGCTACTACAATTTGGGTAGATGTACTATCTGAGTAGCGTATTAGTTTTTGTTCCAGCCTATTTTTTTCAGGGGCGCTTAATAATGAAATGTAATCATACACACTGGTTTGTTGCGCCGGTTTTGGAGGTATTTGAAACTGGCCCCAGCTAGTAGCGACTACTAAAAAAGCAATGAAAATATTAACCTTTAGAAACCTCATTGCTCAATTCATTAGTATCTCCATGATGCCATGGGAAATGTTCTTCTAACTCTTTTCCTGCTTTGAGGACCCCTTCTACAATCCCTTGTTTAAAGGCACCTTTTTTAAAATGCTCAGCAATGGTGTTTTTAGTGTTTTCCCAGAAGCCTTTTGGAACCACCTTATCAATGCCGCGATCTCCATAGATTACAAATTTTTTGTCTTCCACCGCTACATAAAGAAGCACTCCGTTCTCATCCTTTGTATTATCCATTTTTAAAAAATGGAATAGCTGTTGTGCCCTACTAAAATGATCCATGTTTTTAGAAGAAGCTTCAATATGGACGCGGATTTCTCCAGAGGTATTCTTTTCTGCAACAAGAATCGCGTCTACAATCTCTTGTTCTTCATCTTGCGATAGAAAAGCCTCAACCTTATTCATCTTAATCGAAATTAAAATCTACCTCAGGAGCATTTTCAGAACCAGGTTTAGACTGGAACAATGCCAAGGCATCAAAACCTGCTAAATTGGCAATGATATTTGTTGGGATTTTTTGAATTTTAATATTGTATTCCCCCGCTAGGTCATTGAAACGATTGCGTTCCACATTAATTCTATTTTCAGTGCCTTCCAATTGCGATTGCAATTCCAAAAAGTTTTGGTTTGCTTTTAAATCAGGATAGCGCTCTACAGTTACCAACAACCTAGATAAGGCAGAAGAAAGCCCCGTTTGTGCCTGCTGGAACTGATTTAAAGCTTCGGGAGTAAGGTTATTAATATCTATGGAAGTAGAAGTAGCTTTTGCGCGGGCCTCAATAACATCGGTTAAAGTACCGCGTTCAAAATCTGCAGCGCCTTGGACTGTTTTTACCAAATTACCAATTAGATCACTTCTGCGTTGGTAACTACTTTCTACATTGGCCCATTGTTTGGTAGCCTGTCCTTTCATATCTACCAGGGTATTGTTGGTATTCACATACCAGCTACCGAAAATAAATACGAGTGCCCCAAGTATTACTAAGGGAATTAACCATTTTTTCATTCTTGTGTGTTTAAGTGTTGCTTATGTATAGAAATTAGTAGGGTATCTCCAAAAAATGTTACACACTACTAGAGTTGTTCCTTTATTTTGATGAGTTCTGCTTTTACGCGTTGCAGTTTTTCAATTACATCAAAATTAGAAAGTGTTTTGTGCTTTTCTTCCTTAAGGTGCGTTTTAGCTCCTTCCAGGGTAAATCCTCGTTCTTTTACCAAGTGATAAATAAGTTGAAGATTTTTTATATCCTGGGGCGTAAACTTGCGGTTGCCCTTTGCATTTTTTTTGGGCTGTAGTACGTCAAATTCTTTTTCCCAAAAACGAATGAGCGATGTATTAACACCAAACGCCTTTGCTACTTCGCCTATCCCGTAATACCTTTTTTCTGGAAGATCTACATGCATTAGTCAAGGGATTGGTTCTCTTGGTTTGCAAACTTGAGCATGTTTTCAAACTCTTGGGCAGTTAAACTACCGTAATAGAAGTTAATAGGATTTATTTTTTCACCATCTTTCCAAACTTCGTAATGAAGGTGCGGTGCTTCGGAACGTCCTGTATTACCAACAAATCCAATAAGATCCCCTCGCTTTACTTTCTGACCCTTAGATACGTTGTATTTACTTAAATGGGCATACAGACTTAAATAGCCGTAGCCATGGTCTATTCTAATATGCTTGCCATAGCCGGAAGAACGGTTATCTGCACGGGTAACCACGCCGTCTCCAGAGGCAAAAATAGGAGTACCTCTTGGCGCTGTAAAATCCATACCCTTGTGCATTTTTCGGGCCTTTGTAAAAGGATCCGTTCGCCAGCCAAAACCAGACGCCATACGTGTTAAATCTTTATTTCTTACGGGTTGTATGGCAGGAATAGCTGCAAGAAGCTTTTCTTTTTCTTCGGCTAACTTGGCAATCTCATCTAACGACTTAGACTGAATGACCATTTGTTTTTGAATGATGTCCAACCGCTTGGTAGCGTTGATAATTATTTCTGAATTATTAAATCCTTCCAGGGATTTGTAACGGTTAACCCCACCAAACCCAGCACGTCTTTGTTCTTCAGGAATGGGATTGGCCTCAAAATACAATCGGTAGATGTTATTATCTCTGTCTTCAATATTCGCCAAGACTTCTTCAATCTGTTGCATTTTGCGATTGATGATATCAAACTGAAGCTCATAATTCTGCACCTCGCGCTGCAACGACAGTTCTTTTGGCGTATTAACAAGATTCGTATTTAAAAGGAAAATAAGGCCTAAGAAACCAAAAATGGCGGCACCCATTATAAAAAAGGCAATATTCCGGTACTTTTTCGACTTTTTGGGTTCAATTTTTCGATACGAAAGCGTATCAGGGTCGTAATAGTACTTTACTTTAGACATGAAGCTAAATTATCCTATTTTTGGTCGTTCAATTTTAGGTAACAGACAAATATAAAAATTGTTTTGTTTGTGCTGTTAAAATTAATTAAAGCTTAACTGCCCGTATGACATCTCAACAGGTTAGAGAACAGTTTTTAAACTTCTTTGCATCCAAGTCACATAAGATCGTACCATCTGCCCCGATGGTTATGAAAAACGATCCTACTTTAATGTTTACAAATGCTGGAATGAACCAGTTTAAAGAATATTTCCTAGGCATTTCTAAACCCGATCAAAAGCGTGCAGCGGACACCCAAAAATGTCTTCGGGTAAGTGGCAAGCATAACGACTTAGATGAAGTGGGGAAAGATACCTACCACCACACCATGTTTGAAATGCTTGGTAATTGGAGCTTTGGCGATTACTTTAAAAAAGAGGCGATTGCCTGGGCCTGGGAATTATTGACTGAGGCATACGGGATTGATAAAAACAACCTTTATGTAACAGTTTTTGAAGGGAGTGATGATGCGGATCAACTAGAAATGGATCGCGAAGCCTTTAACTTTTGGAAAGAAATTCTTCCAGAAGACCGCATACTTATGGGTAATAAAAAGGACAACTTTTGGGAAATGGGGGATCAAGGTCCCTGTGGACCATGTTCCGAAATTCATGTAGATATTCGCAATAAGGAAGACAAAGAAAAGGTAGACGGCGCTTCCTTAGTAAACCAAGATCATCCGCAAGTGGTGGAAATTTGGAACTTGGTTTTTATGCAATACAACAGAAAAGCCAATGGGCAATTAGAGGAGCTTCCTGAGAAACATATTGATACGGGAATGGGTTTTGAACGGCTTTGTATGGTATTGCAAGGCAAACAGTCTAACTACGATACAGATGTTTTTACCCCTCTTATTCGTGAAATAGAAGCCATCACCAGAAAGGAGTACGGCCAAACCGAAGATATGGATATTGCCATACGTGTGGTCGCAGATCATGTAAGAGCGGTGTCGTTTGCCATTGCAGATGGACAATTGCCGAGCAATACGGGGGCAGGCTATGTGATCCGTAGAATTTTAAGGAGGGCCATTCGGTATGGGTTTACTTTTCTAGACACAAAATCGCCTTTTATTTATAGGTTGGTTAAGGTTTTAGGAGAACAAATGGGAAGTGCATTCCCAGAACTTAAAAACCAACAACAACTCATTGAAAATGTGATTAAGGAAGAAGAAAGTTCTTTTTTAAGCACCTTAGAACAGGGCTTGGTCTTATTGGCAACCGTTATTAAAAACACCAAGGGCAAGACGGTAGATGGGGAAAAGGCCTTTGAGTTGTATGATACTTTTGGATTCCCAATTGACCTAACTTCATTAATCCTTGAAGAAAAAGGATATAAGCTGGATCAATCTGGTTTTGAAAAAGCCTTGCAAGCACAAAAAGACCGCTCTAGAGCAGCTTCAGAGACTTCAAAAGATGATTGGACGGTCTTAATTGATGATAAAGAGCAAGAATTCATTGGGTATGATCTTTTAGAAACCGAAGTAAAACTGGTTAAATACAGAAAGATTACTTCTAAAAAAGAAGGTGATCAATACCAACTCGTATTTAATCTTACACCTTTCTATGCCGAAGGCGGAGGGCAAGTAGGTGATAAAGGATACCTAGAGGCTCCTAATGGAGATGTGACCTACATTGTAGATACCAAGCGGGAGAACAATGAGATTGTTCATTTTTCAGAGACACTTCCAAAACAACTAACGGCAACCTTTAAGGCTTCCGTAGATAAAAAACAGCGCCAACGTACTGCCAGTAACCATACGGCTACGCATCTATTACATCAGGCGTTGCGTGAAATCTTAGGAGATCATGTAGAGCAAAAAGGGTCTGCAGTACATTCTAAATATTTACGGTTCGATTTTTCGCACTTTGCGAAGCTCACAACCGAAGAACTCCGAGCTGTAGAGAACTTTGTTAATGCGCGTATTGATGGGCATCTACCACTTGAAGAACAGCGTGAGATTCCTATGAGTGATGCCGTTGCTCAAGGTGCAATGGCCCTATTTGGAGAAAAATATGGCGATACCGTACGTACCATTCGCTTTGGGAAATCTATCGAGTTGTGTGGGGGTACCCACGTGCAGAATACAGGAGATATTTGGCACTTTAAAATCGTATCCGAAGGCGCCGTAGCCGCAGGTATTCGAAGGATTGAAGCCATTACTTCTGATGCTGTTAAGGACTTCTACTTTAAAAACAACCGCCAGTTGTACGAAATACGGGATTTACTGCATAATACCAAGGATCCGGTGAAAGCAGTGCATGCTTTGCAAGAAGAAAATGCGCAGCTTAAGAAGGCAGTGGAACAGCTTTTAAAAGAAAAAGCCAAAGGCCTGAAAACAGAATTGATGCGTTCTCTTACCGATGTTAACGGTGTTCAATTTTTGGCAAAAAAGGTAGATCTTGATGCTGGTGGAATGAAAGATTTACTTTTTGAAATGGGCAATGCCAAAGGAAATCTCTTTGCGCTTTTAGCCGCTGAGAATGACGGAAAAGCCTTGTTGTCTTGCTACATCTCTAAAGATTTAGCGTTTGAAAAAGGATGGAATGCAGGTACCATTGTGCGAGAACTAGGGAAATTCATCCAAGGGGGTGGTGGCGGACAGCCATTCTTTGCTACGGCAGGAGGAAAAAACCCAGCAGGAATACCTGAAGTCTTAGAAAAGGTGAAGGCCTATTTAAATTAATCATGAAAAAGGTATTAGCAGGGGCTCTTATTGCGTTGGCATCCGTACTAATTGTGCGTTCCTGTGAAGCAACCCAAGAAGCAGAATCCTTGCTTCAGGAACAAAGCTTTTTATTGCAGCAACAAGTAAACAAGGTTGCCAAATTAGTGGTCACCGAGGGACACTTTTCTGAGGTCTACACCTACAAAGACAGCAAAGAATTATTTGGATCATTCCTTACTGCAGATAAAAAAGCTTTGGTAGTGGTCAATGCAGAGGTGGTTATTTTATATGATCTGAAGGAGCTGGAATATGACCTGGATGTTGCCACTAAAACCATGCGGATTACAAATCTTCCAGCCCCAGAAATTAAAATACAGCCCACTTTTAATTATTATGATGTAAGCGCAGATTATCTAAATCCGTTTCTGGCTGAAGACTACAATACCATTACCACAAATGTCACCGACGAATTAAAGAAAAAGGTAGAAGCTTCAAAATTAATCAGCAATGCGCAATCCAGATTGCTCACAGAATTGTCTCAACTTTTTGTGCTTACCCAAAGCATGGGTTGGACGTTGGTTCTAGAAGAAAAACCTATTCAAGATTCTCAAGAATTACAGCAGTTCTTGGATTAACAGGTATTAGGCCTTGGCCATCGCTTGTTCTGCCAGTCGAAGCCCGTCATCAATTAAATGGCCCACCTTAGGTCTGTTTTGTTTTACCAGCGTTAAATGCTCTTTTATAGCCTGTGCCAACGTTTTTCTATCTCCTTTTATAGCCAGCTCATACAATTCTACAGAAAGAAGCCAATCTTCAGGAAATTGGGCTTTAACCTCTTCAAAAAGTTTTCCACGAGAGATGTAGGTGTGTTGGCCATTTCTATAGTCTCTTACTTGCTTGTAGAAACCTTCCAGTTTCATTAGTTCAGAATCGCGTTGCTTCTTTACCGTAGTTTCACTCAACTCATGCGATATTAGATCGAAGCTCTTTAAATCTGCAGGGCCATTAAAAGCGGCTACAACAGCTTCACCCACTGCCATGTGATACAATCCCCATTCTGGTAAGAATAGGATGGTATCATCATAGGTTACTTTACAATTTTTAAAAGTGATTAGTATTATTTCGCCTTTTAGGTTACGGGTGCCCGTTACAATTTCTCCATCTACTTTTACCCCGCCCTCAAATTCTAAAGCAATTTGTTCTCCTTCAAAAATATTGTAGGCCTTTAAGTCTCTGGGGCTCATGTTCTCAATGGCCAAATTGATGCCTTTTAATTTTCCTACGGGAGAACCAAATCCTTCTGGGTGCTGTTCCACGCCGTGTCCCACAAGTTCTTTCTCTCGATACGAAAGGGCAGTAGGCCCTAAAGTTCTCAGGTAAATCGGTTTGTTTTCGTGAGAAATAATGCTATCAAACCGTCCTGAAATTTGAAGCCCTGTACTTAATTCCACAGTGCCCAATGCTTTGGAGTTGGCTAATTTCTCAACTCCTTTTAGTCCTCCTGTGCGCAGGGCCATGGTATTGGCAAAATCTTCTAAAACCTGACTGAGATGTGCAAAGGTGGGCGTCACAAACAATTGTGGTTGCGGTTTCGTAATATCAAAGGAGGTGTGGGCAGCTTCAATGGTGTAGGGTAGCTTTTTTACTTCATCTGTCATACACCAGGTGCTTTCGCCTATTGAAGAGAGCAGTCCGGCTCCGTAAATTTTTGGCGCCTCTACAGTGCCTATTAATCCGTATTCCACCGTCCACCAATGTAAATTACGAATGAGGGCCATTTCGCTGGGTTCCCCCATGTTTTGCTGGAGATTTTCAATTCGTTTTTCAGCCAGTTCAATTTCTTCAGAAGGGGTACCCTCGGCCTCTTTAATAATAGAAAGGTGGCGAACGGCATCGTATAACTCGTAATCTTTGGCGCTAGAAATAGCTTTTGCCCCAATTTCTCCAAACCTGCGCAGGTATTCTGCATATTCTGGATTTGCAATAATTGGTGCATGTCCCGCCCCTTCATGAATGATGTCTGGAGCAGGGGTATATTCTATATTTTCAAGTTGGCGAATGTCTGATGCGATCACCAAAACATTGTACGCCTGGAATTCCATAAAGGCAGACGGAGGGATAAATCCATCCACAGCTACAGCTGCCCAACCAATCTCTTGTAAGATTCTATTCATCCCATACATATTGGGAATATCATCTATAGAAATACCTGTTTTTTCAAGTCCCTCTAAATACGAAGAATGGGCCACCTTACTTAAATAGTCCACGTTTTTACGCATCACATAGCGCCAAACCGCCTGATCTATGGGGGTGTAATCCTCATAGTTCTGTGGTTTAATATATTGCCTTAAATGATCGGGCAGTTTGTCTAAAACCGGATTACTTTCATATGCATTTTCCATAAGGCGCGACCTTTTAATGGGGTTCTTTAGAATTTATGGATTAGGATCTGGATTCCCCTTCCAATCAAAAAAATGTTTTAGTGTGAAGGCCTCCGGACTAACTCCTTGATTAGAAACCAAATTCAGTTTCTCTTTCGCCAATTCAAGGGTTGGTAATTCACCTTCCGGCATCCACCATAGCACAAACTGCGAAGGTCCTTTTCTATCGAACCATTTTGATTTATTTCGTAAGAAATAATGATGCACGGAGCCATAAACAAAGGCTTTAAAAGAAGGTAAATCCCTCCAGACACTAATATTTACAGCCATCATTTCATCATTAAAAGGCGATTGAATATAGGAGGCAGATCTGCCTGCTTCATCTTTTAATCGCCAAATAAAACCATCGCTTTGTTCAGCAAATTGATTTACCGGTTCAAGAAAAGAAACAAATTCCTTCATGATAGGGTCGTCTAATTTGGCCCGAAATCTCGCAATATTGGCTTGTGCTAAATGATATTTCATTCAGCAATAAAGATAAAAAGAAAGGCTTAGAAACAGGGTAGGGAAGCTATGCTAAAAAAGGACTGAGGAACCTGCTATTTGCTAAAATAAACACTCAAACTACATGCGCAGATTCCCCATTCCTAGATTTTTTTAGTTCGCGGCAATTTCGCGTTGTGGTGGGTACTCTGAAAGGATTTCGGCAACAAATTTACGGATGCGTTCTTCCTTCTTTTCTATGTTTTTGGTATTGTTCAAGGTGCCAACGCCGCGTCCTTGCCATACCAATTCTTTATCCTTAGCATCAATCAAGTCAATATATAAAGAGCCCTCGGTTCTTGTAGACACTGTAGGCCCCCAGGCGCCACCCCAGCCAGGTCCCCATAGCCAAGGGTTGTAACCCCAGCCCCAGCCGCCCCAGCCGAAACCACCCCAGCCCCAGCCAAAGTTGTTGTTAAAAACATCTACTTGCTCACGTTCTTTGGTAAAAATGCTTACCAAAATATCTGGGTCCTGAGATTTGGTAAAGCCCCTATTGGTCATTTCTGTTTCAATGGCGCGTAGAATTCTCTTCTTATCCAAATCAGAAATTTGAGCTTTGTCTATCCCGGTTTTATAGAAGGCGTACGTGCTATATTCTTTAAAATCCTTTTCTCTATCGTAATCTGCCACGACACGGACAGAAACACAGGAGCTTAAAATGAGCAGGAAAACAAACGGAAGGGTAAAATTTTTAATCTTTTTCATAGAATACAATTTAAGAGTTAAACCAGGGTAACAGTGTATATTTTACCTCAAATATTATGCCGAAAACACCCTATTCCTGGCGATTGGTTTTAGAATTGTAGCCGTACGGACAATGCCTGCAACCACTTTCACAGCAATACCCTCTTTTTAGATGGTATTGTTCCGTGAAAACCCTGAATCCTTCCGGAGAGAGGTAATAATCCCCGTCTTCAACGGGTATGTATTTTTTCATAGATGCTACTTAGCATTATAAAAATACGTTTCATTGCTTTTACTGTAAAGCATTTTAAGAAGGTTTTTGGTTTCATCTAAGAAACAGGACATTCAACAAACATCCTTTAAACAGCGGGGATAAAAAAGTATATTTGTGTGCCCCTTGTTGTAGACTTGGTTTAAAGGAACAATGTGATGATAGTAGTATTTAAACATTTCTTTAGAAAGAACTACGTGGGTCTTACCCTATGGCCGTTTATCATTGTAAAAGAATCTGAATACAAAGAAGACCTCGTTTTAATTAATCATGAACGTATTCATCTTAAACAGCAACGAGAACTCTTAGTGCTGCCATTTTATTTATGGTATCTCTTAGAATGGATCGTACGAACGTTTCTTTATTTAAATACCTATAGAGCCTATCAAAATATAAGCTTTGAAAGGGAAGCTTATGCGCATGAAAAGGATTTAGGGTATCCTCAAAGGCGAAAGCCCTACAGTTTTCTTAATTACATTTTTCGTCCTTAGCTTTTGAAATCTGTCAATCAAAAAGTGTTGCTTCCAATACTTCAAAAACATGAAGTGCACTTAAGCATTAAGAGAGAAGATCAATTACATCCGATCATTTCGGGGAATAAGCTCCGTAAACTGAAGTATACAATTTTAAACGCTCAACAATCCGGACATTCTAAATTACTCACCTTCGGAGGTGCCTTCTCTAATCACATCGCCGCAACAGCCTATGCCGGAATGAAAGCGGGTTTACAAACCATTGGTGTTATTAGAGGAGAAGAATTGGAGAAAAAATGGCGAGAGAATCCTACGTTGCGACTCGCAGCCGAACACGGGATGCAATTTTATTTTGTAGACAGAACGGCGTACGCCAATAAGACCCATCCTGAATTTTTAAAAAGTCTGGAGCAAAAATTTGGTTCCCACTTTCTGGTACCAGAAGGCGGAACCAATGAAGCGGCCATAAAAGGATGCCAAGAAATTTTGACCTTAGAAGACCAATCGTTTGATATTATTACCACCAGTGTGGGAACGGGTGGCACCATGGCGGGGTTAATTGAGAGTGCTCAGGAGCATCAACACATTTTGGGCTTTAGTGCATTAAAAGGGAATTTTTTAAAAGACAACATTCGTAACTTTGCAACCAAAGAGAATTGGGAAATAGCTACCAAGTATCATTTTGGCGGCTATGCCAAAGTGAACAAGGCACTGATTTTATTTCTTAATTCCTTTAAAGCGCAGACTGGTATTTTATTAGATCCTATTTACACCGGCAAAATGGTGTATGGCATTCTGGATATGGTAGAAAAGAAGGCGTTTAAAAGCAATACAAATATTTTAGCAATTCATACAGGAGGCTTGCAAGGGATCGAAGGTATGAATGCGCTATTGAAAAGAAAAAATTTACCGTTAATCGATCTATGATTCAACGTTTTTTTACACTGGCGGTGGTTCTTTTTTTGGTGAGTTGTGGAACCAAGAAGCGTGCCGTAAGTACCGTTAACACTAAAACTTCTAACAAGGGCGTATACACGCCTAATGCAGGGATTGAGACCACTAAGTTTAACCAGGCAGCCCTGTATCCACTACCGGAAGACCCTGGTTATTTCAAAGCCTTCCCAATCGCAAATACCGAGGCTTACATTGACGAATTTTCGCAAATTGCCCAGTATGAAATGCGTGCTTTTGGTATTCCAGCAAGTATAACACTAGCCCAAGGGATATTGGAAAGTGCTTCCGGCCGCGGGACACTTACCCAGAAAACCAATAATCATTTTGGAATTAAATGTCATACGGGTTGGCAAGGAGACTATGATTTTCATGATGATGATGCCAAAGGAGAATGTTTTAGGAAATACAACCATCCTATGTTTTCCTTTAGAGACCATAGCATTTTTCTAGCGTCTAGATCGCGCTATCGATTTCTGTTTAACTACCGCAGAGACGACTATAAGAAATGGGCCTACGGCTTAAAAAAAGCGGGCTATGCCACCGATAAAAAGTATCCTCAAAAACTAATTACCCTTATTGAGCGATACGAACTGGATCGGTTTGATGAAGAAGTTGTAAAGAATGGTTTGGAAACCGTTCGAAAACCAAAGAACTATGAAGTGTTTACCCACACGGTGCAAGCTGGGGATACGCTTTATGCAATTTCTAAGAAATACATGGTGTCTGTAGAAGAGATCATGCGGTTGAATAATTTAAGTAGTACCAATCTCTCTATTGGTCAGGTGCTAAATCTTCGTAAAATAAAGACCAAATAATCATGCGATATCAACGTAGCAGCGCATTATTTGCGGAAGCTAAAAAATTTATCCCTGGAGGTGTAAATTCTCCGGTACGTGCCTTTAAAGCTGTAGGAGGGGAACCCATTTTTGTAAAAGAAGCCAAAGGAGCGTATTTGCATGACGAAGATGGTCATCGTTATATCGATTTCATTTCCTCTTGGGGTCCTTTGTTGTTTGGGCATTCCTATGCTCCCGTGGTCGAAGCTGTGATTGAAAAAGCTAAAAAAGGAACTTCTTTTGGTATACCTACTGAAATAGAAACGCAATTGGCGCAGCTTGCCGTGGAAATGGTTCCCAATATTGACAAGATTCGTTTTGTGAACTCTGGAACAGAAGCCTGTATGAGTGCCGTCCGTTTGGCACGTGGTTACACCGGAAAAGATAAGATTATCAAATTCGCAGGTTGTTATCACGGGCACTCTGATTCTTTTTTAATTCAAGCAGGGAGTGGGGCCGTCACTTTTGGGAGTCCAAATAGCCCGGGAGTTACCCAAGGAACTGCAAAAGATACCTTACTCGCTGACTACAATGACTTAGAAGGTGTTAAAGAATTAGTGGCCGCAAATGAAGGAGAAATTGCTGCCATCATTTTAGAACCTGTTGCTGGGAATATGGGCTGCATTGTACCTACCACGGATTTCATTCAAGGACTTCGGGATTTATGTACTACCAAGGGCATTTTATTATTGTTTGATGAGGTAATGACCGGCTTTCGCTTGGCACAGGGAGGTGCCCAAGAGGCGCTAAATATCCAGGCAGATATTGTCATGTTTGGTAAGGTGATAGGCGGTGGACTGCCAGTTGGAGCCTTTGCGGCTCGTTCTGAGATTATGGACTTTCTTGCGCCGGTTGGGCCTGTTTATCAAGCGGGTACTTTAAGCGGTAATCCTTTAGCCATGAGCGCTGGTTTGGCCATGCTTCAGTCCATTCATCAACAACCGGAGGTTTTTGATAGTTTGTCTAAAAAGACCGCTTTTTTACATGAAGGAATTCAAGAAGTACTAAATGAAAAAGGCGTGGCTCATCAAATAAATCGCTTTGGAAGTATGATTTCTGTGCATTTTACGGAAGAACCTGTAGTGGACTTTGCAAGTTCCGCAAAAGGCAATAATGAGACCTTTAAGAAGTATTTTCATGGCATGCTAGATCAAGGTATTTACCTGCCGCCATCTGCCTTTGAGAGCTATTTTTTAAATGATGCACTCAGTTATTCTGATTTGGCTAAAACAGTGGAAGCCGTGCGCGGAGTTTTTTAGCTTTTTTACAGTCTTCAGGAACACTACAGATCTTCTTTACGTTAGCGAACGTACAGAATTGAAATATCCGTAAAAGCTTAGAAGAATCGCTAAGGAAGATACTACTGTCATAAGGGTGCCAGGAATAAAATTTACGTATCCTCCCAGGTCTAAAAATAAGAAATAGCCAAGGTCTGCAAGACCGCCGGTGAGCGCCGCTAGAAAAATAGCATTGCGGTTTCCTTTCCAGATGTAAAAAGCACTAACAAAGGTTACCAGTCCAATCCACAGTAAATTAAAACCATGCTGTCCTATAATAGCACCTGCAGCTTTGGGATAGTTGCGTTGCAATTCAGAAGGATCTACTTTGTCGGCAATACCGGCAATGGCCGCGGTAATATCATCCGTTAAAATACCTTTCATGGTCATCACTCCAGCGAGGATATGTACTGCTCCCCAGAGTATCCATAAAATACTTGAGATTCTGAAAAAGGTTGTTAGACTATTCATGGTACATGATTTTAAAAAATCAAAAGTCTAAGAACCAAGGCTAAATTTCAATAACCTAGATTAAGAAAGTAGCGTAGCGCAATTAATGATTTCGGGTTCTTTTTATTTTACTGAGTGCCTCTGGGGTAATTCCTAGATATGAAGCGATCATCCGTTGGGGAACGCGTTTTGTGATCGCCGGATAAGTTTCAATGAAATCTTCAAAACGTTCTAAGGCCGTGGCACTCATTAGCATCATGATTCGTTTTTGTAAGACAAATAAACGCCGTACAAGGGGGGCTACGTTTTCTCTTTCATCCGCAATATTTTTTTCGCGTACAAGGACCATTGAATCTTCCAAGGCATCAATAAAAAGAGTGGTTTCCTGTTCAGGAGGGGAATTGTCTGCAATAACCCAACCTTCTGGAGCAAACATGAATACATGTTCTTTGCCTTTTTGATCAATAGAATAACTGCGGAGTAAACCTGATTTAACGATGTATATCTTACTATTGAATTCCCCAGGTTTTTGAAGGATTTCTTTCTTGTTAATGATGCGTTGTTCCATGATTTTTTAAAGATAGAAACAAAACCTAATCAAACATTATGCAGGTATAATGCAATGAAAGGCCACGGGTACTGGTCACTATTCTGTTAATGTTATGATAAACAACTTTAATTTGTTTAATCTTTGTCTAAATTCGTTAGACATAAATTCTTGATAGCGAAAACCATGAAACCTTTCTTCCTTAAACTGTTTAGCCTTGTCTTTGTTTTATTCATGTCCTTTACAGCAAAACCCCCTGAATTTCAAGGGCAGGCCATTTACTTTTCAAAATCTACAATGGAATTAGGTAGTTGGGGCGCTAGAATGAGTGAAGCTCAAAAGAAACAAGTGAAGGAGCGTTTAAAGAATAGATTAGAGAAAACCTACATCTTAAATTTTAACAAGGAAGCCTCTGTCTTTAATGAAGAAGATAAACTGGATGCAATGTCTGGTGCTACCGATTCTTGGGGGAAAAATTTTGCGCGTGGAGAGCAGTATAAAAACGTGAAGGAAGATGCCTTGGTACAAACCCAAGAATTCTACGGTAAAAAGTTTTTGGTAAAAGATAAACTACAGACTTTTAATTGGAATATGGGATCGGAGACCAAGCAAATTGGCCAGTATATGTGTTTTAAAGCGTCGGCGCTGGTTCCTACCGATGAACTCACTTGGTTCGATTTTTCTTGGGCTAAGATGCGCAGACAACAGGCACAAAAAACAGATTCTACAGGTACTGAAACGCCAGAAATAGATATGACTCAGGTGGTGGCCTGGTATACTCCACAGATTCCTGTTTCCCATGGGCCCGCTGAATATTGGGGATTGCCTGGTCTAATTTTAGAAGTAAACGCGGGGAATACCACCATGCTTTGCTCTAAGATTGTTATGAACCCAAAAGAAGAGCTTAAAATTGAGGCCCCGGACAAGGGTAAAATTGTCTCAAAAGAAGAATATCAAACCACGGTTATGGGCAAAATGAAAGAAATGCTTGATAACCGAGGTAGAAGAAGAAGCAGGTAATCCTGTTTCTCTCCCTTTCCAACAATCGTAAGGATATGAGACTACTTTTTGGCATCCTATTTTTTGGTATGGCCCTGGGCTGTTATGGTCAAATTAAGCTTGAAGGTATTGTAAAAGACAGTCTAAACCTTCCTTTAGAGCTCGCCAATGTTATTGCCATTAACCAGGCCACCAATGCCATGGCCTCTTACGGAATTACAAACGACTCTGGACGATTTAAAATAGAATTGGGAGTGAATGGATCCTACCAACTTCAAATTAGTTATGTGGGGATGAAAACCCTAAAACAAACGATTGAAACTGCGGAATCTGATCTTTTCTTGGAGTTTGCCCTTGAGCCTGAAAATGCCCTGGACGAGGTGGAATTGGTTTATGAAATGCCAGTACAAATTAAAGGCGATACACTGGTCTACAATGCAGATTCTTTTCAAGACGGAACGGAACGAAAATTAGAAGATGTCTTAGAAAAATTACCAGGAGTAGAGATTAATGAAGACGGCCAAATTGAGGTTGAAGGAAAGGTAGTGAACAAATTAATGGTAAATGGAAAGGACTTCTTTGATGGAGACACCAAATTAGCTTCCAAAAACATACCCTCCAAAGCAGTAGATAAGATTCAAGTGTTGCGAAATTATGCGGAAGTGGGTCAGCTGCGGAGCGTTCGTAACAATCAGGACAACGTCGCTATCAACATCAAACTTAAAGAAGGAAAGGAGAACTTTTGGTTTGGGGATATTACCGCCGGAGGAGGTTTCTCTCCAGATAATGAACTCTATCTGGTACAACCCAAGTTATTTTATTACAGTCCTAAATACACCTTAAATTTCATTGGAGATTTAAACAATACCGGAGAGGTTGCGCTATCAAGAAGGGATATTCGAAATTTTGGCGGAGGTTTTAGGGTACCCAGCAGAAATAGTGGAACGGATATTAATCTAGGGGATAACAGTTTAAATTTTCTAACAGATCAGAATAATACACTGGAAATAGAGAACAAATTAGCCTCCGGAAATTTTAGCTACTCGCCTACAACCGCATTAGATCTCAGCGGATTTTTTATATACAACAGCAGTCGCATCCTTTCAAGAGAAACCAGTTTTATTCAATACACAGATCCAGAATTGGGAATTCCGGACGAGGCCACGGAACAGGACGGTAGAGAACGTTCTGAGCAAGGTTTATTAAAACTTAGCGCTTCGTTTCAACCCAATTATAACAATCAAATAGATTACGATGTATTGGCACGACTCTCAAACGATCGCCAAAGTCAATTAATTAACTCCTCCGTGATTGGCACTACAGTAAGAAGTGATGATTTTACACCTTTTAGTCTCAATCAAAACCTCAATTATTACTACACGCTGGACGAGAACAATATTTTTGCGCTAGAAGCACAACACTTAATAAAGGACGAAGATCCTTTTTACAATGCCGTTCTTATTAATGATCCTACAGGTACGGACGCATTTGATTCTACCGCTGAGGCAATTGGATTAGATACCCAACAACAATCCTACGATTTTGATCAGAATCGAAGAATTAAATCCAACCAGCTAGATGCCAAGCTTGATTACTACAACATATTAAATAAAAAGAGCAATTTAAACCTTACGTTGGGAGTCATTCTTAGTAGGCAAACGTTTAATTCATCGATTTTTCAGTTTTTAGACGATGGAGGCATTTTAGCTCCTACCCCTACAATTAATGAAGGACGTGCGGTAAATGATACCGAATATACCTTTAGTGATATCTATTTAGGAGCTCGTTATCGCGTAAAGACTGGCAAGTTCACCATTACTCCTGGTCTTTCTGTACACGCTTACGGGAATAAGAATACCCAGTTCAATGAGACTTTTGAAGATAATTTCTTCCGAGTGCTTCCTGAATTTGAAACACGCATAGATCTTAAGAAAAGTGAATCGTTAACGCTTCGGTATGATATGCGTAATCAGTTTACCGATGTTACGCGAATTGCGGAAGGCATTGTGCTCAATAGCTTTAACAACATACAATTTGGTGAAGCCGAATTAGAAAATGCGCTCTCTAATAATATCAGCCTACTTTATAGCAGTTTTAATCTCTTTAACTATACCAATGTTTTTGCACGCGCGGCATATTCTAATACCATAGATCAGATTCGCAGTTTAACAGATTTTGAAAATGTAATTAGAACAAGCACCTTCTTTAACTCAGGATTTGCAGACGAGACAGCCAGTTTGTTTGGTCGCGTACAACGAACTTTTGGTAAAGTACAAGCCACGCTAAATGCTAGTTTCAATTACAGCAGAATCAACCAGTTTATTGAAGGGGAACGATCTGTTAATAAAGGATTTACTCAAACCTATACGCCTGGAATTCGCACAAATTTTAAGATCGCTCCCAATGTTACCTTCCGGTATCGATACAGCGTTACCAATAACAATCAAGGAGGTGGGGAAACACGTTTTGTGACCAATGCGCCCTCAATAGATTTTGATGCCTATATCTGGAAATCAGTTACGGTACGATCGCTCTACACCTACACCAATCAAGATTTGGGAGATGGCAATTCACAATCTTTTCAAAATTGGAATGCCTCAATTGCCTATAGAAAGGACAGAGATGCGAAATGGGAATATGAACTAAAGGCAACGAATATTTTAGATATTGATTCCCAGGTACGTAACAGTGCTAATAATGTTTCTGTATTTACTTCAGAAACCTTTATCCAGCCTCGCTTTCTAACGTTTAGAGTGGTGTATACGCTTTAAATCAGTCGATGCGTGAAGCAGTAAAATTTCCGTTGGGTTGCATGCTAATAGCTTCGGTCATAACCCCATTCTTTGGCGATTTAAATTTCACTTTATAGCCTTCTAGCTGTTTTATCATAAACAAATGCTCTTCTAAAGGAAGTAGGGTATACTCTGGTTGGCCTTTTACAAACATGTATAATGCTCCATCTGGTTTGGAATACACTTTTATGGTCATGCCCCCAATATCATAATTCCCTTCATATTGGGTTAAGACATCTTTTTCTACGCTAATAATTGCTGGTTGTCTTTTAAAGGTAAGAGGATGGTCTAAGGCAGGCTCAATTTTAGAGGAAAGCCCGGATATTTCTCCCATGACATTGGTGGTAAAATTAAATTTGATAGGTCCGTTTTCAGTGGTATCTATTCCTTGCGCAGTTACTTCAAACGGCTCAAAGACATCATAATGCACATGCTTTAGATAGTAATTTTTCAAGGTAAACCTTGCAAACAAGGAATCTGCCTTAGCCTCAATTTTAAACGTTCCATAGCCAGGATGTGAGTAGTTTCCGCTATAATCTGCTAGGGAATGAGAAGGGCTGCTTTTGGTTATGGCATCGCTTCTCTCTTCATCCTCTTCTTCGGGTCTCTCTTGAAATTTTTTGCGTTGTTCTACAAAATAATCTACCCAATCCGTATCCTTCACATCTAACATTCGGTCGGCAATAGTATTGCGAACCATATAGGGTACTGCCGATCCGTTTTGGTTGGCTAAAACTACAATGCCCAGACTGTCTGTTGGGAAAAAGGCTGTACTCGCAGAGAAGCCATCAATATTACCGCCATGTTCTACTCGATAATGACCTTTGTACGAAGAAATCATCCACCCGTAGCCGTAGTTGGCAAGAAACATATCTGGGTACGTTTCTTCAGGCAATCCGGCATTGATAACCGCTTGGGAGCTTTGTGCCTCTATCACATAGTTTTCTGGTATGATTTGTTCGTCGTTGTATTTTCCTTTATTAATCCAAACTTTTAACCACTTAGCCATTTCATTTACACTACTATTAATACTACCCGCTGGTGCCATGGCCGCAATCTTGTAATAGTCCATTTTGCGAAGTACACTATCCTTGTATAACTCATACCCTAAGGCGGCATTGGAGCTTTTCTCTAATTCTTCAATAGACACATTAGACCGAGCCATTCCCAACACCTTAAAAAATCGATCACGTATGTTTTGTTCCCATGATTTACCTGTAATTCGCTCCGCAATCACTCCTTGAGTTAAGAACATGAAATTGTTGTAGTACCATTTGTTGCGAAGTCCTGTAAATGGTTCATGATGCGCTATTCTGGCAATTAAACTATCTCTGTTAAAGGTGGGAAACAAGTACCAAGAAAAATCATGTCTTGGTATGCCTGTTTGATGGCTCATAAGATCCCTGATGGTCACATTATTATTTAATTCATCATTGTAAAAACGTAGTTCTTGGACATGTTTAATTGGGCTGTCATCGAAAGCTAAGGTCCCCTCTTCTCTTAACTGTCCCAGAATAGCACTGGTAAAGGCTTTAGAACAAGAACCTATGGCTAACAAGGTGTTTGCATCCATGGGAATTTCATTTTCTATATCGCGATACCCGAATCCTTTGGCATATATTGTGCGTTTTCCTTGCACTACGGCCACCGCAAAACCTGGTGCTTTTGTGGTCTCAAGAATTTTATTGAGTTCTTTTTCTATTCCTTGAAGTCGCTTATTGGATTGCGCGTGCCCTAAAAAACAGAAACATAAGAGTATTAGCAGTGTAAAAGGATAGGTTTTCATACAATATACATTAGTTATATCTCTAAAAGGAATTTGGTTTTAATATCAGTCGTTCTATGGCTACAGAATCAATTTTTTTCTTTGAATAATACACCGGGAAAAATTGATCCTTGGCCCATGGCTCAAATAGATTTTTATAAAGAGGACTTTCCGGGTCTCCAGATTGTCCGGGGCCATTAGTTCCTAAGGTGGCATCCCAATCTCCCGTATTTACAATCATACGAAATGAGGCTCCGCTACGCTGCTGCAATGCATTGCCTGTTGAGCCCGGGGTATATCCATTGCCTCCTCTGGGCAAGGGCCCAAGATTTAGCTGTTCTTTTAGGCTATCATTTACCGCATTGCCTAAAGCATGCCCAATGTAGGTATGCTTTAAATTGGGTTGGCCGTACTGCCACTTTGTGAGATCTGGTCCTAATTTATTTTCTAGGATGCTAATGGCATTTTCAAAGGCTTCCCGTACTAATAGATCCCGCGTTTGGGTAGGCTGGGGTCCAAATTTTTTGTTAGGTGTGGTAAGCCAGTCTATTAAAGTTTTCAATTGAATGCTCGTAATATAAGGCTTGGCAGCATCCGGAATAAAACGCTTTTCACAGGCAGTCCACATTTCTTCTTCCCAGGTGGTGTAAATCGCTGCTTCAATAGAATTAGGATCCAAAATATGATTCCATTTTAAAAGCATTGCTTTCGCTTCTGCAGCTTTCCCACTAAATTCTATAGGCTCAATTAGTGGTACCAATTGCATGGCAGGCAAAGAAGTGTAATCTACTTGCAACGCCTTCATATCATTCATGGTCATTTTGTTTCCCTGGCTAAGCACCTCATTTACACGGTTGCCTCTATAGGGATCTGACCATGAATAACCAATCGCATTCCAATGTTCATAGGAATTAGGGGTTACATTTTGATTGGCTGTTGCTATGTATCCCTTCTCTGGATTAAAGTCGTTGGGTTTTTCAATGATGGGCAAATATCCATCCCATTCATAACGGCCATCTCCCGGAACAGGAACGAGACCACTAAAGTTATTTCTAACAGGTGCGATGCCCACGGCTTGCCATCCAATATTCCCTTGACTGTCTGCCCAAACCATGTTTTCTCCAGGAATATGACTGTAATTGCAGGCGTCTCTAAATTCTTCCCAGGTGGTGGCCTGGTCCATTCTAAGAGAAGCTAAGTAAGGAGAGCCTCCGGGTTCTAACCAAGCACAGCGAACGGCATACGCCTTTCTATTCTTTTCATCTAGGTAAGAAACGGGTCCATGGTGCGTGTAGTGCAAGGATACAATGGTGTCGTTCTTTCCTTTGATGGGAATACGTTCTGAAATAGTTGTCATCTCGCGCCATTCCCCCTTGTAGAAATATTGGTTATTGTTTTCTGGATGCAGGTCATAGACATAGAGATCTTCGCCATCGGTCCTAAATACTGTTAATCCCCAAGCGCCATGGCCATTATGGCCAATTGAAATTCCTGGAATTTCTGGTTCTCCACCGCCAATCACGTTCCAACCGGGGGCCACCAAATGAGCCATGTAACGTAAAGAAGGTACTGCAATGGTTCTGTGTGGATCATTGGCCATGTAGGTATTTCCATCTTCCATTAAGTTGCCGCTAACCACCCAATTATTGCTCCCTATTGCTAAGGAGTCTATAGGTTCATGGATAACATTGGTTAGGGTTTCTTCAGAAACTACCTTTCGATACGATTCCAGAAGGTCTTCAGGAAGAAAAGTAACTGGTTTTCTGTAGGCGTTGTAAAGCTCTAAAATATCATCAAAAAGCAACTCAGGTTTAATACTAGGATCCAGCGTTAAAATGGGGTCTTTTGGATGAAACCAAAGCAATTCTTTTACTTTTTCAGCGCCTATTGCAGCCACCGCACGTCCTATTTGTAATTCTTGCCCAATATTTCCTAAGAGACCTTGGTGCCTAGAAATAACTACCTCCGGGGTCCATTTCTGGGGAGTGATTCCAAGAATTTTAAATTCCAAAGGAAGTAATTCAGGCGTCTTATTGATTTCCTCAATGTAGGCGTTTACGCCATTGGTGTAAGCTGTAATTATTTCTTCACCATCTTCATGATAGTGGTTCATTTCGGTGGTCATATCACCCCTGAACATGAAAAGTCGGGTTCCTATGTCTCGTTTTAAAGCACGCTCTCCTAATAATTCGGCTACGGTGCCCGTTGCTTGCCTGCGCCAGATTTCAAATTGAAATAAGCGGTCTTTTGCTGCAGCATATCCTTGTGCAAAAAAGAGATCGTGCTGGTTTTGCGCATAAATATGATTTAAACCCCACGGATCTCGCACTACTTCAACCGATGATTGTAGGCCCGGAACTGCCTGCTCGTTGGTTGAATTAGATTTTGTCTTACAAGAAACTACAACCAAGACCAAGACAAGGAATACGAAAGGTACTTTTTTACTGGAATTTGTCATTCTTGGATGCTACTAAAATTCCCTTCCTTTAGAACCATTTTCTCAGCAGCATGCGCATTCACTTGTTCTTTAGTAAACCAAGCATCTCGCATTTCTTTTTTTGAAAAAAGTGATAGTTGGTCCCCAAAATGCGGTGAATTTTTTTGAGTAGCATTCCCATAGCTCAATAATACTTTAGCATTGGGTCGTTCACCAAATTCAATGACTCCAACCCAAGAATCACCCCCGCCAACATACATATGATCTTCGTCTGCATTTCCAGGCCAAGCAACTCTAAAAACTCCTAAACTGCCATCAATTCCATTGGCAGGTAAATCTTTACCGCCGTAATTAATGCGGTAATAATCTCCCCAAGGAGTGGCCATATCACCAAATTTCATCTCAATTTCGGTGGCAGCCTGCGCTAACAATTGTACTGCTTTTTCAGGGGCTGCCAAACCGTCTGGAGTGGTGTTCGCTGCTTCCATACTCCATGGAACAGCATAATTAGAAGCATTCCAAGGGCCAAATTTCCGGGCCCAGTTAAAGAATAATAACATTCCTTTACTATCGGCATTGGACTCCCGATCCCATGCTTCTAATACTTTTTTAGCCTCCTTTGCTTTGTCATTATCCGAAGCATCAACGGCTTCGAATAGATCGTCTAATATTCTATCTGCAAATTCTAATCGGGTCGATAGTTTATAAGAAACAAGCTCATCAAAAGTGATGGCATCATCCTCTAAGAGCATACGTGCAGAACGTTGAGGCCTAAAAGGCATATACTGCGGTGCCATATAACCAGGAAAGTCATCAGGATTTAAAGTAGGAGGGATGGTACTAGTCCAAGGAGGATCGTTGGCATTCTGTAACCAGCCAACTTCTGGGTTTTTTAGTTTAGGTAAATCGCTATAGGAATGAACCTCCGTCCAAACATCGGCAGATTTTCCTTCTGGGATAATACGATCCCAATAGCTCCAAGCATCTTCTCCACGTTTTGGGACTAAGCCATTGAATAGATAGAAAATATTGCCTTCCTTATCTGCGTACATGACATTCCAAAAAGGAATCTGCGCCATTTTAAGGGCATTTTCAAATTCTTCAAAATTGCTGCTATTAATCATTCGCCACCATTGAAGACTCATATTAGGGCGATCCATTCCTACCATACGTAATGCTAGTACTTTATCTTCTGTACGGTTTACCACAGGGCCGTGAACTGTTTTAAGAATAGGAATGGTTTGTTCTACCCAGGTACTATCATTTTCTTTAATTTTTATGGTTTTTGAAGTTGCCTCAAAAGCCTGCTTTTTACCATCCAGCAAATAGCCATCTTCCTTTAATTCTAATTCGTAGGTGTCTGCATTGTCAATGGTATTATCTGTATGACTCCAGCCTAGATTTTCGTTAAATCCAATGGCAATTCCTGGTAGGCCCACCAAATTGGCGCCATACATATTTTTGCCATTGTAGTTTAGGTGCGATTCCCAAAACGTGAACTCGCCCCACCAAGGAAGGTGTGGATTTTGGACCAACATCGCGTTCCCAGAGGTGGATCTTTTTGGACTAATAGCATACGTATTGGAACCCATATCAGGCCATTGCTGTACTCTGCCCAAATCACTTCCGCCAATGAATCGGGTAAATACCACGTACATGGCATGCATATTCACATCTTTATACGTTAGCGGAAGTACCACTTTATTTTTTTCGTCTATAGCTTCTGGGTGGGCTTCTGCATAGGCATTCATTCCACTCACAAATGAAGAAAACATGGTTTTTACTTCAGGATCTTGCTCACTTTCCCATTGGTCTGCCAACTCCGGAAAACCCAAAGTATGTACCAGCATGTCATCTTGCAATTTCTCACGACCCCAATATTCTGCGCCTTTTCCTCTAGAGGTTCCATAAAGCTCAAGAATAAGGTTGGCGTGGTTATGCATTTGTGCGTAACCTTGCGCATAAAACAGCTCTTCTAAGGAGTTTGCTTCTATGTGGGGAACACCCCAAGTATCCCAGGTGAGGGTTGTTTCTGTATTTTCTTGTGTGTTGCAATTAAGGAATAGAATACTAGCAGCCAAGACGGCCAAAAGGTTGGTTGTTTTCATAGTGATCTTAAGGAATTGATGGTTCTTAAAGATAACGAATTGTAACGGATAATGTACCGGATAGCGCAGAATGCGCTGCAGCGACTTACAGTTTTACACGGTACTGGTAGGGATTACTTCCGGGGGAGTCTTTTTTTATTTTTGGCAAGCGCTCAAAATGACCGGAAGCGAGCATCTTTTTTTGAAAACGACTCCGGTCTAATTTGTCTGCTAAAATAGTTTCATGTAACTGATGTAATTGGGGCATAGTAAATTCTGAAGGCAGCAGATTGTAGGTGACCTGTTCCCGCTGTATATCATCTTTCAACCTATTTCTTGCGGTGCGTATGATGTGCTCATGATCTAAGCCAATCGCCGGGAGATCATCAAAGTCAAACCATTGAACGGCATCATCAAAAGCCCCAGGTTTGGGATCTAATTGATCCATATCAACTAGGGAATAATAGGCTAAGGTTATAAAACGTTGGTTGAGCCAATGGTCTTTATCCCAAGGGATGCCCTTTTGCTCAAAAAAGCCTTTAAATTCTTTACCAAAGCTGCGATCCTTGTCCCCAAATACTTGTAGAAATTTAAAATGAGGTTTCTCTAGAGACGTACGTTCTTTTAAGACACGCACTACCGATGTTTCTACGGACTCCTCAACTTTAATATGCCCGCCAGGCAGTACCCATTTGTCTCCTATTTGTAAGAGAAGACATTGCAGCTTTTGGTCTTTGAAGCCAATAATTACTAAATCCAACGAAAGGTTCGGTAAAAAGTGCTGTGCACCATACTCCAAGACTCTGTCTAGCTCCATAGCTCAAAAATACTATTTTGTGGCGTTATGTCACAAAATATTTTTATATTCGTGGCAAACTGACACAATTATTATCCCATGAAGAAAAAGATCATCCTAGCAGCAAAAATTTTAGGAGTCCTTGTACTGCTCTTGGCCGTTACCTTGTTTTTTGGTTTTCGGTATTTCAGCAATACCTTTTTAAAGTTTGAAAAGGAGTATGCCGAGCGAAGTGATTTTGAAGAAATGAAAGAAGGCGAATATTCGTTTTTAGATAGAAACGGCAATGGAAAACTTGATCCTTATGAAGATGATAGGCTACCACTAGACGTACGAGTAGCCGATGTGCTTTCACAGATGACATTAGAAGAGAAAATTCATTTGTTAAAAGGCTCGGGGATTGCTTCAGCTATGGGTCAGGGAGAGCCAGGCGGAATTCCCGGTGCAGTAGGGACCATTGTACCCACACCCCGTTTGGGTATACCAACCGTTTATCTTTCAGATGGCCCTGCCGGACTCCGAATTCTACCCATACGCGAAGGCGAAGACCGCACTTATTATTGTACGGCATTCCCAATTGCTACCTTATTAGCTTCTTCGTGGAATGAAAAGCTTTTGTTTGAGGTAGGAGATGCAATGGGTAATGAAGCGGTAGAATATGGAATTGATGTTATTTTGGGACCAGGAGCCAATATCCATAGACACCCCCTTTGTGGAAGAAATTTTGAATACTTCTCCGAAGATCCTTTGCTTTCTGGCTTCATGGGCGCGGCTATAGTCAATGGTATTGAAAGTAATGGAGTGGGAACTTCCGTTAAGCATTTTGTAGCAAACAATCAGGAAACCGAGCGCCTTTTAAATGATGTGCGTATCTCTGACCGCGCCTTTCGGGAAATCTATTTGAAAGGGTTTGAGCATATCGTAGAAAAATCTCAGCCTTGGACGTTGATGTCTTCTTACAATAAAATTAATGGCACCTATGCCTCAGAAAACAAAGAAGTGCTTACAGATATCTTACGGGACGAGTGGGGTTTTGAAGGTTTGGTAATGACAGATTGGTTTGGTGGTAAAAATCCACCTGCTCAAATCACCGCCGGGAATGACCTTTTAGAACCAGGTACCAAACGCCAATGGGACGCATTGACAGAGGCTGCTGAAAATGGAACTCTTTCCCAAGAAGTGATTGATCGCGCCGCAGGCCGAATTTTAACCTTGATATTTAAAACCAAAAAAATGCAAGGGTATGCCTATCAGGAGCAACCCGATTTAGAAAAGCACGCCATGATTACCCGTAATTCTGCTGCAGAAGGCATGGTATTATTAAAAAACGAGGGAGTTTTACCCTTAGAAGCTTCCAAAAATGTTGCCCTCCTGGGAGTTACGTCCTATGAATTTATTGCAGGAGGAACGGGTTCTGGAGATGTTAATGAAGCCTATACAGTGTCCTTAGAAGAGGGCTTAACCAACGCAGGGTTCACCGTGAATGAAGCAGGAAAGGAAGCTTTTAACGCCCATAAGGCTGCCAATGCAGAAGGATTCGTGCGACCTGAGGGAATGGATGCCATTTTTAGTCCTTTTACACCACCTGAAATGAGTTATTCACAGGAGGATTTAGAGGCTATTGTTTCTAGCGCGGATCTGGGTATTTTAACATTAGGAAGAAATGCTGGTGAAGGTGGCGATCGTGTGGAAAAAGATGATTTTCTTTTAACTGCTGATGAGCAAGCGATGTTAATGCAACTCACGGATGCTTTTCATGAGGCCAACAAGAAACTGGTGGTTGTTTTAAACATAGGTGGAGTAATTGAGACCGCTTCTTGGAAAGACCAACCAGATGCCATTGTATTAGCTTGGCAAGGTGGTCAAGAAGGGGGTAATTCAGTGGCAGATATCTTAAGTGGGAAAGTAAACCCGAGTGGAAAATTACCCATGACCTTCCCCGTGAACTTGGGGGATCATGCTTCTCATGAAAACTTTCCAAAGAATCCCAAATTAATGAGCATTCAAGGAATGATGAAAACGCTGGTATTTCCTCCTAAGGAAAAAGCTGAAGCTGCCTGGGTAAAAGATGAAGACTACACCATCTACGAAGAAGGAATTTATGTGGGGTACCGTCATTTTGATAAACGCAAGTTAGACGTTTCCTTTCCTTTTGGCTATGGTTTATCGTATACCAATTTTGAATACGGTGCTTTGGAAGCGACCCTAGAAAATGACACCATACAGCTAGCAATGACCGTAAAAAACACTGGTGCCATGGCAGGAAAAGAAATTGTACAGTTCTACACGGAAAAAGAAGAGACGACCATTGATAGACCAATTCAAGAATTAAAAGGATTTACCAAAACAAGGCTCTTGCAACCAGAAGAGGTAGATAGCCTATATCTTCAAATCCCGGTAAAAGAGCTTCAATATTGGGATGAGGCCGCTAGCAGCTGGCAATTAGAAAAAGGAGCGTATAAACTACATGCAGCAGCATCTTCTAGGGACCTCCGTTCTGAATCAACTATAACCCTGGAATAAATTCTAGTAGGTAGCATTAGGAGAACTGCGGTAGGAGTTGTTCTCCTAGTTCTTCCAACACTTCCGAGGCTGGTCTTGAACCATATTTTAAATTTAAAATAACATGACTGACACCATGGTGTTCTAAATTCTTTAGGTAGGAACCTAGGAAGTCTATCCCAGATTGAAAACCCAAATGTATCGGTTTAGGTCCCGCTTTGCTTTCTGGCAACAGGTCCACATAAAGGGATTGCATGTAGGGTTTCCAAGGTTGTTGCATTTTTTCAAGGCTTTCGTGCCATGCTTTCATACTTTCCTTTAAGAAATCGAAATTCCTTGGATAGTAGAGCCAACCATCACTATGTTCTGCAATCCAATCCAACCGCTGTCCAGAATGGCCCGTGACAAAAAGCGGAGTGGTATCCTTAAATTTTGGGACTAAGTCTATTGTGCCATTAAGTGTTCCGTATGCAGACCCATGATGAATGGGAAAAGATTCTTGGAGTTTTTTTAAATAGCCAAAACTGTCTCTAAAAAGCGCCCCTTTTTGATTCAAGTCTTGGTTGAAAGCAGGATACTCACTTGGTCTATCTCCTGAAGCCACTCCTAAAAGTACCCTGCCACCAGAAAGCAATTGTAAACTCGCTAGCGATTTGGCGGTATGAACCGGATGTCTTAGGGGTAGAATGATACTTCCGGTGGCCAAGGCTATTTTGGAAGTATGATTCATTATGTGCGTCATATAGACCCAAGGATCATAAAGTTGTCCTGCATCTCCGAAACTTGGATCATGAAAGGGTACGTCTCTAAACCACAATGCTTTAAACCCAAGCGTTTCAGCTCTTTGCGCCAAAACTTCTTGGTTTTTCATGCTGGGCAGGGAACCTTGATAGGACTCGATTGGGAAAACAAGTCCCAATGAAAGTTTTCCTTGTTTTGCGACGGATTCAAAACTGCTCATTCAACCCCCAAATTTTTTAAAACCGCTTCTGTTGTAGTCATAAGCGCATTTATTTTTGATGCATCATAAGCATCGGCATGTGCCTTTGAAAAGTCTCCTCGAGGATCACCAAGGTCATTGTCAAAATAGGCTTTGGTTATGCCATGAAATGAATTAGAGACTGCTAAATCTGTCAATAGGTTGGCTCCTTTATCCGCGGAAGACCAATGTTGTCCAAAGGCTTCTTGCACCATTTTGGTGTTTAAAAGGGAACCTGGGTTCACAGCAAGTACTTGCAGCTCTTTTTCTTGTTCTGCTAAGAAAAAACTCCACATAGTTAGCGCTAGTTTACTTTGTGCATAGCCTAATTGCGCGGAAACGTCTTCTTCTTTTTTCAAGACCTTAAGTGAAACTGGTGCTTGTGCCGCTGAGCTTAGATTGATTACCCTAGGATCTGAGCTTTTTTTAAGAAGCGGAAGAAGCTTTGTGGTAAGTACTACAGGTGCAAGGTAATTTACAGTAAATCGCAAATCAATGCCCTGTTTCCCAAAAGACTCTTTACTATGATAGACCCCAGCATTATTGATGAGCACCTCCAGTTTTGGAAGCGCTGTAGTGAGCTTTTTTGCAAATTGAACCACTTCACTTAAATCAGATAAATCAGCGACCTCCCCAAAAACTTCAGTATTTCCTGTACTTGTTTTAAGTTCTTGAATAGTGGCTTTTAATTTCAAGGAATCTCTACCATGAAGATAGATTCGGTGGCCTTGCGCCGCTAAGTTTTTTGCGGTTAACTTACCAATTCCATCGGTGCTACCTGTAATAAGGATTGTCTTCATATTAGTGTATGGTTTTAGTATTCAAGGACTACTTTACCCATGGCTGCACCACTTTCCAAGCGAGCATGTGCCTTTCCAACTTCTTCGAGTGAAAATAATTCGCTATCCAAAATAGGTTTTAACTGACCCTTTTCCACAATTTCGGCGATATTCCTTAGTATTTCGCCATGCGTCGCTCTCTTATAATTATGCAGCATAGGAATCAGCATAAAAACCACATGTAATGAAAGTCCTTTAAAATGAGCAGTGGTAAGATCCAATTCACAAAGCGATACTGTGGTGGCAATACTCCCGTTTAAGGCGGCTGCATCAAATGAATTGATTAAGTTTCCAGCACCAACGGAATCATAAACCAAATCAAAACCCTGACCTTTGGTGTATTTATCTACATATTCCTGAACCGTTTCGGTTTTGTAATTAATTCCGGTGGCGCCTAGTTTCTCAATAAGTTCAAGTTGAGGTTCTCCGCCTCCGGTGGAATAAACCTCTGCACCAAAATAATTAGCTAACTGAAGGGCAATATGACCCACGCCACCTGAGCCTCCATGGACCAGCACTTTCTGCCCAGCCTGAATGCCTGCTCGCATTAACCCTTCATAGGCGGTGATGCCCACTAGAGGGATGGCTGCTGCTTCTTTCATACTAAGATTTCGAGGTTTTTTAGCTAGTAAGTTGCTATCAGCCGCTATATATTCTGCCAAAGTTCCAGGTAAATCTGCAAGTCCGCCTACGCAGCCATACACTTCGTCGCCTACAGCGAATGTAGTTACACCAGCTCCAATAGCCTCCACCGTACCCGCAACGTCCATTCCAAGGAGAGCAGGTGCTTTGGGAGATAAGGGTAAATCTTCTCCCATTTTACGAATCATGGTATCTACTGTATTTACGCTAGATGCAGCGATTTTTATTAATACCTCACCCGGTTTTGGGGTGGGCACAACTACCTCCTGTACCTCAAATTTGGCGTCTGCTCCGTAGGAGTTGATTAGCATTGCTTTCATATTCAAATTTTAAACTATAAAAAATATAGTTGCAAACATAATTAGGGTCATTTAACTTTGCAATAACGGTCAAAAAGGATAGTATCAATTTTAATGATGTCTTCACATGTATCATATAAAAGGAAAGTCGTACCCATGTTGTACAAGTGTTACCATGGGAATTATTGGGGGTAAATGGAAAACTGTGATTCTTTATTATTTAATTGAGAAACCATTGCGTTATAGTGAATTACGAAAAAAAATGTTGGGAGTGACAGAACGTACCCTAAGTATGCAGTTGCGTCAATTAGAGGAAGATGGGGTGGTTATTAGAACGGTTTACACGACGAAACCACCTTTAAAAGTGGAGTACGCGCTAACTGATTTTGGAAAAACGCTTATTCCCTTGTTGCAGTCCATTGCAGACTGGGGAGATTATGTGGTTGATAATTTTTCTGAATCTCCGTAAGGCGCTAAGTTGTAGAATTTCATCAAATTATTCTATCTTCAAGATTGTGGTACGGGACGTTATAAATATCAATGATTTTATTGTTTTAGTAGAGGAAGCAAATTCCGACAAGGTTGTGATTGATTCTTGCCGTTTTGATGAACCTTTAATTGCGGTTGCTTTTTATGGTTCTGGAAATGTTCATTTAAGTATGAATCATGGCGACAAAGCTTCTGAATATAACAACACCAAGGGGTTGGCCATTTCTTTTTATGCAGATACTACAGTAGATTGCGTGCATACCGTATCACCAGACAAGCCGCTGCAGTGTGTTTTAATCGCAACCGCTCCTAAAAATCTACAAAAATTGCCTAATGGAGAAGGAGAGTTGTTTACGGACTTATTAGAACAACTGGTAAATCCGTCCCACTCCTATGTGGAAGGGCCTCGATTTTTTATGACCCCCGAGATGGAACAGATTGTCACGAATATTTTTGAGAACACCTATCAAGGGAAGGCTAAGATGATGTTTTTTAGAAGCCAAATTACTGCGCTGTTATCTCACTTTTTTTGGCAGTTGTCTACCTTAGAAACACAACCCATAAAGACTACAGAGCGAGAAAAATTATTTCAGGCCAAAGAAATTCTATCAGAAAACTTGGATGCGCCTCCCTCTTTGGCGGAATTATCTAGACAAATAGGCCTGAATACCTTTCAACTTAAAAAAGACTTTAAAGAACTTTTTGGAGTTCCTGTTTTTAAATACCTCCAAAATGAGCGTATGAGCACAGCCCACGATCTTATAAGAACCCAAAAAGCAACGGTTCAAGAAGCAGCATGGCATGTTGGGTATGATAGCCTAAGCTCTTTCTCAAATGCTTTCAATAAAAAATTTGGTTTTCGCCCTAGCGAAATAAAAATGTAATACCACCGAAAGCTCCTGTATTTAAAGGGAGCTCCTTTTGGAACAAATCATTCTCCTTTTGGAACAAATTAGCCTCTAAAGGACGGGCTAGTTTTGAACTGTAATTCAAAATTATCCGTCATGAAAACAATTAGAGCATTACTTATAGGAGGCCTCCTTTGGGGGTTAGGAGTTACCGCCTTTATCGTTTCCTTCTTTATCCCTGTTTTAGAAAATCCAGAAACGCAAGCAAACCTAGTATTGTTTATAACAGTAATCCCCTTGACTTGGTGGGGATCCAAAACGTATTACCAGAAGGGTCTAAAAATGCATGGTAGTCTTTTAGGACTTCTCTTTTTTGGAGTCGCCGGTTTATTAGACGCTTGTATAACTGTTCCCTTCCTAGTTATTCCTCAAGGAGGCAGCTATGGAACTTTTTTTGGAGATCCAGGATTTTGGGTCATAGGACTATTATTTATAGGTATCCCAACCTTGTACTGGGTACTTAAAGTAAAAAGATCAACGGAGTTTATTTAATCAATCAAAATCATGAATCATGGAAGTAACAACAAGCAATCTAACCCTTTTCGGGGCAACACTATTAATTGGGCTTACCGCCGGACTGAGCTTCACTTGGGGCAACGCCGTAACCCCTGGTATTGGACAATTAGACGACCTGAGTTTTCTAAAAGCCTTTCAGAAGATGAATCGCAGCATTGAAAATCCGCTCTTTTTTATCGTTTTTTTCGGTTCCTTTTTAATAGGTATTGCGACCATATTTAGCAATAAGGCCGTATCCCCAGAACATTTCAGGCTACTGATCATTGCCATGAGTATATACTTCTTGGGAGTGGTAATGGTGACCATTTTTGGAAATGTGCCATTAAATCAAATTCTAGACAAAACGGATTTGGCAAACAGCAGTCTGCAAGAGTTGCAGGCCTTGCGCGAACGATTTGAAAAACCTTGGAATAGGTTTCATCTTATTCGAATTCTCTCGTCCATCATCTCTTTTTCACTTTTAGTGATAGCAGCAATTAACAAATAACAGTAATTATTCAATAACAATTATTAAATCAAATCATCATGAAAAGAAACATTTTAGTATTAGGAGGAACAGGAAAAACAGGCAAAAGAATTGTAACACGTCTTAAGAAACTAGGCCATCAGGTACGCGTTGGTTCCAGAAAAGAAAACCCAAGTTTTGATTGGGATAATCCCGCTGGTTGGCCCGCGGTGTTAAAAGGCGTTGAAATGATCTATATCACCTACCAACCAGATTTAGCGGTTCCTGGAGCCAAAGAGGCTATCGCAGCCTTGACAAAACTTGCTAAAGAGCATGGCGTACAGAAATTAGTTTTGTTGTCTGGTAAAGGAGAAGTAGAAGCAGAACGCTGTGAGCAAATTGTTTTGAACGCAGGAATAAGTGCCACAGTCATCCGCGCCAGTTGGTTTAATCAAAACTTTAGCGAGAGTCATTTTTTAGAGCCTATTCAAGAAGGGGTTGTTGCCTTGCCTAAGGCCCACTTAAAAGCACCCTATGTGGATGCCAATGATTTGGCCGATGCTGCTGTAAAAGTATTATTAACAGAAGGGCATGATGGTAAAATCTATGAATTAACCGGTCCGCGTTTACTTGATTTTAAGGAGATTACTGAAATTATCGCAAAGGCCGCAGGCAGAACGATCACCTTTGTGCCTATTTCTTTAGAGGAATATGTAGAAGCCATGCATAAAATGAATGTTCCTGGAGAGGTTGTTTGGCTAATAGAATATTTATTTACGGAAGTATTGGAGAATCCTAACAATCAAGTAGTAACGGGAGATGTAGAGTTATTATTGGGAAGAAAGCCAATTGACTTTGCGGACTATGCGGAACGTACAGCAAAAACTGGAATCTGGCAACAAAAGGTAGCCTTATAAATAGCCACCACCATTCCATAAAAAAGGGCATCTAAACAGATGCCCTTTTTTTATTTTTTGTATAAACAGCCTACTTCTTTGGAGTTTAAATGATCCAAACGTGAGCGTTCATGTTGTGACCTTGGATAGGTTGATCCTATGGTGTACCACCCAAAAAAAAGTGGCATCTTATAGTGTGTTCTTGATTTCATTATGATTGATTTTTTGTTTTTTGATGATGATTTTTTATGAAATTATCTACTTTTTAAGACAGCCCGTTGTTTTCTTTTTGCCACCCATTTAGTAAAGGGGATGAGCATAGGTATTTTAGCTTGATACGCTTTGTAAGTGCTACCAAATTCTTTAACTAGATCACGTTCTTCAAACCAAGTACCAATAACCACATATACGGAAATGGCAAGCGCAAAGGCCAAGTGAGTTACTGTCATTCTTGGAGTTGCCCACATTCCCAGCAGCATACCAAAATATAGAGGATGCCGAACGTATTTGTAAAAGAAGGTAATCCTGAAATGTAAAGAAGTATATGGCTTATTTAAAAGTTCTAAAAAGGTTTGCCGTACTCCAAATAAATCGAAGTGATTAATTAAGAAGGAGCTAATAAATAAAATTGCCCATCCGGCAAAAAAGAGACCATAGAGTACAAAGTATCCAACACTGCCAGAGGGCACCTCCCAAAGAAGTCCGCCCAAGGGTTGCCAATTGTATACCAAATTAAAGAGTAGAATTCCGCTGATTAAAACAAAAGTGCTTCGTTCAATGGGTTTAGGAAAATACTGCGTAAAAAGGTTTTTAAACCATCCTCTCGCCATAACACTGTGTTGTACACCAAAAAGGGCAATTAACAAGATGTTAATACCAACAGCCCCTAATAAAGGCAGTTGAGGTTCTTGATCAATTCCTATCGCGGGAATTAAATTACCAACAGATGCGATCCAAAAAAGAATGGATGCGAAGGCGATTAAATAAGCAACGATAGAATACGTAAACATTAAAATTTTCTTCATGACTTTTCGATTTTTAAATTCGAGACAAACCTAGCCATGGTTTAACCCTTCCTAAGAATATTAGTGGTATACAAAAGGGTTACGAACACATTTGGTTAGGGTTACAAATGGGTTACAAAAAGGCAAAAAAATAATGCAAGTATTTGAAATACAGATAATTAAAAAATGACTTTAAAGCGCTTGTAAAAAAGCCGATAGATCTTGCTCTGGACTTAAATTAAGCTTTTTCCGAAGTCTATTTCGACTCATTTTAACTGAAGAAGGATTGATATTTTGAAGCGTTGCTATCTGTTTTGTGTTTAAATCGAGCTTAATTAGTGAGCACAAACGAACCTCCGTTTTTGTAAGCCCTTCAAACTGTTCATGAAGTCTTGCATAAAAAGAACTACTTAATTCATCTATCTTTTGGTAAAAGTCATCACTATCTTTATTCACCCAAACTTGATTTTTAATTTCTTCTTCAAGTAAGGAAAGTTCTTTTTGGCGCTTTCTACCGGTGGCAGCTTTTAAAGATTGGAGTCGGTCCGCAAGTGAGGCGGCCCACTCTTGATTGTTTGAAATATTTACCGCCATTCTGGTGAGATCATTCTTCTTAAAGGCAATTTCATTGTTTAGCAGCTTATTTTCTACCTTTTTCAGCTTTAAATTTTGGCGGTACTTATAGTAAAGAAAAGTAAGGAAGCCAATCACCGAAAGACTCACAAGTAAGAGTACGTAGAACATGGTGTTTTGCTTATTCAATTGGCGTTCATAGGCAACTTGTTGAGCCGTTTGTTTTTTATGAAACTTTATACTGTCTGCCAATTGTTTCTTTTGAAATGCATAATTCATATCGGCCCGTGTTATCTCTTGGGTTCGTTCTGCATTAAAAAGTGTGTCTTTTAGTTGAGAATAGCGTTCATGATAGACTAGAGATTCTTTATAATTTCCTAATCCTTTATAGGCCACACTAAGACAATTACATGCCGACTTAAGTAAGTTGATATGTCTTGAGGTTTCCGAAAGTTCTTTTCCTTTGAAACAATCATTTCTTGCTTCGGCCCAACGGCCCATTTCTAAATATGTTAGACCTCTATATACCAAGGTAGATGCCAAACCATCTAGATCGTTAATTTTTGTTTTTAAGGCTATTGCTTTATCATGTAAGGGCAAAGCCCTTTCGTACCGTTTTAACTTGGTATACTCGGCGCCCAAATTAGAATAGCCTCTGGCTTCTGATATTGGATCATTTAAAGCAACCGAAAGACGAACACTTTCGTTAAAACTGGCAATTGCAAGCTCATGTTCCTTTTTGTAAGAATGAATTAAGCCAATATTGTTATGCACTAAGGGCAGGCTCCTTTTAAGTCCAAGTTTTTCCTTAATAGCCAAACTTTTATGGTAATAATCCAATGAGGTGTCAAAGTCTTTTAAATCATTATGTAGATTGCCTAGGTTATTATAGGTCCTGGAAATAATTTCTTGATCTTCAATAATTTCAGCGCGCTGTAAAGATTGTAATTGGTACTCTTGAGCCTGTGGGTAGTTGCCCATTTCATAATAGATAGTACCAATATTCCCCAGAATAATGGCCACCGCTCTTTCATCCTTTAAATCTTGTACTAGTTCTAGGTTTTTTAAAAAGTAGCTGCGCGCTTCCTCGAAATTGCCTTGTTGGGCATGGGTAATTCCTATCCACTTAATAGCGTCTGCTTCCCATGCTTTATTTTCTGTTCTTTTTGCAAAGTTCAATAGCTCCTGACCAATGCTTCTTGAACTATCTGGGCTAAAACGCATGTTAAACTTGGCAAGGGAGAGGCCCGCTTCAAAACGAGAAGAATCTGCCACAGTTGCATTATTAAATCGTAATAATAAACTGTCTTGAACATTGGACTGCGCCAAAAGTCCAAAGCTAGTGGCGCTCCAGCAACATAAAATGAGTAAAAAGTGCCGCACCGGTGGTTGTTTCTCCTCTAAAATACTATATCTATTTGAAATTCAATTGGCTGTACTGTTTAATAGGCGTGGTACTATTATCTAATTGAAGCGCTATTCTTCTGCACCCTCCAGTTTCTTAGAAAAATATATTCTGCGATGTCCTTCTGGAAAATCGGCTATTTCCCCGACAGGCTTGTAGCCCATTTTGCTGTAAAAACCCTCAGCTTGGAAATCAAAGGTATCTAGCATTGAGATTGTAGCACCCAATTTTTTAGCCTCGGTTTCCATATGATGGAGCAAGTTGCTTCCCAGACCTTGGCTGCGAAACTTTTCAGCTACCCAAAGTAGTTTTATCTCTAATCCATTCCAATAGCCAATACCGCCAAGAATGCCTCCAAGCAGGTTGCCTTCATCATCTTTTAGAGCAAATTCTAAAGGGGTCCAGGTGGGCGCCATAGCAGCAATGTGGCTAAGATTATAAGCGTTCATTCCCCCTACAATGGATTTTACTTCTTCTGGCTGCGCTTTTAAGATTTTTAATTGAGACATCTTTTACGGATTCCTTTCCTGAAATAGTTGTAAGGCCTTTAGATAATTTAATCCTCCCTGTAAACTTTGGTCGTTAATAAAGCCATTGAGTTCAGGGTGATTTTGATCAATCCATTCTACCAACTTTGTTCGCTGTGCATCCCAATGTTTGTTATCAAATGAAACGAATTCGGCAATTTCTTGCTCATAGATTTTGTGATCCTTAAAACGCAGTATTTCCTTCGACACCATAGGTCCGCCATTTAAAAACTCAATACGTTCGCATACCTTGGACACTGTGATTTCTGCGCCTTCATCTACTATTTTAAAATCAAGAATCTCATAGTTTGGATTGAAAACAGAATCCCACTGAAACCAATTGCTGTAGCTTTCCTTGCTGTAGGCAGAGATAAAAGGGCCTTCTTTTACGCGGATGCTATCATAATGTAAGGCAACTATTTGTGCATAATCAGAATCTGTCAATGCTTTATAATAGTTCCTCGCCAGTTCTTCTTTTTCTCGGGCATCGTTAGAATCACAAGCGAATACTAAGGTTAGTAAGGTGCCCAGGGTAAAAAATAGAATTCGTCGTTTCATACCAATTGCTTTTAGGCTTTCACCAATGCCTTCATTATTTTTTTAACGGTTGCACTTAATTTGCCTGGTGTCTTAGGACCACTCTGATTGGTGATGATAGAGATTCCCATCTTGTATTTGGGGAAAATAAAGAGCCAATTTTGCATGCCCGTTGTTCCTCCATGGTGATTAAATGATCTGCCATATTTATCTTCCCAGACGCGCCAAAAATAACCGACTTTTAAAAGTTTTTCACCTTCAAAGAGCACTTTTTGAGATTCTAATAAACTAGGATTTTCACTTTCTAGTTGAAAGGAAATAAATTGAAGCATGTCATTAAGTGTTGCCTTAGCACCACTTCCTGTTGCCCAAAGTTTATTTATTTGGTTAGGAGAATGGTAGTCATTAGACTTCCAATACCCCTGCACCAATTCACTGCTTTCTTCTTCAGATAGATGAATTCCACTGTTTACCATTCCAGCAGGGTCAAACAGCTGTTCTTTTAATAAAGCGTCTATGTCTGTCTTATATACATTTTCGAGCACATGTCCCAAGAGATCTGCACCCACATTTGAATAGGCATAGTTGGTCCCAGGATTTGTTGTGAGCTGAACCAATTTTAAGTCTTCTAAAAACAGTGCTTTGCTATAGGTTTCTTCTAATTGTAAATACGCTTGGGGAACATCATCTCTTAGTTCATTAAATAAGGGTTCCATTGCTAGGGGAAAATAAATGGGTAGCCCCGCAGTATGGGTAACCAGATGTTTTATGGTCACAGGATTTCCCTGAAACGATAGATTGGCATAGTCGCCATCTAAATACTTGCTTACAGGGTCAGATAAATTTATTTTGTCTTCTAGAACTGCCTTGGCCAAAAGGTAACCAGTCATTGGTTTAGTTACTGAACCAATTTCATAAAGGGTTTTATCTGTAGGAGTATTGCCTTTCCCTTTGGTTAGTTCTCCAAAATGGCGGGTATACTTTTTGCCGTTTTTATAAATACCAATAGAAACGGAGGGACTCTTTTTGTCTTTTATAAAGGCTTTTCCTTGTTTCTCAAGTACCTCCAAGATTGTGGTCTCCTCATTTATGTCCTGACTCCAAACAGGCATGGAAATCACAAGGAGTACTATCAAAGAAGAGAGTCGTATTTTTTTCATGTGTTCTTTAGGACAAGATCGAACAAAAACTAAACCAAAAGATTAAAATCAGTTAAAAAATTGATTTATTAAGCTATTGTAATCTTAATTCCTTTTTTAGGAAACACTCGTTACTTCTGCTATTCTACACTCTTCAAAATCAATCTCTGGGAAACTTGTTTTGGCCCAATCACTCATTGCACGCAACGCAGGTAAAAGTGCCTTCGCTTTGGAAGTCAATGAATATTCTACTCTAGGTGGAATTTCCGGAAAAGAAATTCGTGTAAGTAAACCGTCTTGTTCCATCTCCTTTAACTGCGCTGCCAATACTTTTCTAGAAATTGTTGGGACTAAAACGGTTAACATACCAAACCGCAAGGGACCATTAGAAAGTAAATAAATAATAATTGGTTTCCATTTATTGCCAATTAAATTCATAGTGTGCACCAAGGTGCATTGATTGGGATTATCCACGTATTTCCTGCCCATAAGTAACGTTTAGGTAACTAGTATTTTAAGATAATGGCGATTAATTAGTATCTAAAATAAACTATTGTAAGTTTCTTTGTGAAACAAATATAATATTTTGATAAATGAAGAATGTTTTTCTTATAAATGGTCATCAGAAATATCCCTTTTCAGAAGGCCGCTTAAATGCAAGTCTTACTCAAAAAGCGAAAGCATTTTTTGAAGCAAATGGGCAGATGGTTCAAGTGACCACCATGGAGGATTCCTATGACGTTTCCACAGAAATAGAAAAATTTAAATGGGCAGATCTTGTGTTTTTGCAAACCCCGTTAAACTGGATGGGAGTGAGTTGGTCTTTTAAAAAATATATTGATGAAGTCTTTTCCTATGGGATGATGGGAGAATTATCTAACGGAGACGGCCGAAGGAAGGAAGCACCTAAGGAGAATTATGGATTAGGAGGAAAATTAGTGGGGCACTATATGCTATCCATCACAGCAAATGCACCAAAAGAAGCCTTTAATGATTCAAAGCAAGCCTTTTTTGCCGGTTTAAGCGAAGATGAACTGTTGCGTCCCATGCATTTAAATTTTAAATGGTTTGGATTGCAGCCACTTCCCACATTTATGGCCTATGATGTTATGAAAAATCCAGACATAGGGAATGATTTTACCCGGTTCGATTCTCATTTAAAAAAACATTTTAATAAATAGCATAATGATACGTCCTACTCCTAAACACAAAGCACCAGCCTTAGAATTCTCTCTTTTAGGAGGGAATCAATGGCGTTTAAAAGAACAGCAGCCTAAGAGTTTTACTTTGGTTGTATTTTATCGAGGATTGCATTGTCCAATATGTAAAAAGTATCTACAGCAACTACAAGAATTACTTCCAAGTTTTGAGGAGCGTGGCGTAAACGTAGTCGCAGTAAGTATGGACAGTGAAAAAAGAGCACGTTTATCCCGAAAAGACTGGAGCTTGACTGGACTTGTTTTGGGCTACGATTTGCCCAAAGAAACCGCAAAAAAATGGGGTTTATATCTTAGTAATGCAGTGAAAGATGGAGAACCTCCTTTATTTAGTGAACCTGGTCTTTTCTTAGTTGATTCCCAGCATGAGATTTACTATGCTTCTGTGACAAGTAATCCTTGGGGAAGACCCTATCTACCATCTTTTGTGAAGGCTGTGGACTACATCGTACAATCTGGATACCCCGCACGAGGAGAATTTATTGAATAAGCAAAAAGGGACTAAAAATGACCATGTGTGAACATGCTTCTTTTTAGTCCCACTAATTCTGTAAAAAAATGCTATTGGTGCGCCAGCGCTAATGCGTTGTTGTCCCAGATAAAATCTTTTGTTTCTGTCTGTGTCTTTTTCCAATGAGCAGCGGTGTCCATATACTTCCCAATTTCTTTTTTGTACCGAATTTTCCCTGGAAGTCCGCCCTCATCTGTTGGAAAGATAAACTCTTCCCAGAAATAATAAATCCCAGCATCGGCCACTTGAGAAAGTCGGGCTACGTGATGTAAACTACCGGCATCTTGAAAAAGATAGACGCCACCGCCCTCAATTCCACAGGCTTCCGCCACAAAGTCAACCAATAATATTCCTTCAAGATTAGGTAGTCCTTTTACCCCTATATCCTTTAGAAAAAAGGTGCTGTGCGAAAGTTGTAGCTGTTTTTCTTGAAATTTTCCTTCGTCTTCTAGCGTGCGAATCAGCAAGTAGTTTTCATCTGCTATACTGGCTAGGCCAAATAGATGGGTACGCCCTTGAATCTCCTTTTTATCTATGGCTAACAATCCGCCTAAAATATACCCCTCTGTTCCTTTATAATCTACTTTATAAAAGGGATGGTCCATACCCTTGTAGCGCCAAGAGTTTTCATGCGCTTCTAAAACAACAACATGCATGCCAATGGGCAGGGTTTTTAGAACCTTGCTGTTGGTGGTAGGCGCTGCGCGCAATTGTACTTGATCTCCAAAAAGGTAGACAACTTGCCCGGGTTGAAATCCACATTGCGCATCTAAACAATGGGCTTTTTCTTGGGCATTGGTAAACAAACAGATGGCTAGTAAGGTAAGGATGGATAACATCTGTTTTGCTTTCATTAGAATGAATTTTAATTAATAAAAAGAACGTTTTAATAGCTACTCTCAGTGAACACTTTATGGTTTACGATATCGATAAAAAGCACCATTTTTTGGATGAAATACTTTAATTATAGAATTCTTAACAGCGAAATGATGTCCATTAAAAAACGCCAAGTAATTTGTTACTTGGCGTTTTGTAGTTGGAGTAAAAGGTTAAAAGGTGGGCTATTCTGAAGAGGCTTCGGCATCTTCTTGCATGATTCTTTCATCTTCTGTTTTAATCCCTTCATGTTCTGCTATCATTCTTTTATGATCTTTTTCCATGGCAAGATGCTCTGCCTCCATAGCGCTGTGCTCTTCTGTCATTTGCTCTAATGACATTTCACCAGATAGATGTTTGGCTTCAAGCTCGGCATGTTTGTCTAATAAGGCTTTGTGCGCAGCAATTAATTCTCCATGCGCCCCTAGAATTTTCAAATGCTCTTGCTCTAGCGCTTGATGAATGGAATCATTTTCTATCGATGCATGCATGGTCACCATTTTTTGGTGGTCATCTGTCATGGCGTTGTGTTCTTCTGCCATAAGTTCATGAGCAGCGGCCATTTCATCGTGTTTGTCTACCATGGCTTTGTGCTCTGGCATTTCGGCCGGATTTTGTTTACAAGCTATGCCGCAAATCAGCAGTGCAAACACAGCAATTTTCAAGAAAGTTTTCATAATAAGTGGGTTGTTTTACATAAAGTTAGGAAACCTCCTTAGAAGTAGCAGTATTTATTCGGTGAAGCGTTCGTCCCACTTTAGTTCTTAAATGATTGAAGTGCTTATCCAATAAATGTCTTGTTTGCTAATAAACTATCTAAGAGAGCCATATTGCCCTGCCGAACCGTTTTGTAACTATTTTGGGCATCGAGATAAAGGCTAAAACATTGCGAAAGGATAAGTAGCTTACATTTCATGATTGATTGAATGTTTTTTGATGATGAACAACTCTTCTAAAATACGCGTTACTGCGATTTTCCTAAAAAGAGATGGTATAACCCAAAAATAGGGCCTACTACCAAAACGGTGTAAATGGCTATAGAATCTGTTTTTGTAATTAGAAAGGTAAGGAGCTGAATACTAACAATAGTAATAGCAAAGCCAATACAATTTACAATTGTTAGGGCTGTGCCTTTAAATTCGGGAATAGCATTTTTAGCTACTAGCGTAGAGAACATAGGGGAGTCTGCAATGACTACCATGCCCCAAAAAATGAGAAAAACTAAGAACACCAACACATTTCCTAAAAGGACAACCACTGGTAAAAGAAGACAACATATTGCTGAAGCTAATAGGGCATATGTTGCAGTATTTTTTGCGCCAATTTTCATGGAAATATACCCACTAGCAACGCAAGACAAACTGCCAATGCCAATTGTAATGAAACACCAAATAGGTACACTTATTTGTACGGCATGTAGTTGGTTAAAAGCAATTATAATAAAAGGAACAAAGGCCCAAAAAGCATACAGTTCCCACATATGGCCAAAATAACCAAAGGCAGCTTGCCGGAAAGATGGCTTACGAAAAACGGTTATAAATGCATCCCAATGAAGCGATTGACTTGGTTTTCTATACGGTCCGTTGGGGACGGTTGACCAAAGGAGTATACCCCCAAGAGCTGCAATTAGAGAGGTTATCATTACTACCCAAGTCCAAGGGAGTGCTTCTTCAAAGTTTTTTAGATAATGAGGAAAAGAAGTACCCAAAACCAACGCCCCCACTAAATACCCCAAAGAGGTTCCCAGTCCTTTATCATAATAATCTGCCGCTATTTTCATCCCAACCGGGTAGATGCCCGCCAAGAAAAAGCCAGTGGCATAACGAGCTACTAATAAAGACGTAAGTCCGTGTGCTTCCCAAATCAATGCGAGATTGCTCAAAGAACCCAAAAGTGCACAGTAGAAGAATACTTTTGAGGGTGCGTACCGATCTGTTATGGTTAAAATGGCAAATAGTAAAGTGCCAGAAATAAAGCCCAATTGTACTGCAGAGGTTAAGATGCCAGTTGCTGTTTCTGGTAGACCAAAAGCAACCACCAGATCTTGCATAATGGCGTTGCTTGCAAACCATAGGGAGGTGCAGCAAAATTGTGCCAATACAATAACAGGTAGAATGTGTTTTTTGACCATCATGTAGAAATACGCCAAGGCGGATTTACTCTATTTTCTCCGGCGTAATATAATATCAGTTTATTATTGTCTGGGTCGTAGAGGTGCGCTTCGCGCCATAACCAAGGTTTGTCTGTTGGGGGTTCGGTAAAAGCAATACCTTTTTTCTCGAGAGCGGCTACCATTTCATCAAGATTCTCGCATTCAAAATAAAGCGCAATCCCATCGCCTTTTGGAAGCTTCTCTACCTGATGCAATGAAAAAGTGGTGCTGCCGTCTGGGCAAAGCAAGCGAGCATAATGAGGCAAGGCAATTACAATGGGGGTAAATCCTAGGCTTTCATAAAAAGGAAGTGCTTTTTCAATAGCTAATGATGGTACGGTTACTTGATTCAATTTCATTAGGTGCGTACTTGTGGCAAAAGGCCTTCCTTCAAATATCGCCTAAAATGAGGACTTCTAAAATGTCTGCTACTTCTTCAATGGGGTAAACTATACTTAGAAGGCTACAAGACCTTTTTTCTAGCACATAAAAAAGCCCCTATCATTTCATGAGCAGAAGATGATAAGGGCTACTAATTCACATCAATCACTATTATTTTCTTCCTGTGCGCTGTCTCCTATTTTGGTGTTTTGCGTGTTTGTGCATTTGAATTTTTTTCCATTGCGAAAATTGTTCTTCAGAAAGTATTTTCTTTAATTCACTTTGTTGCGCAATCATATGGTCTAATCGCTCATTTTCTAGTGCGTAGCGTTCTTCTGCGCTAGGTTTTTCATCATTTGTAGCACGACGTGTTTTGCGCTCCTCCATTTTAGCCTTACGATAGGCTACCTGTTCCAGGTTATAATCCATTAATTGCTTTTGCTGTTTGGCAGAAAGATCTAACGCCAAGGTCATTTTCTTGGTTTGTAGGGTAGCAACTTGTTCTACTGAAAGGTCTTGGTGGTAGCCTCTTCGCTCTCCTCGATGCCCTTCTCTCTGTGCGAAAGTGAGGGAGCTAAAAATAAGTGCAAGTGCTACTACGACTGTTGTTTTTTTCATGGTATTTACATTTTATGATTTGTCCTTATGACCTCAAGGACAAGCAATGGTTTAATACCAAGAACGGTTTTGTGTTTATTTTAACAGCAGTGCCTTGCTTACTTCAAATCGTCTTCCAGCTCTTTTTCGCTGTCATCTAGTTTTGTTGGCTCTACATCCAAATCGGCGGTTTGGGAAGTAAATAATGAATTTTTGAATTCAGCATCTTGTTCAACCTGGTAGTAAACAAATGCTGCTGCGATGAAGACGCCTAAATAGATAAGACTTTTAATTTTGTAAGTTTTCATAGGTCAGTTTTGGGATTACTAAAGCTATGCAATCATTTCCTTTTCACATTATTTATGTTGTGAAACCCCGGTTGGCCAAGGTAAGTTTCTACTTTTTTGAAGTTCCATCGATGAAGTGCAATACCAAAAAAGCCAAACGTCGGGTTCATTTGGCTTTTTTGAATAAAGCATGTGTAGGTTTATGGTAAATCAAAAAAACAAAAAAGAGGTCCTAAAAACACTCTTGGAAATGAATATGCTGTAAAAGTAGGGTAGGTGTTTATTCTTTGTGGTCGGTAATCTTTGGATGCTTCGTAGCTATCGGCGAATTGCAAAAAGCTGTAGACAAAAAAGGAGGACCTAGGTCCTCCTTTTTTATGATAATGTAAACAATGATTTACTTAGGATCTAAGATATGATCAATACGCTCTAAGGCATCTTGCAAGTGGTACCTGCTCATGGGGTCTGAAATTCTGCCCAAACCATTTCTTATATCACGTTTTAGATTATTTAATTCAGCTCTTGCTACAGAACGAATATCTGATTGACTGGTGTTGACAGCGGTAGATTTTCGGTACCCACCAAAACTAGATAGTTTACGTTGATTTTCTGCAGTCATTAAATAGGCCAACCGGTCTATATGGGCCTTTTGTAGATTTCTTCTGTACGTATCAATAGATTTTCCAGTACGCGTTTCAGACCAAAGTCCCCTCCTTAAATCACGCGTCATTTCTAGTAAACCATACGCATCTTTTCCGTTTGCTGTTTCGTTTTCTATTAAACGTGCCATTTTGCCTAAATGCAGCATGGTGTTTAAGGTGCGTACTTGCAATGCTCGTATCCGCTCAACAGAACCGGAATATTGAACCTTATTAAAAATCTCTTGATCTAATAACCATTCTGGTGTTGCAAAAAGTTCTTTTTGAATAAAAGCCATGCAATTCTTCTGATGCTCTTTAGGAACATGGGTATATACAGCCCCCTCTTGATCGGCTGTTTTATAATACTCATACACCCCACCAATGTTATTAGATACATGTCCCATATATCTTCTAAACTGTCCTACAACCTGTCCGTACATGGTTCTTAAGTCTTCATAATCCTTCCCGTCTTCTGTGGTCCACTCCATAAGATTAGGAACAATTCTTTTTAGGTTGGCAATGCCATAGGTGCTTGCTTTAATAGCATCATCTCCCAAATCTTCGGTTTGTGAACTGGGGTCATGTATATCACCTACCTGTTGGTGTCCAAAACGATACATAGGATCGTCTGCGTGTTCTAAAATCCACTTGTTAAGTGTTTCTTTTTCTTCTTCTGCAGATAGATCGGGCAGCGGACGATATCCCCAATTGATCGCATGCTTATCATAAATTCCAATATTTGGCATCAATGCAACTCCTTCATCTCCGGGCTGGGCTACATAATTAAAGCGTGCGTAATCCATAATAGAAGGAGCGGTTCCATACTTTTTAGTAAAGCTGGCAGAGCGCAAAGAATCTACCGGGTAGGCCACACTACTTCCCATATTATGTGGCAATCCTAAGGTATGCCCTACCTCATGGGCAGATACAAAGCGAATAAGCCGGCCCATTATTTCATCTTTAAATTCTACACTGCGCGCATCAGGGTTAATAGCAGCAGTTTGCACAAAAAACCAATTGCGTAGTAATGACATTACATTGTGATACCAGTTAATGTCAGATTCTAAAATCTCACCACTTCTCGGGTCACTTACATGAGGCCCATTGGCGTTTGGGATAGGGGAGGCCAAATAACGCACAACAGAATACCGGACATCTTCTGGTGACCATTCTGGATCTTCTTCTTTGGTTGGTGGGTCTTTGGCAATTATGGCGTTTTTAAAACCGGCCGCTTCAAAAGCAACCTGCCAATCTTCTATTCCTTGTTTTATATAAGGACGCCATGTTTCTGGAGTAGCACGGTCTATATAATAGACAATTTGCTTTTTTGGCTCTACCAATTCACCTGCCTTAAATTTTTCAAGATCTTCAGGCTTCACTTCTAAGCGCCAACGGTCTAAATACCGAATTGTTTTGCTTTTTTGTGCATCCAAGCCATAATCTACTTGCCCGCGTGCAAACCATCCTACGCGCTCATCAAAATAGCGTCGTTTCATGGGTTCCTTTGGTAAAAGAATCATTGAATTGTTTATTTCTACCGAAATAGAACCCATAGCCTGGTTGCTAGGAGGTTCCTTGGCAGCATAGGTCTTTACATGGCGTGCTTCAATATTTAGGGGATAACTTTTTATAGATTCTATATAGCTTCGATCTCCATCTAAGCGACTTACCTTATATCGTTTTCTATAGCGATCCGGCATACCAAGAGGGTTCACGTCTTTGGTGAACAAGGGATCTACCTCAATAACAGTAGCGGGATTTAAAGAATCTTTCTCATTGATGGCTTTTATATCAAAAGCAAACAATACTGGTTCAAAATTAGAATTTACAACCGCCTCATGAATAGGTAAGGAGTCTGCGGCATAGTTACCATAGGATACAACGCGCAGTAAGACCTTTTTTGGTTTCTTCTCCCAGCGTAATACTTGTGTATTAATCTTACCTCCTCCAAAACCTATGCCTGTAGCAGTTTTAGAAATACGGCTTACCATTAATAACTCTCTATTAAATAAACTGTCTGGAATTTCGTAGAAGTGTTTACCATCTAGTTCATGCACCTTAAAAAGACCATCATCTGTTTTGGCTTCTTTGGTAATTACCTTACTGTAAGGTTGAATGGCACCCTTTTTTGGTTTAGCAGGGGCTTTTGTTTCGGTTTTTTTCTTCTTCTTTTTAAATAATTGGGCTTCTGTAGTTTGAAAAGCACCCATAAAAAACACCAGGAGTACTACCCTGGAAAGTAATTTTAGCATCATTTGAGTGAGTTTGAATTTAATCTAGCCTACCAAAGAACCAAAAAATTACTTAGGAAATGTGTTAAAATCCTATTAACTAAAAAAAATTTCCCGACGCATATTAACCTTTGGGAGTCCTGCGTTTTACTGAGGGTCCGGCGCTTATCGCAAGTATAGCGGGGGATAAGCGAGTATTCAAAAATTGTTAAAATGAATCCAACAAGTGTAACAATTGTGAATTTGCACAGTCTTATAGACAGTAACATCAATCATCAAATCAATCAAAAAATGAACAAGTTATTATTAATTTATGGGTGTTTATTCATGAGCAGTAGCCCCATAGCAGATGAACAAAAAAGTACGGTCCCTGTTTTTCAGGAAAGCCAAGAAATCAACCGTAGCTTAGAGAACAGTGTAACGGTCTTAAATGTAGAGGCCGATGGAACGGACGCCGCTTCTTTCTTTACAGTTTCATATGAAGAAAGTGCAGCCTACGAATTGGATTTAAATGAAATTCCATTCATTGAGGAAGAGACAGAAGTAGATTTAGGTTTTGAAACTGCCGATTATCTTCCTGAAGGATTTAATCCTTATGAAAACTTTTTTGATTTGAATTCCATTATATATATCGAGAGTGAAACAGAAATTGACTTAGGTTTTGATACCTCTGAGTATTTACCAGAGCGTTTTGATCCTTATGCTGTGAATTTCGATGTGAATTCAATAAGTTTTATTGAGGACGAAGAAGTTGATCTTGGGTTTAACACAGAAGATTACCTTCCTGAAGGATTCAATCCGTATGAAGTGTATTTTAATGTAGCAACTATTGAGTATGTAGAGTCTGATGAAATGGTTTGGGAGTTTGGCTTTGACACTAAAAGTTATTTGCCAGTAGATTTCGATCCTTTTCAAGAAAGTGTTGCGCTTAGTTCCATTAACTACATTGAAGACGAAGAAATAGAATTGGGTTTTGATACTAGCAAGTATCTCCCAAACAACTTTGATCCATATGCTGGATCAAACTAGGTAGGATGTTTTCATTTTATCAAATTTTTGAGTTAGTTAGTCAGAAATCCCGGCAATCGCCGGGATTTTTGTTTTAGCACTTCTAAATGCCAGTAAAAACGGTACTTAACAAAAAAATAACGTAAAAATCGATGAAGTGTATTTGTTAACATTTAGCCCTTTTCTCTGAGATTTCTGCAATGAATTGAATTGTTTCCTACCGCTTAGGCAATCCTTGGTATAGATTATTGACAATACGCAGTTACCGTTTTTTTAAAGGGGTGTTAAGGAAAAATAAAAGCATACGAAACTTGAATTTTTACCGTATTACCTTTGTATAACAATTAATTACCATGACTATGAAATATCAAAAATACTTAGTACTAGCATTCGTAGGGGCGTTGTTTTTGCCCATGTTGAGTGCAAAGTCTGCAGAAATTAGTAGAGAGGAATTGAATTTAAATTCTGTACGATATATTGAAACCGAAGACACGATTGGATTGGGTTTTGACACCGCTTCTTATTTGCCAGAAAATTTTGATCCGTACGCAGATGAGGTGGTTATTGAAAGTTTAAACTATATAGAAGATGACGTGATTGAGCTTGGTTTTAATACACGTGATTTTCTTCCAGAAGGTTTTGATCCCTACGGGAGATAGTTTCATTTTTAAGTTAGTAGAGTTAGTTAGTTAAGTAACCCTGGCATTCCTGCCGGGGTTATTTTTTTGTGCATTTCATCGAAAAAATACGCAAAAGGCCGACTGTAGACTTCATTTTTACCTATTTTGAGAGGCATATTTTTAGGATACACCACATTAAATTGGATACGATTCGTATTATTCACAACTTTCAATGTGCTAGCCTAATAACCAAAGAAACATTTTGTTATGGAAAAAAAGATTACGCTTCTCTTTTTAATGGTAGTTGGTTTTGGACTTCAAATGCTCAACGCACAGGATGAAGTAAGTCAACGGGAAGTAATTGCACTTTTAGAGTTAAAAGCGAAAACAAAGGGCCATTTATGGACCAATACTTGGGACCAAACCCAACCCATTGAAACATGGCATGGTGTTACTATAAAAGATGGTAAGGTTGTAGGCTTAGATCTCTCAAATAATAATTTACAAGGTAAAATTCCAATTACAATTGGGAATTTAAAACACCTAGAATCATTAAATCTTTCTGGCAACCAAATAGAAGGGAAAGTTCCGGGGCTGTTTAGAAAGTTTGAAAATTTAAAAGTGGTAAATCTTGCAGACAATGCGTTGGAAGGTTCAATCCCTTCTTCTATAGACATGCTGCAGCAATTGGAAGAGCTCAACCTTAATAACAATCAATTGGTTGGAGAATTACCTCAAGAAATTAGTACGCTTACCAAATTAAAAACCTTGGCTGTGGCTAACAATCAATTAGAAGGCCCAATGCCTAATGGAATGGAACAAATGAAAAAGTTAAAGCGCTTGTACATTGCTAACAATACTTTTTCAGATTTTGATGGTCTAAGAAAACTGGCAGATCAACAATTGGTAATGAGTGATGTTCGTATTAAAAAAGGTACTCTGATTCCAATAGATTTTTCCAAATCACCGGAAGGTCTTTCAAAATTAGAATTCGAGGATATTAAATAATCTTGTTGAATTAGCACTGATATTAAAAGCCCTTTCATAAGGGCTTTCTTTTTTTAAAATAACAGTGGGATTACAAATTGAAAGACTAAGATGAGCAACCCAACAGAAATAAGGTTTAAAATAATTCCTACCCGCGCCATTTGCGGCACTTTTACATAACCACTCGCGAATACAATGGCATTTGGAGGTGTGGCCATAGGAAGCATAAATGCACAGCTACTTGCCATAGTTACTGGTATCAATAAATACAATATGGGAATTCCCAAGCCTATAGCAATACCTGCTACCACCGGCGCCAAAACAGCCACCAAAGCAACATTGCTCATAAGTTCTGTCATAAAAAGCATCAATAAAATAAGCAGGGATGCCGTAAAAAGAATGCTAATCTCACTTTGCGCAATTGTCTGAGCGACAAGGTCTACTATGCCACTGGCAGACATTCCCTTCGCTAAGGCCAATCCCCCTCCGAAGAGAATAAGTATGCCCCAGGCTAATTTAGAGGTGTCTTTCCATTCAATGATAAAATCTCCTTTTTTAAGATTATAGGGTATCGCAAATAAAGCAATAGCCGCAAAAATGCTAATCATCGTATCAGAAAGCCCTAAGCTTGGAAAAATAGAATTAATGAGCGTTCTAAATACCCACAAGAAGACTGTGACCCCAAAAATAGCAAGCACCATTTTTTCTTTACCAGAAGTTGGGCCAAGCTTTTGTAGCTCTTCTTTAATCACCTCCTTAGAGGCATTAAACTGTAAGTCTCTGTTGGGAAACATCCATTTTACAAGTACTAAATAAGTAATGCCAATTAATAGAATGGAAAAGGGCAATCCTAAGGTCATCCATTTTAGAAATGAAATTTGAATGTTGTATTCATTTTCTAAAAGACCGATCATAACTGAATTCGGTGGTGTTCCAATTACGGTGGCGATGCCACCCGCATTTGCAGAGAAAGCAATCCCCAACATAACACTAAGCGCAAAATTTTGGTCGCTTTTAGTAAAACCGTCTTCATCATTTATTAATAAGCTTATTACAGAAAGTGCAATAGGCAACATAACCACGGTACTCGCGGTATTGCTAATCCACATGCTTAGGGAAGCAGTGGCTATCATAAAACCAAGAACCACTTTATTAGGAGTGGTGCCAGTAAGCCTTATGATGTTTAATGCAATGCGTTTATGCAGGTTTACTTTTTCTAAAGCCAGTGCCATGACAAAGCCACCAAAAAACAGAAATACAATAGGACTCCCATAATTAGCGCCTACTTCCGCTATGGGTAATATTTTTAATAATGGAAATAGTAGTAAAGGCAATAGTGCTGTTACCGAAATGGAGACTGCTTCGGTAATCCACCAACAAAGCATCCAAAGTGCCACAGCAATTACTGGATCTCCTTCTGCCGAAACGAGCTCAAAAGGAAGGTTAATACCTATCAAAAAAACCAAGGGTCCTAAAAACAGCCCTACTTTCTTACTTAGCTCCATTAGCAATCGAAGCTAATAGATTTCTTTGAATGTGAAAAGAAATCGCTTATTGTTTTCTTTTTGCGAAAAGACCGTCTTCCCTTTTTTCAACCTGGAAGAGTCCAAGTTTAGAAAGATTTTTGGTGCTTTTATCCCATTTTTTTCCACTGAGTCCAGCCTGTGCTTTTAATTCAGCCAAAGGAAGTTCATCCACAGATTTTAGCAAATCCATAATTGTTTTCTCTTCTTCAGTGAGCTCCACCTGCTTTTTCTCCGGTCGCATTTGAGGGAAAAACAGTACCTCCTGAATACTAGAATTGTTGGTCATTAGCATTACCAAACGATCAATACCAATCCCAATACCAGAAGTTGGTGGCATCCCATATTCCAAAGCACGTAAAAAGTCCTGGTCTATAAACATGGCCTCATCATCTCCTTTTTCAGAAAGACGTAATTGCTCTTCAAAACGCTCTCTTTGATCAATAGGATCATTTAACTCAGAATAGGCGTTTGCCAATTCTTTTCCGTTGACCATTAGCTCAAAACGTTCAGTAAGTCCAGGCTTGCTGCGGTGTGCTTTTGTAAGCGGACTCATCTCTTTGGGGTAATCTGTAATAAACGTAGGCTGTACGTAAAAGTGCTCGCATTTTTCGCCGAAAATTTCATCAATCAGCTTGCCAACACCCATGGTTTCGTCTACCTCTAAACCTAATGATTGAGCGGTAGCACGTAATTCTTCTTCCCCCATTCCAGATACATCAATTCCCGTGTGCTCTTTTATTGCATCTAGAATTGGTACACGAGGATAGGGAGCCTTAAATTCTATGGTGTGGTCACCAACGGTAATGCTTGTTCCACCGGTAGCATCTTTGGCTACTTTTTCTAGTAATTGTTCCGTGGTATCCATCATCCAGTGGTAGTCTTTGTAAGCCACATAGAGCTCCATTACCGTAAACTCCGGATTATGGGTGCGGTCCATTCCTTCGTTTCTAAAATCTTTAGAAAACTCATAAACACCATCAAACCCCCCTACAATTAGACGCTTTAAGTACAACTCGTTCGCGATACGCAAATACAAAGGAATATTTAAAGCGTTATGGTGGGTAAGAAAAGGGCGCGCCGCTGCACCACCCGGGATGGGTTGTAAAATAGGGGTTTCTACCTCCAAGTACCCTTTCGCATTATAGAACTCACGGATGCTATTGGTAATTTTAGTTCTTTTGATAAAGGTATCTTTTACCTTGGGATTCACTACCAAATCTACATAGCGTTGTCTGTACCGCAATTCCGGATCATTAAACTCATCATAGACCTTACCTTCTGCATCAACTTTGGGTAAGGGTAGCGGACGTAGTGACTTGCTAAGCACCTTAAAATTCTTAACCATCACCGTTTTTTCACCCACTTTGGTTACGAAGAGTGTCCCCTCAATACCAATAAAATCTCCGATGTCTAGAAGCTTTTTATATACTTCGTTGTACAGGGTTTTATCATCATCCGGACAAATTTCATCCCTATTAAAATATACCTGAATTCTACCTTCTGCATCCTGGATTTCTGCAAAGGAAGCTTTGCCTTGAATTCTACGGGACATTAAGCGACCAGCAATAACTACCTTTTTGTCCTCTTCAAAATCCTCCTTAATAGATTTAGAATTGGCGTCAATAGGGTATAGGGCAGCTGGATAGGGATCTATTCCCAATTCCCTTAGCTTGCCTAGTTTATCTCTGCGAACTAACTCTTGTTCCGATAATTGCATGGTCTAAAAAATTAAAGCGCAAAATTACACTTTTACGCTTTAATTCTTTGTATTCTATACTTCTTAGTTGCTGTAATTAGGCGTGTAATTCAATTGCTTAAGGATTGCAAAAAGATCTTCTTCTATTGAAGCAATAGGTCGCTCTACAATCCTATTCACTTCCTTGCCATTTTTGGTGAGGATTAAAGTGGGCACGCGTTTAATATTCCATCCTTCCTCTTCTCCGTTTAATCCTTTCTTGTAATTTTCTTTGCGCCGATCTACGGCAACAATCTTTAGCTTCTCTGTAGGGAAATTGGCTGCTTTTAAGACCTTTAACATGCGTGGTACTTCACGTTTACTATCCCCGCACCAAGTTCCTAGAAAAAGTAAAATTTCATGTTGGGCTAGGGCATCGCTAAAAAGTGCTACCATCTCTTTATCTACAGCATAGTTCTGGTAGTTTGCTTTAAACCAGCTTTGGTACGATGCTGTTTCTAATTGTGCTTGTACAATTTCTCCTAAAAGAAACGAACTTCCATTGGGGAGGTCTATTTCTTCAAATTTGGGTTGCGCAATTGTTTTGCAAAAAATGGTCAAAACGACCAAGGACATTAGGGTTTTCATGATTTTCAGTTTTTCCCGAAAATCAGATGAAATTCAATTTTTAGAAAAGATTGCAGGGTGGAAAAGAGGACTAGACCGCGGTGGAATTATTCTTTTCCCTTGTAATACGAAAGAATTTCTTGCCTAGAGTTCATGCCAAGTTTCTTGTAAAGACTATTAATGTGTGACTTTACCGTACTAACGCTAATAAAGAAATCAGCAGCAATTTCTTTGTTAGATTTTCCTGCAATGATCCCTTGCAATACCTTTCGCTCTTGAGGAGAAAGCGAATCAAAAGGATTGGTATTTGCGGTAGACCGTTTTTTAAGAATACCCCAATACAATACCCCTAGGCTTAACAAAATAAAAATGATTAGATAGAAAAGGCGCGATGTAAAAAATCCAGCGTTTCCTGTGTTTTCTGTTTCGAGCAATGTTTGTTCGGCTAAGAGTTCTTTGCGGAATTGTTCGGTAAAAGAAGCTTTAGGATAGCGTGTTTCTAATCGTGCTAAAAGGCCCTGATAATAGTCTGGAGATTCTAAATCTTCCAAGTAGGAGGCATAGGTTTCATTCTCTCTATTTGAAATAAAAGAAAAAGCTATCAATTCTGTAAGCGGTTCATTAGTAGATACACAAAACTCTTGAAATAAGTGTATCCATTTCTTAAAAGAAAGGTTTCTTGCAATTTCCGATGGTTGGTCTAGGACTTCTACAATCATCTCTTCCTTTAAAGAATCAAAAAGGAGCAAGGCATCGGAGGCTGGATTGGTGGATGAAATTTCACAAAAAGCACGTTCATCTGCTCCTACAGGTAAAGAGAGTTGATCGGCATTATTCGCAATAAAAAGGATGCTTTCCGTGTGTGGGCAAGAGCCCAGAAAATGGTTTTTATCGCCATCTTCTTCATCACAGGCATCCACATGGATGCGATAGATTCTATTTTCCTTAGGGAGATTCGCACCGGTAAAAGAAAAATACCCCAGTGAATCGGCTACCGTACTCTGTACAATCTGATCTAAGTATACCCTCCCAATTTTGCGATAGTCTTCTACTAAAGACAGGTGCACTTCTTGGTTGCTAAATGCCGCCGCTACTTGTCCTTTAAACTGGTATTGTCCGTAATTAAAAGCGCAGCAAAGTAAGAAGAGTACTAGAAAGCCAAAACGCATTAAAATCCTGTTTTATGTAACAAAGTTCGCTAATTTAAGACCAATAAAGTACATCAATCAAAATCAACATGAGTATACTCCGAGTCTTACTGGCTATTATCTTTCCGCCTTTGTCTGTCATTGGAAAAGGTTGCGGTTCATTTCTTATTGTTTTACTTTTAACTTTCTGCGGTTGGGTGCCTGGAGTAATCGCCGCTTTGGTAATTTTAAACAATCCTAATTAGAACCAATGAAACACTTAAAATTATGGGCTTTAAGTCTTCTTATTAGCCTGGCAGCCGCATGCAATTTTACGGAGGAAATTCACTTTAACGAGGATGGCTCAGGGAAACTAAACATTCATTTTAATGGCAATGAAATGATGGATATGCTGGCCTCTATGGATTCTACCAGCACGCCAGATAAGGCCATTGATTCTACCTTAGTATTCAAGGATTTGTTAAGAGAGAAAAAAGATAGCATTGCGCAGCTTTCACCAGAGGAGCAGGCAAAATTGAAAAAATTAGAACCCTTTAGTATTCGCATGCAAGTAGACGAGGCAAAGGGGCAAATGAATTTTGACATGTTCAGTGAATTTAAAAATGTTTCTGAAGTGAACGATGCTTTTAACGCCTTCCAAGAAGCTAGTACGTTTGGCCCTTCTTCAGGAAATCAGAATGCTCCAATGAAAAACAATTCCCCTACGACTCAAGTAACCTATAGTTTTGATGGAAATCGTTTTTCTAGGGATATTGCCATTACAGATCAAGAACTTTTTAAGCAGGGATTAGACAGTTTGCAGGGGGCAGAGATGTTCCTTTCTGGATCTACCTACACGTTTAAATACCACTTTCCAAGGCGTGTTAAGAAAGTGAATGTTGATGGTGCAACTTTTTCTATGGACGGCAAGACCATGATCTACGAAGTAGGTTTTATGGATATGATGAAAGATCCTGAATCTATAAAACTCATGGTAGAATTAGAGGACAACTAAAGGTTGTATTTTTGCAGTATGAATAAGAATGTGCTGCTGCAAGATTTAGGTTTTAAAGACTACAAGGAAACTTGGGATTATCAAGAAGCCCTCTTTAAAGGCATTGTAGATGCCAAAATTAAAAATCGTAGGGAGGGATTAGAAGTGCCCACCCCCAATTACTTTTTGTTTGTAGAACATCCGCATGTATATACCCTTGGAAAGAGTGGTGACATGAATAATTTATTGGTCGATGAAAAAGTTTTGGCCGAGAAAGGTGCTACTTTTTATAAGATCAATCGAGGGGGAGATATTACCTATCACGGTCCGGGTCAGATTGTAGGATACCCCATTCTAGATTTAGATAATTTCTTTACAGATATTCATAAGTACTTGCGATTTTTAGAGGAAATGGTCATCCTTACCTTGGCGGAATATGGTCTAAAAGCCACCCGCTCAGAAGGAGAGACTGGCGTTTGGTTAGATGTGGGTACCCCTTTTGCAAGAAAAATATGTGCCATGGGTGTTCGCGCAAGTCGCTGGGTTACCATGCATGGTTTTGCGTTAAATGTAAATGCAGATCTGGGCTATTTTGATTTAATGATCCCTTGCGGAATAAAGGATAAAGCGGTCACTTCTTTAAACGTAGAGCTGGGACAAGCAGAAGTGTCTATGGCCGAGGTACAACAAAAACTTTTACGTCATTTTGAGGCCTTATTTGAGGCAAAAATAACGAAAGAAAAAGCCCCCGCTTAAGCAGGGGCTTTCCACACTATTTTTCTGTTGTTATTTAGAAAAAGAAGCTAACTCCATTCTGCTCTCAAGTTTCCCCTTCTTATTATAACTTTCTTGTTTTACAATACCTACGCCTTTTGCCAACCAAACTTTATCGGATAGATTCACTTTAGCCATCATCATTTTGCTTGAAATATTCGATGACAACACCACACAGTCAAAAGTGCCTGCAGGTGTGGTTACCGATTCTTTTGCTACTACTTTCCGATCGGTTGTTTTTACTTCAATCTTCATTTTAACACCACTCATACTCATTGCCATGTTAACATCGGCGTCGGCTAATTCCTGACCTACCGATAGATTATTTGGCAGTTCTATATCAGTACCAGTGATGTCCATTTCCACGTCCATGCCTTCGTATTGCTGCATCATTTGACTGGGCATGAGACTATTGAAATCTATTCGTATACCATCCTCGGTACAGGTGAAGTTATAATCCATTTCAAAATTTTCATTTTTCTTACTGCCTTGGTACGTAACCAGTAAAGAAGCTATTGTTTCCCCACCGCTATCAGTAACCTCCTTCACTTTGTAGACAGAAGTACCTTCTAACTTATCTTTTTTGTCATACATCTTATAGCTGAAAGTTGCCCCTTCTTCCATTGGGTAGTACTGACTGCAATTATCTTGGGCCTTTATGTATAAAAGACCAAATAGCGCAACGATTAATGTCGTAAACTTGATTTTCATAATTATTGTTTAATAAATTCTACGCGTCGGTTTTGAGCTTTTCCGGCGGCTGTACTGTTTTCAGCAACGGGTTCCATGGCACCTTTTCCTTCGGTGCTTAATCTGCCTTCACCTACACCATACACATTGACAAGGGCGTCTTTTACAGCATCTGCTCTGCTTTTGGAAAGTTTTAAATTGGCATCATTACTACCATCGCTGTCGGTATGCCCCACTATCTTGAGGTTCATTCCGCCGTCTTGTTGCAATACTTGGTAGATCTGCCGAATAATACCCATAGAGGCTGGTTTTAAATTGGCAGAACCAGAATCGAACAATATTCCGTTCGTAGAGATCTTGCCATCTGCAATTAGTTTACGTCTAAGATCTACGCCGCCTTCGGCAATTTTTAAATTGCTAATTAAGACCCGTTCATTTCTGGTTTCTAAATCGGCCCCTTCTACTTTAAATTTTAGATAATTAATTTGTTCTGGTTTATAAATAAACTGAGGCAGATCTGCAATCTTCCGCTCGTTAAGCCAGATCCTATAGCGATTTTTATTCACTGCAATAGAAACATGTACCACGTCTTGGTATACTTGTCTTAGATCACTCGAAAGTCTATTGGAGATGGGGCTAGGATTGTCTTTAAATCGGTTGTCTACTTGCACCCCAATAGCAATATACTGGCAGAAATTAAGTGCACTTGTTACGTAGCTCTCATTCACTGTCAAGTTGGGAGAATCTGATAAGTAAATTCGCAAGCGCGCTCCGGAACTTGTCTGTCTTGTTAAGTTGGTAACCTTTAAATCGAATTCAACGGTATAGTCTTCTGGGAGCTCGTTGCCCAAATTAGGGAGGGTTAAACTCTTATTGGTGATGGCATACCATTTTCCAGGCAGATCGCTAAGAGTGACAATTTCACCCCCGCCATTGGTGTTCCATTTTGCTGGGAAATCCCCGATAAAATCGTCTGAGAAATCATCAAAAAAGAGGGGCTTGTCTCCAGGGACAAAATCGAACTTACTGTATACTTCAATAGACTTTGAACCTGTTGCCGATGGAGCATTGCTTGTTCCGCCGTTGGTTTGGTTGGTAGATGAGCCACTATCATTCCCTGGTGTTCCAGAGGAATCAGGATTGGGCGGCATTTGTTGGTCTCCGCTGCCTGGCTCTAGAATTGAATCGAGTGCTTGATCTGTTTTTTTGGAAGTTTCCTGCTCTACTCGTCTTTCTACGGTGCGCTCTGCAGCTTTCTGGGCTTTTTTACCAAGTTTCTTTAAGAACTGCCCTTGTGCTGGTACTGTAAAACATAGCATTACAATAAAGGGAACGGTAATCTTAGCTAGTACTCTCATTTTTTAAATTTTGGTAGTTAGTGCCTTTATTTAAAGACTTTTCAAGGTACCTAAAATTAAAAAGGAGCAATAGTGAGAATGTATCGTTTACATTAATTTTTGTGTAAAAGGATATTAATTCAGGGTGTATACAATGATCGAATTGGCCTGATCTTTGGCAACCAATTCTAATTTAGAGTCTCCATTAATGTCTAACAGGTCTATAGCCGAGGAACCATAAACAGGAAAATTAGGAATGGGTTTAGCCTGGCTATCGTACAAATGAATCTTTTGGTTTTGTAGGTCCGTAACTGCGACATATATCTTGTCATTAATGTAAAAAATCTTAGGAGCGGAATAGACCCCAAAGTCCAGTTCTACCTTTTTGCCTTTTATGTTTAGCACATTATCATCCATCAAGGCCAGGCTTTTGCTTGTCGCGTACATCCCATGATTTTCACTTAGGTTAAAATTGGTGGCGGAAAGCTTGCCTTTCGTGTCTACTTGATGTAAAACTCCTTTTTTATCTGTAACACTAAACTTGTTCTTGTATAGAAAAACTTCATTTTCCGAGAATGAAATACTTCTGGCCACCTTAATGCGGTCCCCTCCAGCGCGATGTCTAATTTTTAAGGCTCCATTTTCTAGTAGAAAAGTGAGGTAATCTTTTTTCCCAATCTTAAAATGTTTGGGTGGCGCAATGACTGGGCTTTCTGTTTTCTTGTAGGTGAAACCATCGACTATCGCTCCTTTATTATTATACATAAAAACAGAAGTGCCTTGGGTGACCACAAAACGATAATCTCTAGTCTTTTCGTAGTCAAAAACGGCCAATCCATTTAAATTTCCTCCATCATAAGACTTGTTAAATGGAGCGACTTCCTCGCCATTTCTGTCAAGGACTAAAAACTGATTATTGGTGCAAAAAGCCAGTTGCAGCTTGCCATTTTTAAAAAGATCAACTTGGTGAATCTTCCCTCTAATGGTGCCCTCTAACTGTTTTTTCCATACTACTTTCCCCTCTGTAGAAATTAAGTAGAGATAGTTGTCTTCATCTTGAACCACAATCTCGTACTTGTTATTCCTATGGTTTTTAACAAACTGAGGGTTGATAACAAGATCACTTTCAAGCTCCAAATTGTAAATGGGGGCTACACTATTTCGAGTAGGTGTTTTCTTGATAGTGGTGGTTAGCACATTAAAATGAGCAAATTCTTCATCTGCCGTTAACTGCGCAGCAAATACCAGATCTTGCAATTTGAGCGACGCAAAATCTTTGGCAAATTCAGGATTAAAATGCTCCTCTAAAAATAATTGCAACCCTTCTGTGCCGGCTATGAAGTACATAGAAGACTCATTGCCCAGTTGTGCTTTTGCAGCAGTATAGACCGCACCGGAATCATAGGTAAAACCACTACGGAGATTGCCAATGATGGTCTGTAAGGTGTTTTGACTGCTTGCAAAAACAAAGGTATTTTCAAAAACAGTATAAAAATTCGATTCGAAATTTTTTACCAAGGGGTCTAAAAACTCACTTAGTAGATTGGTGTTGTCTAACTGCCAAATTTCACTTCCCTGATAGGTAGTGGTCCCTTGGTGATGTTCTTTAAGCACTTCCATAAAAGTGGTATCCTCAAACAACCGAATGGCCACTGCTTTTTCATTGTTAAGAAAAGCGACACCAATTTCTTCAATACTTTGCAGGTCGGCATTTATAGGGGTAGTGCGGTCCAGAAAACGTTTTTGATTGTTTTGGAATTGTTCAAAATCATTAAATGAAAAGCCTAGAAGGGCTTTGGTATTTTGTGGAAAAATAGCAGCACTTCGGTCTGGTAAAGCAGCGGTTCCCTTAAATAGACTTATAAACCTGGGAATAGAATCTGTGGAAATGGCTAAACCATTTAATAGCAAAGCTTCTTGCTTGGTGGTAAAATCAAATGCAGCCCAATCTGCAAAGGCAGAAAGTTGCAAGGCCCCTACATCTTTTAGTTCGTTTAGTAAAAAAGTAGGATGTTCTAAATCTAGGAATAAGCTGGCAGATTTGGTAGGGTCTGCCGTTTGAATAAGTTTTTCTAAGGTAGCAGGTACCTTGTTGCCTCCTTTGGATCTTACTGCATTCTCTAATAATAGTTGGGAGGAACTTAAGAGGTGAATCCCTTCTATTGAGGTAGTATAAAAAGAGGTTTCATTAACCTGATAGTGCACAATTTCGCGGTTCTCATAGCTAAATGTTTCAACTTTCTTTGAAGTAGATTCATTAAGTGATAAGGGAATGCTATCTCCGGAAAAGTTTAGAAGAAACGCATGGTTTTTTCTTCCTTCCTCATAAATAGCAAGCGTGCTGCCAGCCTTTAATTGCGAAAAGTTTAAAGGATCCCATGTATTTCTAAATCCTTGGTAAAAGGAAGTGGATTTTAATTGATTAAGAAAGGTGGTATTCTTCACCTCACTAGCAAAGGCATCTCCGTCATGGATTTTTAATACCACGCTGGCATCTTGAGGAAAATATCGTAAAACCGAAGTAGATGTTTTTGGTGGTTGGGTACAAGCCACCATGAGCAGTAATACTAAAAAGATTCTGTAGGACATGCGTATAGGTTTAGACAAAGTTACAGCCTTTGTCCAAACTCTAAAGTCAATTGTTCGGGTAGTTGCTTAAAGCTTTTTCTATGGTAAGGAGTGAGACCGTATTTTCTGATCGCTTCTCGATGTTCTTTGGTAGGATACCCCTTATTTTGCTTCCAATTATACATGGGGTATTCTTCATGAATTTTAGCCATATAAGCGTCTCGGTATGTTTTGGCTAAGACCGACGCTGCTGCAATACTTTTAAATTTAGAGTCCCCTTTTATTATGCAGGCATGTGGAATGTCTTTAAAGGGTTTAAAGCGATTGCCGTCTACTAAAATAAATTCTGGTTTTTCACTTAACTGGTCTAGCGCCCTATGCATGGCTAAGATAGAGGCATTTAAGATATTTAAGCTGTCAATTTCGGTTTCATGAACATGGATCACCCCATACGCTATTGCTTGGGTGGTAATTACCGGCTGTAAAGCGGTACGCACACGCTCCGATAGTTGTTTGGAGTCGTTAAGCTGTTCATGTAAAAAAGTGTCAGGAAGGATCACGGCAGCAGCAGTGACCGGGCCTGCTAAACAGCCCCGGCCAGCTTCATCTGTGCCTGCTTCAATAGAATATTTATACTTTCCTGCTAATCGCGCCAAATTAATTTACTCTAAACTCAAAGAGCTCCGAAGTAGAGGTGTTTCCTTCTCCATCAGTGGTAACAACCTGCCAGAAATAAATCGTTGCTGCGCTCACTGGAACGTCTGTCAAACTTGTTTCTGTAGGAGTACCAATGGAGGTTAAAGCCGCGGCATCTGTTCCAAAGAATACCTCGTAGCCCGTAATATCACCATCAATATCGCTGCCACTCCATTGCAAAGTTAACGAAGTAGTCGTTGCCAACGACGCACCTCTTGCGGGCGCAACAGCTTCGGCTGGGAAGGGAGCATAATTTTCAATGCCTGCTCCTTCGTTATAAAATCGGAACGAATCACTATCTGCAGTAGACTGAGTACCGTTGGCTCTAGAGGTTACAAACCAAGAATAGGGAACGCCTCTATCTAAGGTAATATCTACTGAATTTGTATTAGTGTTTGAAAATCCGGCAGTGCCTGTGTTCAAATTCGTATACGTTACGGTGTAACGATCCGTGTTAGCAGAAGCATTCCATTCAAAAGTAATTGTACTTTGATTTTCGTTTGCAGGATCTACAATTCCAGTGGTACATTCTGAGTCGTTTTCAGGAAATACCAGCGTTGCTGCAGACGGATCTGGAATGGTAGGTGTGTCGTCTGTTCCACCAGTTGGCGGTGGTGGAGTAGGACCATCATCATCACCCCCTCCAGAGCTACTGCAACTACTAACCACTGTTGCCAGTGCTACTAATAATATTGTTAAGAATTTATTCAATTTCATCGCTTTAATATTTTGTAGTTCAATAAAGAATTCTCGGTTTTAATGTTCATCAAATAAACACCCTTGGCCAAGTTGTTCATAGGCATACGCACATATCCGTTATCTGGTCTGTAGTTTTTGCCCATAACCTGCGCACCATCAATGGTAAACAGAGAGACTTCTACTCGTTCAAATTCATTAGAACCTAAGTACACGCTTAATTCACCAGAGGAAATAGGATTTGGATAAATCAATATTTGATCTGTTAGAACAATCGTTTCTTCATAAACCCCTTGACACTCGCGGTCTGTTTTTACTCGCAAGACATTTTCAACCTTCGTAAGTGGTAAGGTTATTTGAGAATCAGAGGTAATGTAGGCTTCGCCATTTAATTCAATTAGATATTGGCTACCACCAGTAAGATCTAAGGTTACTTCACTGCGTAAACTACTAACCTTAGACGCCACATCTAGTGGATCTGGTTCTACAATGGTAACATCAAAACAACGTTCGTAATCTGGTTGCCCTTCTACTGTAATACAAAGGTTGTAATTACCAGCACTTAAATTTTCAAAAAGAGCAATGTCTGTGAACGCCACTGCGGTCTCATTGGCCTCTGCATCTGTTAAAGTCGCAGTATAGTTTAATGGGTTCGCCGTACTTATCTCTACGCTTCCGTTATCAGAAGAAATACAAGATTCTCCAATACTACGTAAACTAAAGTTGTCGGATGGTAAAGAGAACACAGCACATCCATTCACATCTACTACAGCATCCAAAGGGGTATTGCTACAGAGATCTTGAATGTTAGGAACGCCATCTCCATCAATATCATCATCACAAGGGTCTCCAATACCATCTCCATCAAAATCTTCTTGACCAGCATTGGC
>CAZRPJ010000010.1:0-73135 GCA_964601965.1 uncultured Croceivirga sp.
AATTGGTTAAATAGCCCAAGAATACTTGTTAATTAAGGATTTAAGCCTATATTTGCACCCGCTAATTTCAATAGCGCCAAAGTAATTTAATCTAATTAACGCATTATGTACGCAATTGTAGAGATGGCAGGGCAGCAATTTAAAGTTGCAAAAGACCAAAAGGTGTACGTTCACCGTTTACAGACAGAAGAAGGAAAAAAAGTTGTTTTTGACAAAGTTCTTCTTTTAGATGATAACGGAAGCGTTACTGTTGGCGCCCCAGTCATAGAAGGTGCGGCTGTAGAAGCCAAAGTAGTAAAGCACCTAAAAGGAGACAAAGTAATTGTTTTCAAAAAGAAAAGAAGAAAAGGATATCGCAAGAAAAACGGTCACCGTCAGTATTTAACGGAGATTGTGGTAGAGAGTATTGTGGCTAAAGGAGCAAAGAAAGCTGCTCCTGCTAAGGCAAAGGCAGAGAAGCCAGCAGCCAAAGCGGAAGCCCCAAAAGCGAAGAAAGAAGCGGCTCCTAAGAAAGAGGCAGCACCAAAAGCAACTGCTGACCTTGGCAGCAAAACTGTAGCAGAATTGAAGGAAATGGCGAAAGCTGCAGGTATTACAGGAATTTCATCGATGAAAAAAGCTGAGCTTATAGAAGCGCTTAGCAAATAAAAACTTTAAAACGAAAACATCATGGCTCACAAGAAAGGTGTAGGTAGTTCTAAAAACGGTAGAGAATCAGAATCGAAACGCTTAGGCGTGAAAATTTTTGGTGGTCAGAAAGCGATTGCTGGAAACATTTTGGTTCGCCAACGAGGAACAAAACACAATCCAGGAGAAAACGTGTATGCTGGTAAAGACCACACGCTACACGCAAAAGTTGATGGAACTGTAAAGTTTGAAAAGAAAGCAGGTGGAAAATCATTTGTTTCCATCGTTCCAGAAGCTTAGTATAAAGCAAAGAATTGAAAAAAGCCCAACCGTAAGGTTGGGCTTTTTTATTAGAACGCTTCTTTAAATAGTTTTTGCATGCTTGCCCAAGACTGTTGGTCTGCATCGGCGTCATAGGCTAAAGGCAATCCAAATTTTTCTCCATTCGCATCTGCCTCTTTGCTGGTAAAGCTATGTTTAACGCCAGGATACGCAATGTATTGGTATTTAGCTCCAATAGAATCCATAGCACTTTTAAAGGCTACTATAGACTCAGGATTAATAAATGGATCATCTGCTCCATTGCACACCAAAACGTTTGCTGTTAATTTTTCATTGGGCATTATAGGGAGTTGTACGCCACTATGGAAGGCTGCTACGGCATCTAAGTCTGCACCGGCGTTCGCCATCGTTAATACTACACTACCCCCAAAGCAATACCCAATAGCACCAATTTTATCAGTGTCTACAGTTGGGTGCTCCTTTAATAGATTTAAAGCGGCATTAAATCGTGCGGTGGCTTCTGGTATATTAGCAAAAACACTTCCTGCAAATTTTCCTGCATCCTCTGGATGGGCAGCTAATTTACCATCTCCATACATATCTACAGCAATGGCAGTATATCCCAATTCTGCAAGCATATCTGCCCTTTTACGAACGTAGTCATTATGCCCCCACCATTCGTGTACAATTAAAATTCCTGGACGCTTGGCTTCTTGGTTTTCGTTAAATGCTATGTAGCCTTTTAGGTTGGTAGAATCCGTAGCATACATTACATCTTCTCCATGCAATTTAAAAGCAGCTACTTCTGCTGTTTCTTCTGTGGGAGCCTCGTTGCTCTTGTTTTGTTTACAAGAAGTAATGCTAACTACCCCGACAGCGATTAGAAATACAATAATTTTTTTCATTTTAGAAGAATCTTGTTTCCTATAAAGGTAATGAAACCCATCACATCCTATTCTTCTAAAATGTCCCTGATAATTTTTAAGTGATGGTTGGTATGGACATCTAAAAATCTTCGAGTCTGGTCTCGGTCTAGATGATCAAAAACAGGATGGTCAAAATACGCCTGTTCCTCTAATTCTGAAATTTGTTGTACTCGTTTCTTGGCTTCCTCTAGCTGAAGAAGAAGGCTGTCTAAATGAACCACCTCTGGCGGGCGTACGCTTGCGGGTGACTGGGCCACGCCTCTTGGTATGTTCCCTAGTGTATGCACAAGAACACGTTGAAAATTAAACTTAGAGGTGTATTCTTGCGGATTTGAAGCCTGCAAAGCGGTACAGACTGTATTAATGGTCTTTAAAGTGTGGTCTAAATGCCAGGAAACTGCTGCTTGTGAAACCTGCACATTTTGTACTTCTCGTTGCCCAAAGTAATTTTCTAATGCGATCAATTCTTCATCAAGAAAATCTTCACGTTCTTCCCTATTATTAATTACAGAGATGACTGTAATTCCTATGATAAGCACTATTAAACCCCAGACTATTCTTTTCATAACCTACGCTGGCTTCCATCCCCACCAAAAAGAGGTGAACATTTTACTTCGTTTTTGATTTAATTTCAAGATAGTGGTTTTTGGTTCGTTTCTTGAAGGAATCAAGTGCTTTGTTTTCATTTGTGTTTTCATGAGATTGATATTTTATTCGTTTTTTGATGTGCGGTCATTCCTCCCATGACCATTTTCATGATCCTAATTTTACCCCAACGTGGCACGGTTCGTAATCCGGCAATAAGTACTTTGGTAAGGGTTCCTGGGAAAACAGTGTGCTTCTTGCCTAAGGCTTTAAATATGGGCGGTACCAATTCCTGTGGACTTAAGGCGTTACTCATTTTAAGATTGGCTTTTTCGCCAAAGGCCGTCTTTACAGGACCAGGAGCAGCTGCCAATACATCTACCCCATAAGGTTTTAGTTCATGATAGAGTCCCTCTCCCAGCGATTGTACATACGCCTTTGTTGCAGCGTAATGTGCAGAATTGGGGGTTCCTTGAAACCCAACTATAGAACTCATAAGAATAATACCCCCCTTATTTTGTTCTGCAAAAAGACGTGCGAAATAGTGAGTGAGCATCATTAATGCCAAAGAGTTCACTTTAAGCATAGCAATTTCTCGTTCTAAACTGGCATCTTGAAACAATCCTGAGGTGCCAAACCCTGCAGAGGCAACAAAAAGCCCAATAGGAATATGTTTTATCTCTTCCACCAGTCGGTAAACTTCTGGGGTAGAAGAAATATCGGCAATCACTACCTCCGTTATAATTCCATATGTGGCTTCAAGGTAATCGCTGAAAGCTAAGAGAGTTTCCTTCTTTCTTCCTGAAAGTACCACATGCAATCCGGACTGGGCCAATTGTTCTGCAATGGCACGCCCGATGCCGGAGGTGGCCCCTGTGACTAATGCCCAGGGACCGTATTTAGCAGTGAATTGATTGTTGAATTTCTTAGAGAGTTTCATAGTCTTTGATTTAAAATTGAAAGGTGTAACCAAAGTCTGGAAAGAAACCTATTTGATCTACTTGGTCTACTTGATTCGTAAGACGGTTGTAACGTCTTGCAAAAACATTTTCGTTGGCCGTTACATTTTGCAAATCCACATAGAACCGATGCGACTGCTTTTTATTGCGACTGTTAATTTTTAGACCAAACTTTACATCCCATCTAAAGTAATCTTCATATTGTTGACTAAAGGCGATATCATCTTGTAGAATTTCAAAACCGGCTTGCTGCGAAGCCTCTAGATCTACGGGAGTGAAATAGCGACCGCCCGCAAAAGAAACTCTGGTATCTACAAATAAGATTTTATTTCGCTTTGCTCCCAAAGGAAATTCTTTTCCTGCAAGTGCATTCACTACATACCCATTGTTAAAAGGAGTATTTCGTTCAATACCATCACTTCCTTCGTATTTACTTTCAAAGAAGGATCCCGTAAGCAAACCATAATAACTATTGCTAAAGAATTTTTCTAAAGTAAGCTCAACACCTCTGTTGTAACCAGTTCCTTCGTTCACCAAAGACACTTTATCATTAGAAAAACCAAAGTCAGCTCCTTCGGTTAAAGAAGAGTAACTAGAGGGGAAGGCCTCCACCGCAGCGTTATCAATTTGTTGATTATAAACTTCTACCTTCCCTCTCCATTCTTTACCAAGTTTTACATCATACCCCAGTACATAATGATTGCTTCTTACAAAGTCTAAATTTCTATTGGTTTGTGCCAGTTCACCATCTACTTCTTCATTTAAAAACAATAAAGGGAAAGGCACATTTTGGTGGTGTAGACCGTACCCAAAATTGATTTTATGATTGGGCGCTATTTGATAGTTAAAAGCCGCCCGAGGTTCTAGAACAAATTGCTCGTTAAGACTTCCGTACTGCGCGTGCAAGCCCGCGTCTAGAGTAAGTTTTTCTGTAACTCTAAACTGACTTTGGATATAGGGTTGAATGATGGAAAAGCTTTCATCCACATTTAAAAAAGTAAAGAGATCAGGATCTCCATCGCCATCATTATCAGCTTGCTCATTTCTATCTCTAGTAAACAGTTCTACATTAAAGCGTTCTAATAAGACTCCCGCCCGTAGGGTAGCTTTATTACTAAGTTTGGTATTAAACATGGTAGAGAAAGACAACCTTGATTCTGTATCATCTGACTCTGTATATAGAATACTTCGCTCTTGAGGGGTATCTTGATCAATAAAGCGATTGGCTGTAAAATCAGTACCTGAAAAAGAGCTCGCTAGAATGGTGCGCAGGTATGAGTTTTCACCAATAGAAATCTGGTGTTTGGCGCCTAAAAGGCCAAAGCGGCTTTCTACAAATGTATCTTCGTCTTCCGCTGCAAATAAGTCGTCTTCGTCAATATCGTCTCCTAAAAAGTCAATATCTGAGTTCCCGAGCATTCCAAAAAGTGAAAAACGTCCTAGTTTGCCTCTACCAAAATCTATATTGTAGGTAAGATCACTGTAATTAGGAGTCGCAGCAGTGCCTCCGGCTCCAGCGCCTATCAAACCAATTAAGGAGTAACGAGCAGCTACAAGAAAAGAACCATTTTTCTTTCCTAAAGGGCCTTCTGCGTTGGCTTCAACACCCGTGAAGATTCCCACTTGCCCTGAGAATTCATAATCGTCTACATTTCCTTTTCGAAGGCCTAAATCGAATACACCTCCTAGTGCATTTCCATACTCCGAAGCAAAGGCAGACGTAAGAAAGTCAGAATTTTTTAAGGTATTTGGATTTACGGCCGAGACGGGCCCTCCCGTGGTGCCAACCGTGGAAAAGTGATTTGGATTGGGAATAGGAATTCCTTCTACACGCCATAATAAACCTGTGGGTGAATTCCCGCGTACTACAATATCATTTCTACTATCGTCTGGTGTAGAAACCCCTGCGAAATTGGCGGCTAAACGCCCCACATCACTCCGGCCACCAGAAAAGCGTGTCACTTCTTCTACTCCAAACTGTCTTGCAGAAACTGTGGCGAGTTTGTTGTTGGCCCGATCCTTATTAGTATCTGAGGTTAAGACAATCTCGTCTAATTGATTAAAAGATTCTAATAATGCAATGGTCAGGGAAACGTCCTTCCCTGCAGTCACTTCAATATTGGGTAATGTTACGCTTTCATACCCAATATAACTTACTCGAATGATCTGCCTACCAACCGGCGCGTTCTCTAAAGAAAAGCGCCCGTTTTCATCGGTAATTACCCCTACACTGGAAGCTTGCTCCAGAAGTTCAATAGTGGCCCCCATTAAAGGTGCTTCGGACTGTTTATCTACCACAATTCCTTTAATAGTGCCAGATTGAGCCAATGCAAAATGACTCATTAAAATAAAAACTAAGATGTTTAACTTTTTCATGATTTTTGATTTGTTTCCTCAAAACTGCCTTTTCATATCAAGGTGTGCTTCACGAGAAATACTCTGTTGTTGATTTCTGGTTTGATAGCCCCATAAAAAGGGTTGTACTGGAAATACTGTTGCAGAAAAGGGGGAATTACAGTTGAAATGGAATAATTACAATTCAACCGAGATTCTAACAATCCACACCCAAGAATTCTAGAAAGCAGGGCATGTTGGCTATCTTTATACGTGATATGAAAGAATATTTTACAAAAAAGGGACTTCGTAAATTCTTTTTTAGATGGATGGTGGTCAATGTTGTGTACTTAATGATTAAGGCCACGGTAGAGCACAAGGAAAGCGGACTATCCGTTTTCTTGGAGCCCACCGCCATATTTTACTATGTGACCGCATTTCTGTTTTTTATGGTCACTTGGGAATACAATGACCGACTTATTTTAAAGCAGTTGGATAGGGGAGGTCTTAATCTTAAGAATAGTCTAGCGATCTACGGAAAGACCATGTTATTATTGGTTCCGTTATCGAGTATCATTTACTATCTAGCGCTGTTTCCGCTTCGAGAGTTCATGGGGATCATTTGTGAAGATCCTCCTCTGGAATTTCGGGTAAATGTTTTTAGAGCAGGCCTTTTAGCGACTGCTGTGGTCTTTGTAAACCTCTTTTATTTTTCAATCAAACAAAAGGATGAGCTTACTCGAAAAATGGACGACTTAAGAAAAGAAATGATGGCGTCGCAATATGCCACTCTTAAAAATCAAATTAGTCCACATTTTTTATTTAATAGTCTCAATACCTTAACCTCTTTAATGTACGAAGACAGAGATTTGGCCTCGGATTTTGTGACCCGATTGGCAAGCACCTATCGCTACATCTTAGACAATAGAGAACTGGATTTAGTAAGCCTGGAAAAAGAATTAAATTTTCTAGATGCCTATATTTTTATGATGGACATCCGTCATAAAGGAGCAGTAGTAATTGAAACTTCTGTAAAAGTAAATTCTAAAGACTATTTTATTCCTACACTCTCTCTGCAAATGCTTGTTGAGAATGCTCTAAAGCATAATCAATACAGCAAAGAAAAGCCACTGCATATAACGATATCTACTATTCAAAATGATGCTTTGGCAATCAAGAATAACCTGCAGAAAAGAACCAATCCCGAAGAAACCACGGGAATGGGGCTTCAAAATATTAAGAAGCGTTATGCCTTTTACACGAATAAGCAGGTATTGATAAGAGAAGAAGATGCCTTTTTTGAGGTAATCATTCCTCTCTTAGACAATAGCGGTATGGTGAGCAATCTAAAAGCGATATCCTAATGAATGCTGTAATTGTTGAGGACGAAGAATTTGCTGCAAAACGATTGAGCCAATTAATTAACAGCCTCGCTCCAGAAATTACGATCGTTGCGCACATCAATTCTGTTGAAAGTGGTACTAATTGGTTTGCTTCTAACCCGCTACCTGATCTTATTTTCTTAGATATTCAATTAAATGATGGGTATGGATTTGATATCCTAGATGGTTTACAAGAGCATCCCCCCGTAATTTTTACAACAGCTTATAATGAGTTTGCTATTCGTGGCTTTAAATATAATGGCCTGGATTATTTGCTGAAACCCATTGTAAAAGACGAACTAAAAAAGGCCTTAGAAAAATTTAAAAGAAATATAACCAGACAAGATTCAAGTAACTCCAACCTTGAAGACTTAAAAGAGCTCTTTCAAAAAGAATACAAGCATCGCTTTATGGTAAAGGTGGGCAATATGTTTAAATCCTTTAACGTAGAGGATATTGCATACTTTAAATCGCATGAAGGGCTCATCTATTTGTACACCCATTCTTCTCAGGCGTATCCTATTGAATATACTATTGACCAACTAGAACAAATTCTAAATCCAATTCATTTTTTTAGAATTAACCGAAAGTTCATGGTTTCTGTAAAAAGTGTGGTTGAAATTCACAGTTATTTTAATAGCCGTCTTTTATTAAAAATTCTGCCTAAAGAAGAAGAACAGGTTATTGTTTCTAGAGAACGCACAACCAACTTCAAGCGTTGGTTAGATATGTAACATTTTCGGGCGTAGCGGTACTAATGTGCGATAGGGATTAAAACTACCTTATCTTCGTTTATAGAAAATAAAAATTGCAACATGATTAAAAAGCCTATTCTACTCCTGTTTGTAGTACTTGCAGTGGTTTCTTGTGGTACTAAAAATATCACGAATGATTTAGCAACAGACAATGCCATTATGGCGAATCTAGATTTGGTCAATTTAGATAATGACCAGGTTTCCGTAACCATTGATCCCGGACGTTTTGTGACAGATTCTGTGGTGTACAGATTGCCAAAAGTGGTGCAAGGAACCTACTCGGTTTCAGATTTTGGGAAATACCTGGAAGGTGTTCGTGGCATAGATTACGATGGGAATACCATAGCAGCACGGCAGTTAGATACCAATACATGGGTATTTGGTAATGGGCAAAACTTAGATAAAATCGCGTACCAAGTTAATGATACCTTTGATCAAGAAGTTGTTGGAGGTATTGGTGAAGAGGTGCCTTTTTCACCGTCTGGTACAAATATTGAACCCACTCAGGTAATGTTAAACCTACATGGTTTTATAGGGTACTTTGACCAGCTTAAAAATAATTCCTACCAAATAGGGATAAGCGCCCCACAGGATTTTAATTACACCTCTCCCTTGCAGGAAATTAAAGCATCTGAAGATGATGCAGCCAAGACCAAGTCCATGGTTTTTTTGGCGAACCGGTATTTTGAAGTAACAGACAATCCTATGATGTTTGGAGCAACAGAGATTGAAGAATTTTTAGTAGGAGATATTAAGATTGTGCTTAGTGTTTATTCACCCAATGGAAAACATTCCGCCAAAGAAATAAAAGAGACGGTCTACAAAATGATGCAGGCTCAAAAATCCTATTTGGGGGATCTTAATAGTACTCCTAGATATGATATTCTATTGTATTTATCAGATACGGCAAAGAAAGAAGCTCCAAAAGGCTTTGGTGCCTTAGAACATCATTCTTCAACCGTGGTGGTTTTGCCAGAGAGTATGCAGCCAGAGGCTTTGGCTGAGGCAATGATAGACGTGGTAGCACATGAGTTTTTTCACATAGTTACCCCGCTTTCTGTACATTCAGAAGACGTGCATTACTTTGATTATCACAATCCAACCTTTAGCAAGCATCTTTGGTTGTATGAAGGAGTAACCGAATATTTTGCACAGCATTTTCAAGTCTACAAGGGCTTGCTTGATAGAAGCGAGTACTATGCACGTACCACTCAAAAGATAAACACGTCTCGTTCTAATTATGACGATGGAATGAGTTTTACCAAGATGAGTGAATCTATCTTAGAGAGTCCGTACAAAGAGAATTATGCTAATGTTTATATGAAAGGCGCCCTAATAGGACTATGCCTAGATATTTTAATGCGTGAGCAAAGCAATGGCGCTAGAAGTTGGCTTACGGTTATGAAGGAATTGTCTAATAAGTACGGCAAAAACAAACCATTTGTAGATGATGCGCTCATTGCAGAGATTACCGCAATGACGTATCCAGAAATAGGGAGTTTTTTAACCACGCACGTAGTAGGGACCACGCCAATAGATTATGACGTCTTTTTTGAAAAAGTAGGGTTAAAATTTGCAGAAGCAGAGGTTGAAACAAACTACATACAAAATGCAGGAACTTTAATAGTGGGGGCAGATCCTGTAAAACAGGCTATTAAGTTTACAGATCTCGTTTTGGAGAATAGTTTCTGGGCAGATAATGGGGCAAAGCCAAATGATATTTTTAAGGCAATTAATGGCACCGAAGTGACGCTTGCCAATGCCAATCAGATTTTTACAGAGGTATTTTCTTGGCAACCTGGAATGGAGATTGAAGTTATTCTGGATAGAGATGGGGAGGAAGTTGTGATAAAAACTACCACAACACCTACATATACAAAAGCAGTTACCTTAGTAGAAAATGAGGAGGCATCAGAATCTCAGATGGCATTACGAGATGCTTGGCTTAACGACTAATTACTTCAATAAATAATACAAAAAAGCCCTCCTAAAAGAGGGCTTTTTTTATTTCATAAAGAATTTAATTAGTAACGGTAGTAATCAGGCTTAAAAGGGCCTTCTACTGTTACACCAATATAAGAAGCTTGGTCTTCTTTTAGTTCTGTAAGTTCTGCACCCAAACGCGCTAGATGAAGTTTGGCAACTTTTTCATCTAAATGTTTCGGTAACATATACACTTCATTCTTATAATTTTCACTGTTATTCCACAGCTCAATTTGTGCTAGTGTCTGGTTGGTAAAAGAATTACTCATAACAAAACTAGGATGTCCCGTGGCACACCCAAGATTTACCAAACGTCCTTCTGCCAAAATGATCAAATCTTTTCCATCAATGGTGTACTTATCAACTTGAGGTTTTATTTCATCCTTAGTATTGCCATACGTACCATTTAACCAAGCCATATCAATTTCATTATCAAAATGACCTATGTTACAAACAATGGCTTTGTCTTTTAAAGCTCTAAAATGTTCTTCTCTAATGATGTCTTTATTACCAGTAGCAGTAATTACTACGTCTGCTTGTGAAATAACATTTTCTAAACGCTTCACTTCATAACCATCCATACATGCTTGTAAGGCACAAATGGGGTCTATTTCGGTAACAGTTACTATGGCACCAGCTCCTCTAAAAGAAGCCGCAGTTCCTTTACCAACATCTCCGTAACCGGCAACTACCACACGCTTCCCAGCCAACATGGTATCCGTAGCTCGTCTAATAGCATCCACGGCACTTTCTTTGCATCCGTATTTGTTATCAAACTTCGACTTGGTTACCGAGTCGTTTACGTTTATAGCTGGCATAGGTAGGGTGCCATTCTTAACACGCTCGTACAAACGGTGAACACCTGTGGTAGTTTCTTCAGAAAGACCTTTAATAGCGCCTGTTAGCTCTGGATAGTGATCTAACACCATATTGGTTAAATCACCACCATCATCCAAAATCATATTCAAAGGGGCGCGGTCTTCTCCAAAAAACAACGTTTGTTCAATACACCAGTCAAATTCTTCTTCATTCATTCCTTTCCAAGCATACACTGGGATTCCAGCAGCTGCAATAGCTGCCGCCGCATGATCTTGAGTAGAAAAGATGTTACAGGAACTCCACGTAACTTCTGCTCCTAAGGCTACTAAAGTTTCAATTAGTACAGCTGTTTGGATGGTCATATGCAGGCATCCAGCAATACGCGCACCTTTAAGCGGCTGTTCTTCTTTGTATTCTTCACGTAATGCCATAAGTCCTGGCATTTCTGCTTCAGCAAGTTCAATTTCCTTTCTTCCCCAATCTGCTAAGGTGATGTCTTTCACTTTATAAGGAACGTAGGCAACAGTTTTGGTGCTCATAATTGTGTATTTGAATAATTTATAGCAATTTTCGGGTGCAAAGATACAAATTCAACCCGCTATTAGTCGTGCCACTTCACAAAACCATAACAGTTTCGGAGGATACAAAAGCCCTTATTTGGCGGGTGGAAGAATCAGAAGCATTTCTTGAAGATGGTATTGTTTTAACAAATAGATCCCAAACGCGTATTCAAGGGATGAAATCAGAAATGCACCGAAGGGCTTTTCTGAGTATTCGTCATTTATTGAAATTAGTAGAATACACAGATCAACAGCTTCATTATAATGAATTTGGGAAGCCATTTTTAAATGATGGCACCCATATTTCCATTTCGCATTCTCATCAGTATACAGGTATCATAATTAGCAGATCTCATGAGGTAGGCATTGACATAGAGAAACAACGGGATAAAATTCTTCGCATAGCACACAAGTTTACACCTCTAGAAGAGTATAGAACCATTGCTAATTCCGAAGCGCTTATTCAAAAGTTAACCCGTGTATGGTGCGCCAAAGAATCCTTGTATAAAATTTATGCCCAGCCTGGGCTTAGCTTTTTAAAGGATATTACTGTAAATGATTTTAGGTTGTCAGACCCATCCACTACGGCAAGAATTGATTATAACGGGAGCACTTCTAAGTACCAAGTAACTTTTGATGAGATGGACGGATTTTCCTGGGCCTATGCCTATTAAGAATTTCTCTGAATTCTCTTAGCTTTGAGGTTTTAATACATTTCATGGAAATTTCTGTAGAACTCACACTTACACCACTTCAAGACGATTTTGAACCACCCATCATTAATTTTATTAAAAATCTGCGTACTTCTGGGTTAACCGTCTTGGAGAATCCTTTAAGCACACAGGTATTTGGCCCTTATGATAGGGTTATGGAGCTCCTTACTAAAGAAATAAAAGAGGCTTTTGAAAGTACAGATAAAGTACTGCTTTACATGAAAATAGTAAAAACAGATCGCAGCTCCTATGAACCCCATTTTTGATTTTTTTCTTGACGCTTACAAAGGCAAGGAAGCGGCCATCATTTTCTTGGAAGCAATCGTTTTTGTTGCTGGAATCTTGAGTGTTTGGTTTGCAAAAAAAGAAAATATTTGGGTTTACCCAACGGGATTACTCGCGACGGTCATAACGGTCTATTTATTCTTAAAAGATGGCCTCTTAGGAGATATGATGATGAATGTGTATTGGTCAGCGATGAGCATTTACGGATGGTGGAATTGGTCTAGAACCAAAGACAATAAGAAGGTGGTGCAAATTTCAAGAACAAATACCAAAGAAAAGACTATTGGTGTTGCACTCTTTTTTGCAACTATGCTCTTTAATTATGGAATTTATCGGTTGTTTGATTATGAAATTTTAACCTCGAATTACATAGATATTTTTACTTCCGGACTATTTTTTACCGCCATGTGGTATATGGCGCTTAAAAAATTAGAAAACTGGACGCTTTGGATCATAGCAGACATCATTACAGTTCCCCTTTATGCCTATCGTGGTTGGGGCATGTTGTCTTTGCAATATCTTATTTTTACACTACTAGCCATACAAGCATATAGGGCATGGAAGAAAAGCTTGGACAGCAACCTACAGACATTATAAAAGTAGTTCTTTACGGACCAGAATCTACCGGTAAAACTACCTTGGCTAGGCAATTAGCAGCGCATTATAAAACAGAATGGGTACCAGAATATGCCCGAGAATACTTGCAGCAAAAGTGGGATGAGGAACAACAGATTTGCCAACTTACAGATCTGTTACCCATTGCTGAAGGACAAATGGCCTCTGAGAATAAATTGGCAAAAAAGGCCAATAAGGTCCTTTTATGCGACACGGATCTTTTGGTAACAAAGGTGTATTCTGAAGCGTATTTTAATGGCTATGCCGATCCTCTTTTAGAAAAGTATGCGCTAAAAAATCAATACCAACTCTATTTGCTAACCAGTATAGACGTCCCTTGGGAGCCGGATGATCTTAGAGATAGACCTGATGATCGCGAAAATATGCTTAACCTTTTCCAAACGGCCCTCCTTAAATATCAGCGTACTTTTGTTACCTTAGAAGGAAACCAAGAAGTGCGGTTTGAGCGTGCTGTCTCAGAAATCAACAAATTGCTGAATTATGATTGACTTTACATCAGAAGATTTAAAACAAATTGAAGAAAAGGGAATTTCAACAGAGAAAGTCGCCCGACAAATAGAAACATTTAAAGAGGGAATTCCATTCGTAAACCTTAAAAAAGCAGCTACTGCGAACGTTGGTATTACAGAAGTTGACGAATCACTGCATGATGAATTAGTTTCCTATTTTGAAAATAATATTGAGGGGTTAAAGTTGCTGAAATTTGTTCCTGCCTCAGGGGCTGCCTCTCGGATGTTTAAGGCGATGTTTAATTTTATTGAAGCCTATGATCCTAAAAATGAAACCCTTTCAGACTATATATCTCGAACCAATGATCAGGCAGTTAAGCAATTTTTTGAGGGTATTGAAAAGTTTCCTTTTTATGAAGAAATCATGCAGCGTATTCAAGGGAAACATACCAATGATGGAGAATTAGCCTATTCTTTTATTTCGGAAATGCTAACCGAAGAGGGGTTAAATTTTGGGTTTTTCCCAAAAGGATTATTACCCTTTCACCATTGTAAGAGAGGTGCTGCAACGCCTTTTAAAGAGCACTTAAAAGAAGCGGCATTGTATGCTAAATCTAATGGAGTGGCCAATCTTCACTTTACCATAAGTCCCCAACATGAATTGATGTTTAAAAAAGAAGAAGCTATTTCTGTGCCTAGAATTTCTCAGAAGACCACTACGGAATTTAAGGTTTCTTATTCCTTTCAAAAAACTTCCACAGATACCATAGCTGTTACTAAAAGTAATGAGCCTTTTAGAAATTCTGATGGCACATTACTCTTTAGACCAGGAGGGCATGGGGCACTAATAGAAAACCTTGATGAGCAAGATGCGGACGTTATTTTTATAAAAAACATTGATAATGTAGTAATTGATCAAAACCTTGAGACTGTTGCTAGTAGTAAAAAAATGCTCGCAGGACTTTTACTAAAAGTGCAAGCGAAGGCATTTGAATATGCTGCAACATTGGAAACAGAAGAAATACATCCACAGGTACTTAGAGAAACGGCCAATTTTCTAGAAAAAGAACTCAATGTGCGTTTTCCATCTAAATATGATGCTCTTAGTCCTGAAGAACAATTGGCTATTCTAAAAGATAAAATAAATAGACCTATACGTATTTGTGGGATGGTAAAAAATGAAGGGGAACCTGGGGGTGGACCTTTCTGGATTTCCGACGCCAAAGGAAATGTATCGCTTCAAATTATTGAATCTGCACAAATTGATATGGACAATGAACAGCAGGCAAGCATTTTAAAGGATGCCACGCATTTCAATCCTGTAGATCTTGTTTGTGGGGTTAGAAACCATAAAGGAGAGAAATTCAATTTACTCAATTTCGTAGATGAGAAACAAGGCTTTATTACCGAGAAAACCAAGGAAGGCAAGGAATTGAAGGCCTTAGAGCTTCCAGGTTTGTGGAACGGGGCTATGGCATTTTGGAACACGCTCTTTGTAGAAGTACCGTTGGTAACCTTTAATCCAGTGAAGACGGTGAACGACCTTTTAAAACCAACCCATCAAGCCAGATAATTAAATTCTTTTCGACTAAAAACCACCCAATTGGGTGGTTTTTTTATTTCAAGTGACTTTTTGAAACAATCTGTGTCTTATTTATAGAAAGCAAATAAGATGCAAGAACTTTTAAGATCGGTAATTTTTGGAGTCCTTTTCATAGGAACACTAGTAATAGTTGCACCGATTTTTAATGAAGATAATAAAGAGCAGACTGTGACCAGTTTAGAAAACCAGAAACTGGAACAGCAAAGAGACATTCTCATTCCGCTGTAGTCTTATGACACACGGATTTTTGGTTGGTTGATTTGGTTGAAGGGCCGCAACACTTAGGTGTTCCGGTCCTTTATTTTTTGGAAACCAATTGTATTTTCTATAAAATTTCTTAAAAAGCATCCATCGCCAGGTTTCATTCGTAGATAAAGCATTATTCTAAAAAAATAATCTAAAATGAAACATCTTCTTGTCCTTATATTATTCGTTTTTATGGCTGCTCCATCTTTTGCAGTATCCACACCAACGTCTACGATAGTTATCAATATTTCACCCAATGAATTTAAAAAGATAGATGCGGGAGAACTACCACCGGCGGTGGTGCAAGCACTTTTAAAAGACTACCCCACTTCGCGTCTTTATCAAGCATTTAAAAATCAGCGCGGGAAGTATAAATTAATCATGGTGTTAAAGAGCGGAACAAGAAGAACTGTATATATTGATTCTTATGGTCGCTGGACCACCAAATAGTTGAGAGAAGCTAAAAAAGATGAAAGGGTGCCGTAGGTACCCTTTTTTTATTCAAGAATCCAACTTACTTTTGCAGCCATCTCAAAGGGGTGCCCCGTTTTATAGAGCGGAGCTGAGATTATACCCATTGAACCTGAGCAGGTAATGCTGCTAAGGGAAGGCCAAGCATCAAAAGTCGTAAGATTTTTGGGGTGAGCACGAAACGGTACGCTGGCCAACTTTTCAGCTGTTTCGAAGATAAAGTACGTTTAACCAGAATAATAGCCCCTTTTATTCGTAAATCTATTTACGGATGAAAACATCTATTTTCACAATTTTGGCCCTGTGCAGCCTTGTATTCTCACTACATGCACAAAACCAACAAGACCAAGATTCTGTTCAAGGAAAAAAGGTAGTTCTCGATGAGGTTTTGGTTTCTGCGGTTCGGGTAACTAAAGAATCGCCGGTGACTTTTTCTAATTTGGACAAAGAAGAAATCGCCCCAAGAAATCTTGGACAAGACATTCCAATTTTAATGAACTTTTTACCCGCAGTGGTCACAACATCAGATGCCGGGGCTGGCGTTGGGTACACTGGCATTCGAGTTCGAGGAAGTGATGCTACTCGTGTGAATGTAACCATCAACGGGATTCCTTATAATGATGCAGAATCACAAGGAACCTTTTGGGTGAACATGCCAGATTTTGCTTCTTCTACGCAAAGTCTTCAATTACAACGGGGAGTAGGAACGTCTACAAATGGAGCTGGTGCGTTTGGAGCGAGTTTAAATTTGTTAACAGATGCCTTCGCTGAAGAAGCGTATGGACAAATATCGTCTTCTTTTGGGAGCTTCAATACCCTGCGAAATAATGTGAAATTCAGTACGGGGCTAATGAATAATAGTGTTGAATTGTCAGGAAGGCTCTCAAGAATTACCTCGGATGGTTATATTGATAGAGCTTCCTCTGAATTGGACTCATATTTTTTACAAGGAGTGTATAAAGACGACAATACGTTGGTCAAGGCCTTATTATTTGGAGGACATGAGATTACATATCAAGCCTGGTATGGAATTGATGCTGCAACTTTGGCTACAGATAGAACCTTTAATCCCTCAGGTATTTTTACTGACGAAAATGGGAACACTCAATTTTATGAAAACGAAGTTGACAACTACAAACAAGATCATTTTCAGTTGCACTGGAATGAAAGGTTGAATGAGCATTGGAATACAAACATCGCTTTGCATTATACTAGAGGACGAGGTTTCTTTGAACAGTTTAGAGAAGATGATGATTTTGCCACCTATGGAATTACACCAATTACAGTGAACGGGGAGGTTGTAAATACCACCGATTTGATCCGAAGAAGATGGTTAGATAATGACTTTTACGGCACGGTTTTGTCTGCCAATTATAAGGACGAAAGACTACAATTAATTTTAGGTGGTGGATACAACATTTATAAAGGAGATCATTTTGGGGAGATCATTTGGGCCAGATTTGCAAACGATACTGATTATCGCGATAGGTATTATGATGATACGTCTACCAAAACGGATCTCAACACCTATGCCAAAGCAATCTACAAGTTAAACGCGAAATGGAGTCTTTTTGGAGATCTTCAATACCGTGGGGTGAGTTATGAGGCCAATGGGGAAGATACAGGATTAGTTGACGACACCTTTAATTTTTTTAATCCCAAGGCCGGATTAACCTTTGATTTAAATCCCAACAATAACTTTTATTTCTCTTACGCTAGAGCAAATCGAGAACCAAACCGTAATGATTATGAAAATGGCAATCCAAGACCGGAACGTCTTAACGATTTTGAATTGGGCTGGCGTTATATAAACCCGTCAGTTCAAATCAATACCAATGTGTATTACATGAGATACAAGGATCAGTTGGTTTTAACAGGAGAACTAAACGATGTAGGAGCACCGTTACGGGCCAATGTGGGTGATAGTTATCGCCTAGGTTTAGAAATAGACGCCAATATTACTTTAGGAGATAAATGGATGATTCGTCCAAATGTTGCCTTGAGTAGCAATAAGAACATTGATTTTATATTTCAACGAGATGGTACAATTCAAAATTTAGGAAATACCAATATCGCCTATTCTCCTAATTTGGTGGCTGGAAATATTATTGGATTTATGCCAAACGATAAATGGCAACTCTTCTTGCTTTCTAAATATGTAGGGGAGCAATACATGGGGAATATAGATTCAGAAGGCTCAATTTTGGATGCGTATTCTCAAACAGATCTAAACATTCAATACACTTGGCAAACAAATTCTTTCATCAAGAGCGTTGTGTTCTCTGGATTAGTGAATAATATTTTTGATCAAGACATTGTATCAAATGGTTATTTTTTCACTTTTGATGATGATTTCTCCAATCCAGGTACTATAACCACTGTGGAAGGAGCTGGATTTTACCCACAAGCGGGCATCAACTTTTTACTAGGAGCAACCATCAACTTTTAAAACCAAAAAGAACCCTTTTGCAAAGCGATAGCTGTAAGTTTTTTAAAGCAGAAGGGTTCTTTTTACTTTTGAGTAAAGCAAGTACATGTTAAAACCTTTCTTTACTCAGGGTCCTATACGGTGGGGTATTATAGGATGTGGGAGCGTAACGGAAGTTAAAAGTGGGCCTCCTTATCAAACTACAGATGCTTTTGAGCTGTCTACCGTGATGCGCAGAAATGCAGAAAAGGCGAAGGATTATGCCAAAAGGCATAAAGTACCCTTCTGGACAACAGATGCTGATGAACTTATAAAAGACCCTGCCATAGATGCTGTTTACATAGCTACCCCGCCAGATTCTCATGCGTATTATGCAAAAAAAGTTGCAGCCCAAGGAAAACCCTGTTGTATTGAAAAACCAATGGCAACCAATTACCGTGAAAGCCTTGAAATCTATAATGCTTTCAAGGAAAAGGAAATTCCCTTGTTTGTAGCATATTACCGCAGATCATTGCCTAGGTTTATAAAGGTTAAGGAATGGATAGAAGCTGGGCGCATAGGTGAGATACGTCATATTCATTGGATTAAAACCAGAACAGCGAGCCCCTTAGATACAGGCAATGACTACAACTGGAGAACAGATAAAAACATAGCTCTTGGCGGATATTTTGATGATTTAGCAAGTCATGGATTGAATCTATTTACATTTTTATTGGGCGATATTGAAGATGCTAAAGGGATCAGTAAAAATCAACAAGGGTTGTATAGTGCTTTCGATGCCATTACGGGAAGTTGGATCCATAAAAATGGTGTTACGGGGTCTGGTAGTTGGAATTTTGGGAGTTATGAGCCTCTAGATTCCGTAGAAATAATAGGATCTGAAGGGCGAATTAGTTTTTCCGTGTTGCATGAAGAGACCATTAGTTTGGAGACGGAAACGGGAAAAATCGAGGAGACCATTCCACATCCAACACATTTGCATCAATTTCATGTGGCAAACATGCGCGACCATCTCTTTGGTAAAGCGAAACATCCTTCACTAGGAGTTTCTGCCTTACATACCAGTTGGGTAATGGATAAAATTCTAGGAACCTTATAGTATTAATTAGAAATAATCACCGAATTGCCGCTTTGTACCGCGCGATAGAACAGTAAGTCGTAATAGCGATTGCCATCATCAGGCCTGTTTAAATGCTGCCCTGTAAAAAGGCTGTACTCAAAATCTTCACAAGAACAACGCACATTTTGTCCGGAAATAGTCATAGTAGAACAACTGTTGGGCGCGTGGTTGGGGCAACTTGCTTCAAAAGCAAAGAATGAATCTGAACTTACCCGCATCACAAAAGCACCTCTCACACCTACCGCTGCATTGTCTACATAAACAGGGTTTCCAATGTTGTTTAAATCATTGTATAAAGGCAAATTAAGATTCAAATCAAATCTAAAATCTGATTCAGGAAGAAAGGGGTTTCTTTCCGTACTATTATTTTCGCAAGAAAATAGTAACGGTATGATTATCAGGTAGAAAAGCTTTTTCAATGAGAGAATTTTAAGTAAAAATGACTAAATTTTCTGTATATTTGCGTTAAATCCTCGCTAAAAGCTGTGTTGGAACGGTTATGGCAGAGGATTTTTATATTAATACACTTGGGCGCGGAGAGAAATTAATGCTTTTCTCGCACCCTTTATTGCATTATTTGAATTACAATTATGTCAAAAGTATCATACTATACGCCAGAAGGGCTAAAGAAATTAAAAGATGAACTAGATCATCTTAGAGATGTAGAAAGACCTAAGGCATCTCAAGCAATTGCAGAGGCTAGAGACAAAGGAGACCTTTCTGAAAACGCAGAATATGACGCCGCAAAAGAAGCGCAAGGGCTCTTAGAAATGAAAATTGCAAAAATGGAGGAAACGGTTGCCAACGCAAGAATCATTGACGAATCTCAACTAGATACTTCGAAAGCGCTGGTATTGTCTACCGTTAAAATTAGGAACCAGGCCAACAAGATGGAGATGAAATATACGCTTGTTGCAGAAAGCGAAGCGGATCTTAAATCAGGCAAGATATCGGTAACCTCCCCAATTGGAAAAGGATTGTTGGGCAAGTCTGTAGGTGAAATTGCTGAGGTTCAAGTGCCAAATGGAACTTTGAAATTTGAAGTTTTAGAAATAACTCGTGATTAATTCCGAAAGGAAACATGTACTTTTAATCCCATCATTTAATGATGGGATTTTTATTTTAAATCAATTATGGCAAGCATTTTCACTAAAATTATTCAAGGAGAGATTCCTTCTTACAAAATTCTAGAAGACGATCAGTTTTATGCCTTTTTGGATATTAACCCCAATGCAAAAGGGCATACCCTTTGTGTTCCCAAAAAAGAAGTGAATAAATTATTAGATCTTGATGAAGATACCTATCAAGGTCTCATGGCTTTTTCAAGAAAAGTTGGGCATGCTATTAGAGAAGCTATCCCGTGTGAACGTATTGGTTTCACGGTTATTGGTTTAGAGGTACCTCACGTACATGTCCATTTAATACCCCTAACAACAATGGCAGATGCCACCTTTCAAAAAAAGGTACACGTATCGCCCCAAGAGTTTGAAGAAATCGCCGCCCTCATTCGCGAAAAACTTTAAATAATTCCTTCTAAATACAGATAGATTACAGCTGCCGCGCCTCCTATCAAGAGTACCAAGAGGACGATAAAAAGGGTGGTAAATCTAATGGAAGGTTTATCGGGTTCTACCAATTTATTGAAATAGTCAAAGACGCGTTCAATATCTGCGGTCCAATTCACCGGATAGATCATAGAATCACACTTTTTACACGTAATGTCATGGGTAATTTCTTTGGTGGTTCTATGAAAAAAAGGATTAAAAGTATGTTTTTGATAAAAGGTAAGCTGTAATTCTTGGTTGTAGCATTCAGGGCAATTATTCGTGATCGCTGCCTCTTTAATTACAATGCGCTTCTCCTTTGCCATAATTTATGCGATTCGCAATGAAATTTGCATAATGGTTCCTTCTTTGCTAGACGAAAGTACTTTAATTTTCCCGTTGTGGTACTCTTCAATTATCCTTTTAACTAAAGACAGACCAAGACCCCAGCCACGTTTTTTAGAAGTAACACCAGGATTAAAAATACGCTGGTATTCACTTTTAGGAATACCATGCCCTGTATCAGAAATTAAGATATGCACATGGTTTCCAGCGGCTTCAATTTGTATGGCAATATTGCCTTTCCCTTTCATGGCATCAATGCCATTTTTAACCAGATTTTCAATGCTCCAGTTGTAAAGCGGAGGGTTTAATAACACAGGTAGGGAGGCAAGTTCACTTGAAAATGAAAAGTGAATTAATTTAGAACTACGCTTTTTTAAGTACTCAAAAGCTTTTTTAGTTTCGAAGACAATATCGTGCTCGTGTAATTCTGGGATAGAGCCAATTTTTGAGAAGCGTTCTGTAATGGTCTGTAAGCGCGCGATATCTTTTTCAATCTCTTTGGTGATATCTGGACTAATACTTTCATTTTTTAAAAGCTCATTCCAACCAAGCAAGGAGGTGAGCGGGGTTCCTATTTGATGTGCAGTTTCTTTCGCCATCCCTGCCCAAAGTTTATTCTGCTCCGATGCCTTATTGGTTCTAAAAAAGAAGAAGATGACTGTCCCAAAGAGTAAAATGATAAGCATGAGGGCAATGGGGTAAAACTTTAGTTTATTTAAAACATCTGAATTTCCATAATAGAGTGTTTGTAATAAATCGCCATCCTGTATAATTTCTATGGGGGCATTCTCACTAGCGAATTTTTTTATCAGCTTCTGAACGCGCAGCGAATCTTCTGCTACCTCTTGTGGAATGTTATGAGTTTTAATAGATCCTTCCTCATTCACCAAAATCATAGGTGTGGAGGTATTATTACTCATAATAATGAGTGGAAGGTTGCCCAATTCTTGATCTATAGGAGATTGAAGCACTGTTAATTCTGCCGCTGCCCAGTTTTCCATCTTAAACCGTTCTTCTTCCTTAAATGTTTCAAAGAATCGATTCGTGTTCCAAAGGATTAGACTAACCACAACAAAGGCTGAAACAAGAAGGAAAATATTGGAGGTTCTTTTTTTGGGATTGAATTTCATTCCTAGGTTGAATACATCTAAAGATACTGGAAAAAGCATTCTTTTGTTGAAAAACCATTAGAATATAAGGCGAAAGCCCCTTTCATTTTTTCTATTTTTGAAGACTAAAATTGTAAAAGGCATGGAAGTACAAGGACGGATAAAAATGATTGATGAAACTAAAACATATGGGAACAATGGCTTTAGAAAGCGCGAGCTTGTGGTCACCACAGAGGAGCAGTATCCCCAACATATTTTAGTAGAGTTTGTACAGGACAAAACAGACCTCTTAAACAGTTTTCAAGTAGGCCAGTTGGTAAAAGTGAGCATCAACCTTAGAGGTAGAGAATGGGTGAATCCGCAGGGAGAGACCAAATATTTTAACTCCATACAAGGGTGGCGAATAGAAAATATGGAGACTGCCAACCAAGGGCAAGAAATGCCACCAGTACCACCAATGGAGGCTTTTGAACCTGCAGATGATGTTTCGGAAGAAGACCACGACGATCTGCCCTTTTAATTTATGAGCTTTACAAAGCTCATAGAACAAGGATTTAGACGCTTTCTGCCGTCGCCCTTCACCATTGCGGTTCTTTTAAGTTTGTTCACCATCTTTTTAGGGATGCTTTTTGCGGAGGTCCCTGAGGATGAGAATGCATTATTTTTTACTTTAAAACTCTGGGAAAAGGGTATTTGGAATACGGGGCTTTTGGTATTTGCTTATCAAATGATGCTCATCTTAGTATTGGGGCACGTGCTGGTACTTAGTGGCCCCATGAAGTTGCTAATTGAAAAAATCACCCGTTTTGCCACTAACTCTGCCAATGCAGCAGTCCTGGTGCTAGTGCCCACTTTATTTATTGCATTTTTTAATTGGGGCCTGGGGCTCATTTTTGGCGCTTTATTAGCCAGAAAAGTAGGGGAGCATGCACAGGCAAACAAAATTGCCATCAACTATCCTTTAATTGGTGCTTGTGGTTATGCGGGGTTAATGGTTTGGCATGGAGGCATAAGTGGTTCTGCGCCTTTAAAAGTATCGGAACAGGGTCATTTAGCAGATTTAATGACGGGCTATTCTAATGCCAGGATTCTAGAGCAACTACCAGCACTTATCTCTACTGCAGAAACTGTATTCAATCCTTCTAATCTCATTATTTTTCTTGTAGTGGTTCTCTGTTGTGCCTTCACTGCCCGTTATTTGGGTAAAAATACGGCAACTGCTCCCACGCATCTTTTAATACAAACCAACAGGGCAGAAAATAAAACGCAAACCAAAGGGGCAGAACGATTGGATAGATCACCCATTCTTTCAAGCATTTTTGCACTTTTAATCATGCTTGCTTTTTTGGTGCAATACCTCCCTTTTCTTAAGCAATTGAATTTGACACCGAATCTGCTAAACTTTTTTATGCTCGGACTCGCCATTATTTTACACGGGAATTTCCATAAATTTTTGGCCGCCGTAGAACAAGCAATTAGTGATGTTTCAGGAATTCTAATACAGTTTCCATTGTATTTTGGCATTATGGGAATCATGACCGGGAGTGGAATGATTAGCACCATTTCAGATTTTTTTGTGAGTGTAAGTAATGAAACCACTTTACCCTTGTTCACATTTTTAAGCGCAGGAATCGTAAATATTTTTGTACCAAGCGGAGGAGGGCAATGGGCTGTCCAAGGGCCATTGGTGCTAGAATCTGCATTGGCACTAAATGTTCCGCTAAATAAGGCGGTCATGGCATTAGCCTATGGAGATCAACTCACCAATATGTTGCAACCGTTTTGGGCCCTTCCACTATTGGGAATTACCAAGTTAAAGGCCAATGAAATTTTACCCTACACCGTACTCTTTATGTTTGTAGGTGGCAGCATCTATGTCATTGGATTGCTTCTTTTTTAATTGATTTCCAATAATTTTGTAAAAAAAAGCATTGGAAAAAGAAGGAAAAGGCTTGCCACTCTACTTTTTAAGCGATCGTTTGGAATTTCCGGAGGTGTCTCAAGCCAATGCTGATGGATTATTGGCTATTGGGGGAGATTTAGCGCCGGAACGACTCTTATTGGCTTACAAGAAAGGGATTTTTCCATGGTTCAATAATGACGATTTATTGCTCTGGTGGAGTCCAGACCCTAGAATGGTATTATTTCCAGAAAAAATTAAGATCTCTAAAAGCATGCGTAAGGTCTTGTTAAAGCAAGAGTTTACAGTAACAGAGAACAGGGCTTTTAGAAAAGTCATTCAGCAGTGTGCTAGACAAAAAAGGAAGGGACAGCAAGGAACTTGGATTACCAGAAATATGGAAGAGGCGTATATAGCGCTTCACGAAAAGGGTTTTGCAAAGTCTTATGAAGTCTGGAAGGAAGACAAGTTGGTGGGTGGCCTTTACGGGGTTGACCTTGGCAACATTTTCTGTGGCGAAAGTATGTTTAGTTTAGCTTCGAATGCTTCAAAAGTAGCATTCATAAGCCTGGCGCAAAATCTAGCTGCAAAAAAGTATTCTTTAATAGATTGCCAAGTTCATACCGATCATTTAGAGAGCTTAGGAGCAGAGGAAATACCGCGCGATCAATTCATACAAATTATAGAACAACAGGGATAAGGAATTACAACCAAAGACCTTCTACATTTTTTTCTTCAGAATTTTTGACTGCCAAGGGGCTAATTCAAAAAGACGGTTTCTTGTTGATGGGTAGTTACTAAGGGATAATTCATAGGCATCATCCTTAAGTTCTGTGGTGAATACTTGTTCCGAATCGCTCATATTATGAAGTACTAGAAAGTGGGATTCTTTATCCCAACGACGGTAAACAAACAAATGTGGGTCGTCTTCATTTAAACACTCATACTCACCATAGACCATTACGGCATGTTCTTTTCTAAACTGAATCATTTTACGATAGTAGTTTAAAATGGAGTGTTGTTGGTTCTCTTGTGCAGCAACGTTTACGTTTTTAAAGTTAGGATTGCTAGGCAACCAAGGCTTGCCTGTGGTAAACCCACCATGGTCCATACTATTCCATTGCATAGGTGTTCGAGCATTATCCCTGCTCTGATCATGAACAAGCTTTAAGAAGGCTTCCATATCTTTTCCCTGCGCTTCTGCCTCCTTCCAGGCATTTAAGGTTTCTACATCATCATAGACCTCTATGGAGGGGTATGCGACATTGGTCATGCCTATTTCATCGCCCTGGTAGATATACACAGTTCCTCTAAGGGTTAACAATAAGGTGGCCAAAAGCTTGGCAGATTCTTCTCTGAACTCCTTGTCATTCCCAAAACGAGAAACCATCCTAGAAAAATCGTGGTTGCCAAGAAAGATGCTTCCCCAGCCTCCATCTTTTAGGGCGGAATCCCATTTAGAAAACACTTTTTTAAATTTTGGTAAGCCAAAAGGTTGCGGATCGTATTTTCCGCCTTCTCCACAATCAATAAAGAGATGATCAAAATGAAAGACCATGTCTAATTCTTGGCGATCTTCTGCCACATACAGTGGACCATTTTTTAGGTCAATTCCAGGTCCTTCGCCCACCGTCATCGTATCATACTTAGAAAGTACTTTTTGATTTAATTCATGCAGATAGTCATGAATTTTTGGTCCGTTTGCATAGATATTAATGATGGTGTCTTCAAAGCCTGAGTAGGGACTATCTTTTATTACTAAAGGCTTAGAAATTAATGAAATCACATCCATCCTAAATCCGTCTACGCCTTTCTCGTACCAGTACCTGACAATATCACAGATCTCTTGTCTTACTTTCGGGTTTTCCCAATTAAGATCTGGCTGTTTTTTGGTAAAATAGTGTAGATAATATTCTTGTGTGGCTTCATCATATTCCCAGGTACTCCCATTAAAAAAGGAAAGCCAGTTGGTGGGTGGTTTTCCTTCCGCACCAGGTTTCCAGATATAATAATCACGGTAGGGATTATCCTTAGATTTTTTGGCTTCTTGAAACCAGAAATGTTCATCAGAAGTGTGGTTTGCTACTAAATCCATTACCAGTTTTAGACCACGTGCATGCATTTCGCTCAGAAGTTCATCAAAGGCATGTTGCCCTCCAAAATCTTTCGAAATTTTCCGATAATCACTAATGTCATAACCGTTATCATCATTCGGAGATTCATACACGGGACAGAGCCAAATCACGTCAACCCCTAATGATTTAATATAATCTAGCTTCTCAATGATTCCAGGGATGTCTCCAAGACCATTTCCTGTAGTATCGTTGAAAGATCGCGGATAGATCTGATATACCACGCTTTCCTTCCACCAAGTTTTTGTCATTGTATCTTAAGAACTTAAGGCTTTATGTAAAAATGAAATAGGTGCTAACTACTAGCAGCGTAATGGCGGCGCCAATCACAAAGGCATACTTCCATGGGGTAATTTCTATGGCATCTGTAGTTATTTCTTTTTCTTGTTCTTTTTTGGGTGCAATCCATCCAAAAAGTAACATGACCATAATATTAAATACAAATAGAATACCCATAACATGTAAATAATGCGGATAGGCTTCTGCCTTAATAATGCTTAATTGAGCAGCATCTTGTATGCCCTGCAATTCAGCTGCGGCAACAGCACTCTCTCTAAAATATGGCTCTAAGAATAGGAGGCTAATGAGGTATAGGAGTACACCACCTATCATCACGACTTTCGCCCCTAAGGCAGGTACTTTTTTAGTTAAAATACCGGTCATGACTACTGCTAAGATGGGGACACTTAAACTCCCCAAAGATTGTTGAATGTAACTAAACAGGCCGTCTGGTGCATTGGCAATAAAAGGCGCAATGAGCATAGATACTAACCCCAAAGCTAAACCAAAACGTTTTCCGGCTTTTACTGTTTCCATATCAGAGGCATTATGCTTGAAAAAGAATTTATAGAGGTCTACTCCAAATAAGGTACAACTACTATTTAGCAAACTATTAAATGAACTTAAAACAGCTCCAAATAACACTGCAGCAAAAAATCCTGTTAAGGCGGCAGGGAGCACTTTTGCAACTAAAGCGGGATAGGCTTGATCAGGGTTTTCTAACTGCCCTTCAAATACATGCCAAGAAATAATCCCTGGGACAACTACTATAACTGGAATAATAAACTTTACAAAAGCCGCTAAGAGCATACCTTTTTGACCTTCTTTAAGACTCTTTGCACCAAATACGCGCTGAAGAATGGACTGATTGGTTCCCCAATAGTAGACTTGCGCTAGCATCATACCCGTGAAAATAGTTCCAAACGGTATGGAAGAATCTACTGCACCCATCATTTCAAACTTCTCTGGATTCGAATCCCAGAGGGTTTTAAGGCCAGCTCCTAAGCTACCATCGCCTATTAAAAGCAGTCCAAAAATGGGGATCAAAATACCTCCGGCGAGGAGACCTATTGCATTAATTAAATCTGAAACTGCAACAGCTTTTAGACCTCCAAAAACAGCATACACCATACCAATGAGACCAATGGCCCAAACACAGATCCATATCACCGTCCAGGGTTCCATATTTAATACGTTGGGCAAATCGAACATCGTACTAAATGCCAAAGATCCAGAATACAAAATAGTGGGTAATAGTACTAATCCGTAGGCGAATAAGAAGAGCATGGAGAGCAACGCTTTGGTTTGCTTATCAAACCTACTTTCTATGAATTGTGGAATAGTAGTAATCCCTTTTTTCATATACTTGGGCAGTAGAAAAATAGCTGTAAATACCATAGCCACTGCAGCCAAGGTTTCCCAAGCCATTACCATTAAACCCTCTTCGAAAGCTTGTCCATTAAGCCCCACAATTTGCTCGGCAGAAAGATTGGTAAGCAATAAGGAACCAGCAATGGTGATTGCTCCCAATGTACGGCCCCCTAGATAGTAGCCTTCTGCGGAATTTTCATCTGTTTTTCTTGTGGCGTACCAAGAAACAACGGCCACAAATAATGTGAAGCCTATGAAAGAGGCGATCGTTAAAAATCCCATGTAGTTTTATTTAGTTAGTCGATTGTAGCTAAAATAGCGAAATATAAAGACTTCCAAGTAGGCCTTACACCTCGTGATACCGAAAGCAGTTTACTTCATGATCATTTACCATTCCTGTGGCTTGCATAAAGGCGTAAACGACCGTACTTCCTACGAATTTAAAGCCTCTTTTTTTCAAGTCTTTGCTAATAGCGTCGGAAAGTGGTGTAGTTGCGGGTGCCTCTTTGTAATTTAAAACCTCATTCTTAATGGGAGTATCTTCAATAAAGCTCCACAAGTACTTGGAAAAGCTTCCATACATTTCTTGTACCTCCATAAAAGCTTTAGCGTTGCTAACAGTGGCATGAATTTTAAGCTTGTTTCGTATAATCCCTGCGTCTTGAAGGAGAAGATCTATTTTAGACTGTGGGTAATTGGCGATGACTTTGTAATTGAATTGATCAAAAGCTACTCTAAAATTTTCCCGCTTTCTTAGAATAGTAATCCAACTTAATCCTGCCTGAAAGGTTTCTAATACAATGAACTCAAAGAGGAGCTCATCATCTCTAACAGGAACGCCCCATTCTAAATCATGATAGGCTTCATACAAGGGATCGCCAACACACCATCCACAACGGTGTTTTTCCATAAAGTACCACTAAAAGTTTTGTACAATATACAGATAAAGGGGCATGCCTAGGGTAATATTAAACGGGAAGGTAATGGCTAAAGCCATGGGCAGGTATAAACTGGGATTGGCTTTAGGGGCCGCCAATCGCATAGCCGCTGGCACCGCAATGTAGGAGGCACTAGCAGCAAGAATGGCAAAAAGAAAACGATTTCCCTCACTTGCACTAATGTATTGGGTGAACCATGCCACAAAGATCCCATTTAAGATGGGTACAATTATGGCGAAAAGGAGTGCAAACCATCCTTTTTTGACAAAGTCGTTCAATTTTTTGCCACTGGAAATACCCATGTCTAAAAGGAAGACTGCCAAAAAGCCTTTAAAAATATCTGTTGTAAAGGGCTTAATATCTTGTGCTTGATGTTCGTTAGCAAGATACCCAATGGCCAAGCTTCCTAGAATGAGTAAAACACTGCCGTTGGTTAAGGCATGATGCACGACTTTCTTAAAGTCGCCATTTTTGGGCTTTTCTTTGTTAAAAATGGCCATCAATAAAACACCGACAATAATGGAAGGTGCTTCCATTAAAGCCATGACGGCAACCATGTGGCCACCAAAAGGAATTTGCTCTATTTCTAAAAATGAAATGGCGGTAACAAACGTAACCGCGCTTACAGACCCGTAGGCCGCGGCAATCGCCCCAGAATTCGCAACCGAAAATTTGCGTCTTAAAATAAAGTAACTGTAAATAGGAACGCAGATAGCTAACGCGATTCCGAAGAGCAGTGACCAAATAATTTCCATATTTAGTTCACTATGAGACAGCTCTACCCCACCTTTAAAGCCAATAGCAAAAAGTAGGTAAAGCGATATAAATTTTGAGGAGTTGGGAGGGATTTCTAAATCACTTTTCAACTGCACTGCTATAATTCCTAGAAAGAAAAATAGCAATGCAGGATTCGTGAGATTATCCAGTAATAGATGTAAATCCATTAAGAATTATTCTTCTACGGAAATCTCCAGCACGCCATTGATGCGGAGTCTTTTGCCCATGTGTCTAACCTGAGCAATGAATTGTTTGGTTATTTCTTTTTCTTTTTCAAGTTCTGCTATCCTTCCATCAGGATATTTAGTGTCTGCATCAGAAGCTCCTTCGCACCACGAAATACGCTGTAGTTTATGGAAGTTTATCTTTTCATCCAAAAGGGCAAGTACTACGTCTGCTGTTTCAGAAGGAGTGAAAGTACCATCTACCAATTGAATTTTTTGATCTGTTTTTACCATTGTTTCCATAGCCATATGTTTAATTTCTTTTGATTTGTTTTTGACCGATGAAATGGATACCGATAAGTGCAAACACAATAAAAGTACCCATGGCTAACCAGCCAAAAAACAGGTAATTATTGAGTGCTGACAATACCAAAAAGCCACTAAATACTAAGCCAATAATTAAGTATGCCGCAGTATTAAGGTTGTATTCATGAACCTTGGTCTGCTTATTTTTAGATGCCTCAATATTTTGAGATGTTCTATAAGACATAGCTGTTTTATTTTGTGCAAAGGTGAGACAATTAAATAATTAAATTTTATTTATATTTATTATCCTAAACATTAATATTATTTATGAATTATACCTTGCATCAGCTTCGAATATTTCAAAAAGTAGCTGAATATCAAAGTATTACAAAGGCGTCTGAAGAGCTGCATTTAACGCAGCCTGCGGTATCAATTCAACTAAAAAATTTTCAAGATCAATTTCCTCTAGCTCTAACAGAGGTAGTAGGGCGTAGGTTATTTTTAACCGATTTCGGGAAAGAGATAGCCATTATTGCCGAACGAATCTTAGATGAGGTAAACTCCATTAATTACAGAACCATGGAGTTCGGCGGCAATCTCGCAGGACGTTTAAAAGTGGCAGTGGTGTCTACAGGAAAATATGTAATGCCTTATTTCTTATCTGGCTTCATGGAGGCCAATAAAGGGGTAGATTTAATTATGGACGTGACCAATAAGGCCACCGTGGTGCGTAACTTGGAAAGAAATGAGGTAGATTTTGCTTTAGTCTCGGTACTTCCTAAACATTTCACAGTATCCAAAATTGGGCTTATGGAGAATAGGCTATACCTGGTGGGCAACGCTTCTAAAAAAGCACCGGATCTTAAGAGTTTAAAAACAGCCCCGTTAATTTTTAGAGAAAACGGTTCTGCTACCAGGATGGCCATGGAAAATTTCTTAACTACAAAGAAGATTGGGGTCTCAAAGAAGATTGAATTAACGTCTAACGAGGCTGTTAAACAAGCTGTGGTGGCTGGTTTGGGTTATTCGGTTATGCCCATCATTGGGATTAAAAATGAACTACGAAATGGTGACCTTAAAATATTTCCGTTTAAAGGACTACCTATTATTACCAACTGGAATCTTATCTGGATGCCTTCTAAGAAGTTTTCTCCGGTAGCCCAGGCTTTTTTAGATTATCTAGCGCTGCAAAAAGAAGCCATTGTACAAGCTCAATTTCAATGGTTTCAAGACTATGCTTCTGGGGCTATTTAGACGGATGAATTTTTATGTTGATCTGACTATTGATTTCCAAAGAAGCCCCTGAATTTCGGGCGTCCATAATGAGCTGTGTTATTTTTGATTTAGCTTCTTTTAGTTCTGCAATACGTTTTTCTGATTGCTCACGAGATTCTTCTGTAATCTGATCGATATTTAAAAGTTGAAGGTTGTGAAACTTTATTTTGTAGGAGACCAAAGAAAGCAATACATCTGCCGCCTCCACTGGATTAAAAGTACCTTCAATAAGAAGAATGTTGTCTTCTTCTCCTTGGATGCCACTTTCTTTAGAGGAGGGGCTGCCAAACCATTTTTTATATTTTGAGATCACAGGAGGCTAGCTAATTATAAAATGAAATCTGCCCATCATAGACTTAAACTTTTGAACAACATGATGGGCAGATATTGGCAGAGAACAAATTTATTTAGCGACTTTCTTGGTACCTGCAGTTTGCTTTAAGATTAATTCACCGTTTGCAACCGCACCATTAAGGTCTGCTTTTAGGGTTCTAAATGCATTAAAGAATTTAGATCCGTTGCTTCTTTTTAAGGTAACAATGGCCTTGCTATTCTTATCATAGGTAAGCTTTGTTACTGTGACTTTGGCTTTAGAAATACTTGAAAGGTTGGCAATACCTCCTTTTTTAATAATAAAGTTCTTCTTAGGAACCTCTAGGTATTCATACGAATTGCCCGCGGGGGCTCCAATAGTGAGCTCATCACCTACTTTTACAAGATCGTCATAGGTTTCTTGGGCATTAACACCATAACTTAGTGCTAGGGCCAAGGCAAGGATTAAAAATTTAGTTTTCATTATTCTGAATTTTAGTTGTTGTTTGCAGTAGTAATACTATCCCTGGTTGTTTTCGTAACAATGGCTTTTAATGTAGGCTGAAAGCCGTAGAAATCTCGGCCATCTTCTCTTCTTAAAACCAATTGCATATCTCCATTGGGCAGCACATTCATCTGGTCTACCACGACAATGGTGCCGTAATAATTAAAAGTAGGTCCTAGTCCAGAATTAGAATTTAAGGCATTGCGCAACACCACCATTTCTTCGTAAGGAAGTGTAACAATACTTTGCGGGCTTGCATCTCCCCGGCTTTCTTCGAAATGCGCAAATTTCTTTTTAATCTCTAATTGCTGGGCACTTAGAAATAAAGGTACAACCAATAAGACTGTCAAGGTAAATAGTTGCTTCATAGGCATTTCCTTTAAGGTAAAAATACTAATCCCTTTCAAAGTAAAGAGCAAAACCACCGTTAAAAAAAGTTAAACTATCATGTAATAAAAGTAATACTATTATATTTGCGTCGCTAAAATTTGATGAAATGGAGCGTTTATTACAGACGGTAAAAATTGCAATTAATGAAAAGATATTCCTAAAAGACCCCGACTCTTCTGAATTGGGGAAGCGTATTTTAGAGCATAGTATTTTGTTAATTGATGAAATAGGATTTGAAGGGTTTACTTTTAAAAAACTAGGAGAACGAATTGGTTCTAACGAAAGTTCTATCTACCGTTATTTTGAAAATAAGCATAAACTACTGGTCTATCTTACCTCTTGGTATTGGGGATGGTTAGAGTATCAGCTAGTTTTTGAAACCAATAGCATTAAAGATCCTGCAGAAAAGTTACGCAGTGCCATTGCAATCGTGAGTAAAACTACGGTAGAAGATCAATCCTATTCCCACATCAATGAGGTTTTACTGAACAAAATTGTGGTAAATGAGTCTTCTAAATCATTCCTTACCAAAGAGGTAGATTCAGAAAACAAACAGGGATATTTTGTCATTTACAAGCGAATGGTAAATAGGTTGCAGGAAATGATTCATGCCGTGAATCCCAAATACCAGTTTGCTTCAAGTTTAGCGAGTACCATTTTAGAAGGCACGTTACATCAGCATTTTTTAATGGACCATTTCCCAAGTCTAACAAGCTGTAACGACAAGAATAAACCCAGCGAATTCATCATTGATCTTGTTTTTAAAGCAATTAAAGCATAACCATGGCTAAAAAAATACTTACTGCTTGGCAACGCCTTATGGGCTTGCTAAGACTAGACAAGAAAGACATCCTACAAATCTTTTATTATGCAATTTTTGCAGGATTAGTTAATCTATCCTTACCTCTGGGGATACAGGCAATTATTAACCTCATACAAGGTGCCCAAGTGAGTACTTCTTGGATCATTCTCGTGGTACTGGTCACCTTAGGAGTAGCCTTTGTTGGCGCATTACAATTAATGCAAATACGCATTATTGAAAATGTGCAGCAAAAAATATTTACGCGAGCGTCTTTTGAGTTTGCTTATCGTTTTCCAAAAATTAAGATGAGTGAATTAAGAAACTATTATCCACCAGAATTAGCCAACCGCTTCTTTGATACCTTAACAGTACAAAAGGGCTTGTCTAAGATTCTAATAGACTTCCCGGCAGCCCTATTACAGATTATTTTTGGATTACTCCTGCTATCCTTCTATCACCCTTTCTTTATCGTGTATGGAATCTTATTGCTACTGTTAATCTATGTGGTATTTAAGTTTACGGCCCAACGCGGATTAGAAACGAGTCTAGCAGAATCTAAGCATAAATATAAAGTAGCACATTGGCTGCAAGAGGTGGCACGTTCCATAGTTAGTTTTAAATTATCTGGTAAGACCTCTCATGCTATCGACAAGAATGACACATTAGTGGTTGATTATTTAGAAGCAAGAGAAGGCCATTTCAAAATTTTGGTCCTTCAATTCATACAAATGATTGGCTTTAAGGTCCTTGTTACGGCTGGACTTTTACTCATTGGTGGTCTTCTGGTTCTGAATCAAGAAATGAATATTGGGCAATTTGTTGCTGCAGAGATTATCATTCTTTTGGTGATTAGTTCTGTTGAAAAGCTAATTCTTGGGTTAGAAACTTTCTACGATCTCTTAACCTCCTTAGAAAAATTGGGGCAAGTAGTGGATAAGGAATTAGAACCACAAGATGGGGAGCGTCCTTTTAACCCAAATGAAGGCTTCAACTTAGAATTGAGCGATGTCTCTTATATGGTGCCAGATAGAGATAAGAAAATCATTGATGAAATATCCTTTAGTGTTTCGCCTACTTGTACCATACTATTAACGGGTCCAAGTGGTTCTGGGAAGTCTACTTTACTGCGTTTAATGGCGGGTATTCTAGAGCCAAGTGCTGGTAAAATATTTGTAAATAATGTGGCTTTGCAGGGGTTAAACCTCAACTATTATAGATCTCATCTTGGGCAAACCTTAAGTGAAGAAACACCTTTTGAAGGAACTATCTTAAACAACATCACTTTTGGTAATAAGGAGATTACACAGGACGAGGTGTATTGGGCATTAGAGAAAGTAAAGCTCACCCAATTTGTAAAAGACCAGCCCTATGGATTAAATACCATGCTCTATCCAGAAGGGAAGCAGATACCTTATACCATTGGTAAAAAGATTGTTCTGGCGCGAAGTATCGTTCGCAAGCCTAAACTCTTATTATTAAAAGATCCATTAGACCAATTTAACGAGGACGAAGCCAATGAAATCATGAAGTTCTTAAGTGATACCTCTAACGGATGGGCTTTGGTAGTAGTTAGTAAAAACCCAAAATGGGGTTCTAAGTGTGGTAGAATCCTAACCATTGATAATGGGAAATTAGTAAACGAAAAAAAGAATAAAAATGCTTAATATATCCAATAAACCCTTAAATAAACATGTGGAGTTGTCTGGATTTAAAGCAGCTCAGCGTGTATTTCACAGAAGACACTATAAGCACTTTAACCGCTTTTTATTAGTGTTTGCGGGAATTGCATTTATCATATTATTTCTCCCATGGACGCAGAATGTCACGGGGCAAGGGTTTTTAACTACCCTTACTCCAGACCAGCGCCCACAGACCATTCAGTCTCCCATTCCAGGAAGAATTGAGCGATGGTATGTACGAGAAGGTGATTTTGTAAATAAAGGAGATACGATACTTCATATTTCAGAAGTAAAAAATGAGTATTTCGATCCTAAATTGGTAGAACGAACCGGCATGCAAATTAGAGCCAAAGAAATGGCGGTTACTTCGTACCAAGAGAAGGTAAAAGCCCTGCAAACTCAGATTGACGCACTTACAAGTGAGCGTGGATTAAAACTAGAGCAGGCTCGAAATAAGCTTTTACAGGCAGGATTAAAAGTGCAGAGCGATAGTATTGAATTTGAAGCTGCTAAAACAAACATCACTATTGCACAGCGTCAGTACGATCGAGTGGTGCAACTGGAATCTGAAGGTTTAAAGGCAGTGACGGATGTGGAAGAAAAACGCTTGAAGCTGCAAGAGACACAGGCGAAGCTGATCTCGCAAGAAAACAAACTTTTGGCGAGCCAAAATGAAGTAATAAATGCGCAGGTAGAAATTACTAGGGTACAGGCAGAGTATACCGATAAAATCTCAAAAGCGCGCAGTGATATGTTTACTGCGCAATCCAGCCAGTTCGATTCTGAAGCCCAAGTAACCAAGTTAGAGAACGAGTTTTCTAACTATTCCATTCGTAATGACCTCTATTATATTCGTGCGCCGCAGAGTGGGTATATCAACAGAGCTATTCAAGGCGGTATTGGTGAGACTTTTAAAGAAGGGGATCAGTTAGTAGGCATCATGCCCGCTGAAATTGATATGGCCGTAGAAACCTTTGTAGATCCTTTAGACTTGCCCTTAATGCACTTAGGAGAAAAGGCTAGAATTCAGTTTGATGGTTGGCCAGCTATTGTTTTTAGCGGATGGCCTAATGTATCCTATGGTACATATGGCGGGGTTGTAGTAGCTATTGAAACCTTCATTAGTGATAATGGAAAATATAGAATTCTGCTAGCTCCAGATCCAGATGACCATCCATGGCCTACGGATTTACGTGCAGGTTCAGGAGCGGATACCATTGCGTTGCTAGATGATGTGCCTATTTGGTTTGAATTATGGCGGCAGTTAAATGGATTTCCACCAAATTATTATCAACCAGAAAACGGGATGGCAGAAGCCAAAAAGAAGTAATGATGAAGCGCTATCTCATTTATTTGGCATTTCTGACGGGTACCTTCTTAAATGCCCAGCTAGATACGTTGGAGTTTGGGTTCAATGAGTATTTGGGGTATGTAAAAAAATACCATCCTATTGCTCGCCAAGCACAACTAACCATTTCTATTGGGCAGGCCAATTTAATGAAGGCTAGAGGAGGTTTTGACCCTAAGGTAGAGGTGGATTATGAACGCAAGGAATTTAAAGGAACCGAGTATTGGGATAGACTCAACGGTACATTTAAGATTCCTACCTATTATGGAATTGAGTTAAAAGGAGGCTTTGAACAAGCCGAAGGCACATTTATAAATCCGGATGAAACCTTCCCGGTAGATGGCCTATATAGTGCTGGGATTTCGGCTTCTTTAGCCAGGGGACTTTGGATTAACGAACGCATGGCCACTCTTAAAAAGGCAAAGCTTTTTAGAGAACAAACCAAGGCAGACCAGGATCTCCTGGTGAACCAAGTGCTCTATGATGCCTCTTTGGCGTATTTCGATTGGCTTCGTGCGTATAACGAAACAGAAATCTTTAGAAATTTCTTGACCAATGCATCCACTAGGTTCGAAGGGATCAAGAGGAGTGCCTTGGCCGGAGATATTGCCATTATTGACACGGTGGAAGCAAAAATCGCCGTTGAAAACAGGCAGTTAAGTCTGGAGCAAGCAAAAGTGAAGCTTATGCAAAGCGCACTGCAGCTCGCTAATTTTTTATGGATAGATAATGTTCCAGTGGAGTTGCAATCGAACGTGATACCCAATCCAAATCCGGAACAAGAAATAGATGTAACCCTAGAAATTTTTGGGAAGCCACTGGATAGTTTTACCATAGCAAATCACCCGAAGCTACGGTCTTTAAATTTTAAAATTGAAGGGTTGGATGTTGACAGGCGATTAAAGGCAAACAAGCTCCTTCCTAAGATAGATGTAGAGTATAACTTTATTACAGAAACTCCGGAGCGCATAAATTCTTTTGAGACCCCTAATTACAAAGGCGGGATTTCATTTAGTTACCCCATATTCTCTAGAAAAGAACGCGGCGATTTAAGACTTGCGAAGTTTAAATTGAAAGATGCAGAATTTGAACGTGACAATGCTGAAGTTGCCATCCAAAATGAAGTACTAGCTATTTACCGAGAACTCGATTCTTTTTTAGAGCAAAATAGATTAATTGCCAATATTGTAAGAGATTACAATTCCTTGCTTACCGCAGAAGAACGCAAGTTTAGTTTTGGGGAAAGTTCCTTATTCCTCATAAATTCTCGCGAAAGCAGGTTGATTGATGCGGAATTAAAACAGAACGAGGTACAGAACAAGTACTTTACCACGAAAGCAAAGTTGTTTAAGAGTTTAGCCATTAATCCGGAAAACCTCTAGGAATGCAAGAAGAGGGTGCGCTTTTAGAAGAACGAAGGAGATTGCAAGACGCGAAGCCCGTTTTTGCATTAAATTCTGTTGCTAAAGACACTCTTTTTATTGTTCTAGGCATATTCTCAGCTGCTTTTGGTTTAGAAAGTTTTTTACTTCCTAACCGCTTTATTGATGGAGGTGCTACAGGAATATCATTATTAGTTTCAGAGGTTACAGAAGTACCTCTTGCTGTTCTCATCATATTTGTGAATGTACCTTTTCTTTTTATGGCTTTTAAGACTATTGGCAAGCAATTCGCAATAAAAGCGTTACTGGCCATTTTAGGACTAGCCATGGTATTGGCATTAATCCAGTTTCCAGAAATAACTCAAGATAAATTGTTGGTTTCTGTCTTTGGAGGTTTTTTCTTAGGGGCAGGAATTGGACTATCAATTAGGGGAGGGAGCGTTTTAGATGGCACCGAAATTCTGGCTATTTATTTAAGTAAGAAACTAGGGGCTAAGATTGGCGACGTCATTATCATCATAAACGTCTTTATATTTCTTGCGGCTGCTTATCTCTTATCTATAGAAGCTGCCTTGTATTCTATGCTTACCTATCTGGCGGCCTCCAAAACCCTTGATTTTGTGGTGGATGGTATTGAAGAGTATACCGGTGTTACCATTATTTCTCCGGAAAGCGAAGCCATTCGGGCAATGATTGCAGACAAACTAGGCAGGGGATTAACCATTTACAAGGCTTCTGGGGGGTATGGAAAAAAAGGAGCTCGCAATGAGTATGATGTAATCTACACTGTAATTACCCGACTAGAGATTAGAAAACTAACCGTAGAACTCGAAAAATTAGATCCCAAAGCCTTTGTAGTGATGAGCAGGATTAATGATACCCGGGGAGGTATGATTAAGAAACGGTCATATTAATAGTAAAACTATTAAGTTAACAAAGTTTAACTATTGTAATTATATGTAAAGCTTTTAGTTCTTCTTAGTGCGCCGTATCTTTGCAAAAAGAAATTGCATGGGAAGAAGAAGTTCCAAAGAAAGAGTTACGCTTCAATATTTTGAAAAGGAAGAACAGCGTTTAACAGCACTTACTCCAGAGATTGGATCGGTTATTCGCATTGGCAAACCTTCCAACAGATATTACCAATACATCTTTTCATCCTTAGATTTCTTACAGCAAAAAATAAGTGATTTAGCAGAACTTCTAGACATAGAAGGCATTGAAGTAGAAATCACTGGTTTTATAAAATTAAAAGGAAGTCACCGCTTAGCAGTGGTCCAGGAACGTTTAGATGAAGAAGAAAACACCATTGGTAAAAAGTTATTTATAGAGATTAAAAACGCTTTAGAGCACAAAGAAATAATCATAGAGAATTAAGAACAATCAAAAATAATTGTTATGAAGAATAGTATACTTACATTGGCCGCTACAGTTTTAATGAGTAGTTTTTTATCAGCGGCTACGTTGGATAATGTGGTAATTACAGAAATGGATAATATGGCTGAAGCACATTTTGTAGCTAGCTTAGAATATATTGAAACGCCCATAGAGGATCCTTTTGATCTAGGCTTTAATGTATACGAGTATTTGCCAGTAGATTTTGACCCTTTTAAGGGAATGATTTATCCTTTAGAATCCATCATTTATTTGGAAGAGGAAGAGGAATTATTATTTTAAACTAAGTCCCAATAGTAAAAAAGGTGCCCGGAAAACTCCGGGCATTCTTTTTTAGAAGAGGTCATGTTTGGAAAGTGCACTTCAATGATATCTGTCAGCATTTCGTAAAATTTTCGACTATAGATTTGCAAAGAATAGCATACTATGAATACACTTGCAGAAAATCCTATAAAATCAATTGCATTGACAATTAAAAAGGCGTTACAGGCGGGTATTAGTTATTTGGAATACCGCGAATTGGTAAAACAATGGGCTTTAGAAAATTCTAACTCAGGGCCCGAAAAAACGGCCGCTCTTGCAAATTATACCCAGCTTAACGATCGCAGAATGAATCGTTGGGATAAAACCTTGAAAATAGAAGAAGAGGTAGTCAATGGTTTTAAAGAAATAAAGCAAAAAATGATCTGGTTGGTCATAACCGAAAGCTGGTGTGGCGATGCCTCTCCAAGCCTACCCGTTATTAATAAGTTGGCTTCCTTGTCACCTAATATTTCACTCAAAATTGTTTTTAGAGATGAACACCCCGCTCTAATGGATTTATTCTTAACAAACGGTGCGCGTTCCATTCCTAAACTCATTGTCTTAGACGGCGGAAGTATGGAAGTTTTGGCAGAATGGGGGCCAAGGTCTTCAAAAGCTACAAAAATGGTCAATGACTACAAGGCAGAACATGGACAACTAACGCCAGAATTTAAACAAGACTTACAAGTATTCTACAATAAAGACAAGGGGCAAAATATTGTAGAAGATCTACGCCAATTACTTGCTTTGAAATAGGTAGGTAATGGTGCCTAATTGGCTGGTCTTAGAACTTCTACTAAAATTAGCTTTTAAAGCATACGCCTTGGCATTTTCAATGAGGCAATAATCCGTAGTGTTGGAGCTTTTTTCATTGAAAGAGACTTCGAAAACGTCTCCAGCCCGGTCTACTTTTATATTTATGACCACCTTACCACCTTCTTCACAGGTGTAAATAGGAGGTGGTAAACTGTATGCATTTCTATCTACCAAAGAATAGGAGATAGACGTTCTTTTATCTTTTAAATAATTGGTAAATTCCTTTTTCTCGGCATCTCGTTCGCCTAGTTGTTCTTTCCTAGCCTCTCTTTTTTTGGCCAACTCCTTTAAACTTGCCGCATAGCCAGCATCATTGTTCATGGACTCATTAGGCCCACTATTTAATTCTCGCTCTTCTAATAGCTCCTCTAAAGATTTAATAGGTTCTGGATTTCCAATGGATGGCTTGGCAGTTTCATTAAACGCTTGGTGACTTTTAATAGGATCGTTTTGGGCCAATTCCTCTAAACGCTCTTTTTCTTCTAAAAGCGCTTCCACCTCCTCATCTAATAGGGCCATTTCAATAATGTACTCATCTTCCTCTCTGTTAACTAAATGCACATTATAAGCCAATAACACCACATTAGCCATGGTGAAAATGGTAATTATTAATGACAATTGTTTTCGATTCAGATTCATGGTGTACTAATAACCCAGAATTTTAAAAATTATTTTACGTATCTGCCTTGGAAATAGCCGGCAATTTATCGATCCATTCCCTGTATTCCTCTGGTGTTTTCGCTTTATTTACGTCAAAATCGCCTATTTTGGTTCTTCGCAAGCTGGTGAGATGTCCCCCAGACTTTAAGGCTTTGCCCAAATCATGTGCTAAGGAACGGATATAAGTACCCTTGCTGCATACCACTCTAAAGGATACATCCGGCATATTTACAGCGGTTATTTCAAAAGTGTAGACTTCTATTTCTCGTGCTTTAATTTCTACCTTTTCGCCCTTACGCGCATATTCGTAAAGACGTTTGCCATCTTTTCTTATTGCAGAAAAGACAGGGGGGTATTGGAGTATTCTTCCTAAAAACTGCTTTGAAGTAGTTTCAATGAGCGCGGGGGTAATGTGCGCGGTATCGTACGTAGCATCAATTGCTGTTTCTAAATCATACGAAGGAGTGGTGGCACCCAGGCGAATGGTTCCGGTGTATTCTTTCTTTTGTCCCTGTAACTCTGGTATTTTTTTGGTGAATTTCCCCGTGCAAATAAGTAACAATCCTGTTGCTAAGGGATCTAGCGTTCCTGCATGCCCTATTTTAAACTTTTTAGTAAGATTGAATTTCTTTCGAATGCTCCATTTTAGGGCATTTACCGCTTGAAAGGAACTCCATTCTAAGGGTTTATCTACTAATAAAATTTGACCTTCAGTAAAGTAGGTAGAAGTAATATGTTGCTCCATGACTTATCCCCAAATACTCCAAACCAGGGCAATGATCCCTACGATTAGGCAGTAGATGGCAAAATACGTCAATTTGCTTTGGCGAACCAATTTAATCATCCAAGTACATGCAGCAAGACCTGCAAGGAAAGCAGCCACAAAGCCAGCGCCCATTGCCCCCAGCTGTGTACTTTCAAGGCTTATTTCACCTCCTAGAATATCCTTGGCCACCTTTCCTAAAATTAGCGGAACTACCATAAGAAAAGAGAAGCGAGCAGATTTGGTTTTGTCAATACCCAGTAAAACAGCCGTTGAAATGGTAGCACCACTTCTAGAAATACCTGGTAACATGGCTACCATTTGAGCCATACCTATAATAAACGCACTTCTGTAAGAGACCCCCTTAGCTGTGGTTTTAGCCATATCTGCCAAATAAAGCAAAATCGCCGTTATAATGAGCATGATCCCAACTATAAGAATAGCACCATCAAAAAACACTTCCATGAAATCCTCTAGAAGAAAACCTACCAGGGCTGCAGGAATCATAGAAATGATAATTTTTAGGCTGAACTGTGTTTCTTCATTCCACTGAAATTGGAGCAATCCGCGTAGAATCTCCCAAACATCTTTTCTAAAAACAACAATGGTACTTAGGGCGGTTGCAAAGTGCAAAACCACGGTGAATAATAAGCTCTCTTCGGGGATTGAATTATCTCCCAAAATGGCTTTGCCTAATTCTAAATGTCCGCTCGAAGAAACTGGTAAAAATTCAGTCAATCCCTGAATAATGCCAAGAATAATGGCGTCTATGGTATCCAATGCTTATTTCTTTTTGCTGGGGTCTAAAAGAATGGCATATATCTGTATGCCCAAACCTATTAAAACCAATAATGGTGCTAGGCGGATTCTCCTAAAATTATAAATTTCCGGATTAAAAACGTTGGGATCATCACTGCCCCCTCCGCTCATTAAAATAAACCCTAGCGCAATAAAAGCGATTCCAATAAATAAGAATATGTAGTTCTTTTTCTGGAAAATAAACTGTGGCTTCTTTTTTTGGTTTGTATTACTTTTCTTACCCATCTGTTTCGGATTGATAACGCAAGTTACGGATTCTAATTGTCTAAAATTTCAAGATTCTCTCTCTGACCTTAATAATAAAGGTCATTAGTTCTAAGGTTTAAAAAGCGTTGGGTGGCAAAAAAAGTGCTTAAGAAAGAAATTAAAAGACCCAACAAGAGTACCCCCATAAATAGCCCTACTAAAAGGGGAATATTTTCAAGGATTCCTAATTCGGGAAAAGTCTTATTTAGATAGAAAACACTGCCTCCCAATGCGAACACTGCAATGAGCCCACCATAAAACCCAAGTTTCATATTATTTAATATAAAGGGCCTTCTAATAAAAGTTTTTGTAGCGCCCACCATTTGCATGGTTTTTATAATAAAGCGTTTCGAATAAATAGAGAGTCGGATACTACTGTTAATGAGCAAAACTGCAATGACTGTAAAAATTGCAGAAGCTAAAAGAATCCATAAACTTATTTTTTGGACATTGTCATTCAGCAGTGAGATAAGGGGCTGATCATAACTTACTTCCTCTACAAAAGATTTGCTGGCCAGGTTTTCGGCTATTTCTGCCACTTGTTCTGGAGAAACAAATTCTGCGTTCAATTGAACATCAAAGGCATTTTTAAGAGGATTATACCCTAAAAATTCCTGAAAATTTTCACCTATGTCTTCACTGTATTGTTCCGCTGCATCTTCTTTAGATACGTAGGTAGCACTCTTGGTATACTCCGCCATGGCAAGGCTTTTCTGTAACTGATCTACTTCTACTGGCTTTGCGGTATCTTTTAAGAAAACAGAAATTGTGATTTGTTCTTTAAAATGATCTGCCAATTTCTTTGTATTGAGCACAAGTAGCCCTAAAACTCCCAAAAGAAATAGTACCAATGCAATACTTAGGACCACCGAAAAGTAGGAGGAAATTAAGCGTCTTTTTTGATAGCGTTCAATGTATTGACCCATGGAGAGAATTCTAGTTGTAAAAATAGAAAAGTAATTAGGAGTTACTTCATTTTAACCTATAATTTGGACGAAGAATCACCGGATAAGACTAAAATGTCCCGTACGAACTTGATCGTCAATTTCCATTCGGTACCAGTAATCTGCTGCTGGAAGTTCCCTTCCGTTAAAGCGCCCGTCCCAAGAAAAATCAGTGTTATTAGAAGAAACTAAGAGATTGCCCAAACGATTAAATATGGAAATCTTAAACTGCCCACTGAATTCTACACCCTGAGGTTTAAAAGATTCGTTGATACCATCTCCGTTTGGTGAAAAGAAATTAGGAACAACAATATGAAGGTAATCCGCAGTAATCGGGGGACACTCCCTAGAATTTCTTACATAAATGGTGTATAACCCGCCCAGAACAGAATCAAAGCTATTTTGATCGCTATAAAAAGTGCCATCCAAGGAATATTCATAGTTACCTGCGTTAGCCAATGTCACCACAATGGTATTTTGGTCTGATTCTACAGACGCTATTACTGGACTATCTATTTGTGTAACCAGTATAGTTTTGGTACTGGTGCACAATTGCGCATTGCTTACGTCTACAGAATAGGTGCCTGGTTCTTGAATTGAAATGGTTTCTGTAGTAGCACCATTACTCCATAAATACGTAGCACCTGGAAATTGCGCGGATAGTAATAAGGTACTTCCTTCACATAAAATCAATGCCTCATCTTCTAGATTGGGAGGATCATAAAAAGTTACCTCGATAGCCGTTCTTGTTGGTGAAATACAATCTGTAAGTGTAGAAGTAGTCTCTGCGTAGTATGTCCCTGATACTTCAGGAATAAAAGTGGTATTGTTTTCCAATAAGAGATTGCCACCTGTAGGACTATCATACCAGTTAATGGAAGTATTGTTTGCAACTCCTAAGGAAATGGCATCATCTTCATTTGTACAAATTTCTACGGGGCCTATGGCTGGAGGCGGAGCTGGAACAGGGATGTAGAGTATTTGAAAGACATTGGAAATAATATTGCACAAAGCATTGGAAGTATTGAGGGGATCTTCTGCCACCTTTACTCTATAATAATGCGTGGTATTTCTAAAAGGGGTGGTATAACTAGCGGTATCTGCTCCGGGGATATCTACCCAATTTACCTGGTCTGTACTTTCCTGCCATTGATAAAAGTGCGAATTGAAAACAGTGAAATCTGGTGTAGCGGTTAAAGTAAAAGAGGTTGCACCCTGATCTTCACAAAGTATCAATTCGGTTTGGTTAGAAGGTTCTGTGATTTCAACAAAATCACCACAGGTTTTAAAAACGATATCATCAATCCCCAAATCATTGCCACATCCTCCAATACCATTATTAATCATTTTTAGAATAACAGACGTCTGCCCAGGTTCTGTTTGAAAGACTAAGCCGTATTGTTCCCAAATAGGATTAAAAGTTCCTGGAATAGGTCCGGTGCTTCCAGAGGCTAGTAGTTGCGTATCTGTGCTATCCCATATTTGGAAACTAACATTTATTGGAATCCCTCCATTAGGGCATGCGGTAGTAGAGGGAAGCAAATTAATTAACCAAGAAGAAAATTCATAAGAGGTATTCTCACACAGGCCACTAATGGTTCTTTGGTAAAACTCTCCAGCAACAAAATCTGCATTAACTATTAAATACTTTCCATCGGTATCATTGGGGGTACGGTCTGCAACAATATGCCAGTCGAAGAAATTAGCGATATTCCAAATCGTGTAATCCCCGTCGTTAGGGGTTCCCGTAGTAAATCTATAGCTTGTTGTGCCAGGCGGTAATGGCGGCCCCGGAACGGTTCCTGTTCCAAAGGTTTCTGTAAATATGGCTTCTCCAGAATTGCCCCCACAAAATTGTAACTGAGAATACCCTTGATAGGAATGTACTAGCATCAAGAGAATTCCCAATTTCCATACCCTATTAAGAAGTTTGGCCATAGTCTAGATTAAGGCAAGGCATAAGATAACAATATCTTTTCCTTTTAGAGCAATAAGACTATTTTTGCCGCTATAATTAAGGGCAATTACGATGAATTACGATTTCCGGAAGATAGAAGCCAAATGGCAAGCATATTGGGCAAAGAATCAAACGTTTAAGGCAGACAATACTTCAGACCTCCCAAAGTTTTATGCACTATCCATGTTCCCTTATCCTTCCGGAGCAGGCTTGCATGTGGGCCATCCCCTAGGATATATTGCTTGTGATATCTATGCGCGATATAAGCGTCACAAAGGGTTTAATGTTTTGCACCCAATGGGCTACGATTCTTTTGGTCTTCCCGCAGAGCAATATGCTATTCAGACTGGGCAACACCCAGCGATTACCACAGCAACGAATATTAAGAGATATAGAGAACAATTAGACGATTTAGGTTTTTCATTTGATTGGAGTCGTGAAGTACGTACTTCAGACCCTAGTTACTACAAATGGACCCAATGGGTTTTTATTCAATTGTTTGAATCTTGGTATGATTATGATGCCGATACGGCGCGACCCATCACAGAGCTGATTGCCATTTTTCAAAAAAATGGAAACCAATCGGTTCATGCGGCTTGCGATGAGGACACACCTAATATCACAGCGGTAGATTGGGAGCAATACTCAGATAAAGAACAACAAGAAGTGTTGTTAAAATACCGTCTAACCTATTTGGCAGATGCTGAGGTGAACTGGTGCCCAGCATTAGGAACCGTATTGGCGAATGATGAAATAGTAAACGGTGTTTCAGAACGTGGGGGTCATCCTGTAATTCGCAAGAAAATGACGCAATGGATGATGCGAATTACGGCATATGCGCAGCGCTTATTAGACGGATTAGAAACCATTGATTGGCCACAACCATTAAAAGATTCCCAAACCAATTGGATAGGTCGCTCAGAAGGTGCCTCTGTGAGCTTTTCAATTAAAGGGCATGATGGGGTCATTGAAGTATTTACCACAAGGCCTGACACTATTTTTGGAGTGTCGTTCATGACGCTTGCTCCGGAGCATGAGTTAGTAGCCAAAATAACAACGGAAGCCCAGGCAGCAGAGGTGAAGGCCTATGTAGAAGCAACTTCAAAAAGATCTGAAAGAGAACGTATGGCAGACGTTAAAACCATCTCAGGTGTTTTTACAGGTGCTTACGCAGAACATCCTTTTACCAAAGAACCCGTTCCTATTTGGATTGGTGATTATGTACTAGCAGGTTACGGAACAGGGGCGGTAATGGCGGTTCCTTGTGGTGACCAACGGGATTATGATTTTGCCAAGCATTTCGAGATTGACATCCCCAATATTTTTGAGGGGGTTGATATTTCCGAAGAGGCTTTTGCCGATAAAGCAAATACTGTTTTGGCGAATAGTGATTTCTTAAACGGACTCAATTATACAGAAGCCACTAGAAAAGTAATTGAGGCTTTAGAAGAGATAGATCAGGGTCAGGGAAAAATTAATTTTAGACTCCGGGATGCAGTATTCAGCAGACAACGCTATTGGGGTGAACCTTTTCCAGTGTACTATGATGCTGATGGAATGCCACAGATGATTGCGCTAGAACATTTGCCGTTAGAATTACCAGAAGTAGAGAAATATCTTCCAACGGAAACGGGAGAACCGCCCTTGGGTAACGCATCTTGCTGGGCTTGGAATACAGCCACAAACCAAGTAGTTGCCAATAGTGAAATAGATCATAAAAATGTATTTCCTCTGGAACTAAATACTATGCCTGGATGGGCAGGAAGCTCGCAATACTTTAACCGCTACATGGATCCTTCCAATGAGCAGGCCATATATTCTAAGGAAGCAATTAACTATTGGCAAGATGTAGACTTATATATTGGTGGTAGTGAACATGCTACAGGTCACTTGTTATACAGCAGATTTTGGCAAAAATTTATGTTTGACCGTGGCTTCGCACCCAAAGATGAATTTGCTAGAAAACTTATTAATCAGGGAATGATTACCGGGACAAGCGCCTTTGTTTACAAGGATGCAACTAGTAATAAAGTATATTCTAAAGGATTGATAAATGGGCATGAAGTAAATCCCATTCACGCAGATGTCTCACTTATTAATGCATCCGATGAATTAGATATTCCTGCTTTTAAAAAATGGCGCCCCGATTTGTCTGATGCAGAATTTGTATTGGAAAACGGAAAATACATCGTTGGAAGAGAGATTGAAAAGATGTCTAAATCCAAATACAATGTGGTAAATCCTGATCAGATTTGTGAAGAGTATGGTGCAGATAGTCTAAGGCTGTATGAAATGTTTTTGGGACCCTTAGAACAGTCCAAACCATGGAATACTGCAGGAATTACGGGAGTGCATGGATTTTTAAAGAAACTCTGGAAATTATACCTAGGCCTAAATGAGAGCGAGCCTACGGCAGAGAATCTAAAAACGCTTCATAAAACCATAAAAAAGGTAGAAGAAGATATAGAGGCTTTTAGCTTTAACACCTCGGTCGCTACTTTTATGATCTGTGTCAACGAATTAACGGCGCAGGGATGTTCTAGCAGCGCTATTTTAGAACCATTGGCAATTTTGGTATCACCGTACGCGCCGCACATAGCAGAAGAGCTTTGGGAGAAGTTAGGACACCAAGATTCTATAGCTACTGCAACCTTCCCAACTTTTGAGAGTAAGTATTTAGTAGAAGACACCAAGGAATACCCTATATCTTTTAATGGTAAAATGCGTTTTAAGCTGGTCTTGCCTTTGGACATGGATAAAGACGCAATTGAAGCCACTGTCTTAAATCATGAGTTAACTGCAAAATATCTAGAAGGGCGTACCCCCAAGAAGGTGATTGTTGTTCCTGGTAAGATTGTAAATATTGTTGGATAGTTTTTGGCGAAAGTTTTTGCCGTAATTCCTACCATTAAGACTTAGTATGCAAACAATAGAGATTATAGGCCTTGTAGCGGCCACTTGTACAACGGTGGCGTATGTTCCCCAGGTTTATAAAGCTTGGAAATATAAGTCTACCCAAGATATATCACTAACCATGTACCTGGTTTTACTATGCGGATTAGTATTATGGCTTATCTATGGCATTCATATCCAAAGTTTGGCAATTATTCTTGCGAACACCGTCACTGGGGTACTTGTAATACTCATGCTCTTTTTAAAATTTAGACACAAATAATAATATCCCCTAAAAACATGGGGGTATAAAAAATAAATTGCAATAAATATGATATGTACCCCTAATATATGTAGGGGTATTTATTAAATATTGTGTTATTTGTCCAAAATTACCCTGCATTTCATCGATTTTTTTTCTCACTTCCAATTAACAACCCCATTTTTGGATTAAATACTTAGTCACATACAACAACAAAATCATTCATTATGATAATCGGGGTACCAAAAGAAATTAAAAACAACGAAAACCGCGTGGGAATGACTCCTTCCGGTGTTTTTGAACTTGTAAAGAATAATCACACTGTTTACATTCAATCTAAGGCAGGAGAAGGAAGCGGATTTTTTGATCAAGATTATTTGGAAGCTGGCGCAAACATTCTAGATAGCATAGAAGAAGTTTATGCTATTGCAGAAATGATTGTAAAGGTTAAGGAACCTATTGCTCAAGAGTACCCATTAATTAAAGAAGGGCAAGTGGTATTCACTTATTTTCATTTTGCTTCCAGTGAAGCTTTAACCAAAGCAATGATAAAAAGTAAGTCCGTTTGCATTGCCTACGAAACCGTAGAAGATGAAGATGGCAGTTTGCCGCTTTTAACCCCAATGTCTGAAGTGGCAGGGAGAATGGCCATACAACAAGGAGCAAAATACTTAGAAAAGCCGGTCAAAGGTAAAGGGGTACTTTTAGGTGGGGTTCCCGGAGTACAGCCAGGCAAGGTTTTGGTTCTGGGCGCTGGTACAGTTGGGATCCAAGCGGCAAAAATGGCTGCTGGGTTAGGGGCTCACGTCACCATTATGGACATTAATATGAAAAGGTTACGTTATGTAAATGATGTAATGCCCAACCATGTGGTTACAGACTTTTCGAACGAATTGAGAATTAGAAAACACCTAAAAACACACGATTTAATTGTTGGAGCCGTATTGTTGAAAGGAGCCAAAGCCCCCAACCTCATTACACGAGATATGCTCAAAGATATGCATCCAGGCACCGTGATTGTAGATGTTGCGGTGGACCAAGGAGGTTGTATAGAAACAACAAAACCTACCACACATGAAGACCCCGTATACATCATAGACGACGTGGTTCATTATTGTGTGGCCAATATGCCAGGAGCTGTACCTTATACTTCTACCATTGCTTTAACTAATGTAACGCTTCCTTACATCCTTAAACTAGCGAATAATGGATGGCAAAGTGCTTGCCGTCAAGACGCATCCTTAGAAAAAGGATTAAACATCGTAGAAGGCGAAATTATTTACAAAGAAATTGCCGAAGCCTTTAACTGGGGAGCACCGGTTTTGGCATAAACGAACAAAATGTCAGTTTTTTGAACCCCGTCTAATTTGGCGGGGTTTTTGCTTTGATAGTGTTATATTTAATACATCTAAAACGATACAGTCATGACAGGATATTATATATTAATCGGGGCTATAGCACTGGTAAGTTGGTTGGTAAGCTCACGATTAAAAAGCAAATTCAGACATTACTCTAAAGTTCATTTACAAAATGGTATGAGTGGTGCAGAAATTGCTCAAAAAATGTTAGATGATCACGGAATCCGTGATGTTAAGGTAATTTCTACCCCTGGGATGTTAACAGACCACTACAATCCAAAAAATAAGACAGTTAACTTAAGTGAAGGGGTTTATAGCCAGCGAAATGCCGCTGCCGCGGCTGTGGCTGCGCATGAAGTTGGGCATGCGGTACAACACGCACAAGCGTATGAATGGCTTACCATGCGTTCTCAATTAGTTCCCATTGTTAGCGTAACCTCAGGAATGTCTACTTGGGTAGTATTCGGGGGGCTCATGCTAGGGGCAGCTGCAGGAGTAGGTCTTGGTTATTGGATAGCAGTGGCAGGATTGGTGATGATGGCTTTTGCTACATTATTTAGTTTTATCACCTTACCCGTAGAATACGATGCCAGTAAAAGGGCCTTGGTGTGGTTAAAACAGAAAAATGTGGTAACACAACAAGAGTATAAAGGATCTGAAGATGCCTTAAAATGGGCGGCACGCACCTATTTAGTGGCTGCAATTGGCTCTTTGGCTACCCTGGTTTATTGGGGTATGCAAGTATTAGGGGGCAGAGATTAAAGTGCCTAATTTTTAAAAGGAATTCTTAACCTGTCTTTAATTAAGGCAGGTTTTTTATTTTTAGTGTAATGGAGGAACATGTAGGTCTATTTAATAACATTGAACGCTATGTATTGCTTACCCCTGAAGAAAAAGCAAAAATCGCCTCCGTTTTTGTGTTACAAAATATTAAACGAAGGCAATTCATTGAGCAACCAGGTTTTGTTAGCAATTATAGAAACTATGTAATCCAAGGTGCTTTTCGTTCTTTTTTTGTGGATGAAGAAGGTAAAGAACATACCGTTCAAATTGCTATGGACGATTGGTTCGTAAGTGATTTCTACAGTTACATCACTCAAACACCTGCCACCTTACATGTAGAAGCGCTTGAAAATTCGTCTATTTTAAGGGCTACCTATGATGAGATAGAGCCTTTATGCAAAGAGATACATGCGCTTAGTGAATATTTTAGAATTACTACAGAAAGAGCTTTTGCTTTTTCGAGGAAGAGAGCGCTTTCTAACCTAAGTTTGAGTGCGGAGGAACGCTTTTTAGAGCTTGAAAAACGGTATCCTAACATGATACAGCGCGTTCCTCAAAAAGTAATCGCTTCCTATTTAGGAATGACTCCCGAATTTTTAAGCAAAGTGCGCAAGCAGCTAGCACTTAAATCTTAATCTAGTTTAAGCGAATTACTTAAAACACTTCATTTTTAGCGGTCAAGAAAAGCAGGAATTTTGTGTCATTCATTTTAAATAAATCACAATGACACGTAAAATTCAAACCATCACGCTGTGGTCTTTAGGCCTCCTCATGATTGTATTTGGCCTAAATAAGTTCTTAGGCTTTCTTCCCGTAGCACCCCCTCAAGATGCAGTAGCCCAGCAATTCTTAGGCACCATGTTTAGTTCGTATCTATTTGTTCTAGTAGCTATTGGTGAAATTATTGGAGGTCTCCTTCTCCTTGTAGCACGCACAAGAAAATGGGGTTTCTATATCCTTGTGCCAATTGTTGTAAATATTGTAGCATTCCATCTGGCACATGATTTTATAGGAAACGGAATTTGGCTCGTACCAACACTTTTAACAGTGGTTCTACTTTACCTAGAAATTGCAAAAGACACCTCACTAAATATTTTAAAGAATGAGTAAGATTTGGTTTATAACAGGAATTTCTAGCGGATTGGGCAAAGCCATCACCGAGGCAGTAATAAATGAGGGTGATTTTGTAATAGGAACCTTACGCTCTGCCGAAGCGGTAGAAAAATTTAATGCACGCTATAAAGAACGTGCAAGAGCAGTTCATGTAGATATTACTAACCATCAAGCAATGGAAGAAATCATTGCGTCCATTCCTAGAATTGATGTACTCGTGAACAATGCTGGGATAGGTTTTGTTGGGGCTATTGAGGAGACTTCTTTAGAGGAAAGCAGGAAAGTTTTTGAAGTTAATTTTTTTGCAAGTTTGAATCTTACTCAGTTGGTTTTACCAAAAATGAGGCAGCAAGAGCAAGGACATATTCTTCAGATATCATCTCATGGAGGCATTAAAGCCTTTGCAGGATTTGGAATGTATAACGCCAGTAAGTTTGCATTGGAAGGATTTAGTGAGGCCTTGGCACAGGAAGTAAAACCTCTGGGAATTACAGTAACTCTAGTAGAACCAGGACCTTTTAGAACAGAATTCGCCTCCAAAGAGTTACCTGAAGCTAAAAAGGTGATTTACGATTATGCAGAAACCGCAGGTGCTTTCAGAAATAAATTAAAAGGAGTGCATGGCAAACAGGAGGGTGATCCTGTGAAAGCCGCAAAAGCAATCTTAAGTTATGTTGCAAAAGAGAACACACCACTCCGTCTTCCTTTGGGCAAAGTACCGCTAAAAACCATACAGATGAAATTGGATGAGGTGCAAAACGATTTGGAAATTAATAGTGCAGTCGCCGCGGAGGTTACATTCAATTAAAGCTAAACCCATAGGATAATTGCACATACATATGGGTGTCAGTGTCAAGGGCTTCTGCACTGTTGTAGCGGAAGCCTACTTTGTAATTGTGCTGGTTAAATCGATGATTAAAATCAAAACCGAGCAAAAGAAGGTCATTCTTTGGGGTTCTTAAAATGGTGGACGAGTCTCCAAACAAATTCCCTTCAATTAGGCCATTGTAAAAGACTCGTCGGTATCCAAAGCGAAAAGCGAAAAAGATTTCTCGATCATTATTCCCCAGACGATTAAAGGCGATACTACTGCGTAATGGGCTTCTTCTACCAAACTGAAGTATGCTTTCTGCCTCGCCAAAAATATCTCGGGTACCAAGGGCAACCTTAGGGACTAGGAGTAATCGCACTCCAAAAGGATTGGGCGCAATTTCCCATTGAGAAACATGTGAAGCATATAAATTGGCGTGAAAACTATTGTTAATCTCATCAATCCACAAGGGCGAATCTGATATAGCAACGGCCCTGTGATACCAACGTTGAAAACCGCCAGCTCCAGAGTTATTCCCAGCAATGCCTAGTAATAACCCCATTGAAAATAAATGGTGCTCATTCGCGGTGGACCACGTGCCCCGGGCACCTGTGAAGCCTGCATAAGGCCTATCAAAAAGAGCGGATGAGGTAGATTGCGTCTGTAAAGGGGTATAAACCTCCTGGCCTAGTCTAACAATGAATTGCTCATCGCCGCCAAAAATCCCCTTCTTAAGAGTTGTAGCGTAAGACAAAAATAAACCAGATGAATAATACCGATCTGTGAGTAAGAAGAAATCGTTATCGTGTCTAAGGGTGAGTTGTTTGGTATAGGAAGTGCGCTCATACGTTTCTTGAGCACAGAGAAGGCCCACGGAAAAGTATCCTATAATAAAAGCAATGAAATATCGCATGTATCCTTAAATGGAAATCTGTCTGTTAATTTGTTGATTTAAGGAAATAAAGGTTTCGGTTCTAGAAACACCCTCAATTTGTTGAATATCCTTATTTAAAACGTGCATTAAATGTTCATTGTCTTTGCATAGTACTTTTATTAAAATAGACCAATCTCCGGTGGTGTAATGACATTCTAGAACTTCAGGTATTTTTTTAAGAGCTGCCACCGCAGACGGATTGCTCATGGCTCTATCTAAAAAGATACCGATGTACGCCATGGTTTTAAACCCAAGGACTCTCGGGTTAATAATAAACTTGGAACCAGAAATGACACCGGCAGCCTCTAGTTTTCGAAGTCTTTGGTGAATGGCCGCCCCGGAAATACCAATCCCTCTGGCAATTTCTAAAATGGGCTTTCTAGCATCTTCCATAAGATACCTTAGAATTTTTTTGTCAATCCCGTCTAGTTGTAACAGATTGTTGCCAGATTTCATAGTTTGAATTGTAAATGCAATTCAAATATAAAAAAGAGTTGTAAAAGTTAACTTGCTACAGAATCCGGATTGTAGCCTAAATAGGGCACTTGAAATTCTTTAAACTCAATCCCATATGCTTTTAATTCATCTAAGATAGGGGCATATACTTCTTTTGCTATTGGAATTTGAACACCTGGAGAGGTAATTTTTCCATTTAAGATTTGTAAGGTGGCAATAGCAACCGGTAATCCTACAGTTTTGGCCATTGCCGTTTTGGTCCTATTCTCCCCAAGAACTACCATATTAGCGTCTAGTTGTTTCTTTTTCCCTGCTAACTCATACCCAAATTTATGGTACATAACAATCATGTCTTTCTCATCGTTTCCTAAAGTCCAACTAGATTCTAAGATTTCCTGTAATGCTTGGGCTGGGGTACAGTTTTCTAAGGTGATGGTTTTATCGGCACTAAAAAGATCGAGTTCTACTAATTTTTCCCAGATGATATCGTCTTGATCAATCTTTAGATAATGGCGTAATTTTAATTCAACAGAATCAGTGGGGGAATAGGGTAAAAAGAGGTTCACAAATTCACGATAACTCATCCCCTTAGAATCCTCTAGGTGGTAGCCGTCGTCTGTCATCCCCAATTGAACAAATATATTCCAAGCTTTAGAGAAGCCTATTCTTCGCATCGTCCCACGATAAAGGGTTAACACATCCTGCAACCCATATGCATCTCTGTACCAAAGAGAATCTCTATTAGCGTAGCCTTCAAACTTCCCATAACCTTCAATATCAAGAAATTCTGTTCTGCGAAATAGTTTGTGATATGGAATGTATTTATAGCTGCCTTCTTGAATAAATTTCGCTGCACCTCCTTGTCCGGCAACCACCACATTACGAGGGTTCCAGGTAAATTTATAATTCCATAAGTTGGTGTCATTTTCTGGAGCTACCAATCCTCCTGTGAAGGATTCAAACAAGAGCATTTTGCCTCCCTTAGATCGAATTCTATCTATAACCTCCATAGCACTCATATGGTCTATGCCGGGGTCTAGACCAATCTCATTCATAAATACTAAACCGGCCTCTTTTACTTGGCTATCTAAGGCACGAATTTCATCGCTAACATATGAGGCAGTCACTAGGTGTTTTTTAAATTCCAAACAATCGATCGCCACTTTGCTGTGCAGTCTTGGTGGGAGCATAGAGACCACGATATCTGATTCTTGAATATTTTTTTGCCGTGCTTCGTCTTCTAAAATATTTAATGCTACAACCGTGCAATTGGGATTTCCCTTAACGGATGCCGCAATGGTTTCTGGGTGCATGTCGCAAATGGTAAGATGAAGTGATTCTTCAACCGCTTTATTTAAAAAATAGTCCAATAGAAAAGCAGTTGATTTGCCTGCTCCCAAAACAAGAATTCTCCGAGCCATAAGATTCATTTACCTTTGTCACTAACGGATACGAAAGTATCAAATTGTTATATTTTTAAAATAATAGACCATTTAAGTTATGAACAAAACAATTTTGATTACAGGTTTGGTATTTGGGGTACTGGCAGTAGTACTTGGCGCTTTTGGAGCTCATGGCTTAAAAAAAGTGATCGATTCAGAAGCCATTGCCACGTTTGAGACTGGAATTAAATATCAAATGTATCATGCCTTGTTTCTAATGATCCTTAGCACCATTACCATGGTCACTGATGGTACAAAAAGAATTGTTTTCTTCTTGATCGTTTCTGGGATGGTTCTTTTTTCTTTTTCGATTTATTTTCTGGCCACCAATTCTTTAACAGGATTTGATTTTAGGAAAATAGGAATTGTAACACCTATTGGTGGAACGCTGCTCATTGCTGGGTGGGGGTATCTTATTTTTGGGATTCTTACCGGAAAATAAGACCATAGATCAATAAATTCATGGTCTTGGTTTATTAAATACTTAGCTTTGCCCAAACTTTAAAAAACAATAGTTTAATGGAGCAATCCACATCACCAACGAAAACGATTTCGTTACAGAATTACGGTATTAACCACACAAACATTCAGTACCAACGAACATCAGATGAGTTGCATGCGATAACTCTAGAAAAAGGGTTAGGGCAAGAATCTTCTTTAGGAGCCCTGGCAGTGAATACTGGCGAATTTACAGGACGTTCGCCACTGGATCGATTTATTGTAAAAGACGCGATCACCGAAGATAAAATATGGTGGGGTGATATTAATATTCCTTTTGAAGCAGCGGCTTTTGATCGGTTGTATGAAAAAGTTATCGCCTATTTAAATGAAAAGGAGCTGTTTGTTAGAGATGCGTATGCCTGTGCCGATGATGCCTACAAACTAAAAATAAGAGTGATTAATGAATACCCCTGGTCTAACATGTTTGTATATAATATGTTTTTGAGGCCGGAGGCTTCTGAACTAGCAAACTTTAGTCCGGAGTGGACCGTTGTCAATGCCCCTGGTTTTATGGCAGATGCAGCAATTGATGGTACAAGACAACATAATTTTGCAATTTTAAATTTCACGAGAAAAATTGCCTTAGTTGGTGGAACGGGTTACACGGGTGAAATTAAAAAAGGTATTTTCTCTGCATTAAATTTTATTCTCCCTACTTATAACAATGTACTTCCTATGCATTGTTCTGCGAATTTGGGAGAGGATGGAGATACCGCTTTATTCTTTGGATTGTCTGGAACGGGAAAGACAACCCTTTCTACCGACCCAAATAGAAAGCTTATTGGAGATGATGAACACGGATGGACGCCTAAAAACTCCGTTTTTAATTTTGAAGGAGGTTGCTATGCAAAGGTTATCAACCTTTCGGCAGAAAAAGAACCCGAGATCTACGGTGCTATTAAGAAAGGTGCAATTCTAGAGAACGTGATCATGAATGCTTCTGGTGATGTTGATTTTGGCGATACTTCTATCACACAGAATACACGAGTAAGTTATCCAATTTACCATATTGAAAACATACAACAACCTTCGATAGGTGAAAACGTAAAAAATGTTTTCTTCTTAACTGCTGATGCCTTTGGAGTTTTGCCTCCTATCTCTAAACTAACTCCAGCACAAGCTGCCTATCACTTTATTTCGGGGTATACGGCAAAAGTTGCAGGAACAGAAGCAGGAGTGGTAGAACCACAACCTTCTTTTTCTGCTTGTTTTGGTGCGCCATTTATGCCATTGCATCCAACTGTGTATGCAGAGATGCTTAGTAAAAAAATGATTGAAGCAGGGGTGGATGTGTGGTTAATTAATACCGGTTGGACTGGTGGTCCTTATGGCGTTGGAACCCGCATGGAACTCAAGTATACAAGGGCAATGATTAGTGCTGCACTACGAGGTGATTTAGGGTTATATAATTATGATAACTACCATATTCATTCAGTATTTGGTGTAGCGCAACCCAGAGAATGTCCCGGCGTTCCAACCAAGGTATTAAGCCCTAGAGCAACTTGGAATAATGACGATGCCTATTATAAGACGGCCTTTAAATTAAGCAATGCGTTTCGAGAAAACTTCAAAAAATTTGAAGCCTATGCTAATGAAGAAATTAGACGAGGAGGCCCGCAACGATATGCCTTTTAAACTAAAAAAGCCCCTTCAAAAGGGGCTTTTTTAATATCTATTTGCACAAAACGTTATTTGTTAACGTCTGCAATATATTTCTGTAAGGCCATAGTCATAGAAGGTGTCTCTGGCGTTGGAGCCTTAATATCAATTCGTAGACCGGCATTGGTGGCTGCTTTTACCGTACTGTTCCCAAAAACAGCAATTCGCGTGTCGTTTTGCTCAAAATCAGGAAAGTTCTTCAATAGTGATTCAATTCCCGATGGGCTAAAGAAAACTAGGACATCGTAGTAGACATCTCTTAGGTCCGAAAGGTCACTTACTACTGTTTTGTAAAAAATACCCCGTTTCCAATTAAGTTTTAGATCTTCTAATACTTTAGGAATTTCCGGTTTTAGACTATCTGAAGAAGGAAGCAAAAACTTTTCGTCTTTGTATTTCTTAAACATTGGAATTAGATCTGCAAACAGTCTTTGTCCAACATAAATCTTACGTTTTCTATAAACCACGTATTTCTGTAAGTAATACGCTACTGCTTCGGACTGGCAGAAATACTTCATGCTATCTGGCACTTTAAAACGCATTTCTTCTGCAATTCTAAAAAAGTGATCAACGGCATTTCTGCTCGTTAAAATTATAGCGGTGTAGTCGTTTAAATCTATCTTCTGCTGGCGTACACTTTTTGCACTTTCACCCTCAACATGAATGAATGGCCTAAAATCTACTTTTACCCGTGACTTCTCAATTAGTTTAGAATAAGGGGAGTTCTCCATTTTCGGTTCTGGCTGGGATACCAAAATCGTCTTTACTTTCATAGGTTTCAACTGTTTAAATAGCTGATTATAATAGCTATAGGCGAAATTTCGAGAGTGCAAAGGTACAAAATAAAATAGAAAGCATTGCCTATAATTAACTTTTGATAGTTTCTTAGAATTTTTACCAATCCGATACAATTCATCGCTAAAACCATAAAAACTATTGCATAAACGAGTGAAATTGAACCAGGAAAGACGTAAATCAATAAAATATTACCCCCAAAGGCCAGTAAACTGCCATAATTGAAGTAGGTGAGTTTTTCAAAAATTAAATCGCCCATTAATTCCATGTTTTCAAAAAAGTAACCGGTGCCCATTTGTAGGCCAACTTTTAGAAGAAGAAAAACCAATAACCCCAGGATAAGTGCTAAAAAAATCTCATAACTCGTGTCTAGGGTTCCATAACGAATAAAAGAACGGGCTATAAAAAATAATAGGGCATAATTAATTAGTTGAAACAGCACTAAAAGAATATGAAACCCTTGAATGAGCCTACCTTTCTTTTTGTTCCATGAAAGGTATTTTGCATTAAATGGAAGTTGGAGAAAATTAAAAAATGCATTTTTAAAAAGGTACTTTCCAACGGTTAAAAGCGCCAAGCTTCCTAAAATTACCACCGTAATCCAGTCTATATTTGTGATATTTCTGTAAAGTGGTTCCATTAGTTAACCTTAATACTTTCACTATTTAATCCCGGTTGCAACCCGTTTTCAGAGATACTAAACTTAATATATTTAGGTGGGTTGTTGGTTGCTTGAGGGAAACGAATTTTGAAATAGGTGGTGTCTTGTGCTTTAAGTGCTTCTGGAGCGGTCTCTTTGGTATTTAAAGCAATTGGTAGTATTTCTATAATGTCTTTGTAATCATCTAAATAAGCCACCTTAAGTTGTAGCTTTTCTAGGTCAATGTCTTGCTTGTAGGGGTTAATAATCTTTAGTTCTGTGGAGGCTGATTCTAGAATCACAGGGGCATCCACAACACATTTTAATTTTCTGAAGGATTCAAAGTCGTCTACAAACCAGCCAAAATATCTGTTAGACCTTTTGGGAACGTAGGTGAAGTCACCAGCTTTTGCAAAAGGCGTTACATAGGCAATACGTTTGTGCTGAAACCTAGATTCTGAATCATCTATAGAATACTGGTTTTGGCGGTATTGAATATTATTTAATGAAAAGGCGGGATAGCCAGTGTAAAAGGAATACATCGGGGCTCTGCGATAGCTGTTCTCAAACACAACTGGGGTGTCACCAACCAGCTTATTTAAATTAGCCACCCACTCCTTGGTGCCGTGCGTTTCGTATCCCATAAAAGGGATTAAGGGCTGGTGTACTAACCAAAGTCTTGCATAGCAAATGAGTACAATTCCAAAAATACCTACGCGCCATAACCATTTCTTAGTACTCAGGGAATGACTTAGAAAATTAAAGGTCAGTAAAAGCATTGGTACGCAGATGGCAATGACCCATTGCGCTTGCGCACGACGATGGAAACTAGAGAAAAAGAAAAATAGAATGATTCCAAAGGTTAGATAAATCAAGGCTTTATCAAACAAAGTTTGGGCTTTTGTCTTAAAAAGGGCCCAATAAAACCAAGGAAATAAAAGCCCAAAATTTACAATAAGGTTGAGTAGATATCCCAACGTAAACTCATCAAAACTATAAGGTTGATTTGGTCTTTCGAATAAATGATATTTTACAGAGACGAAGTCATGTTCTACGAGCCAAAGAAAATGTGGAACATAGGCTAATAAGGCCACAAAAACCGAAAGCCAGGCATATTTATTGGTAACCAGTTTTACGTTGGAAAGCAGTACAAAAAGAATGACCAATACAGCATGGTATTTACTATACATGAGGGCAGCCATGCAAAGCCCCAATGCTATGGCCATACCTATAGAGCTCTTTTGAAGGAACTTTTGATACAGTTTAAGGAAAAGCGCTGTGAAAAATAACAAGGGTGTATCTGGCAAGGTGAAAAACCCATATGCATTAAAAAGCACCATAGAAACCGCCAAAAGGAAAAACAAAGAAATACGGTTGTTTTTCTCCTGATCATCAATCATGGACCACAGAAGAATTATTGTGCCACTGGAAAGTAAACATCCAATAAAGCGAACGCCTAATTCTCCCTCAAAGAAAAAACTGCTCAATTTTACTAAAAGCGCCACCATAGGTGGATGGTCAAAATAGCCCCACGCCATCTCTTGTGCGTAATACCAATAATAAGTTTCATCGTAAATAAGAGGGGTAAAGTAGGCTTGCAGTAAATTAATTGCGAGCAGAATACCTAAAAACGACAAGAATTTTTTGGAAAGATGTTTCCCCATTAAGACCATTTCTATGGGATACAAAGTTATGAATTATGCTTCTGGATGCCTCTTTGTTAAACAAAAGAGTACAAAACACTATTTTTACTGCTTAAACTTACAAGGTTGGCAGAAGGACTGGTTATTATACCCACTTTTAACGAAATTGAAAATATTGAAGCCATTATTAAGACGGTTTTCGACCTAAAAAAGGACTTCGATATTTTGGTGGTAGATGATAATTCTCCAGACGGTACTGCACAGAATGTTCAGGAATTACAAGAACAATTTAAAGACCGGTTGTTTTTAGAGGTACGCACGGAAAAAGCCGGATTGGGGACTGCCTATATTCACGGATTTAAATGGGCATTGGCACGATCGTATGACTACATATTTGAAATGGATGCCGATTTTTCTCATAAACCTAGTGATCTTTTGCGCTTGCATAGATGTTGTTTAGATGGTGCAGATGTAGCTGTGGGATCACGCTATAAAAAGGGGATTAATGTGGTGAACTGGCCTCTAAGTAGGATATTATTGTCGTATGGTGCCTCCTTTTATGTAAAGATCATCACTGGAATGTGGGTGCATGATCCTACGGCAGGTTTTATTTGTTACAGAAGAAAAGTCCTTGAAGCGATTAATCTTGATGCTGTTCGTTTTATTGGGTACGCATTTCAAATAGAAATGAAGTACAGGGCGTATCTAAAAAAGTTTAAAATTGAAGAGGTTTCAATAATTTTTACAGACCGAATCAACGGTAAATCTAAAATGAGTTCACGAATTATTTGGGAAGCCGTTTTTGGTGTTCTTATCATGAAATTTAGGAGCATATTTTATAAAAAAACATTCTAAAATGGGAAGGTTCCTTTTAAAAAACGGAAGAATAATAAACGAAGGAGAGCAATTAGAAAGAGATATTCTAATTGAAGGGGAGTACATTAGTAAAATTGATCGTGATATTTCGCACGATCAAGCACAGGTTATAGATTGTCAAGGTAGCATATTAATGCCTGGGGTAATAGATGATCAGGTGCATTTTAGAGAACCAGGGCTTACTCATAAAGGAACTATTGCTACAGAAAGTAGAGCTGCTATTGCTGGAGGAATCACGAGCTTCATGGAACAGCCAAACACCAAACCACAGACAACTACCCTAGAAGCGCACGAAAGTAAGTTTCAAATAGCTTCTAACACCTCTTTCGCGAATTACAGTTTTAAGTTTGGGGGCACTAATGATAATTTAGAAGAAATAAAACGCTTGGATAAAAACAGTTGTTCAGGTATTAAATTATTTCTAGGATCCTCTACTGGAAATATGCTGGTAGACAATGAGGAAGTGCTAGAAAAGATATTTAGAAATACAGAATTGGTTATTTCTACCCATTGTGAAGATGAGGCTACTATTCGGCGCAACCTTGCATACTATCAAGAAAAATACGGAGATGCCATTCCTATTGAGTATCATCCTAAAATACGAAGCGAGGAGGCTTGTTATTTGTCGTCTTCAAAGGCAATTGCTCTTGCAAAAAAAACAGGAGCAAGACTTCATGTCTTTCATCTTTCTACAGCGAAAGAGATGGAATTGTTTACAAATGAAATTCCACTTCATGAAAAAAAGATTACAGCCGAGGTTTGTATCCATCATCTGTGGTTTTCAGACGAAGACTATAAAGAAAAAGGCACTTTTATAAAATGGAATCCTGCTGTAAAGAATAAAGAAGATAGAGCTGCACTTTGGGAAGCCTTGAATGACAATAGAATAGATGTTATTGCAACAGACCATGCTCCTCATACTTTGGAAGAGAAAGACAATGTGTATACAAAAGCCCCCTCTGGAGGGCCGCTTGTACAACATGCATTGGTAGCCATGTTACAGAAACACAAGCAAGGAGCAATTACCTTGGAGCACATGGTTCAAAAAATGTGTCATAACCCCGCTATTTTATTCGATGTTGAAAAGCGAGGTTACCTAAGAGAAGGGTATTTTGCAGATCTAGTAGAAGTAGATTTAACCTCTAAATGGGAGGTTAAAAAGTCTAATGTTTTCTATAAATGTGGGTGGTCTCCATTTGAAGGAGTTACCTTTGATAGTGAAATTAAAAGAACCTTTGTAAATGGGCATTTGGCTTTTGAAGAAGGGGTATTATCTAATGAAAGGCATGCAAAGAGACTTACTTTTAATCGTTCCTAAAAAGGCTATACTTGTAGTACTTACCGTATTTTGCTTGGGTGCTTGCAAGGAGCAACTGATTGAACCTCCCGAAGATTTGATACCGCAAGCCCAGATGACTGAAATTCTATACGACTTGGCTATTTTAAATGGTATAAGAACCACCAGCAATACCTTGTTAGATAAGTATCAAATAGAAACCATGCCTTATCTATATGAGAAGTATGGAATTGATAGCCTACGTTTTGTAAAAAGTGATCAATATTACGCATCGGTACCCGCGGTGTATCAGTCCATGTATCAGTCTATTGCAGATAGATTAGAAGCCAATATTAAAGAAATTGATAAGGAGCGGGAACAAAAGAATGACAGTTTAAGAGCGCGCAATCAACGCGTTCGCGATAGTATAAGTCAGCGTCGTAATCCGGATGCTCCTAAAACTACTGTTCCTTCAGAAAAATAGCACAGTAGTCTAAAGTGCTCTTTTCTAAGTCTACAAATTGAAAATCAAGTGCGTTTTTAAGTTTGGAATGATCGTATTCCTCAATCGTCTTAAAAAACTGTACGGTGGCTTTGGAGAGCTTTCTTCTTTTACCCAGAAAGGTGCCGGCAATCCAATCTAAACGCCAAAAGACTTCGAGCATTCCTAAGGTAATTTTCTTCTTTGGTTCTGGTTTTTTTAAACCCTTTGCTAACAGTTGCGCAAATTTTTGGTAACTCCAGTTTTCATTTACCAAAATGAAACGTTCATTAGCAATGGAGCTATCCATGAGTTGTATCATGGCCTTTGTAACGTCTTTCACATCCACAAAGCCTGTACCGCTAGGAAGGTAATAGTTAGTTCCTTTAGCGGCTTGATAAAAGAAGCTTCCACTACTGCTTTTCCAATGGCCTGGGGCAATTATAATTCCTGGATTAACAATGATTACATCCATACCTTCTTGAGAGGCACGCCAGATTTCTAATTCTGCATAGTGTTTAGAAACGCCATAGGTAGAGGCCGTCTTGGTCCATTCATTTTCCTCATTAATAACTTGACCTGGTTTTCCAGGCCCTAATGCGGCAATAGAACTAACAAACCCTAATTTTTTAATACCATATTTTATAGAAAGATTCACTACGTTGGTAGTGCCATCGATATTGATATTTAGTAATTTTTTATCCTCTTTCGGATCAAAAGATACCAGAGCGGCTGCATGATACACTTGTATCACATCTTGGAAGGCATTTTCTAAACTGGGGATGTCTAAAACATCTGCCTTTACCCATTCTATAGCGTCAAATAAGTTTTTAGAATCTTGGGAATAATAAGAAAATACTTTTTCTACGAGTGCTAGTTTTTTGGGATTTCTATAGATAGCACGGAGTGGCTTTTTTTCCAAACTTAATGCTGCTAAAAGATGTGCCCCTAATAAACCTGTACCTCCTGTAACCAATATCATGCTCAAATGTACCTATTTGCGTAATAATGTTTAGGGAAACACTGGCAAGATTCTATATTTGCATGGATTTTTTAGCTTTAAGAGATGACAAAGAATTTTGTAGCCGAATTGGCGTGGAGAGGTATGTTGCATGATGCTATGCCCGGGACGGAAGAGCATTTATTAGAAGGCATGCAAGCGGCCTACGTTGGTATAGACCCAACGGCAGATTCGCTACATATAGGTCACTTGGTGAGTGTTATGATGTTACGCCATTTTCAAATAGCGGGACACAAACCTTTTGCTTTGGTGGGGGGTGCTACCGGAATGATTGGGGATCCATCTGGAAAATCGGCAGAGCGTAATTTGCTAGATGAAAATACGCTACGTCATAATCAAGAGGCCCTAAAAGCACAACTTGCGAAATTTTTAGATTTTGAAAGTGATGCCGAGAATGCAGCGGTACTTGTGAATAACTACGATTGGATGAAGAACTTCTCCTTCCTTGATTTTATAAGAGATGTAGGGAAACACATTACCGTAAATTATATGATGGCGAAAGACTCTGTGAAAAAAAGACTTTCTGCCGAAGCCAAGGAAGGGATGTCTTTTACGGAGTTTACCTATCAATTGGTACAGGGGTATGATTTTCTTTATCTCTATCAAAATCACAATTGCACCCTACAAATGGGAGGGAGCGATCAATGGGGCAATATCACTACGGGTACAGAGCTTATTCGCAGAATTGGTGGTGGTAAAGGATATGCCTTAACCTGTCCTTTAATTACAAAGGCAGATGGTACGAAATTTGGTAAAACCGAAAGTGGCAATGTTTGGTTAGATCCAAAGCGTACATCTCCTTATAAATTCTATCAATATTGGCTAAATACTTCAGATGAAGATGCTGAAAAGTATATTAAGATTTTTACTTTCCTTTCTAAAGAAGACATTATTACATTGGTAGAATCTCACAAAGAAGCACCCCATCTAAGAACCTTACAGAAGAAATTAGCAGAAGAGATTACCTGTATGGTGCATTCTAAAGAAGCTTTTGAAAATGCAGTAGAAGCCAGTGCTATTTTGTTTGGAAAATCATCGGCTGAAGATCTTAAAAAGCTGGATGCCCAGACTTTTATGGATGTTTTTGAAGGCGTACCTCAAAAAGAACTTGCAAAAAGTGAATTGACTGCTGGATTAGATATGATTGGAGCTTTGGCGGCAAAAACAGGTTTCTTAGGCTCCAATGGCGAAGCTAGACGAGAATTAAAACAGAATTCAATTGCTGTCAATAAAGAGAAGGTAAAAGAAGATTTTCTAATCACAGAAAAGGACCTCATTAATGGGCAATTTGTGCTTTTACAAAGAGGAAAGAAAAATTACTTTGTCCTGAACTTTCAGTAGTTACATAACCATTAGGTTACAACCTCGAATGTCTGAATGATCAAACCTTCCTAAGACCTCGAACGAATGGTCTTCATATACTTTTCCTAAATCTTGAGTGGCAATAAAGGCACAGGAATGTTGATTAGCCAAGTCTATAATATTAATACCACCAGTTTTTCCAAAGGCCTGTTTGCTTAATGGATCTTCGGTGTCTCTTGTGCTAACTTTCATCCAGGCAGGGCAGGTAAAGCGACCGTTCCCTGTGGAATACGCTTGAGATAGCAATTCTGTCATTCCATATTCCGAATGAATTTCTGAAACTCCAAACCCTTCTTGAAGTTGTTCATGCAATTCATTACGAATCATTTCTTTTCTTCTTCCTTTCATTCCTCCTGTTTCCATTATTAGAGTACTTTTTAAAGGAAAAGGCATGATCGCTGCCAAATCTAACAAAGCAAAACTTACGCCAATTAAAATAGTTTTCTGTCCTTGATTTTCAAGTTGTGCTAATTGGGAAATTAAGGCCTTATGATCGTTTAAATAAAAACCACTCGCGGGATGTTTAGAATCTTTTATCAAAGCAGCAACCATGTACACCAAGGAAGATCCTTCTCTTTCTAGATAAGAAGGTAAAAGCGCTAGAATGCAAAAATCTTTGGGCGCCCCGTAGAATTGTTCAAAGGCTTTATAAAAACTTTTCTCGTAGAGTGCTAGGTCTGGCACCAGATGTTTACTAGTCAATGCCCCTGTTGTACCACTACTGGTAAAGATGGTTTCTGTGACAGGTTCTCCCACTAAGATTCTTTCTTTTTTAAAAAATTCTATGGGTAAATATGGAATGGCATCCAGCGAATGAACAGTTTCTGGTGTTCTATTTAAATAATCGCAAAACCTTCTGTAAACCTGATTTCCTTGGTATTGATTGCTAAAGGTACTCAAGGCTGCAGCTTCAAAATCGCGTGCAGTCTTAAGGTTGAAAATCTGATCGTTCTTGAGAATCATCCCTACAAAACTAATGCAAAAAGCCCTGGCAAGTTGGTTGCCAGGGCTTTTAATCGCGTTAGTTTGGATAGTTATTTGACCACTAATTTTCGGGTCATTGTTCTTTTCTCTTCTGTTACTTGCAAAACATACACCCCCGGTACCAATTTTGATATGTTTAGGGTGTTTGTTGTTATTTTATCACGTAAGACCACATCGCCAAAGACATCAAAAACCTGAATTTCTTTGGTTCCATTTCGTTCGGTAGTGATGTATACTTCATCACCGTAGGCCGGATTTGGATACATCTTGAAACCTTCTACTTTAACTGGTTTAGCATCGTTAATACTAACGAGCTCCTGTCCGAATGTAAATAGTGGTGCCATAAGTAGGATTATGTAGAGTTTTTTCATGCATTGCCGATTTGGGGAATTAGCAACATAAATGTATGAGGAACAGTGCTAAAATGGTAAAATATGTTGTGAAATGGGCAAGTTTGTATGTCTGTCCGATGAACGGTACAAAAAAACAAGCGTTCTTAAAAGATCTCTTATTTTATTACCAGTTTTCTGGTAGCAACTTTGTCGCGTTCAATGACACGTAAAATATATACCCCTTTGCCTAAATTAGTGAGATTCAACTCGTTTCCAAGGATGGTAGTTTGAAATACTTGGGTACCTAGTACATCAAAAATGTGTACCTGTTTTGGGGCATCTAGAGCGGTATCAATAAAAACTTTCCCATCAATTGTGGGATTCGGGTAGAGTTTAAATCCTTCAATATCACCACTACTTTGCACCTGTGAGAAGGCGAAAGAAGAAAAGCAGAAGAAAAGTACAAGGTAGATTTGCTTCATAAAGTATTGGTAACAAAGGCTATGCCACAAATATAGCCAAATTAAAGAGGCTTCGCAGCTAGGATAGAGAATTTCCTCACAGTTTTCGATAAACTGCAAAAAAAACCCCGAAAAATCGGGGCTTCTAATTAACAATGCTTTTTTTAGAAACTAGTACTATACCCAAGGGAAAAGGTTCTTCCTGGTTCCAATAATGAAAATATTTGTCTGCTAGATCTAAACGATTCAAATTCACTCAAACGTTCGTCATCCAAAATATTAGATACTCTAATCGTAATTTTATTTTGTTTGTTTTCGCCAAATCGCTTGCTTAAATTAAACTTTAAATCATTGAACGGGCGTGTGTAAACGTCGCCTACATTACCATCACTTACAATCTCTAGGGTTGGTCCCTGAACATTGTAAAAAAGGCCGCTTTCCCAACCGCTGTCCTGATTGTTGTAACCAAAACCTAAGTTTAAGATAAAAGGAGATTGTCCTTGCAATTGACGTTCTGTAATTGGAGTTTCTCCATCTCTAAGATTTGAAGGATCTGCTCTTCTTTCTCTTTCAAAAACACCTAAATCCTGTTTCGATTCAATTAACGAATAGTTTCCTGTGAAGAAATAATTATCAAGGCCAATAAAATCCAAGGTTTTTCTCATTTCAATTTCCAATCCTAATACTGTTGCTTCCCCTAAGTTTAAGGGTACAAACTGGTTTGGCGCTCCTTGAATGAAACTAATTTCTATCGGATTTTCTAAGGTTTTATAGAAAGCACTTACTGCGATAAAATTGGTACCTTCTCCATAAGATTCAAAACGTAAATCATAATTGTTAATATACGTTGGTTGAATGTCTGGGTTACCATTAAAAATGGTGTTAGAAATAGGATCAATGATAGCTGCGGTGGAGGCTTCTTTAAAAGAAGGTCTTGCGGTTGTTCTACCATACGAAGCTCTTATTTTTTTGTTTCCCTCTTCGTTCAAATCAAAAATTAAGTTAGCCGTAGGAAAGACGTCAAACTCATCTAGGAATCGTGCATCTTCTATAACATTTCCTTCAACGTCTACACCGTTATAGTCTAATTGAAATTGTTCTACACGAACCCCAACGATAGCATTAAACCAGCTAGCTAGTTTAAATTCTTCCGAAATATAGGCACCAAATATGGCGATATCTGAATCAAAAGAGTCAGATGGGTTGGAGTCTTGTCTTATATAAGTTCCTTCGCGTGGGGAAACAGTTAGAATGTTTTCTGGTGCTAATACATTGTTCGGGTCTCCTTCAAATCGAAGGCTAAATTCATTATCCCCGTCTACATTTGGTAATGCATATTGATCTACTCCAAATTCTCTGTTTTTAAAGATGTAATTACCACCAAATTTAAACTTTGCATCATATCCAAAAAGTTTGTGCTTGCGGGAAATGTCTACCTTACCAACTAGATTAATTTCTTCTAGGTCCCTCCAAATACGTAGTGGATCTCCTGCTTCACTCGGGTTAATTGAACGAAGACCATTAGATTCATTTATAAAAAATGGAGTAACTCTAAAATCCTGATCTAAAACATTTGCCCAGGTAACAGCTCCGCGCCAATCTACATTCCAAAGACCTTCTGATCCTGAGTGCACACCATTTAAAAGAATGTTGCTAATAGAACGCTCAGTGAACAGCAAGGAGGTTCTTTCACTTAGGTTGGAATTTAAAATAATGTTTCGCTGCGTTACAAATGAAGACTGCGTTTCTCCATTCTGGATGTGTAATAAATTAAGTTTAAATTTATTACGCTCCCCCTTTACGGTAATCCCACCAAGTCCTGTAAGTAGCACATTATTGGTAGAAAGGTTTCCAGAATTGGTTCGATCTGCTTCTAGTTCAAAAACAGAATTGTCTTGACTTCTTCTGTATACTTGTCCATCTATGAAATTTTCAAAGTATTGGGATTCATTACGGTAAGAAACCGCTGCAGAATACCCTAATCTCCATGAGGCATCTTCATTAAGGTTGTACTGATTACCAAGATTAAATCCAAAATTGGTATCTAAAAAAGTAGTTGAACTTTCTAGACCCATTTGTGGATCTAGCGTTTGGGTTAGTCCACGTAATTCTTCAGTATTTGTGACCGGATTTAAATCGGATATATTTCTATTAATTGGAAGATCATTTTCACTTCTGGCAAAACCAAAGGCACGGCCGCCACTGTCGAAGGTTTGAAAATTATCGTTGAAATGAAAATTGCTATTGTAAGCCGTTCCTATAGAAAGACTGTACTCTTCCTTTGTAGGTAAATCTTTGGTAACGATATTGACAACTCCTCCCGTAAAATCTGCAGATTGATCTGCTGTAAAAGATTTTACAACCAATAAATTGTCTAAAAGGTTAGTAGGGAAAATATCTAATTGTAGAGTGTTTCGGTCTGGATCCAAACCAGGCACTTCAAGACCGTTTAAGATAGTCTTTGTGTAACGGTCACCTAAACCACGAACAAAAACAAACTTGCCACCTTGTACAGATACTCCGGGAACATTTTTTACCGCACTTGCGATATCGCTAGCACCAACACGCTTTATACTTTGCAAGGATAAACCGTCTACCAGTGCTACGGATTTCTTTTGCAAGTTAAGTACAGAAGCCTCAGTATTTTTAGAAACTGTCGTTACAACCACTACCTCTTCTAATTGGCTGGCAGCAGCATTCAAGGTAACATCGACAACAAATTCTTCGCCTGCAGTAATTACTACATCCGTAATTTCTTTAGTTTGGTACCCAACATAAGAAAAGACAATGGTGTATGTTCCTTCTTCTAACTCGAGGGTGTATTTTCCATCAAAATCTGTGGTAGTACCGTTGGTAGTACCTTTGGCTAAGACATTAGCAAAGGGTAGTACATCATTAAATTCCGCATCATTTACGGTACCAATTAAGAAACCGGTTTGTGCAAAAATCATTGGGGTACTAAACAAAAATAGCACCGCAATTTTAAAAGCTATGTTTTTCATAAAAGTGTTGTACAAATTAGTTTGGTCGGCAAAAGTATCAAAAGCCCGTTGTTCACAATAACAACGGGCTTTATTATAAGGTTAACAAACTATGGTATTTTTCTTTCTTAGAAAGCACCTGCCTCAGAGGCAGTTACTGTCCAACCGAATACAGAAGTATCTGCACCTACAGTCGCAGAAGCAGTATCTGCAACAGCAGAAGAGAAAGTAGCGGCATCTGCTTCAAAAGTAGAACCAACATCTGATCTGTCATCAAAGATATCTGCAGAAGCAGCAACTCCAGTTGGTAATACTACTTCCCACGCCATAAATGTTAAAGTACCAGCAGTGTAGTTGTTAGCAACACCATCATTATCTAATTCAACATCAGACAATTGAAGATCCATACCCACACCTGTAAATCCAGTTACAAGAATATTATTGTTAGCACCAGTAGCACCAGAACGGTAATCTGCAACTTCACCATCTTCAGCGCTATCATCACGGCCGAATAAAGTAGCATTTTCTAAAGTGAAAGCACCGGCAAGAGTTCCTTCTGGACCATCAATTTCTAAAGCGTGGTCAGAAATACCTCCTTGTACTACTACTACGTTAGTAATTGTTCCTGAGTACGCTTGATCAATATCAATAGCGTCATCTCCTTGAGCCCAAACGATAAGGTTGCTACCGTCTACAGTACCACCGAAGAATTCAATACCGTCATCAACATTAGCAATTACTTCAATGTGGTTAAAAGTAGTACCAGAACCTACACCACCAAGAGTTACACCGTTGATTTCGTTACCATCACCAATGTTAGTACCTCCATGACGTACAGAAACGTAGGTGATAGATCCAGAGCTATCAGCAGCTTCAGAACCACCGTAGTTTCCGTTAGTATCTGTAGCTGGAATACCTTCAATCTGAGCAGTTCCAGAATTATCAGCAACTGAGATTGGAGCAGCACCTAAGATGATTAAACCTCCCCAAAGACCTCTATCGTTTGCAGTAAGGTTAGGGCTAACTGTTTCTCCTATTTCAATGTTATCAGCAGTAGATGTCATGATAATTGGGGCAGCCGCTGTACCATTAGCGTTCAAAGTTGCACCTCTTGCTATTAATAGAGCAGAAGCATTAGTACCTTGACCTGCAGACCCTTTTATTAAGGTACCGGCTTCAATGGTCAATGTAGCACCACTTTCAACAGCAATACGACCATTGAGTTGGTAGATAAATCTCGATTCCCAAGTGGTATCTGTAGTAATGTTAGAATCCACTTCAATGGTATCACCATCTTGAGGAGCGTTACCATCAGGGGTAGGATCACATACGTTACCAATTCCGTCTCCATCGTTGTCTTCCTGACCAGCATTAGCAATGTTAGGACAGTTATCCACGCTATCCTCAATTCCATCACCATCTGCGTCAGCGATTGCCATTGGATCATCATTTCCACCATCACCGTTATCATCGCTACTACAAGCAACGAAGGTTAAAGCAGCAGCGGCCATAACGAACATAAAAAACTTTTTCATAATACTAAGTGTTTGAATTTTCATAGTTAAAATTGGAGGGTATTTTCCCCCTTAATTATTTCACTGCAAATAAAGCTGGGGGCTGTAAAAGCGATGTTACCCGTATGTTAACAGTTTATTCGTAAAATATTACCAAAATGTTACGAGTTTAAATGAATGTTAAGGTGCAAAAGGGTTATTGTATTATATTTACATTTGGGCAAATTAGAAGAAAAACCACCCATGAAAACCAAGGATATTAGGATACTTTTAGTGGACGATGAACCGGATATTTTAGAGATTGTAAGCTATAATTTGTCTGTTGAGGGCTACGAGGTCTTAACTGCTAAAAATGGTGTGGAGGCTGTTGCAAAAGCCAAAAAGAAAAAGCCCCATCTTATTATTTTAGATGTGATGATGCCAGAGATGGATGGTATCGAAGCCTGTGAAATAATGCGCAATACTCCAGAATTAGAAAATACCATTATTACCTTTTTAACGGCTCGAGGCGAGGATTACTCCCAGGTGGCAGGTTTTGATGCTGGTGCGGATGATTATATCACCAAGCCCATAAAACCAAAAGTGTTGGTAAGTAAGGTAAAAGCCTTATTAAGACGCCTAAAAGATGACAAAGAAGAATTAGAAGACATTGTTAAGGTAGGCAACATCATTATTAATAGGGAAGAATATAAGATTGTGAATGATGGAGAAGAATTAATACTTCCACGAAAAGAATTTGAATTACTCTCTTTACTAACTTCCAAACCTAGTAAAGTGTTTAAGCGCGAAGTAATCTTAGATAAGGTTTGGGGAAATGAAGTTGTTGTTGGTGGAAGAACCATTGATGTACATATAAGAAAGCTACGTGAAAAAATTGGAGAACACCACTTTAAAACCGTCAAGGGCGTAGGCTATAAGTTTGTGCTGTAATGGCAGT
>CAZRPJ010000011.1:0-70694 GCA_964601965.1 uncultured Croceivirga sp.
TAATACTTTCCGATAAAGTGACGGCAAAATTAGGAATTTTTTCCTTAAGAAAATCCACTAATAAATTTTTTGTAAACTGCTCTGTTTCAAAGTGTCCAATATCTGCAATAACCATCTGCCCTTCTGCCTCAAAAAATTGATGGTATTTTACATCAGCAGTTACAAAAATATCGGCACCAGAATTCTTCGCTGCCTTTATAGCAAATGCACCACTGCCCCCTAAAACTGCTACTTTCCTGATAGGTTTGTCTAAGAGTTTGCTATGGCGCACAACGGCAGTATTCATTTTGGTTTTGAGGAATTGTAAAAATGTTTTCTCATCCATAGCAGTGGGCAATGAGCCAAGCATTCCCATACCAATTTGTTGATTGGTATTTTCTAAGGTGGTTATTTCATAGGCAACTTCTTCATACGGATGACTGTCAAATAAGGCTCGGATTACCTTAGCTTCTACGGCTGCTTCAAAAGTGAGATGTATTTGAAACTCATCTACTAACTGTGCAGTTCCTTTTTTGCCAATCGTAGGAATACTTCTTTCTCCAGGGGTAAAACTCCCTGTGCCTTGGTTAGTGAAACTGCAATCGCTATAGTTACCAATCGTTCCTCCACCAGCAGTGAATAAAGCTTTTCTAACCAATTCTACAGCATCTTTTGGGACATAGGTCACTAGTTTTTTTATGGTTCCTTTTTTAGGAAGTAAAATCTTTGTGTTTTGAAGCCCTAAAACTTCACAAATTTTATTGTTAACCCCTAAATAACTGTTATCCAAGGCAGTATGCATAGAAAATATAGCAATATCATTGGCAAGCGCTTTCATTACCACGCGTTGCACATAGTTGGCTCCAACGAGTTTTTTGAGACCAGAAAAAATAATTGGATGAAAACTAACGATCATGTTCGCTTTCAAAGCAATAGCCTCGTCCACCACATTTTCTAGTGTGTCTAGCGTGACTAATATCCCCGATACTTTTGTGTCGGGATTGCCTACTAAAAGCCCCACATTATCAAAATCTTCTGCATAATGCAAAGGAGCCAAAGAATCTAAAAGCTTGGCAACATCAGAAACAGTCATAGAAAGTATTTAAGCTTCTAAGATAAAATATTATATTTTCGTTGGATGCGCTTTTTACGATATATGGCTTGGCCCATTTCGCTACTCTATGGCTTAATTGTGTATTGTAGAAATCTTTTGTACGATGCGCAATTGTTGAAATCTGCTCGTTTTTCTACCCCCACAATCTGCGTAGGTAATTTAAGTGTGGGTGGCACGGGAAAAACACCTATGATTGAGTATTTAATCCGACAATTACAGTCCCATTATAAGATTGCAGTACTAAGTAGGGGATATAAGAGGAAATCTCAGGGATTTCAACTTGGTGATGAAAATGCTTCTGTGGAAGTGTTGGGAGATGAGCCTTTTCAATTGTTTGCAAAGTTTCCTTCCATTCCTATCGCAGTTGATGCCAATAGAAGAAACGGGATCACACAATTAGAGGCTAATGTAAAGCCAGAATTAGTTTTATTAGACGATGCTTTTCAGCATCGGAAAGTAGCACCCACAATTTCCGTGCTCTTAACGACGTACAGCAACCCATTTACTAAAGACTGGTATTTACCTACTGGTTCGCTTAGGGATGCTAAAATGGCTTCCAAACGTGCCGATGTTATTGTTGTAACCAAATGTCCTGGAAACATTACCGAAACAGAACAGGAAACGCTTAAAAAATCTTTACAAAAGGGTACCAATCAACCTGTGGTGTTCTCAGCTTTGCACTACGGAGAAAAGCTACTTGGGTCTAAGGGCGAAATGTTCGTTCAAGATTTGAAGAAAATACCTTTTACCTTGGTCACAGGAATTGCCAATCCTGCACCACTTGTACATTTTTTAAAGGACCAGCACTTTCAGTTCTCACATCTCAAATTTCCAGATCACCACCAATTTAGTACTAGGGAACTAGAGAAAATACAGAACAGCGGACTGGTGATTACTACGGAAAAGGACTTTGTAAGGCTCCAAGGAAAAGTTGCAGAACTTTATTATTTGCCTGTAGCACACGTATTTTTAGGAGAAGGAGAAAAGGTCTTTTTAGAAGTATTGCAAGATGGGCTTACACCTTATTTCCCACATTCGTTTTAAAAATGTTCTCCCCAATTTTTTGATAAAAGACTTCTGGCTTAAAGGGTTTGGTAACTACTGCGTTACATCCGGCCGCATAGAATTCATCTAAGCTGTCTTCCATGGAAATTGCCGTAAGGGCTATGATAGGTATAGTTTCATTAAACTTACGGATTTGAATGGTGGCTTCGGTTCCGCTAATACCAGGCATATGAATATCCATTAAAATACAGGCATATTCATTGGCTTTGGCAGCGTCTATCGCTTCATTACCGTTGTTGGCTATATCACAGGTAATACCTTTCTTAGAAAGCATCTTTTTAGTAATTACCTGATTAATTTTATTGTCTTCAACTACCAAGACATGCAGACCTTCAAAATCAAAGTCATCAACACTCATTTCAAAAGGTACTTCTTCTAAGGAGGTTTCTTCTACTTTAAGATCTAAATCGAAGTAAAAGGTGCTTCCTTCTCCCAAGGTACTTTTAAGGTTAATGGAACTATCAAAAAGGCCAAGGAGACTTTTTACAATGGTAAGACCAAGACCGGTGCCCCCGTATTCTCGGTTTATTTGAATAGAACCTTGTTCAAAGCTGTCGAATATATTTTTTTGCTGTTGCTCAGATATTCCTATTCCATTGTCTCGCACTTCAAAATAGACGGTAATGTTCTCATCGTCCCTACTTTTAAGCTTGGCTACCACATCTACCTGCCCATCTTTAGTAAATTTCAATGCATTGCCAATGAGGTTCATAAAGATCTGTGAGATTTTAAGAGGGTCACCTAATAGATTGTTAGGAATTTTTTGATCGTAATCTAAAATAACCTTGGTATTGTTCTCTTTGGCATTCTGTTGCAATGAGTCCACCACATCTGCAATAACCTTCTTTAATTTGAATTCAATGTTTAGTGGTTCTAATTTGTCGGCATCAATCTTATTTATTTGAAGGATATCATTAATGAAATTCAACAAATAGTCACCAGAAAATTTTAATGACTTCAAGTGTTCTTTTTGGTGATCTGCCGGGTTTTCATCTAAAAGAAGGTGAGTTAATCCCGTCACGGCGTAAAGCGGAGTTCTTAATTCATGTGTAACGGTAGAAAGGAAATTACTTTTAGCTTCCATCGCAGAAACCGCCGCATCTCTTGCCTGTTCTAATTCGGAATTTTTGGTCTGCAGTAAGTCGTTGGTTTTAAGTTTAATTTGATTATTCCTGAAAAGCGAAATAGATAGAATAGAGATGATCACTAAAAAAGCAGAGGCTAAGATGGCGGTAATTTCAGAACGGTTGGCCGAAGCTTTAATTTCCTCCACTTCTGCTTCGAGTTCGTCTATGGTTTTGTTTTGCTGTCTAAAACGTATTTTATCCGCAGTATTAGCTTCTAGTTTTACTTTATCAATCGTAAAAAGAGAATCTTTTATTTCGATCAGTTCTTTATTTAAAGAAGATGATTTTTCAAAGTCTCCGATGTTTTCATAAACCCCCGCTAAGTAATTACTGGCTGCTACAATTTCACGAAAGAATTGATTCTTTCTAGCTAACGTAAGCGCAGCCTCACCATGTTTTATACTATCCTCATAGTTCCCTTGTTTATCGTGCATTCTTGCCAGCCCCATATTGGCCATGGTGGCTAAGTAAGCGCGTTCCATTTCATCAGAGTTCACAATTAAGGCATTGAATTTCACCGAGGCCTCTTCAAACTTTTCAATATTTAAATAGACATTGGCTTCTGCCAAGAGAATATTGTTAAGTAAATTCTTATCGTTATTTAGTTTTTTAGCTTCCAACAATTCATTGATTGCTTGGAAATTATTTCCAGAACGGTAGAGAAGGGTAGCATTTATGAATTGATGAACTGCTTCTCCATAGGGGTATTCTGTATCTTTTAGAAGCACACCTGCACGATCCCAATAAAAAAGTGTGGTTTCTCTATCATCAATTTCTAAATAGAGCAATGCAAATTTGTGATAAGTGTCTAATAGGGCCTTTAGATCTTCATTGCGTTCGGCTAAATTGGCTGCTTTTTCCAAAACTTCCATTGCGGGTGCAATTTTATTTTGGTGTCTTAAAGTGAGGGATTGATAGTAGTAATAGTCTAGCGAGTCCTTGGGGCTATAGGAGGTCTGTGCCATTATCCAAAAAACAGATAAAAGCATAGCGCAATTACACACCAACGCCTTGGTGGTTTTATGTATATGCTCCAACATTAAATGTATTGTTTCCTTATCAGCAACTCAATTATGTCAATTAATCTTGAGCTATAGCCCGTTTCATTATCGTACCATCCGATGACTTTTACCATTTTACCAATAACAGAAGTCATCTGGGAATCAAACGTACAAGAATAATAACTATTGTTTATATCAACAGAAACTATGGGTTCTTCACAGTAGAAAAGTACATCTTTTAGTTCATTCGTTGAAATCTCCTTAAAAGTTGCATTGATTTCTTCAATAGAAGTGGCTTTTTTCACATTAAAGGTGATGTCCGTTAAAGAGCCGTTTGGCACGGGTACGCGAATGCCACAGCCCCCAATTACTTCTGCTAAATCTGGAAAAATTTTGGTTAATGCCTTTGCGGCTCCAGTAGTTGTTGGAATGATTGATTGCGATGCAGCCCTTGCTCTCCTTAAATCACGGTGAGGCTGGTCATGCAAACTCTGGTCTGATGTGTAGGAGTGAATGGTTGTAATATACGCCTGATCAATACCGCAGAGTTCCTTTATCACCTTTATCATTGGTGCGGCATTATTAGTGGTACACGAAGCATTTGAAATAATATCGTCCTCTGCCGTTAGGCTGGATTCATTAACACCATATACGACCATTTTAATCCTATCGTCTGCTGGTGGTACTGAAAGCAACACCTTTTTTGCACCGTTTTTTAGATGACCTTTTAAGCTTTCTTTGGTCTTGAATTGACCCGTTGCTTCCAGAACCAAGTCTATCCCATAGTCGCCCCAGGGAATAGATTCAGGTTTTTTAAAATTTAAAACTGGGATATTTCTTCCATCCGTTACGATGTTGTCACCTTCGTTCTGTATGCTAGCTCCGTAAATACCGTGGATGCTATCATATTTTACCAAGTGGGCTAAAGTTTTGGCATCTGCGAGATCGTTAATGAGGACTACTTCAATATTTTGATGTGCCTTAATTAATCTAAAAAAGGTTCTACCAATTCTACCAAAACCATTGATTCCTACCCTAAGTTTTTTCATTTGGCGCGTTGCCCTAAAGAGGGTTAGTTAATGTGTTTGTGAGCTTTGTAGGAAGAGCGCACTAGCGCACCACTTTCCACATGCCTGAAGCCCATTTTTAACCCAAGAGTTTCGTACTTCTTGAATTGCTCGGGTAGAATAAATTCCTTGACGGGGAGGTGTTTTTTAGAAGGCTGTAGGTATTGACCAATAGTAACCACATCCACCTTAGCTTTACGTAAATCTTCTAAAGTTTCTATTACTTCTTCTTCTAATTCTCCTAATCCAAGCATGATACCTGATTTGGTTCTATTAGCACCGTTTTCTTTCAAGTAGCGTAAAACCCCTAAACTACGTTCGTATTTGGCTTGAATACGCACTTCACGGGTGAGACGCTTTACGGTTTCCATATTGTGCGAAATCACTTCGGGGCTTACAGATAAAATACGGTCTAAGTGCGTTTCTATCCCCTGAAAATCGGGAATCAATGTTTCTAAAGTAGTTTCCGGATTCATTCGGCGCACTGCTTTTACTGTTTCAGCCCAAATAATGGAACCCATATCTTTTAAATCGTCGCGATCTACTGAGGTAAGCACTGCATGCTTAATTTGCATGATCTTAATGGAACGTGCTACCTTTTCAGGTTCTTCCCAGTCTACACTTTCTGGCCTGCCCGTTTTTACACCACAAAAACCACAAGAACGGGTGCAGATATTCCCTAAGATCATAAACGTCGCGGTTCCTTCTCCCCAACATTCGCCCATATTGGGACAACTACCCGAAGTACAAATCGTATGCAGATCATACTTATCTACCAAACCACGCAACTGGGTGTATTTTTTACCTGTTGGTAATTTAACCCGTAGCCATTTTGGTTTTCCTTTTTTAGGCGGAATTACATGCGCTTCAACGGTTTGCGACATAACAATTTTTTAAGCTACAAATATACGAAATGATCAGTTTTAAAGTGTCTTCAAAGCTTATCGGCTGGCAATGATTGCCGCGAGGAGTTTTTTGGCCCTTAGCAACTTTACCTTAATGTTATTTACCGGTTCATTTAATGAATTCGCAATTTCGGCATAGCTCATTTCATTAAAATATCGAAGGTTTAACACCTCTTGGTAGTGTGGTTTTAGTTTTTTAATGTCTGCCAGCAGGGATGCTAGGTTTTGTTCAGTTATGAGGGCATCTTCTACGGTAGGGCTTTCGTCTAAAATGGCATTTATTTCTTCAGATTTCCCTCTTTCTCGCTCGTCTAGAATATTTCTTTTCCGTTTGCGGATGAGGTCTACATGCAAGTTTTTAGAAATGGTTATTAACCATGTTCCAAATTGGAAATCCTCATCATAGGTCGCAATTTTATCAAAAGCTCTTGCAAAAGTCTGTATGGAAATATCTTCTGCATCGTTCTCATTTTTAGTACGTTGCAATTGAAAACCATAAACCTCATTCCAGAAACGATCCAATAATTGACTAAATGCAATCTGGTTGCCCTCTTTTGCCTTGGCGATGGTTTCCTTTAAATCTGTTGCGGTACTCAAAAAGGTAGCTTTTGCCTATTGCGGCTGTATAATGGTGTCTTTTTTGCAATCCTGTTCGTTAGGAAGTTTTCCACAGAAGCCACAGGCTTCTCCTTCTTTATTTAGAAAAGGATTTTGACTAGCGCAGGTACCTGCAAATTTGCCGTCTTTTTTAGACCAAATTTTTATAGCAATGCCTGCAAACGCTAAGGCAAGTAACCCAACGGTAAGTAGCACTAATTTCATACTAAAAATTTATGCAAAGGTACAAAAGCAGAAAGGAAACAAAGACGAATTAAGACTTCTTTAGAAGTTTCAATAATTGATATTTGCAACGATATTTTTTACAGTAGGCGTTTCGTTTCCACCAGTGGGTTCTATAGTAATATACCCAATAGCGTTGTCTGCATAAGGAAGCGCCAATAGTTGCTCTTTATCTTCAAATTTTCTAATAACCCCTAAATTAACTAGCTCCCCATTGACTTCTGCCCACATTTGAAAGCATTGATCTTCTGGTAATTGTGGTAGGTTGCTAACGTTAATGTAGGATAGTTTTTTTACTGGATTAATGTATGCCACCGCTTTAAGTTCTTTGGCTTTTCTATTCCCATTAACTGTGTAGCGCTTTGTATTAGGATTATTCAATACGATGTATTGATTTCTCAGGTCTTCCAGTTGGACTTTCATGTCCATTTCAAGATCCTTTATTTTATTTGTAACAATCGTATTCTTCTGCTGAAGATCCATGTTTTGATTGTAGAAGAAATAAGAAGCTCCAGCAAAAAGCAGTGCTGCTATACTTGCAGCGATCGCGTATTTGAAAAATTTGCTTCCTTGCCTTTTTTCTTGGCGAATCTTAAGTAAGATTTGCTCTTTTAGTCCTTCTGGTGCCTTAAGCGCATGCATTTTAGCATAAGACTCCAAGTTTTCTTGTAATTCGTTGTAGGAGGCACGTACTTCTGGATGCATTGCTATATAACGCTCTACTTGAAGAGACTCTTCAAGAGAAGTTTCCCCCAAAAGGTATTTTTCAAGTAAATCACCGTCTAAAAAGATGCGTATTTTATCTTTCATACTACTATATTTAATAAGAGCACAAGTACTATTGAACCGTAAATTTTTCTCATTTCCCGCAGCCCTATTTTCAATCGAGATTTAATGGTGCCCAGCGGGATATCTAGCTCATCACTAGCCTCTTGCTGAGTCATACCTTCAAAAAACAAGGCTTCTAATACTATTCTATACTTCGGTTCAAGCTTTTCCAGATTTTCTTTTATATCCATGAATTCTGGTCTAATGCTCTGCTCACCAAGATTATATACGTCTGAAACGTCTATTTGGATTTCTTTATCGCTTTTTGTGTTAATGCTCCTTAACTTATCTATGGCTGTATTTCTTGTGATTCGAAATAACCAAGTGAATAACTTGGCCTTTGAAGCATCATAAGAATCAGACTTTTTCCAAATTTTCACAAAACTTTCCTGTACGATATCTTGAGCTAAATCTTCATCCTTAACCACTTTGTATGCCACTCCGTATAAGGTGTCAGCGTAATGATCATACAGTAAAGAAATGGCCTTTTCATCCCTTTCTAACAGAAGTTCAACAATATGTTTTTCGAGAAGTGTGCTCATATTTCGGCGGGTCATTTTCTCTTTTTATCAAGGAGAAAATCCAAACCAATAGTTAATGCGTATATCTAATAACGCTAAAGTATAAAATTGATTATAACGAAGGCGTTTTGCGATAAGAAGTTCTACTTACGATATATATAATTTGGTTAGTTTGGTTTGGTATAACCCCGGTTTTCTTCCTTAGAGGCCGGGGTTATCTTATGATGTTTACTTCAGGTGTTAAGGTTATTCCGAAAGTTTTTTGAACAGTTTTTTGAATCTTTTTAGCTAGTTCTAATAGTTCTTTTCCTGTAGCATTGCCGTGATTTACTAGCACCAATGCTTGTTTGTGATGTACCCCTGCATCCCCGTACTTTTTACCTTTAAATCCGCATTGTTCTATGAGCCAACCCGCTGGAATTTTGTACTCATTAGTTTCTAGTGGGTAAAAAGGGGCATTTGGGTGTTTTTTTTGAAATTTATCGAACGTCTTTTTAGAAATAACGGGATTTTTAAAGAAGCTCCCACTATTACCAATTACTTTCGGATCTGGTAATTTTTCACTTCTTATGGCTATGACGGCATCGGAAACATTCCGAATGGTAGGATTAATAACATCCATACTTTTAAGCTGCGCTTCAATAGCCCCGTAAAATGTATGTAAAACATGCGGCTCTTTCGTTAATCTCAATTTAACCGAAGTAATAATGTACTCCCCTTTTACTTCATTCTTGAAAATAGAATCACGATAGCCAAATTTGCAGTCTGCATTAGAGAATTCCTTTAACTCTAGCGATTTTATATGCATCGCCTCACAGCTTACAAAAACATCTTTTAATTCAACCCCATAAGCCCCGATGTTTTGAATAGGTGCTGTTCCTGTATTGCCTGGGATAAGGGAAAGATTTTCAAGACCGCCAAACCCTTGATTGAGGCTCCATAGTACCAGATCGTGCCAATTTTCACCAGCCATAACCTTGATTACCACAGATGTATCATCTTGTTCTAAGACACGAATGCCCTTTAAGTTTATGTGCATGACTAGGGCGTCTATGTCTTTAGTTAGTAGCATATTGCTTCCACCACTTATGATGAAGCGCTCTGGATAGGCAGACAGCTCCAAAAGCTTTTGTAGTTGTGCTAGCCCATTAACTTCCACAAAGTGCTTTGCTAAGACATCGATGCCAAAGGTGTTGTATTTTTTTAAGGAAACATTCTCTCTAATTTCCAAGGCTCTTATACTTTTTAAGTCCTTCCTCTAATATAGCTACGGCTCTTTTAAGTGCTGGGGCTTCTAAAACATACGCAATTCTAATCTGATTTCTACCTAGATTGGGGGTCGCGTAAAACCCTCCTGCTGGGGCCACCATGACCGTTTCATTATTTATTTGAAATTCCTCTAACAACCATTGTGCAAAATTATCAGCATCAACAATAGGAAGTTCTGCAACGCAATAAAAGGCACCACTTGGTCTTGCAATACGTACTCCCTCAATGTTTTCAAGCGCTGCCACTAAAAGATCTCTTCTGGCAACATATTCTTCTTTTACTTCTTCAAAGTAACTGGCAGGAGTATCTAGCGCGGCTTCACTTGCAATCTGTGCCAGGGTAGGGGGTGATAATCTTGCTTGGGCAAATTTCAATATGGCTTCCATTACTTGGCTATTTCTTGAGACAACGCAACCAATGCGGGCGCCACACATGCTGTAGCGTTTAGAAACCGAATCTACAATAATGGCATGTTCCTCCATATTTGGTTCTCTTAAAATGGAGAAATGTTCTTTATTGTCGTATGCAAATTCACGGTATACTTCGTCTGCCACCAAGAAAAGGTCGTGCTTCTTTGCAAGGGCTGTTAATTGAATGATTTCTTCATGGGTATATAAGTATCCCGTCGGGTTTCCCGGATTACAAATGAGAATTGCCTTTGTTTTATCGGTAATGACTTTCTCAAATTCTGAAATAGGCGGTAGGGCGAAATTTGTAGAAATCGAAGAGGGAATAGGAATGACCTTCACACCATTGGCCTGTGCAAACCCATTGTAGTTTGCGTAAAAAGGCTCTGGAATTATTAATTCATCTCCATCGTCTAAAATAGCTCCTAACGTAAAGGAAAGAGCTTCCGAACCGCCTGTTGTGACAATAATTTGATCGGCGGTTACATTAATTTCATGTTTTGCATAGTAGGCTGCAATTTTTTCCCGGTAAACTTCGGATCCTTCAGTTCTGCTATACGCTAATACATCAATCTCTGCATTTTTAACGGCGTCAATAGCAATTTTTGGAGTTTTAATATCAGGTTGTCCAATATTCAAATGTATCACATGAACTCCTCTCTTTTTAGCGGCTTCTGCGTACGGCACCAACTTACGAATAGGCGATGCGGGCATGTTTTGACCCTTAACGGAAATTTGTGGCATTCCTCTAATTTTTGGCAAAAATGGTGAAACTCACCAAAGAATACAACCCAAAAGTGAATGGGAGAGTGGTAAAAGAGAATGTTAAAGGCAAGATGGTACTGCCAAATAATTACTATATTTAAGAAAGACAACCCACTAATAATAAGCTATTTGAAATCAATAGGTTCTCTTGTTGTTCTATTTTCCGCCTTTTTCATATTCAATGTAGGGTCGGCTCAGCACTTTCATATTTCTACGAAAAAAAAGTTTGAAAAAGTTCGTTTTGAATTGGTAAACAACCTCATGGTAGTGCCCGTAGAATTAAATGGGACCAAGCTAAAATTTATACTAGATAGTGGGGTAAACAGCCCTATTTTATTCAATCTTACTCAGGAAGATTCTATTCAAATTAATAAGGTATCACAGATAAGTTTAAGAGGGCTAGGAGAAGGAGAACCCATAGAAGCCTTAAAATCTGTAGAGAATACTTTTAAAATAGGAGGAGCGGTATCCTATGATCAAATGCTTTATGTAGTTTTAGATAAAGACCTAAACTTCTCTACTTCTCTTGGAATCCCTGTACACGGTATTATTGGCTATGATCTTTTTAAAGACTTTGTTGTAGAAGCGAACTATGCCAAGCAGACCCTAAAGTTTTATAATCCAGAAAATTATGAATATAAACCCTCTAACAAACGGGAAACCATTCCTTTATCAATCATTGGGAATAAAGCTTTCGTGGATGGGGCTATCACTAGGGAAGATGATACTGAAATTCCAGTAAAATTATTGGTAGATACTGGTAGTAGTGATGCACTATGGTTGTTTCATGACCCAGAAAAGGGATTAGAAATTCCGGATATTAATTATGAGGATTTTTTAGGCAAGGGTTTAAGTGGGAATATATTTGGAAAACGTACAAAGTTGAAAGGAATGCGTATTGGAAGTTTTGAATTTAATGAGGCCAAGGCTGCGTTTCCCTACGAAGCTTCCTTTTATGCGATTAAAAATTTAGGAGATAGAAATGGTAGTGTAGGAGGAGAGGTGCTGAAACGTTTCAATATTATTTTTGACTACCCGAACAACAAAATTTCCCTTACCAAGAATGCTAGTTTTAATGATCCATTTCAATACAATCTTGCCGGTATAGACTTGCAGCATAATGGGGTACGTTACATCTCCGAGCAAATTACAGATCCAAGAGGTGTAGTAAATTCACAGCCTAAAGAAACCTTTGGAAACGTTCAAATATTAATGCAAAACAGAACCAGACTAAGTTTGGTGCCAGAAATAATCGTTTCTGGTATCCGGGCGGGTAGTCCAGCGGCCGAAGCAGGTCTTAAAGAAGGGGATGTCATTCTTGCGGTGAACGGGAAACGCGTTCATGATTATAAACTGCAAGAGATCTTAGAGATGTTAAATGAAAGGAAAGGTAAACGTGTACGCGTTCTCATTGAACGCTATGACCGAGATATATTATACTCCTTTGTTTTAAAAGACTTATTTGAAACAAAAAAGCCCTAACATCTGTCAGGGCTTTTAGTTATTTCTTTGGTGCTTATTTGGCACCGTCTGCTTTCACGTTTCCTTTAATCTTAAGAACCTTTGTTGGAGTATCTGCATTAGAAGTTACTGTGATCGCTTTTCTAATAGGCCCTACACGATTGGTATCGTACTTTACCTGAATTTCGCCAGTTTCTCCAGGCATGATAGGAGCGTCTGGTTTTTTAGGAATCGTACAACCGCAACTAGATTTCACATTGCTAATCACTAATGGGGCTTCCCCATTGTTAGTGAATTCAAAAACGCGAACACCATCGCTACCTTTTGCAATTTCACCATAGTCAATAGTCTCGCTTTTAAATTCAATTTTGGCCGTTTTTTCTTGAGCGCTTACGCTTAAAGTAACAAGCCCAACAAACAATAAAAGTATTACTCTTTTCATTTTTTTAGTATTTGGGTAACATCAAAAGTAGACCATTTGTGTCTACCTCCAAAATTCTTTTGTAATCTTATAACGTTACTTATTTTTGTTTCGTATTACTTGGATTGGTTAATCATGAAAGCTTAACACTGTCCATTTTGGCAGCTTTCATTTTTATCCGGTCCTTTCTCGTTTTAGACAAAAATCATACCACACTATGGACATTCCATCGAAATACGAGCCCAAAACGGTTGAAGAGCGTTGGTACAACTATTGGGAAACCAATGATTATTTTACCTCTACTCCTGATGATCGGGAACCCTATACCATTGTAATTCCACCGCCAAATGTTACTGGAGTGCTTCATATGGGACATATGCTTAATAACACTATTCAAGACGTTTTAATAAGAAAAGCGCGTCTTGAAGGTAAAAATGCATGTTGGGTACCTGGGATGGACCACGCCTCAATTGCAACAGAGGCCAAAGTGGTTGCAAAACTTAAGGAACAGGGGATCTCAAAAGCAGAATTAAGTAGAGAAGAATTCCTTAAACACGCCTGGGATTGGACCAACGAATACGGGGGCGTTATCTTAAAACAGTTACGACGCTTAGGAGCTAGTTGCGATTGGAAGCGTACCAAGTTTACAATGGACGATGACATGTCTGCATCGGTCATAAAAGTATTCGTGGATTTATACCGTAAAGGACTTATTTATCGCGGACACCGTATGGTAAACTGGGATCCAGAAGCCAAAACAACATTGTCTGATGAAGAGGTAATTTATGAAGAAAGGCAGGGATTACTGTATTATTTGTCCTATTCCATTGAAGGGTCAGATGAAAAGGTAACTATAGCCACCACGAGACCAGAGACCATCCTTGGGGATACTGCTATTTGTATTCATCCAGATGATGAGCGCTACCAACATCTTAAAGGGAAAAAAGCAATTGTTCCTATTTGTAATAGGGTAATCCCAATCATAGAAGATACCTATGTAGATATTGAGTTTGGAACCGGTTGCTTAAAAGTAACTCCCGCACACGATGAGAATGATAAAAACCTTGGCGAAAAGCATCAGTTAGAGTTTATTGATATCTTCAACGAAGATGCTACCCTAAATTCTTTCGGACTTCATTACCAAGGTAAAGACAGATTTGTGGTTCGGAAGGAAATTGCCACGGAACTTCAAGAAAAAGGATTTCTAGTTAAGACCGAACAACACACAAACAAGGTTGGTACCTCCGAAAGAACCAAAGCGGTCATTGAACCCCGTCTTTCAGATCAGTGGTTTTTGAAGATGGAAGAGTTATCAAAGCCTGCGCTAAAAGCGGTGATGGAAACGGAAGAGGTTAAACTCTATCCGGAGAAATTTAAGAATACATACCGCCATTGGATGGAAAATATTCGAGACTGGAATATTTCACGTCAGTTGTGGTGGGGGCAGCAAATACCTGCCTACTATTATGGTCCTGGTAAGGAAGAATTTGTGGTTGCAGAAAATATTGATGCGGCATTAGAGTTAGCACAGAAACAGAATCCTGGCGTTGCTAAGGAAGATTTAAGACAAGATCCTGATGTTTTAGACACATGGTTTTCTTCCTGGTTATGGCCAATAAGCGTTTTTGGTGGAATTTTAGAGCCGGATAATGAAGAGGTCACGTATTATTACCCTACCAATGATTTAGTAACTGGCCCAGATATTTTATTCTTTTGGGTGGCTAGGATGATCGTGGCGGGGTATGAATTCCGTGATGAGCGTCCTTACCAAAATGTTTACTTAACTGGATTAGTGAGGGATAAGCAACGTCGCAAAATGTCTAAGTCCCTCGGAAATTCTCCAGATGCCTTGCAACTCATTGATACTTTTGGTGCCGATGGCGTTCGTGTGGGCTTATTGTTGAGTTCTGCTGCCGGAAATGATCTCTTATTTGACGAAGCGCTCTGCCAACAAGGTGCCAATTTTGCCAACAAAATCTGGAATGCCTTTCGATTGGTTAAGGGATGGGAGGTGGCTGATTTAGATCAACCCAAAGCGGCAAAACTTGGAATTTCCTGGTATACAGCACGTTTTAACCAGGTGTTGATAGAAGTAGAAGATCATTTTTCTAAGTATCGCATTTCAGACGCTTTGATGGCGATTTACAAATTAATTTGGGACGATTTCTGTTCTTGGCTTTTAGAGATTGTGAAACCAGCCTATCAACAGCCTATTGATAGTACTACTTTAAACGAGGTTATCCATTTATTCGAGTTAAATCTTAAGATTTTACATCCTTTTATGCCCTTCCTAAGTGAAGAAGTATGGCAGCATATGGCAGAAAGAACCAAAGAAACGGCATTATGTATCGCGGCTTGGCCAAATTCTGAAGAGTTTGATGCCTCACTTATTCATCAATTTGAAGATGCTGCTGAAGTAATTGCAGGGATTAGAACCATCAGAAAAGAAAAGAATATTCCTAATAAAGAGCCGTTGCAATTGAAAGAACTGGCCTCGGTAGAGAGCACTTCAAGATTTGACGCGATTATTAAAAAGTTGGGCAATATTGAAGAAATAGAATCAGTTTCAGATTCAGTTTCAGGAGCGCTTAGTTTTAGGGTAAAAAGCAATGAATATTTTATACCAATCTCGGGTGCGGTAGATGTGGATGCTGAAATTGAAAAAATCACCGAAGAATTAAACTACACAAAAGGTTTTTTAACCTCTGTACAGAAAAAGTTATCGAATGAGCGCTTTGTGAACAATGCCCCTCCCAAGGTAGTTGAGCTTGAACGCAAAAAAGCGGCCGATGCCGAGGCTAAAATTGAAACCTTAGAAAAAAGCTTGGCGTCTTTAAGCTAGAAGAATCACAAAGTTTGTGTGATTTACGGTTGCCAATCAATTGATTATGGAAGTCCGTATTTCTCTGTTCTTTGGTCCTTAATGGTACCGTCCCAATTTAGTCCGAAGGCAAAATCGTAGGTATTGCCTTCGGAATCAACATATGCCTCCATGTCATGTGGAACATCTTCAAATTGTGCTTCTACGGTTTCCATATTAATAGGTAATTGCATAGGTAAAAGTCCAGAAGGTTCCTCATTTCCCGCAATGATTTCAAAGAAAGCTTGATCTTGAATTTCAAATCCTAATAAAATGGCGTCAGCAAAGGGCTCAATTTCTGACATGACCATAGGGTTTGTAATGGAGATTCCCACAATAACAGGTTTGTCTTTCATTATCGCCTTCGTGTCTTCAACAAGTTTGGCATCCGTGGCATTTAAGGTTTTAACCTTCTTATTTCGGTAGGAACGATTGGTAAAATCTTCGAGCGGATCGCCCCCTGCTATACTTTGTTCACGTGCCGTTGCTGCAGTATAGGGTCCATATTGCAAGCTCATAGGAAAATAGCCATTGCCACCGTTTTCAGTATCAGATTTATCATAGCCAATTCCTGTTTTTGGATTTTCGATAAAAACCATAGCAAAGGCCGCTTCATTGGGATCCTCTACAACTTCAAAATATTTTTCCAATAGGCCGATATTTACTGGATGCTCATTTTTTTCTGGAATTTCCATTCCCAAAAAATTACGTGAAGCTGGTACAAATCGTTTTGGTACATATACTTTCGACTTTTCTTTAACAGGCAATACTTTTTCTTTGTTTTTAAGCATTACAACAGATCGCAGTTGGGCCTCAAATCCACGTTTCATAAACTCTGGACTACCCACAACTTCAGTTGTTTTAGTGGGGTCTAAATATGGATTTTCAAAAATTCCAACTTGAAAAATATTACGAAGTAATCGAACAGCAGATTGCTCCATCCTTTCGCGCATCTTTTCTTCCCCAATTTCTTTTACACCCATTTCAAAAGCTTCTAAAATAGGTGTCGCATCATTATTACCTCCAAACTGGTCAATACCTACCATCAGGGCCTTGTAATGGCGTTCTGACTCATTTAAATGTTCTATTCCCCAAGGTTTTCCATCTATAAAATTGTCCATAACCGTATGGTTACGCGTCACACCCCAGTCTGTACAGATCACCCCATCGTAATTATAGGTACCTCTTAAAAGATCTTTTATGATATATTCATTGTAGGCATTTCCAACATTTTCTCCGTGAATACTGTCTTGACCCCAGGAGATAGTGTAATAAGGCATCACTGCTGACGCACTTTCAGTGCCGCGTTTTAGTTTAAATGCACCTTCCGTAAATGGTAAAAGTTGTTCCTTAAAATTATTTCCAGGATAAACTGCATATTTTCCCGCGCCATAATGTGCATCGCGCCCTGCTTCACCGGTACCGCCGCCTGGCCAATGCTTTACCATCGTGTTCACACTAGTTGCACCCCATCTATTCCCTCTTGTTGTTTGGAAACCATCTACGTAGGCCCTTGCAAAATCTGTAGATAAGGTAGAATTTTCGCCAAAAGTACCGTTGAATCGACCCCATCTTGGATCTGTGGCCATGTCTACTTGTGGAGAAAGTGCTGTGGTAATTCCTAAAGCTCTATACTCTGCAGAAGCAATTCGTCCAAAACGTTCCACCCATCTTGGATTAAAGGTTGCTGCTAACCCCAATGGACTAGGCCACATTGAAATTTCTCCACCAGCAGCTGCATCGTATTCCATTCTTGCTACGGTGCCATGTCTTGGGTCAGAACTGTTATTAGCAGGAATTCCCAAACCAATACCCTCGCATAAGGCTTGGAGATTATTGTTCCAGCGCGCTGCTGTCTCAGGATTTTTTACAGAAGTAATTAATACATGCCGCAAATTGTCTTCTACTATAAACTGTTTTTGTTGATCTGTTAATGAAGCGGCATCTATTTTTCCATCTTCATACGGAGCTCCGTTGTACGTACCAGCAAAATAACCTTGACTCCGTGCTGGGATTGATTGGTGCGCAGAATACAACATTAAACCAGCAATCTGTTCTTTATTCATTTTAGAAGCAAGGTCTACAGCTCTTTCTTGTGCGGATAGTCGCCAATCTTCGTAAGGATCTAACTGATCGTTCCTATTTAAATCTTTAAAAGCCATCCTATCAACCGTAAGAAGTTTCAATCCAGATTCAGGATGGTACCCTAAGGTTTTTCCACCATGATTTACGATGAGCGTGAAATTGTCATTTTCTAATTTGCTCCATTTAGGCCCGCATGAAAAAATTAAAAGGCTTAATAGTACCGGAAGTGCAGTTTTAATTCTCATAATTTGAAAGTCATTCTAGGCTTAATTTAAACATTTAAGGTCAAAAAAGAGTAGAAGTCAATTTGTGTATCTTTAAAGGATAAGAGAATTACAATATGCAAAAGGTTACCTCATGGGTTTTTTTACTAGTATTTATAACGGTTAATGCCCAGCGCGATTGGAGTAAGGTAGAAATTACTTCGGAGAAACTAACCGATAATATCTATGTGCTTTTTGGTGCTGGCGGTAATATTGGCTTGGCATTAGGAAATGAAAAAGCCTATGTCATTGACGATCAATTTGGCCCCTTAACTGATAAAATTTTAGCTCACATTAAAACGATCACTTCAAAACCGGTTTCTTTTGTTCTAAATACCCATTGGCACGGCGATCACACGGGGGGTAACGAGAACATGGCCAATCAAGGCGCATTGGTCATCGCACATGACAATGTTCGTAAACGAATGGCTTCCCCGCAAGATAGGGGTGGAGGGCGTATTTCTGATCCTTCGCCTGATGCAGCCCTTCCGGTGATTACCTTCGATGAAAATATGACAGTATACATAGATAAAGCCAATGCTATGCATGCTATGTATGTAAATCCAGCCCATACAGATGGAGATGTTTATTATTATTTCCCAGAGGAAAATGTGATTCATATGGGTGATAATTTTTTCGTTGGACGCTACCCTTATATCGATTTAAACTCTGGTGGTGATATAGATGGCTTAATTAGCAACGTAACCATGGCTTTAGGACTGGTAGATGAGGCAACTAAGATTATTCCGGGACATGGTCCCGTTGCGAGCAAAAAGGATTTAGAAGCGTATAAGGAGGTTCTCGTTGCGCTACGTTCAAGGGTGGTAAAAGCCAAAGAGGAAGGCAAGAATTTAGAGGAAGTACAAAAAATGGGCCTTTCTAAAGAATGGGATGCCTCCCACGGAACCGGATTTATTAATCCGAATAGAATTATAGAATTCATATACAAATCAGCTGATTAAATAGGAACACCATGAAAAAACTAAAACGAGAAGACGTCAAGCAAGAAGTGTTTGATCTCTATGATGATTATGCACATAATAAATTACAGCGAAGGGAATTTATTGAGCGACTTTCAGTCTACGCTGTAGGTGGTATCACAGTGGCTTCTTTAATGAGTTTTATGATGCCAGATTATGTGAACACACTGCTGGTAGATCCTAATGATCCTGAGCTAGATTCTAATTTTATTACCTATGCTTCTCCAAAAGGAGGAGGAGAAATAAAAGGATTACTATCTAAACCCAAGAATGCCACCGGAAAATTGGGCGGGATTGTGGTAGTACACGAAAATCGCGGACTCAATCCTTATGTAGAAGATACCGCTAGACGCGCCGCACTTGACGGTTTTATAACCCTCGCTCCTGATGCTTTAAGCCCGCTCGGAGGATATCCTGGCAATGATGATGAGGGACGAGCCATGCAACGTAAACGGGACCGTAATGAAATGTTAGAAGATTTTATTGCGGCTTTTGAATATTTAAAAAACCACCCTGATTGTTCTGGAAAAATTGGCGTTGTAGGCTTTTGTTTTGGCGGATGGATCTCTAATATGATGGCGGTGAAAGTACCAGATTTGGCTGCAGCAGTCCCTTTTTATGGAGGGCAACCAAAAGAAAATATCGATAAGATTAATGCACCCTTGATGCTTCAGTTCGCTGGTTTAGATGAACGTGTAAATGCGGGTTGGCCAGCTTACGAAGCGGCTTTAAAAGAAAACAATAAGGAATATGAAGCTTATGTTTATCCAGATGTAAATCATGGTTTTCATAATACCTCAACTCCTAGGTATAATAAGGAAGCAGCGGAGCTAGCTTGGAGTAGAACTGTTTCATTCTTTAAGAAGCATTTAGGATAATGTCAAAGTTAAATCGTAGAAAGTTTCTCCGTAAAACCTCCCTGGCAACGGCTGCCTTGGGAAGTATATCTTGGACAAAGCCACCGATTTCTTTTAAACCAACGCGCCTTTCTGGAGCCACGTATATGGGCGATTTTGCCGCACCAAAAATTGATACCATTCGCGCGGCATTTATTGGAGTGGGTGCTAGGGGAGGAGACCATTTGAAATTCTTTGCGGCCTTGCCAAATACCGAGGTAGTGGCCATATCAGACCTCTATGAAGATTTGGTAAAACAAAAAGAAGGATGGGTAAAGGAATTAAATCAAGAAGGAAGACATACTGATATTAAATTGTACTGGGGCGCCGAAAACAGATGGCAAACCATGCTAAAAGAGGTGCAGCCCGATGTGGTTTTTATAGCTACCAACTGGGAGAATCACGCACCAATGGCGATCGCCGCCATGGAAAATGGGGCGCATGCGTTTGTTGAAGTACCAATAGCCGTTACAATCCAAGAAATGTGGGATCTGGTAGATACTTCAGAGCGTACCAAGAAGCATTGTATGATGCTTGAAAATGTGAATTATAGTAGGGATGAGTTAATGTTCCTGAATATGTGTAGGCAGGGTGTCATTGGTGAAATCTTGCACGGTGAAGCAGCCTATATTCATGAATTAAGATGGCAAATGGAAGAGCAGGAACGTGGCACTGGTTCTTGGCGAACCTATCATTATGCCAAACGCAATGGTAACTTATATCCCACCCATGGTTTGGGCCCTGTTGCGCAATACATGAGCTTGGGGAGAACCGAAGATACATTTAGTAGCTTGGTATCTTTTTCTACGCAATCCAAAGGGCGTAAAATGTACGCTCAAAAGAAGTATCCTGAATCTCATAAATGGAATCAACTTAGTTTTAAAGGAGGTGATTTAAACACCTCCATCATAAAAACACATTGGGGCAAAACAATTATGGTACAATGGGACGAAACCAGTCCTAGACCTTATTCGCGCCTTAATTTAGTACAAGGTACCCAAGGGGTATTGGCTGGATTTCCAACCCGCGTGGCACTGGAAGGGGGTGTAGAAGGTATAACAACCGATCATCATTCCTGGGTACAAGGAGATCAATTACAAGCGCTTTATGAGAAATATGATCATCCTTTGTACAAAAGACTCAATCAAGCGGCAAAAGGAAGTGGACATGGAGGGATGGATGGTATTATGGTTTACAGAATTGTTGAGTGCCTGCAAAAAGGACTTCCACTAGATCAAAATGTGTACGAAGGCTGCTTTTGGAGTTCTGTGGCGCCTTTAAGTGAGCGCTCTGTGGCAGCTGGGGGTGCTCCGCAACCTTTTCCAGATTTTACAAGAGGCAACTGGAAGGATACACAACCGCTCGCTATTATTTCCTAGACTATGATTAAAATACAAGTTCCTGCAAGGATTTGTTTTTTTGGAGATCATCAAGATTATCTGGGATTACCGGTTATCGCTGGCACCATTGATCGTTATATTCGGCTGAAGGCTACACCAATTACTGGTTCTAATTTTCAATTATTTCTGGCGGATTTAGGAACTCATCGTACTATTCCATTGAATAGTATCCCAAAGAAAATTGAACAAAGTGATTTTATGAGCGCTGCCTTAGCAATTGGAACACGTAATGGAATGGAGTGGCAGCAAGGGTATAAAATAGAAATCACAGGTGACATTCCTATCAATGCGGGTTTGTCTAGCTCTTCTGCATTAACAGTAGCATGGATCCGATTTCTGATTGAAGCACAGCACGGTAATAGGTCTTTTACCGATGCCCAAATAGGTCATTGGGCCTATGAAGCTGAGGTCCTTTTCTTTAAAAGCCCTGGTGGACTTATGGACCAATACACCATTGCACAGCAAGGAGTGTTGTATATAGAAACCGATAAGGGTATTACAAGACGCCTTAATGGAAGTTTTGGGACGTTAGTAGTGGCAGAATCCGGTATTTCAAAAAAAACGCTAGAAGTTCTCAAAAATGCCAGAGCCTATCAAGAGGCGGCCATTTCAGAAATAAAAAGGTCCCATCCTCACTTTAAAATTCAGGAAATAACCTCTGAAGATTACAATCGCTATAAACCGTTAGTGAGCGAAAGGTATCATAATCATTGGTATGCTGCAGCATACAATTATGGGATTACAATGGCAGCAAAGCAATTACTTCAGTCAGAAAGTCCGGATATTGACGAAATAGGGAGACTAATGAATGAGCATCAGGAAATTTTAGAGCGATATATTAAAAATACGCCAGATTCAATGATCTTAATGATGCAAAAGGCAAGGGAGGCAGGAGCTCTAGGAACCAAAATTGTGGGCTCCGGTGGCGGGGGTTGTATGGTGGCAATGACAACACCAATGCAAACAAAAAATGTAATAAATGCTTTTTTAGAGGCAGGGGCAAAAGATGCTTATGTAGTAGAACTCACATTTCCTTCTAATGAAGAATCATAGTCTAATTATTATGGTTGGTGGGGCCTCCTCCCGCATGAAAAATAGTCTGGAAAAAGCAGCTATTAGTCCTTCTCAAAAAGACGCCGCAAAAAAACTTCATAAAAGTCTAATCCCCTTAGGAGAAGAGCAACGACCACTATTGTATTATTTGCTAAAAAATGCAGCAGCTGCAAATATCAATCGGGTTTATTTAATTACAAGCAAAAAAAATGACGCTTTTAAGGACGCACTAAAGGGTTTTATGAAAATGCCCCCCTTTCATTCACTAGAAATAAATTTCGCCGTGCAGCATCTTAAAAAGGGAAGCTATAAACCATTAGGTACCGCCGATGCACTGCAGCAGTGCATGGAGCAGTATCCTCAATTAATGAAAGAACATTTTATTGTCTGCAATGGCGATAACCTTTATAGTTCTGGGGCTTTCTTAGCGCTACAACGAAACCTAGGTGTTGCCAATGGCTTAATTGCTTACGAGGGCGCCTATTTAGGCCATAGTGAGGAAAAACTAGCAAAATTTGCGCTGTTAGATTTTAACAAAGAAGGATTTCTTACCGATATACTAGAAAAGCCCAACACTACTTTATGGCAAGCCTACAAAAAAAGGCACAAGGCACTTTGGATTAGTATGAACATTTTTTGTTTTTACGGAGAAGCGATCTATCCGTTTTTGGTCAATTGCGAACTAAATCCTCAACGAAACGAAAAGGAATTACCCATGGCGGTTAGAAACATGATGAAAAGCAATAGGCATCCCATTCGTTGCATACAAAGAGCAGAAAAAATTCCGGATCTAACGGCAGCTCAAGACATTTTGACGTTTGACCCCAATGCATAAAAAAAGACCTATAAAGGCCCTTTTTTATATACATGAAAAGAATTGATAACTAAACTTGTTCAAAAATACCGTGAGAAGGCAAGCAAAAGGGATAATAAAAGGTGAAAAGTATTAATGAAAGATTAAGCAATTTTCTAATTTAACGTTCCACCGTATCTTGCTATCCAAAGAGTCTTAAAGGATTGAACAAGCGGAACTTCATAATCATCATTTTTTTGGTATCCATTTTTGGATTGTCATACGTGCAATATCAATACCTGAAGATAGGATTGAATCTCGCAAAAGTGCAGTTCAATGAAAAGATAGAAAAGGCAATGGTTGATATAAAGTCGGGTCTTAGGACAGAAAACGAATTAACCTTTTTGGTAGCGAGTGCCTTGCTTAGAGATACTACTTTTTTTAAATCAAATCCAGACAGCGTATTAGATGCCTCAAGCTATTTTTTAAATGATTACTTACGGGAAAATTTAACCAAGAATGGGGTAGAGGCAGACTTTGCTTATACCTTAATGACCAGGGATTCAGTATATTATTTAAACTCACCAGAAGGCTTTACACGTACTGAAAAAAATAGTGAATTTCCAATTTTACTAGAAGGCTATTTACCCAACACTTTTGAAAATAGGTTTGTCCTTAACTTAAAATTTAATAGTCTTAATCGGTACTTTCTTTCTCAACTGAATGGTTTGGTGCTCCCAAGCCTTTTATTTATTGTGGCTATAATAGTGGCCATAATTTGGGGGTTGCGCACCTATTATTGGCAACGCAGAGTAATTACAACGACTGATGCTTTTATAAACAACCTAACACATGAGCTAAAAACACCGGTTTTTTCCATCAATCTTGCATCTAAAATGCTGGCAGACAAAGTAGATGATTCTGGTACTACTTTTTTGGCTATTATAAAACAACAATCGCAGCGTCTATCAGATCATATAGAAAACGTGTTGGAATTGGCTACTATAGAACGAAAACGTTCTGCAATTCAATTAAAGCCTATAAATTTTGAACCCTATCTTAGAAAAGTATGCGAGGAATTTAAGGTGTTGGTGTCCTTGGAGGATGTTGTTTTTACGTACCAGATACAGGCAGATGCCTTTAATATAATTTGTGAGCCCTTTCATTTAGAAAACGTAGTAAACAATCTTTTGGACAACGCTAAAAAGTATTCAGAGTCTCCTAGGATTCAACTAAAAGCTTATAAAGATCAGAAGTTTTTTTACCTTGATATTGAAGATAATGGAAGAGGAATTTCCCAAAAAGAACAGCAAAAAGTCTTTGATAAATACTACCGAGCCACCGAGAAAGATCTTCATGCTGTAAAAGGGTTTGGGTTGGGATTAAATTATGTTAAAACGGTCATTAAAAGACATAAAGGAAAAATTCTACTTAAAAGTACGTTAGGGCAAGGGACCATAGTTAGTATACAAATACCATTGAATGAGTGAATTAAATAGACATTTGTTATTGGTTGAGGACGAAGAGTCTTTGGGTTATTTATTGTCCGAATATCTTTCTATGAAAGGATATAAAATTACCTGGGCAAAAAATGGCGAAGAAGCTTTGGATGTATTGAAACGTGAGGACTTTGATCTTGCGATCTTAGATGTAATGATGCCAAAAATGGATGGATTTGCATTGGCCGAACGCATGCACCTGAATTCTATTGACCTTCCATTTTTATTTCTAACAGCTCGTTCTTTAAAAGTAGATGTACTTAAGGGTTTTGCCTTGGGTGCAATTGATTATCTAAAGAAACCCATAGACGAGGAAGAATTGGTAGTCAGGATTGAATCTATTTTGAAAAGAATCCGCCCAGTAGAAACTGCTAAGGAAGAAGAGATCCTAAAAATTGGGCAATATACTTTAGACGGAAAAAATCAAAAACTTCAAATAGGAGAGCGGTTTATTACAATGACCACCCGGGAAACAGAGCTTTTAAAGCTTTTAGCATCAAATAATAACAACCTATGCACACACAAAGATATTCTTATCAAATTGTGGGGTGCCAATGATTATTTCAATCGTAAAAGCCTAAATGTGTTTATCACACGCTTACGCAATTATCTAAAGGAGGATGAAAGCATTCAAATAGAGAATATACACGGTAAGGGTTTTATTCTAAGAACCTCTTAATTTCATTAGGTTTTTTAATTTTATAACATGGAGACATACGCTACCGCCCTTTTATATGCTATTCCTTTTTTTGTTGGACTTGTACTGTTAGAAATTTTATACGGGTATTTTGTAAAAGACCAGAAGCACAATGTAATGGACACGGTGAGTAGCTTGAGTTCTGGCCTCACGAACATTGTTAAAGACTCCTTGGGGTTAGTCCTAGTTTTAGTTAGTTATCCGTTTTTGCTAGAAAACCTCGCGCTTTTTCAATTAGAAGCTACTTGGATTGTCTGGGTTTTGGCTTTTGTATGTATTGATTTTGCAGGTTACTGGAACCATCGATTAAGTCATCATGTAAATATTTTTTGGAACCAACATGTAATTCATCATAGCAGTGAAGAATTTAATTTGGCTTGCGCCCTTAGGCAGTCTATTTCTAATGTATTTGGCTATTTCGCCCTGTTGCTTTTACCCGCGGCTCTGTTGGGAGTACCTAATGAAATCATTGCGATTTTAGCGCCCATTCACTTGTTTGCTCAGTTTTGGTACCATACCCAACATATTGGTAAAATGGGATGGTTAGAATATATTATTGTGACTCCTTCTCAACATCGAGTGCATCATGCTATAAATCCAGAATATATAGATAAAAATCTAGGACAGATTTTTTGTGTTTGGGACCGAATGTTTGGCACCTTTCAAGAAGAATTAGAAGCTGTTCCACCGCAATATGGCGTGCTGAAACCGGCAGAAACATGGAATCCCATTCTAATAAATTTTCAGCATGTATGGCGATTAGCGAAAGATGCGTGGCGCACAAAAAGTATGAAGGACAAGCTTAGAATTTGGTTTATGCCTACAGGCTGGCGCCCTAGTGATGTAATTGAGCGCTATCCCATCTCAAAAATTGAAGACGTTTATAATTTTAAGAAGTACCAACCAAAAGCCTCTCTTGGCCTTAAGGGATATGCTATTTTCCAGCTTTTGTTTAATACCGGTTTAATGCTTTTTATGTTTTATAATTATGGCGCTATGGGGTTTACTAATCTCCTGTTTTACGGCGCATTTGTCTTTGTGGGTATTTTTGGATACACCGCCTTAATGGACCGAAAGGCGTATGCTTTAGGTATTGAAGTATTTCGAGGTATTGCCGGTATTCTAGTAATATTTATGGCTAACGACTGGTTTGGTATTAATTCCTATATCCCTTGGGGTAGTGTTCTAGTGAGTGCTTATTTTCTCGTTACAATTGTGGGGGCATTTTATTTCTCTAAACTAGAACCTAAAAGCAGTGAACTCGCGCTGTAGTTTTTGTTTTTCAAATTTATAAGGCATGATTTTACTGTTTTCAACGTTTTGTTGTAAACTATTTTCATGACTAGGGAAGAACAACTTGTTTTTTGTAAAAAATGTAAACACGGTACCATTAATTTTAAAAGAGGTCTACTTTGTGGTCTTACCAATGAATTGGCCACTTTCGAAACAAGTTGCCCAGATTTTGTTGAGGTTGAAAAAGTAGAGGAATCAAAGGTATATACCTTGAATAAATCTAAAGGGCCTTACGTTGCTTCGCAAGGTAAGAGATTCGTCAATTATGTCATTGATCGCTTATTTATCGTGGGTATGGGAGGGGTGTTTGGTGTGGCTCTAGGTGCAATTTGGATGTACTTTAGTCCCAATAACTTTCTTGAATTGGAGTTGCTCTTTGATACTAGAATAGTTCAATATGTGGTAGGTGCTATTCTGGGTATTATTTATTATTCTTTTTTCGAAGGAGTTACAGGAAGATCCATAGGCAAGTATTTCACGAAAACCAAAGTGGTTGATGAAAACGGACAAAAACCAACTGTGCAAGCTATATTTCTTCGATCCCTATGTAGGTTTATTCCATTCGAAGCGCTTTCGTTTTTAGGAAGTGAACCTATAGGATGGCATGATTCCCTTTCAAAAACTCGTGTGGTAGATATAGAGGACTAACTATTCCTTTGATCTAATTTCTTTATTAACCAATTCAATGTAATTGGTCATCGCCTCTTCTCTGCTAATGTTTTGTGCCTGTATTAAGGCATTGGCTTTAAAAGCATTGATTAACGGAGTTTTGCTGCCTGGGTTGCGAAAATTTTTATTGGCTATTTTGTAGTAGGCGTAAAGCTTAAGGAGAATATCTGCAGGAATGGGATGGTTGTAACCATTTAAGTAGGCTACAGCTTCATCAAAACGTTCCTGTAATTCTTGACTAACCATTTTTTTCGGGTAACATGGCAATGCATGTCCTTGCGCCAACCACTTTTTGTTGTAAATCAACGCAAATTTTGGAATCTAACGGCAGAAAAACATCTACCCTAGAACCAAATTTAATAAAACCAGCATCTTCTCCTTGCACTACCTGTTCTCCTTCTTCGGCATAATTAACAATTCTTCTTGCCAAGGCGCCGGCAATTTGTCTATACAGTATTTCACCAAATTTTGGCGTGTGTATAACAACCGTAGTACGCTCATTTTCCGTGCTCGATTTTGGATGCCAGGCTACCAAATATTTCCCAGGATGGTATTTTGAAAAGGTAATAGTACCACTTGCTGCATAACGAGTGACATGCACGTTGAAAGGAGACATAAAAATTGAAACCTGCCGTCTTTTGCCTTTAAAATATTCGGGTTCTTCAACTTCTTCAATAACTACTACTTTACCATCTACTGGGGCCAAGATCTCATCAAAGTTTGGCGTTACCGGCCTGCTAGGGTTTCTAAAGAATTGTAAGATTAGAATTAAGAGGATTAGAAAGCTAACTTGCACCAAAACACGAACCCATACAAGATCAATTAGGTATTGCGATGCGATAATAATGGCAACCACTGCGAAAAATGTGGTGAGAATAATGCTTTGTCCTTCTTTATGGAACATAGGTAAAAATGATTAGGGTCAAATACGCAAAGGGAGCTGCAAATACCAAGCTATCGAGTCTATCTAAAATTCCACCGTGCCCAGGTAATATAGCACCGCTATCTTTTACCCCTGCCACTCGTTTAAATTTAGACTCCAATAAATCTCCTAGATTTCCCATCACTACTATTACAACAGCGAGCACCATCCATTGCCACATTGTAAGAATTGGTTCGTATTGGGAAATGATATAGGCTGCTGCTAATGCAAAAATAAGACCTCCTAAAGAACCTTCAATTGTTTTTTTGGGAGAAATTTTTGGGTATAATTTATGTCTTCCCAAGGTTTTCCCCACGAGATAAGCAAATGAGTCATTTACCCAGATTAAAATAAAAATCCCCATGATGAGTAACTTCGCGAAATCATTGCTGCTGTAGGGAATCATCGTAAGGAAAATACAGCCACCACCTATGTAAAATATGGCCACAACATACTTTTGAAGTTCTCTTAATTTTTGACGACTTTCTGAAAACAGAAAATTTAGTAAGGTAACATTTACCAAAAGCGTTACGCCTAAAAGCGCTAGGATCATATAAAAGTCTGTGACCAAGTAAATATAGGCCCACCAAAGCGCTAAATAGCCAAGAAACACATAGTATCCCTTGATTTTTACAAGCCTTTTAAACTCATAGAGGCACCCTAATCCGAATGCCATAAAAAGAAAATCAAATGCATCTGAGCTAAGAAAAACAGCTGCAAGTAATAGAAGTACATAAACAATGCCTGTGATGCACCTACGAAGAAGTTCCCCCATAAATTAATAATCTTCCAAAAGCAAAAGATAGACATTTTTTGAGGCACTACCGTAAGAAAGAAAGTCGTTCTTGTTTTCTGGAGTGGGCAAAAAGTGTTTTAGGGTGGTAATGTTGTCCGGAATTTTATTGGGATATTTTTTCTTGATTACCTTAAGAGCTTCACTAATAGAATCTACCAGCTGGCTAGTAGTAGCAAAGACAATAAGGTTGCTGGGTAATTCATTTAATTTTTTCTCCTTTATCTGATGCGAACACACCAAAATAGAACCGTTGTGTGCTATTAAATGTTCACAGGTGGTAAAAAAGATGTCACTTTCATTTCTATTACTCGTAAAAGAAAGCTGCTCGGTAGCAAAACGTTCATTAATACGTTTATCAAGGGAATAGAAGAAATGACTTTGCCAGTTATTTTCTGATATGATATTAGCTAATGCCGTTTGTACCTCTGTAAAGTCCTCGCAGTAGATGAATTTACCCCCATTTTTTTTAAAATAAATGGTGAATTTTTCATCAATGGGAATCTTTAAATCAGGCATGTGCTCCCCTCTAGTTTCTGCCGTTTCCTTCGAAACTTTTTTGCCTCCACCAAAAAGTTTATCAAATAAGCTCATACCTAATTTGGGCGCCCAATTCTTTTTACACTAATAAAAAGATTAATTGGTCTCTTCTTGTACTTCTTCTGTCTGGTCTGCTTCAGGGGTATTCTCTTCTACTTCTGCCGCCTTCTTAAATGGGCGTTCCCCAAAAATTTTCTCTAAATCGTCTTTAAAGATTACCTCTTTTTCTAACAGTCTATCTGCCAACTGCGTTAGCTTGTCTTTATTTTTCTCAAGGATTGAGATTGCTCTTTTATATTGTTCCTCGATTATTTTAGAAATTTCCTCGTCTATTTTCTGAGCAGTTTCTTCACTGTACGGCTTGGAGAATCCATACTCATTTTGGCCAGAAGAATCATAATAGGTGATGTTGCCAAGCTCATCATTAAGACCGTAAATGGTTACCATGGCTCTCGCTTGCTTAGTTACCTTTTCAAGATCACTTAAGGCACCAGTAGAGATTTTATTAAAGATTACCTTTTCGGCCGCCCTACCTCCCATGGTGGCACACATTTCATCTAACATCTGCTCTGGACGTACTATGAGACGTTCTTCTGGTAAATACCAAGCCGCTCCTAATGATTGGCCACGAGGAACAATAGTTACTTTCACTAAAGGGGCCGCATGTTCTACCATCCAACTTACCGTAGCATGTCCGGCCTCATGAAAAGCAATTGTTTTCTTTTCTTCTGGCGTAATAATTTTATTCTTTTTCTCTAGACCTCCTACAATTCTATCTACAGCATCCAAGAAATCTTGCTTAGTTACCGCCTTGCGCTCTTTTCGAGCAGCAATGAGCGCTGCTTCATTACATACGTTTGCAATATCTGCTCCAGAAAATCCTGGAGTCTGCTTAGCAAGGAAGTCTAAATCCAACGTCTCTGCGGTCTTAATGGGTCTAAGGTGAACCTCAAAGATTTCTTTTCGTTCGCGAATATCTGGTAAGTCTACATAGATCTGTCTATCAAATCTACCAGCCCTCATTAAGGCTTTATCTAAAACGTCTGCACGGTTGGTGGCAGCAAGAACGATAACATTTGTGTTGGTCCCAAAACCATCCATTTCTGTCAACAGCTGGTTTAAGGTGTTTTCACGCTCGTCGTTAGATCCTGTAAAGTTATTTTTACCTCTTGCTCTACCAATGGCATCGATCTCATCAATAAAGATGATAGCAGGAGATTTGTCTTTCGCTTGTTTAAAAAGATCACGTACTCTAGAGGCTCCTACACCTACGAACATCTCCACAAAATCTGAACCTGAGAGCGAGAAAAATGGCACTTTGGCTTCACCGGCAACTGCTTTCGCTAGCAAGGTTTTACCAGTTCCCGGAGGACCTACCAAAAGAGCTCCTTTAGGAATTTTACCTCCCAAAGAGGTGTATTTGTCAGGATTCTTAAGGAATTCCACAATTTCTTGTACTTCTTCCTTAGCTCCTTCTAAACCAGCAACATCTTTAAAGGATGTTCTAGTATCTGTTTTTTCATCAAATAATTTCGCTTTGGATTTTCCAATATTGAAGATCTGACCGCCTGCTCCTCCGCCTGCGCCGCCAGACATTCTTCTCATGAGGTAAATCCAGATTCCAATAATTAATACAAAAGGCAACAATGAAAGTAGAAGATCTCCTAGGACATTCGATTCTGTATCAAACTCAACAATGGTATCAAGGTTGTTTTCCTTTTTGATCTCGTTTATTTCATTCTGAAAAATTTGCATATCCCCGTAGTTCAGAATGTACTGTGGGACTAGGCCGGTAGTTGGAAGCATGGGCTTGTCTGCCACCCCTTTGTGAACATCCTTGCTTAGCGCTTCATCTGTTAGAAAGATCTTTGCTTTTCTGGTGTTGGTGATGATAACGATTTTATCAATATCGCCGTTTCTCAGAAATTCTTGCATTTCTGAGGTGGTGGTCTTTTCTGTGTTAGAAAAGGTTGCACTACCAAAAAATTGAAAGCCCAAAATAAGGGCTATAATTACACCATAAATCCACCAAGAACTAAACCTTGGTTTTTTGGGGGTATTTGAATTTTCTTTTGCCATTTTCTTAATTGTAGCTGCTCTCTACCAATGTGACTTTGGCATCGCCCCAAAGTCCTTCAATATCATAAAATTCCCGAACGTGTTTTTGAAACACATGTACGACCACATTCACATAATCCATTAATACCCATTCAGCATTATCGGAACCTTCAATATGCCAAGGTTTGTCTTTAATAGCTTTGCTAACCGTTTTTTGAATGGAAGATACAATAGCGTTTACGTGGGTGTTGGATGTTCCGTTACAAATAACAAAGTAGTCGCAAACCGTATTGTCAATTTCCCTTAAGTCTAAAAGATTAATATCTACTCCTTTGACCTCTTCTACTCCAGCAATTATTAGGGCAATTAGTTCATCTGCGCTCGCTTTGTTTTTCTGCATCCAAAAATTTTAGTTTTACAAAGTTATTACTTTTTTGTTTTGACTAACCGCGTTTTTAACATAACATTGAGCGGTAAAAAGCATAGTTATATGCAGTTAATCAAACTTAGTGCCACCCGTTCTACAAATGACTACCTCAAAGAATTAATGTTGCACGAGGTGGTAGACGATGGAACCGTAGTGGCATGTGATCATCAAACTCAAGGAAAAGGCCAACAAGGAAACACCTGGGAGGTGGAAGCAGGTAAGAATCTTACATTCAGCCTTTTAAAGACTTTTAGTGGCGTAAGAGCGCTGCGTAGCTTTGATATCAACTGTTTGGTTTCATTGGCTTTATTTAATGTATTAGAGCGGTTGTCAGTACCAGCACTTCGCGTGAAATGGCCTAACGACATAATGTCAGGTACTCAAAAGCTTTGTGGAATTTTAATAGAAAACAGCTTAAAAGGAGCTCACATTCAACACAGCATCATAGGAGTTGGGTTAAATGTTAATCAGACTACGTTTAGCAACCTACCAAAAGCAACTTCTGTTTCCCTTAAAACAGGAATAAAGTATGATTTATCCCTAATCTTAACAGATTTAGTGAACGAGTTGAATATGCAGTTACAACTATTGAACACTTTAAAAAGCACACAAATTAGGCAGTTTTACGAGGCCGTTTTATTTCGAAAAGGAGTCCCCAGTTCTTTTAAATCTAAAGACGGGAATACTTTTAATGGAATTATTCAAGGAATCAATGAAGTGGGCCAACTCGTTTTAGAAAAAGAAGATGGCGCTCATGTTCCTTTTGCTGTAAAGGAATTAGAATACCTCTATTAAGATATTCCAGCCAAATTAGTAGATAGGGTTTCCATGAAATTGGTGATGGGTCCCTTGATCATCATGGCCATCATAGCATTAAATTCTCCAGCAAAGGATAAGGCAACCTCGCTAGTTTCTGCATCAACTTCAGAAATATCTGCCGTTAGCGTAAAGGGTAACTTATCACTAGCAGCTCCTAAAACCAACTGGCTATATGGAGTTTGTTCTTTTAAGCGAAGTACAATTTCTGGCATTCCTTTTAGGGCAAACTTGAAGGTTTTTTCATCTAATACCTCGAAGGTTTGAATGTTTTCTGGCATTAATTCTTCAAAATTCTTGATATCGCTTAAAAAGGTGAAGACTTCTTCTGAACTTTTATTTACCTGTCTTTTAGGAGATTCTATATGCATATTTTATGGTTTCCATTGGTCTGGAGCAGCGCTCCATTCCGTTAAAGCATTTAATTGGGATTCTTTGATGTACTTCGTAGCCACCGCCTGAGATAATAGATGCGGATAATCACTTAGGGTATTTAATGCAACCTTGTGAGATTCAAAGTTCTCTGTTGCTGCTTCAAAACCGTAGGTAAAGATAGCCAACATGCCTTTGACGTCTGCTTGCGCTGCCTGTAAGGCTTTCACGGCATTTAAACTGCTATTCCCGGTACTTATTAGGTCTTCTATTACAACCACAGTTTGATGCGGTTCTAGGTGTCCTTCTATTTGATTTTGTCTTCCATGCGATTTGGGTTGCGGTCGCACATAAACAAAAGGGAGGTCTAAAGCTTCGGCAACCAAAACTCCCATACCAATGGCTCCAGTAGCCACACCAGCAATTACGTCTGGTTTTCCATAAAGTTCGGTAACTTGTCTTGCCAGTTCATCCCTCACAAAATTTCGTACTTTCGGAAAAGATAGAAGGATTCGATTATCGCAATAAATTGGGGATTTCCAGCCAGATGCCCATGTAAATGGACTTTCAGGACTCAACTTAATTGCATTAATTTGCAGCAGTAGCTCCGCTGTTTTTTTAGCGCTATTCGTGTCCAAAATCATTGCGCAAATGTATAAAGTTTTTGTAAATGAGTCTCCGTTGATTTTAACCAATGAACGCCCAGACAATTCGCAAGGCAACGTGTTTACCTTAGACGATAATGCAATTAACTATGCGGTAACTTCCTTAGCCAAGAACTTGTTAGAAAAGGCATATATTTTTGAGCCAGGCAATGATATACTTGATAAGTTTTCTAGCAAAATACCCATGATTGTGGCAGCGGGAGGTCTTGTAAAAAACAAGAAGGGAAAAGTCTTGTTCATTTTTCGGGAAGGAAAATGGGATCTTCCAAAAGGCAAATTAGATAAGGGCGAGTCTATGGAGGATGCTGCCATTCGTGAAGTGGAAGAAGAAACTGGGGTAAAAGGATTAAAAATTGTTCGTTACCTACAAACCACCTATCATATTTTTAAGCGAAGCGGTCGATACAAATTAAAAAAAGTTATTTGGTTTGAGATGGTCACAGATTTTGACGGCGATTTAATCCCACAGCATAATGAAGGGATAACCAAAGTAAAATGGAAAGGTCCCAAAAAAACCAAAAAAGCCTTAGAAAACTCCTATCGAAATATTAGAATTTTATTCGAGGAGAATCTTATCTTCTAAATAGGTATGCGCCTCAGAGTCTTTCATTACTCGGTAAACAGGATACTGTAAATGCACCTTTTCGTAATAAGGAGAGTTTTTAAAGATCCAATTAAGTTGTGCATACCAATTGTTGGCAAAACCTTCATCCCTCATTTTTTGAGCATTTAAGCTGTCTAAAACAGCAGGATTTTCTTCTAAATAGGAGAGGGCAAGATCTTCAAAAACATACGGTGAAAATCCTTCCTTTTGTTGTAAAACGGTGTCAAAATAATTCCAATTAAAAAAAGAGTCAACCGCTTCGGGCTCAAGGGTTTCCATGATATAGCGTAGTCCATTTTGGCGTACAGGAACTAGTAAGTCTCCTTTTTCTAGTTGTATTTCTGCTAAGGCACTTGAAACAATCGTATTGTAATGAGGGTAATGACCCTCATACGGTCTTTGATAGGTTTCAAACGACTCTATTCTGTACGATTCTAAAGTTAAAACAGTATCTGTCTCTAGACTAACATATTCTACATTATTCGCACTAAGCATGTTAGCAATATGACTCCATCCTTTTTTTATAATGTACGCTTCAGGTATAGTAATGGTATCCTTAGGTACAAAATGGTCGTAGTAAGTGACTGGTTTTTCAAAAGGAGCCTCCAGATTATATTTTAATCGAGGGCTTCCCGTAATTTCACTAAGGATGGTATCTGCTTCAAAGCCTTTGAAATTAAGTGTTCTAGATTTTGTAGAATCTACTGTCCAACCATGAAAAAACGAATCCGCTTCCATTGTTTTTTGAATAGCTTCCGTTCTTATTTTTCGTATATCCTTATGATTAGCATCCACTATGGCTACCATTTGTTCCATGAGCTCTAAAGTGCCTAATACCCTGTCTTGGTAAGGTTTAAGCATATGTGTTTCTACCATCATCCCTAGGGTATGCCATAAGGTTGTATAACCGGTAGAGTACCTAGGATGGTCCATAAATTGTGTAAATCCGCCATCTGGCGGCCTGTTAAAAACGTTCACATAAGGAGTTATGGCCCAGCCTTCCTGTTCTAAGGCACTTTCCAGGGAGGGTCTTAATTCATCGTGTAAATACGCTCCTAACGACCCTTGCAATTTATTATGCTGGGTAAATAAGTGGGTAAGAACATACTGATAATCTGCCCCATTACTTACATGATTATCAATAAAAACATCAGGTTGAACCAAATGAAAGATAGAAGCAAATGTTGCTGCATTTTTGGTATCCATTTTCACAAAATCCCTGTTAAGGTCATAATTACGCGCATTGCCTCGAAATCCATAAGCCTCTGGTCCGTTTTGGTTTGCACGAGACGTGCTATTTCTATTGAGCATTCCTCCAACATTGTAAACGGGGATGGTAGCCACCACTAAATTGGAAGGGGTTGGTATACTGTCTAAGACTAAATTTCTAAATAACATCATTGTGGCATCAATGCCATCTGGTTCTCCAGGATGTATGCCGTTATTGATGAGGAGTACATTCTTTTCTTCCCTAATTTTTTGAAAATTGAAATTACCATCTGGATTATAGGTGACTAAGTGCAATGGGTTTCCACTATCTGTTTCCCCGATGGTCTGAACATTTATTTCTGGAAAAGTCTTTGCTAATTGTAGATAGTAGTCAATAACCTCACTGTAGGTAGCTGTGGTATTCCCCGTGGACTTTTCAAAAGCAGTCGCAAAGGATTTCTCATCTTCCGTAATGGTTTCCTCGCAGGACAGAAGAAAAAAAATGGAAGCTAAAAGGTAAAAATAGTGTTTCATGGAGGACGATTGATGTTCTAGATGTACATCAAAAGTAGAAAATCCCTGCTTAGGAGGCTAGGTCCATATTTCGGGTAACGTCTTCCAAGTTTAATTCGTAGATAGGTTTGGTAATAAAATCGATATGATGTCCCGTCTTGCGCACATAGGCTTGCCATTTATGACGGTCCCTAACATCAATAGAGGAAGTAATTATTTTTATATGAACTCCGGAGGCATTTGGCAATTTCAAAAATTCATCAAGGAATCCCCAACCGTCCATTACGGGCATATTAATATCCAGAAAGATTACTTCCGGTAAGGGTAGTTGGTGGTCTAAAAGATGAAAAATAGCATCTAGCGCCTGTTTCCCATTGCGGAATTCTTCCACCTCTAGGGTTGTGCTATATTTTGCCAACAATTTTCGAAGCCCGAAAATTGTAATGCTATCATCATCCACTATGTAGACCGAGTTAATCTTCATCGTTAAAATAAACACTAAATATGGATCCTTTATCAACTTCACTTTCTGCCTGGATGGATCCGCCCATGGCTTCAATCTGATTTTTTGTGATATACAATCCTATACCACGTGCATCTTTGTTATTATGGAAGGTTTTGTACATGCCAAAAAGCTTATTTCCATACCGTTCCATATCAATTCCAATTCCATTATCACTAACGGAAAAAACTATTAAATTATTTTCCTTTTTAGTACGTAAGGTAATTTCTGCAGGCCTGTCTGGATGCCTGTATTTCACAGAGTTAGTCAATAGATTAAGAATAATACTTTCTAAATAAGCAGGTACCGCTCGCACGTAGACTTTGTCTGAAATTGTATTGTTAATAACCACATGATTCTGATGTAAAAATGCGGCAAGATTTTCTTTTACCCGTTCAATCTGCTCGTTGAGGTTGAGGGGCTTAATTTCTAAGTTAATGTTGGTGTTTATATCTACCACCTCATTAAGATTTTCTAGGGTATCCATTAGATTATCCGAGGCTTTTGTAAGCATCTCCATGATGCGTTCCTTTTCAGATTCTTGGTCTTCTTTTACTAAGAAGTTTACCAACATTGAGAAATTGGCGGTATGTGAACGCAAGTTGTGTGATACAATATGGGCAAAGTTGATCAGCTTTTTATTCTGTACGGCTGTAACATTAATTAAATCGTTTAGCTGATTTTCTTTTTGGATAATCTCTGAGATATCCATACTAATTCCCATTAAACCTTTACAATCACCTTCTAAATTTAAAAGTGGAATTTTAGAGGTTAGAAAAGACGTAGCCGTGCCATCTTTCTTGATATTCACGGTGCGTTTTCCAATAATGGGTTTTTTCGTCTTCATGACTTGCAAGTCCTCGTCTCTGGAGATTTGCGCAATATTTTCAGGGAATAAATCAAAATCAGATTTTCCAATCAAGCTTTCCGGAGAAGCAGCCTCTAAATAGTCGCACTCTGATTGATTCACTAAGATTTTTCTGGATTCTGTATCCTTGATATATAAGTTTAAAGGAAGGTTGTCTACTAGTGTTCTTAATAGTTGTTCACTTTCTTTGGTCTTGTTCTCTTGAGCTACCTGTTCGGTAATATCTTGAATAGTACCCATTAAACGTGTTACCTTACCTTCTTTGTAGAGCGGCTTTCCAGCAGCAATTACCCACTTTTCTGCCCCACTTTCAGTAACCAATTGCAATTTCTGCGACCAGCTTTCGCCCCGGTTTATACCGTTATGCGCTAACATGGCCATAGTATTTCTTGAATGACCCTGTTTGTAGAAACCTATAGCTGCATCGAGATTGGGCACATAGGAATCAGGAACGCCGTGAATTTTTTTAGTTTCTTTAGACCAATGCAAGCTGTCTGAAACAATATTGTATTCCCAAGTACCTAGCTTCGCAATTTCAGATTGGTCTTTTAAAAGGCTTTCTAGCTTCTCTAATTGTATTTCGTTTTCTAAGCGTTTCGTAATATCTTCCACTTGGATAATGACTCCAACAACATTTTCATCTTCATCCATCCAAGGAAGGTTGGTCCATTCAAACCACTGATCTTTATTCGATGTATTGGATTGACATTGAATGCCAAATTCTTTTTCGCCCTTCAAACATCTTTGAAGACATTCTTGCCAATGGTCTTGTTTGTCTGTAATAAACAGATCCATAATATTTTTACCAAGAGTTTCAGCAAATGATACATTAAAATACTCGAGCCAAGTGTCTGAAACGAATACCACTTCCAATGCTGTATTTATAAATACGGTGGGTTGTGGCAATTGCTTTACCAGGTGGTTGGGGGCGTAGGTTTGAATTGTTTTCAAAATGAGGTTCTAAGATTTGGGATTCTTAAAAATACAGTAATTTCTTACAAAACTATAAGTATATAACTATATATACTCGTTTATGTTGTGTAGGATGCAAAAGATGTGGTAAGCACGCCTTTTGGCGCACTTTTAATAGTTGAAATGCATTTTAGTGAAGGTAAAATCCCAATTATGACCGTTGATCTGTAATTCGAACGGTGTCGGGAACAAGTCCAGTGTAATCCCCTCCATTGCGAATCACATCTCGGACAATAGAAGAACTGATATAAGATTTCCCAGAAGAGGTAAGTAAGAACACAGTTTCTATTTCCGATAATTTTCTATTGGTATGGGCAATGGCCTTTTCAAACTCAAAATCTGCTGGATTACGCAGGCCTCTTAGAATAAAATCAGCACCCACTTCTTTGCAGAAATCAACAGTTAGTCCTTCGTATGTGACCACTTTTATTTTAGGCTCATCCTTAAAAGCTTCTTCAATAAATCGTTTACGTTCTTCCAAAGAGAACATGTATTTCTTATCGGCGTTTATTCCAATGGCGATGAGCAATTCATCAAATAAAGTAACCCCACGATTAATAATATCTGAATGTCCCAGGGTTAAAGGATCAAAAGAGCCAGGAAAGATTGCACGCCTCATGAATAAATGGAATTTTAATAAAAATAAGCAGAATTTAGGGTTTTAAAGCTTCTATAAGGGCGCTTTCAAAAAGTTCTCCTAAAGAAATACCGGCAGCTTGTGCTTGCTGTGGTAAAATACTTTCTTCTGTAAGACCTGGTGTGGTATTGACTTCTAATAAATACGGTTGGTCTCCTTGGAAAATAAATTCACTGCGTGTGTATCCTTTTAGCTTCAATATATGGTAGATCTTTTGAGCTACTTCAGTGACATTTTTTAATCGAATCTCCGATATTCTTGCAGGTGTTATTTCTTGAGATTTCCCCTGGTATTTTGCTTCATAATCAAAGAAATCGTTTTCACTTACAATTTCTGTAATTGGCAATACAGTACATTTCCCTTGGTAGGTAATAACCCCCACAGAGACCTCGGTGCCTTCTAAAAAAGATTCAATTAAAACCTCATCATCTTCTTTAAATGCAGAGGCCAAGGCGGCATCAATTTCGTCTTTGTGGTAGACTTTGCTTATGCCAAAACTACTACCAGCTCTATTGGCCTTTACAAAGCAGGGCAGTCCCACCTTTGCGACAATGGCTTCTTTATCTATGGTGTCTCCTTTGTTTACGTAGTAAGAAGTAGCGCATTTAATATCAAAAGGTTGAAGTACGGATAAAAGATCACGCTTATTAAAAGTTAAGGCAGCTTGGTATGCATTACAGGAGGTATGGGGGATCGCTAATAATTCAAAATAAGCTTGTAGTAACCCATCTTCACCAGGCGTCCCATGAATGGCATTAAAAACACAGTCGAAAGAAATTTTCTGCCCATTAAGGTTTAAACTAAAATCGGCTCTATTCACTTCATGCCGCGTTTCTTTATTTTGGTAATACCAAGAATCTCGCTCAATTGTAATTGGATAAAGCTCGTACTTTTCAGGGTCTAGATGGCGATATACTACGTTTCCACTCTTTAAGGAAATGTTGTATTCACTGGAGTAGCCTCCCATGATTATTGCAATGTTCTTCTTCAAGTTGGTCGAATAAGCGCTACCAAAGTAATTAAAAAAGGGCTGTTTTTCTATATTTGCCTCCAAACTCCTAGGTATGAGGAATTTTTTAGATTTTCTCCGAAGTAAAACATTTTTTATCCAATTAGGATTGGCAGTACTTGTACTTATCGCCGTGTGCTTTCTTACGTTGCGATGGTTAAAGAGTACTACCAACCATGGTGAATTTGTAGCTGTACCAGACTTTTCTAAGATGTCTGTGATGGAGATGAGAAAAGCAGCGGAAGATGCAGGATTGCGCTATGAAGTGCTGGACTCTACCAATTTCAATCCAGAGTATCCAAGATTTTCAATTTTGGAACAAAACCCACCAGCGGGAACCAAGGTGAAAGAAAACCGGAAAATTTACTTCACAGTAAACCCTTCTGGGTATAAAAAAGTAACAGTTCCTAAAATTATACAAGTAACGCAGCGCAACGCTACTTCTATGTTGCGGGCCGTAGGTTTAGATGTGCAACGGGTCACCTATATCAATGAATTAGGAAAAGATATGGTGTACTACATCAAGTTTAAAGGCCAAGAGGTAAACCCTGGAGACAAGTTGCCTAAAACTTCTAAAGTTGAACTCATTTGTGGCAATGGTACTATCCCAGGAAGTGCAATTATTAAAGCAGAATCTCAGCAATAATGGAACATGCTGAAGGCGAAGATATTTCGCAAGACGAACTCTTTGAACATTACAGATTTGAGGCTTCTAAGGGGCAAGATCCGCTTAGAGTAGATAAATTTTTAATGAACTTCATAGAAAATGCTACTCGAAATAAAATTCAGCAAGCCGCAAAGCAAGGCCATATTTGGGTAAATGGGACTCAGGTAAAACAAAATTATCGCGTTAAAGCAGGGGATGAGGTAAAAGTTCTTTTTGAGCATCCACCCTATGAATTTTTATTAACTCCTGAAGACATCCCCTTAGATATAGTCTATGAAGACGAGGTTGTACTGGTGGTGAACAAACCAGCGGGGATGGTTGTACACCCAGGCCATGGAAATTATTCGGGTACTTTAATAAATGCTTTAGTACATCACTTTAAAGAATTGCCAAACAATAGTTCGGGTAGGCCGGGATTGGTGCATAGGATAGACAAGGATACCTCTGGGCTATTGGTAATTGCAAAAACAGATGAGGCCATGACCCACCTGGCACAACAGTTTTTTGAAAAATCAACCCAACGCGAGTATCTGGCATTGGTATGGGGCAACCTAACAGAAGATGAAGGGACCATTGAAGGCCATTTAGGAAGGAACCCCAAGAATAGATTACAGATGACAGTTTTTCCAGAAGGAGATCATGGAAAAGAGGCTATTACCCATTACAAGGTGGTGGAACGTTTGGGGTACGTCACCTTAATTACTTGCCAATTAGAAACCGGCCGAACGCACCAAATAAGGGCGCACATGAAATATTTGGGACATACCCTATTTAACGATGAGCGCTATGGAGGGAACAAAATTTTAAAGGGCACCACCTTCACAAAATACAAGCAGTTTGTAGAAAACTGTTTTAAACAGCTCCCACGGCAGGCATTACATGCTAAAACCTTGGGATTTGTACACCCAATCTCTGGGGAGTCTATGTCTTTTAATTCGGACATTCCCGAAGATATGGCCGGCTGTATTGAAAAGTGGCGAAACTATGCCAAGCATGCTTAGCTCCAAATAGCTTTATATTTAGGCCAATGGTCTAAGAGTACCCAGCAATTAATTGCCAAAATTACAATGCCAATAACGAGCCCTGTTGGTTCATGCACTATATGATGTACAAGTATACCCACACTAACAGGCAGCATGACCAAGGCACCAAGCGCTCTAAGTTTTGGGAGTATAAAAAATAGTCCACCTACAATTTCGGCTAGAGCAACTAGGGGTAGAAGCCATTTAATGGCCATAAAATGACCGAACATTTCTAGTTGTGCTTCTGTAAGTTCTGGCATTGGCAAATACTGTAAGAGCTTGTTTAGTCCTGAATTGAGCATAAAAAGCCCAAATAGAACGCAGATAATTCCTTTTACTATTTTCATCTTATTGGTACTTAGGTACTTCAATGTAATTAAAAAACCCAGTATTTTTGCAAGTAAATTGCAATTGAATGAAGATCGTTATTTCTCCAGCGAAATCGTTGGACTTTGAAACTTCCTTACCAACGGATCGTTATAGCTTACCAGGGTTTCTGGAAAAGTCAGAAAAATTAAACAAGGTATTGGCCAAAAAGAGCCCAAAGTCCTTGTCTAAATTAATGAGCATATCAGATAGCTTAGCGCAGTTAAATTGGGAACGTAACCAAGCGTTTTCTTTACCCTTTACCACAGAGAATGCAAGGCCTGCTGTTTTTGCGTTTGATGGAGATGTTTACCAGGGCTTGGATGCTTATTCAATCGCTCAAGAAGATCTAGACAGACTTCAATCCATGTTGCGCATTCTTTCTGGTTTGTATGGTATTTTAAAACCGCTAGATCTTATGCAACCCTATCGCTTAGAAATGGGTACAGCTCTAAAAATAGGGAGGAAGAAAAATCTATATGAATTCTGGAAAAAGGAAGTGACTGATTCCTTAAATGCAGAGTTGGAACCTGGAGAACTGTTCATTAATCTGGCAAGTAATGAATATTTTAATGCCATTGATGCTAAAGGATTAAAAGTCCCAGTAGTCTCTCCCATATTTAAAGATTGGAAAAACGACCAGCTCAAAGTAATTAGTTTCTTTGCTAAAAAAGCACGTGGATCTATGGTGCGTTATATCCTAGACAGCAAAGCACATAGTTTAGATGATATTAAAGGTTTTAACTACGATGATTACGAGTTTAGTCCTGAACATACTTTAGATCCTAATAAACCAGTTTTTATTCGATAGAATATTTTTTGTTGGAAAGCGTTCCATAAATAAACGCTTTGTAATGAAAACTTTAGTTCCGGCCTTTGCCCTCTTAGTTTTAGGTATTCTTCTGTCATCTTGCAGTGATAGGGATGACAATCTCACAAGCCCTAATATTAGGATTCAAAACCTTAGTAATCAGAATTTTGTTTCTGTGGTGGTACGTACCGATACATTGGTTTTCGAAAATGTAAACGCCGATAGTTTTTCTGAATACCTCGCGTTTGAGGTAGCCTATGAACAAGATACCCTTAGAATAGAAGCAGACTCCACAAGTTTGGTATTTATTCCAGATACTATTACTAGTCCCTTACCAATAGGATTATACACCTATCAGCTAAATATTGATGAGGAAGGGGAACTACTTTTTAATTTTAAAATAGACTAGGCTATTTCGCCTTTTCTACTGCTACTTTTTCTTCAACAGAGGTTCGCTTCTTAATTTTTCTTTTTCGGCGAGCCCCAAATGAATTGTTTGCTATTTTTCCCCGTCGTGTTTTAAGATCTCCTTTTCCCATAAATAGTTGAATTTTAAAGATATAAGGTACTAAAACGAACGCAGTTTTAAAAGTGGGTAAAAGCGGTACCTTTAGGGATTATGTTTGTACATCAACATCCCTATACTCCCTTTTTATTTAAAGGCGTTCAAAAACTTATTGTAGGGACCTTACCACCTCCCAGATTTACTACGGGTGAATTAAAAGATGGAGATGTGGACTTTTGTTATGGGAGTCGAAATGGACAGCTTTGGCCCATTCTGAATAGAATCTTTGACCTGCACTTAAAATTTGAAACTACGGAGGCTGCAGCACTGCAGCGGAAGAACTTTTTAGTGCAACAGAAAATAGGGGTAGTAGATATTGTAGAAAAAGCCTACCGCACCAAGATAGACGCCTCCGATCTAGGAATGCAAGATCCGGAATTACGCGATCTAATCAGTTATTTAGAACAATATCCAACGGTGCATACGCTATTATTTATGGGAGGTAATAGTAAGAATGGGCCGGAATATTTTTTTAGAAAGCTTATAAAGCCTTATGGAATAAAGCTGCAAGTAGTAGTGGACCAGGTGCCAAGAATACATCAATTTACACACCCTTTAACCAATAAAATAGTAAAAACGGTTTCCCTCACCGCGCCTTCTGGGGCGGCTAACAGAGCTGTAGGAAGTTTAGACGCCTATAAAAAATTAAAAGATCAGGATCCCAATTTTAATACCTTAGATTTTAGAGTACAGCAGTACCAGAAGTTTTTTTAAGAAACCTGCCTTCATTGTTAGGTTTCCACAAGTCCTATCCTTAATTTGTGAGCAGCTTAACGAACGCTTTCAATTAGCAAATCAATTACGACCTTTAGGTAAGAATTAAAAGGAATACTGAATGAACAAGATGCATCGGTCCAGGCGATTGGACGAATTTAAAAGATCTGTTACCAATAAGTTCAATATTTATAACAGCCTATTTTTAAGTCTGCCCTATGCAGATATGGAAAACGTAGGAATGTTAGTTCCTTTGCTTTTTGAGCAGTGTGAAAAAGGGCTTGCGGCAGGTAAAAAACCGCAGGACATAATGGACAATTTCTTCACCCATTTTGCTGAAATTGACAGCGAACAGGACCGCATTGATTTTATGTTCCGGATCATTCAATACGTGGAACGCCAAGTGGTATTATTTGATAGCGTCGAGGATTCTGCCTTTCCGAAATTGCAAGAATATACAGAGTCACTTTCTATAAAAGATTATTTCGAGCTTGTTGGGCAAAACAAAAACTGGGATAAAATAAGTAAGCAATTAGCTTCTTTTAGTGCGCGAATTGTGTTAACTGCGCATCCCACACAGTTTTATACCCCCTCTGTATTGGATATTATTTCTGAACTACGTGCACTAATTGACGAGAACAGAGTAGATGATATTGATATTACATTGCAACAATTAGGATTAACCTCTTTAATCAATACGAAAAAGCCAACACCCCTAGATGAAGCAAAGAACATCATTCACATTTTAAGGCACACGTATTATGATGCAATTGGAGAGCTTTTTCAGTATATAAAAAGCAATATTAGAAATGCGAGCTTCGATAATTACGGCATTATAAAACTTGGTTTTTGGCCGGGGGGAGATCGTGATGGGAATCCTTTTGTAACGGCTTCTATTACAAGGAATGTAGCAGATGAACTGCGCATAACTCTTATGAAATGCTATTACAACGAGCTTAAAGTGCTTCGTAAAAAGCTAACATTTAAAGGTATTCAAGAACCCATTAATTCCTTGAATGAAAGCCTTTATCGTGCAATGTTTCAGAAGAATTTTGTGATCTCCTATGCAGAGATTGTTGAGAAGCTAACGGCGATTAAAGAAATTTTAATTGCCGACTATCATTCGCTCTACATAGATGAGTTAAACATGTTGTTAGATAAGGTGCATATTTTTAAAACACACTTTGCAACCTTAGACATACGACAGGACCATAGCAAGCACTACCTAGTAATTGAAACCATTTTAAAGAAGCAGGGTGTAATTAAAGAAGGCTTAGACGAACTCTCTAAAGACCAATTAAAAAAGCTGCTTCTAGAAGAATCCTTTCAGTTGAACCCAGAAGATTATGAAGAGGAGATTGTGCGTGATACAATTACTAATATCTCCCAATTAAAAGCGATTCAGGAAGCGAATGGGGAAGAAGGATGCAATAGATACATCATTAGTAATTCCGAAGATATCTTTTCTGTCTTGTTTGTCTTTGGACTCTTTAGATGGTGCGGCTGGGAAGCAGATGCCATTTCTTTTGATATTATTCCGCTTTTTGAAACCATGCGGGGTATGGAGGCTTCTGAAGAAGTCATGCAGGCCCTATTTGACACCCCAGTATATCGCCAGCATTTAGAACAGCGGGCTGATACGCATACCATTATGCTTGGTTTTTCTGATGGTACTAAAGATGGTGGCTACTTAAAGGCCAATTGGAGTATTCTTAAGACCAAAGAAACTTTAAGTAAGGTCTGTAAAAAGAATGGAATTAAAGCGATTTTCTTTGATGGTAGGGGAGGACCGCCGGCCAGAGGAGGTGGAAAGACGCATCGTTTTTATGCTGCGCAAACCAAGGATGTTGCCAATCATGAAATACAGTTAACTATTCAAGGACAAACCATTACCAGTACCTACGGCACTACTGCACAGTTTATACACAATGCAGAGCAGATGCTTACAGCTGGGTTAAGTAATAACCTGTATGGTAAACAGCACGTAATTTCTACCAAGCAACGTAAGCTAATAGAAGAACTATCAGAACTGGGATATGCCAAGTATGAGGCCTTAAAACAGCATGAGAAGTTTATTCCTTATTTAGAGAACCGCAGCACACTCAAGTATTATTCCAACGCCAATATTGGGAGCAGGCCTGGCAAGCGAGGAAACAAAAAGCAATTGACATTATCTGATTTAAGAGCAATCTCTTTTGTTGGTTCTTGGAGTCAGTTAAAACAAAATGTGCCGGGGTATTTTGGGTTGGGCACAGCTATAGAAAAGTATAAGAACGAAGGAAAACTTAATGAAGTTAAGAAGTTATACAAAGAAGTTCCATTCTTTAGAGCTTTAATGCATAACAGCATGATGTCCTTAGCAAAGACTAACTTTAAACTCACCAGCTATATGAAGGATGATCCTGAATTTGGTGAGTTTTGGAATATATTACACCAAGAGTTTTTGCTTTCTAAAAAGATGCTTTTGCTTATTTCAGGGAACACCATTTTAATGGAAGACGAAGCCGTTTCCAGAGAATCTGTACGTATTAGAGAACGCATAGTATTACCGCTTTTGGTAATACAACAAAATGCACTCTATCATATTACACAAAACTCAGATAATAAATCGCTCTATGAAAAAATAGTGACGCGATCACTCTATGGAAACATTAACGCGAGTAGAAACTCTGCTTAAGCGTTTTCTAGTTTTTTTTTGAAACACGTTGGGTTTGCGTACCAAATACCTTTTATGAAAATAGGTCTTTTTACGTATCTCTGCTTCTAAGGAGTGCAATACATCGTTTACTGCAATTTCAAACTCATCTTTGCGCATAGGTTTCATTAAAAAGCGTGCAATGTTGTATTCTTTTGCGCGTTCAGAGAATTTTTTCCAAGAAGAATTTAAGATGATTTTTGATGGAATGTCAATTTCATCTAATACATCAAAAGCGGTGACATCTTCCAAAAGAACATCTAGGAATACAATGTCTACTTTATGTTTTTTAATAGCTTCAAATCCTTCATAAGGATCTGCAAATGCTCCAACAAATTCTAACTGTGGATGATTTTTAATGAGGAAAGTAATGGCAAGACGATGCACAGAAGAATCGTCTATAACGATAGCTTTGTAGGTCATGGTTTGTGTTTTAGTGTTACCCAAAGCTACCAAGCTTTTTTAGGGTGCCTTAAAATTGGGGTTAAAGCCCAAATTATTTCGATAAAGCACCATTATCACCTAACTACTTAAGGAAGAATGAATAACATGCTAGACGAACGGATTGTTTTTATCGAGCTAAGAACACGTTTATTGTTTTTTGAAAAATTTGACCGTATTAAAACCGGCCTGAACCCAGTATTTGGGTGGATTGATCTTTCCAATGAGCGGTTAGTTCCTTTCATGGTTGCTATTTTAGCCTTGAGGCAACCTACTTTAAGATGAAGTCGTCTTTTAAACAAATGGGTATACCATGAAAACAAGACTTTATTACATAGATTGGTTACGGGTATTGGCGTTCCTAACCCTCATTTTGTTTCATTGTGCGGTTCCATTTGTAGCGGATTATACTTGGGAGATAAATAACAAAGAAACCTCTCCTTGGATAACCAGAATAATTTGGTGGGTACATCAATGGCGTTTGCCCTTGCTATTTTTTATAGCTGGAGTAGGGGTGCGATTTTCTTTAAAAAAGCGAAGCATTCCAAAATTTTTTGGTGAACGTGTGGTACGATTATTCATTCCTCTTGTGTTTGCCATCTTTTTTATAACTCCTATCCAAGTGTATTTCGAATGGTTACAGAACGGCCGAATTTCAATGGGATACTTGGAATTTTATCCTTCCGTTTTTGAAATAGTTCCGTATCCAGATGGCTCCTTTACTTGGAGTCATATGTGGTTTGTTGCCTATCTCTTTGTTTTTACCATTTTGCTATTGCCATTATTTGCGCTCAGTAAAGTAAAGGGCACCCAAAAAATTCAAGGTAAAATTGATTCGATGTTTAAAAAACCAATCCTCCATTTTATACTTGCCATCCCTTTTGTTGCATTAATTTATGGGTTGTATCTAGATTGGCCCGAGCAAGGCAGCTTAATTGATGATTGGTATGTATTTTGTTCTTCGATTGCCTTTTATTTCCTAGGTTTCATAGTTAGTGCTCTCCCTAATTTTTGGCAAACCTGTCTTGAGAAAAGACGACTGTTTCTTTCGTTTGCTTTGGGTATTGCCTTGGTATTATTTATTCAGTTTTTTTGGAATTGGGAAGCCTCTAAACCAACTCAACGAACTTTGCAATTTTATTGGTTTGGTCTTTTAAGCGGCATTCATACTTGGATGATTATTTTAAGCTGTATAGGCTATGCCATGCGCTATTTAAACTTTTCTAGTCGGCGACTTCAATATTTAAATTCGGCCGTCTATCCGTTTTATATTTTGCATCAAGCTGTGATTGTGGCTTCGGGCTATTACTTATTAGCGTTGCCACTTCCTATTTTAGTCAAGTTCATCCTTTTGGTGGTAGTTTGTACAGGAGTTATTGTTCTGTTGTACCATTTTATAATTCGCAAAACGATGATAACTCGCGTACTTTTTGGTATGCGTTGGAATCAACAAATTATTGATCGAAAAAAGGAAATCACCAACTACTCCGGAGCCGCAGATAAGATTCCATAAAATGCTTCTATCCCATAGGCCAATTGCCCTATGCGTAAGTTTTCATTAGGACTGTGTTGGTTGTTGTCCGGATTCACCATTGGAATTATAAAGGCTGGTACTTTAAGCTCATTAATAAAGGGCGCAATGGGTACTGTTCCTCCCATGATACGTATTTGTACCAAGTCTTCACCAAAAGTTTTAGAAAGAACTTGGATAAGATAATTGCCATATGGCGTACCCAAGGATGTTCTAAAGGCATCCGTAACCGCGCCTTCTTTGACCATTATAATATGGTCATGGGTGGTTCTTTCCTCTTTGGTAGGTTCTTTGTCTGTAATATAAAAACCTTGTTTTTTAATATGATTCTTCACCAATTGTTTTAGTCTATTTCCATCGGTTTCCGGAACCAACCTCAGGTCTAATTCTGCGGTAGCGCTTTCAGGCACTATAGTTCGTGCCTGATCACCAATCCATCCAGAACCTAATCCGCGAATGTTTAAACTGGGAAATTGAAGCGACTCTTGGTAAAAACTTCCCACTTTTTCTGGAGTTTTAAATTGCAGATTATTAGCAATGGTGGTTGCATTGTCCGGAACGCTTTTTAGCACTGCTAAGGCTTCTTCTGAAATATTGATCCCGTCATAATACCCAGGTATTAATACGCGTCCCTCTTTGTCTTTCATCGTAGCCAAAAGCTGTGCTAATTTAAACCCAGGATTAGGTGCATAATTTCCATAATGCCCACTATGCTGCGGTTTAATAGGTCCGTATGTGGTAAGTGATAGCGTGGTAATTCCACGACATCCATAAATTAAGGTTGGTTTTCCAGATGGATGCATAGGACCATCATGAATTAATAAAAAGTCTGCTTCCAGTAAATCACGGTATTGTTTGACCGCTTTTGGCAAGGGTTTGCTGCTTCGTTCTTCTTCCCCATCAATTATTACTTTTAAATTCATGGGAAGAACCACTTCATTCTTTTTTAGAAGATCTAAGGCATGCAAAAGCATAATTATGGGGCCTTTATCGTCTGATGTAGATCGCCCAAACAAACGCCAGTCGAAATTAATGTCGTCTCCAAGCGCATCAAAAGAAACGCGTTCGAAACCGCTGTCGGTAGGTTTTTTTAGTACAGTTAGGTAGGGATTAGGCTGGTCCCATTTACTGGGTTCTACAGATTGTCCATCTAAATGCATATACAGTAAAACAGTTGGCTTCGCGTCATCCATTGGCAAAGCAGCAAAAAACAAGGGTAAATTTTCTGTTTCCAAAGTAGCCGTATTAAAGCCCCTTTCTTCAAACTGTTTCTTAATCCAAAAAATATTGTCTTCAATATCATCACGGTTTAGTGCATCGTTAGGGATGGCAACAAATTCGCGTAAGTCATTAATAGCCTCTGCTACTTGAGATTTTATAATCACAGAATCTAATTCTTGTGCTTGTAAACCACTAAAAAACAAAAGGACTGTACTTAAAAAAATGCGTTTCATCTAAAATTCTATCAAAAAAGTAAGAAAATACATCGTAGTTCGTTTGTACTCCAGAAATCATCGTTTTGCATACATCTCCAGAATCGTCCGTTAAAGATAAACAAGTGCTTGTAGCAATTACTCGCTCCAGCATAATTTTTCATGTTCTTATCCTGTTAATTTTAGCAGGTTTGGCCACCAATTTTTTCACAGAATACCAGCTTGGAGGATTTACAAAGTACGCGGTAAAACATTTAGTGGTTTTTGGAACTATCTTAGTTTCGTCCGTGCTATGGAAATTGAAAACGATGTCTACCAGTTGGTTGTTCATTATCATGGTTTACATTAACATCTTGTCTTCTACGGTGTACTTACCTTTTCGATTGGATGATCCTAACTTAAATTTTGAAGCTTATTTTTCTAGAGTAGAAATGATCATTTTTGTGATGGGATTACTACTCGCTGTTTTTGAGAAACCTTGGCACCAATTTATAGTTATTGGGTACAACACCCTTTTTATAATAGCCTGTGCCATGCTCTATCCGGAGCTTTCCTTAGGAAAATACGTCCTAGCTTTTATTCTTATTTCTTCCGTAGGTGCTATTAGTTTTTTTGTTTTTGATAAAGTAATACGCCTGCAAAATGAACTGCAACGCCAAAACGATATTGTACGCATACAGAATGAAGAATTACTGGAGCTTACGGCATTTAGGCAGGATATTATGAAGATTATCGCCCATGACCTAAAGACACCTATTCATCAGATTTCAATGCTAACGACCATCACTAAAAACTCGAACTCTGAAAAGGATAGAAACAACTATTTAGAGCTATTGCAGCAATCTATTGATAAGACGTATGGGATGTTAGATAATTTATTGAATTGGTCCATGCAGAATGATGATACCCTAAAATCCTATATGGACATAAACATACATGAACTTATAGAAGAAATACGAGGGCAGTATGACCAAAATTTAGAGGGAAAAGGTTTAAAATTAATTAATGAAGTAGCAACAGATTTTAACTTATTCTACTCTAAAGAAGTGTTCCAGACAGTCATAAGGAACCTCATTACAAATGCGGTTAAATTTTCACCAAAACAAGAGAAAATAGTGATTGATAATAAGGACGAAGCAGAACATTTTAGCTTACGTGTTCACAATATGGTGAAAGAAGTGGATGAGGCCAAGTTGGCTAAAATAAATACGGGACAGATTGTAACCAGTTCCTTGGGAACAGAAAAAGAAAAGGGTACTGGAAAAGGGTTGTTTATTTGTAAACGTATGCTTAAAAACAACAATGCTACCCTAACACTTTCCAAACAAAATGGAGGAGTCCTGGCCGAGATTAAGATTTTTAAATCTATTCCGATGCGTCCGGTACTGAACGCCTCTTAACTTCTTATTTTACCTATAAATTCGCCGATAGAAGCAACTCCCTTTGCAGTCAATTGTTTTATAAAGGCAGAACCAATGATGGCTCCTTTGGTGTTTTTGGTTGCTGCTTGAAAAGTGGCAGCATTGCTAATACCGAAACCAACAATCTGCGGGTTCTTTAAATTTAAGGCTGCAATTCTATTAAAATAATCTTGTTGCTCTTGGCCAAACCCTTCTTTTGCGCCCGTTGTACTGGCAGAACTAACCATGTAGATAAAACTGTCTGTGGCTTGGTCTATGGCTTTAATTCTTTGATCGCTAGTTTGTGGTGTAATTAAGAAAATGTTGCTGAGGCCATATTTTTTATAAATAGCCTCATATTCTTCTTTGTAAACATCTAAAGGGAGATCGGGCATAATAATACCATCAATACCAATTTCAGCACATTTAGCGCAAAAGGCTTCCACACCATACTGCAACATGGGATTAAAGTATCCCATTAGAATTAAGGGAATAGATACCGTTTTACGAATATCCTTTAATTGTTCAAACAGCAGTTCTGTATGCATACCATTTCTAAGTGCGGCAGTAGAACTTTCTTGGATGGTTGGGCCATCTGCCAAAGGATCACTAAACGGCAAACCTATCTCAATCATATCTACCCCAGCTGCTTCCAGTCCTTCAATAACCGGAACGGTATCTGTTAACTCAGGATACCCTGCCGTAAAATAAATAGAAAGCAATTTTTTGTCTTCTTTGAGCTTTGTTTGTATTCTATTCATGAATGTATTCTTTAAACGCTCGAATTTTAGTAATTATAGTTTGAAATAATCGATATAGGTCTGCAGATCCTTATCACCTCTGCCCGATAAGTTAAAGACCACCACGTCGTCTTTTTTAAAGGGGTGATAATCAAAAATCGCAAAAGCATGACTGGTCTCTATTGCTGGGATAATCCCTTCTAATTGCGACAACTCCAAGCCAGCGGTCATGGCCTCATCGTCTGTAATAGAGATAAATTTGCCACGGCCACTTTTAAAAAGATGTGCGTGCATGGGACCCACTCCTGGATAGTCTAATCCAGCCGAAATAGAATAGGGTTCCGTTATTTGGCCATCGTTTGTTTGCATAAGAAGTGTTTTGCTGCCATGGATAATACCAACTTTGCCTAGTGCGGAGGTAGCTGCGCTTTCTCCAGAATGTACACCCTTTCCAGCAGCTTCTACAGCAATGATTCCTACATCTTCGTTATCTAAGTAATGGTAATAGGCTCCAGCCGCATTGCTCCCGCCTCCTACGCACGCCACCACATAGTCTGGGTTCTCTTTCCCTTCTTTCTCTTTCAACTGCCATTTAATTTCTTCTGAAATTACCGATTGAAATCTTGCAACCATATCCGGGTAAGGATGCGGACCCACCACGGAACCTATGATATAATGTGTATCTACTGGATTGTTTATCCAATCACGAATGGCTTCATTGGTAGCATCTTTAAGCGTTCTACTTCCGGATTTTGCAGCTCTTACTTCTGCACCTAGCATTTTCATACGAGCTACATTGGGCGCTTGTCTAGCAATATCTATTTCTCCCATATAAACCACACATTCAATACCCATGAGCGCGCAGACTGTTGCAGTGGCAACCCCGTGCTGTCCTGCACCTGTCTCTGCAATGATGCGATTTTTACCTAGGCTTTTGGCCATAAGAATCTGGCCAATTGTATTATTTACTTTGTGGGCCCCTGTATGGCATAGATCTTCCCGTTTTAGGTAGATTTTAGTCTGATGTTTTTCAGACAGACGTTCTGCAAAGTAAAGTGGGGTAGGTCTCCCAACATAATCTTTTAATAACTGACGAAATTCTTTCTGGAATTCCGCTGTTTCCATGATGCGTACATAATTTTCACGAAGTTCTTCGCAATTAGGATACAGCATCTCGGGAATAAATGCTCCCCCAAATTCTCCGTAATATCCTCTCTCATTGGCGTGATAACTCATCTTGCAATCTTTTTTTAAATTCTTGTAATTTTTCTATATCCTTTTTCCCGGGACTAACTTCAAACCTACTATTGACATCAATGGCGTGGCAGTATTTTGATTCTGGGCGGTATAAAAAGGTTAATATTTCGTCTATATTTTCCAGTCCAATACCACCACTTAAAAAGAAAGGTTTGGTAGAGGGGTAGTGCTCTAAAACTTCCCAATCAAATACATAACCGTTGCCGCCTGGGAGTTTTCCTTTCGTATCAAAAAGGTAAAAGTCGCACACTTTTTCATAAGGTTCAAGAATAGAAAAGTCAAAGGAGTCGTCCACTCCAAATACTTTAATGACTTTAATTCCTAAGTCTTGTAGCTTTTTGCAGAGTTCAGGAGATTCGCTCCCGTGAAGTTGTACAAATTGCAGGCCATATGAAGCTACTTTTTGCAGGATTTCTTCAATTGTAGCATTTACAAAAACCCCCACCTTCTTTATTTTGAGTGATATGGAAGGAATAACGGTATCAAGGTATCGCGGTGATTTTTTCCAGAAAATAAAACCCATGTAGTCTGGTTGTAGGGCCTCCACCTCTACTGGATTGTATTTCATACCACAGACCTTCAGTTTCATTTTATCACCTCTTTTATAAAGTTCATAGCACTTATACCGGGATTTTCCGTTTTCATAAAATTCTCACCTATTAAGAACCCTTGGTACCCAAATGGTTTTAGTTCTTTAATAGCGGCAACCGAACTAATGCCGCTTTCCGAGACTTTTACAAAGTCATCTGGGATTTTATTGGCGAGCGACTTGCTGGTTTCAAGACTGACTTCAAAGGTCTTAAGATCCCTATTATTTACACCCAAGAGGTTTAAACTTGGCATCATAGATTTTTCTAGCTCCTCTTGATTATGAACTTCAAGAAGTACTTCCATACCTAGGCGCTGCGTAAATTCGGATAACTGTTTTATTTGGGATCTATCAAGAACTGCGGCAATGAGCAATATAACGTCTGCTCCATGTGCTTTTGCTTCTAAAATTTGATATTCGTCAACTATAAATTCTTTACGCAGTAACGGAAGCTTAGAAACTGCTCTTGCTAACAGCAAGTCTTCTAAAGAGCCTCCAAAATATTTAAGATCCGTTAATACACTCATTCCGCATGCTCCAGCCTGTTCATAGCCTTTTGCAACTTGGGCAACATTGGTGTTCTGATTAATGGTTTGTTTGGAAGGAGATCTTCTTTTATGTTCTGCTATGATGCCAGAATCACTAGCCCGAAGTCTTTTAGAAATGGAATGACATTCTCGTGTGAATAGGACAGATTTTTCCCATTGGTTAGCCGGAATCAGTGACGATTTTAAAGCGACCTCTTTTCTTTTATCTGCGATGATTTTGTCTAGAATATTCATTGCCTTACCAGAGCGTTTTAATTGTTGCTTAATGCCTGTAATTTTTTTAAGGCTTCCCAACCTTTAAGGGTATGTAAAGATTCTTGTGCTTTTTCAAATCCTTCTTTTGGACTAATACCTTCGGCTGTAGCAATAGCGACACCGGCATTGGCACATACCACGTCTTGCTGTGCCTGCGTTCCTTTGCCTTGTAAAATGTCTACAAATAATTTGGCAGAACCTGCAACGTCATCTCCTCCAACAATAGCGGAAGCGTTTATTTTCCTAACCCCAAAATCTGAAGGTTGAATGATTCCTTCAGAACCATTGGAAATAGTTTTCGTGGCACCCGTTAAACTTATTTCATCGTATCCATCCAACGCATGCAAAATTGTAAAGTTCTTATCGGTATTCTGATAAAGATAGCCATACATCCTTGCCAGTTCTAGATTAAATACCCCAACCATTTGATTTTTTGGAAAGGCCGGATTCACCATAGGGCCAAGCATATTAAAGAATGTTTTAACCGCTAATTCTCTACGAATAGGGGCTACGTTTTTCATGGCTGGGTGAAACAAAGGGGCATGCAGCACACAAATACCGGCTTCTTCAATAGATTTTTTTAGAAAGTCTGCTTCGTTGCTAAATTTTATGCCCAAAAACTCCATGACATTGCTACTACCACATTTAGAAGAAACGCCATAATTGCCATGTTTGGTTACTTTAATTCCGGCACCCGCCGTAACAAAAGAGGCTAGGGTAGAAATATTAAAAGTGTCTTTACCATCTCCGCCGGTACCGCATAAATCAATGGGGTTGTAGTCGCTTAGGTCTACTGCAAGACAGAGTTCTAAAAGGGCATCTCTAAACCCTTCTAATTCTTCTATGGTAATGCTACGCATCATGTAAACCGTTAAAAAGGCAGCTATTTGGCTCGTATTGTATTCGCCCTTCGCAATATTTACCAATATTTGCTTGGCATCATCCTTTTCTAGGATCTCGTGATTAATTAATTTATTTAAAGTCGCTTTCATTGATCCAGCCAGTTTTTTAATAATTGTTTGCCATAGGGGGTTAGCACCGATTCGGGATGGTATTGCACCGCTCTCACATCGTATTCTTTGTGTTTTAAAGACATAATTTGTCCGTTTTCATCTACCGATGTGGCAATCAAAGTATCTGGTAGCTTTTGGTCTACCACCCAGGAATGATATCTGCCTACTTCTATGTTTTTGGGCATTCCCTCGTAGATGTAATCGTCTTCAATTATGGTAATGGAAGTAGCAACGCCGTGGTAAACTTGATCCAAATTCACCAATGTACCGCCAAATACTTCACCAATAGCTTGTTGTCCAAGGCATACACCAAAAATTCTTTTGGTGGGCGCATAGGTTTTTATAATGGGTTTTAAGAGACCGGCTTCATCCGGAATTCCGGGTCCAGGAGACAATACAATTTCATTAAATTCATCTACTTCTTCCAGCGATAATTGATCATTTCGTTTTACCGTAACCTCGCAATTTAGATCCTCTAAATAGTGCACCAGATTGTAGGTGAAGCTATCGTAATTATCCAACATTAAAATCTTTCGTTTCATCTAAATCTTTTCTGCGATTTCTAATGCCTTATTTAAAGCACCCAGTTTATTGTAGGTTTCTTGTAATTCATCATCAGCATCGGAGGCTGCCACTAATCCTGCTCCCGCCTGAAAATGTAGCTCATGGTTTTTACTTAAAAAGGTTCTAATCATAATCGCATGGTTAAAATTTCCATGGAAATCCATAAAACCAATAGCACCACCATAATAGGCTCTGCTTGTTTTTTCGTAGCGTTCAATAAGTTGCATTGCCTTGTGTTTAGGTGCACCACTCAAAGTACCTGCAGGAAAAGTATCTGCAACAATTTTTAGCGTAGAAATAGCGGGTTTTTTGTGTCCTGTGACCTTCGATACCAAATGAATCACGTGCGAGAAATATTGTACTTCTCTATAGGTTTCTACATTAACGAGGTTTCCATTTCTACTTAAGTCATTTCTAGCCAGATCTACAAGCATTACATGCTCGCTATTCTCTTTTTCATCCGAGGCTAACTTTTTTGCGAGTTCCGCATCTTTTTCATCATTGCCGGTTCTTTTGTAGGTGCCTGCTATGGGATGAATTTCTGCCTTTCCATCTTTTACAATGAGCTGCGCTTCTGGCGAACTTCCAAAGATTTTAAAATCACCGTAATCAAAATAAAACAAATAGGGTGATGGGTTTATAGAACGGAGCGCACGGTATACGTTAAACTCGTCTCCTTTAAAACCTTGGGAAAACCTTCGTGATAATACCAATTGAAACACATCGCCACGCTGGCAGTGCTTTTTGGCCAATTCTACATGCTCTTTGTATTCTTCATCCTCTAAATTGGAACTGGCCTCACCGCTCTTAGAAAAGTTATACGTTGCAAAACTGCGTACTCGCAAAAGCTGCTCTATTTCTGCTATATTGGCGTCCCGTTCATAACAATGTGCAAAAATGTAGGCCTCATTTTTAAAATGATTAATTGCTATGATGTTTTGGTAGACCGCATAAAATATGTCGGGAATGGCAATGGAGTTGGGTTTTTTTGAAAGCGCTACAGTTTCAAAATAACGCACCGCGTCGTAAGCGAGGTAACCAAATAACCCGTTCGTTATAAATTTAAAATCGTTGTTTTCTACTTTAAATTTCTTCGCAAAGGCATCCAAAAGATCTGTAACTACTACTTCTTTTGTAATGTTTGTTTCAACAGAAGTTCCATCTGGAAAGGTTTCCAATGCCACTTCATTTTCAATTTTTATTGATGCAATAGGATTGCAACAGATGTACGAGAAGCTGTTATCATTGGCATGATAATCACTACTCTCTAAGAGAATACTGTTGGGATACTTGTCTCTAATTTTTAGGTAGACACTAACAGGGGTAATGGTATCTGCTAGAATCTGTTTGTAATGTGTTTTTAAATTGAATTGCATCTTAAATTGATTCAAAAAATTAAGGCTTGTCGTGATGACAAGCCTTTATATAAAATTTGGGATAGAAGGACTAGCTCACGATATCGTAAGTATGCTTTTCCACCACCAAGTTGTATTTGTGTTTTTCATTTGCTCAAATATAGTGATGTAATTAATCATTACAAACAAAAATTAAAAAATCCCGCTGGTAGGGTACCAACGGGATTGTACACTTAAACTAATTTTCTTTTTCTAAGCTCGGTTCAATTAGAATTCTAAGTCAACCACTAGGTCAAACTCATCATAAATAGTTTTATCTCCTAAGTTGTCAAAAAAGCTTCCAGATCCATAACGTACATCATAAGCAGCTCTATCTACTTTTAACGTAGCTGTTGCTTTGCTTCCGTAAATAGATACATCAAAAGTTACCGGTTTAGTAATTCCTTTGATAGTTAAATCTCCAGTTACTTTGTATGAATTCTTACCAGAGGCTTCCACCTTAGTGAACTTCATTGTAGAAGTAGTATGGGTGTCTACACCAAAGAAATCGGCAGACTTTAAATGTCCGTCTAATTTGTTTTTGTAATCGCCTTCTAGATCGGTGGTATTAATAGAGGTCATGTCTACTGTAAACTCGCCTCCTGTAAGTGTATCACCATCAAAGTCTAAGGCACCAGATTGTAAAGTCACAGTCCCAGTATGAGAACCTGTTACTTTATAAGCCTTCCATGTTACTGTACTTTTTTCGGCGTTTACTTCTTTTCTGTCGTCCTCAGTTAAATTAGCAGTGGCTGTGAATCCAAAAACTAAGGTTAATGCAATGCTTAAAATGCTCTTTTTCATGATTTAATAATTTGTAAATGTTTAAAAATGATTTTATGATCTATATGTGTGTAAATAATTCCTCTGTAGATTTTCTAACCTTCGCATAGTGCTGGGTGTCATCTTCTGATGCTCTATAACCCACTGCTAATACTACTGCAGCGTTAAGGTTTTTGTCCGTAAGGCCTAAAATTTCATTGTATTTTTCAGGCTCAAATCCTTCCATGGGGCAGGTGTCAATTTCCAGTTCTGCGGCTGCTTGCATGGCATTTCCTAAAGCTAGATATACTTGTTTAGTAGTCCATTCACCTTTCACTTCAGCAGGAAATTCTAAAAGTTTCGATTTCATAAAATCGCCATAACCTTTTAGGGCATCTGCGGGCAAATTTCTTGTAGCGCTAACATTTGATAGGTAATCATCAATTAGACTTTCATCGAAATCTGTTTCATTCGCAAATACAATAATGTGAGAAGCATCTGTGAGTTGTGATTGCCCCCAACTAGCAGGTTTAAGCTGCTCTTTAATGGCTGAATCTGTGATAACATATATGTGGTATGGTTGCAAACCATAGGAAGAAGCGCTTAATCTTGTTGCTTCTAACAGGGTTTCCAGATCTTGTTCTGAAACTTTTTTAGTGGCGTCGAACTTTTTAGTCGCATAACGCCAATTTCTAATGTCTAAGGTGTTGTTCATTTTAAAATTTATGAAGTAATTGATTTAATTCTTTTAACTCGTCTTGATTGAATTCTTTTAAAAGTTGATTTTCTGTCTTTTCCATTACCGTGTCTAGTTCACTTAATATGTCTAAACCTTTTGCGGTAATGGTAATTTCAACTTTTCTACGGTTGGTTGGGCATACCATTCTATCTACAAAGCCTTTGTTAATTAATTTATCTACAAGTCGAGTGGTATTGCTCATTTTTGTGACCATCCGTTCGTTGATTGTAGAAAGATTTGCAGGATTGCCTTTTTGGCCTCGAAGAATGCGTAGCACATTAAACTGTTGTTCGGACATATCATACGGCTTCAGAGCTATCCCAAACGCCTCTCTAATTTTATTACTTACCAAGGCAAAATGAATCATAGTCCTTTTTGGTAAGGGCAATCTTTTATCCGTTTTAATAATTTCCTCTACATTCATGTTATTACAACAATTGTATATACAAATGTATATCCATCTTTTGCCAACTCAATCTTTAAGAGCGATAAATTTTTGTTAAAAAAATTAGGCTGGGTTGGGGCATTGGCTACTTTTAAGGTGTCTAAATCAATGTAGTATGCGTTCCGGTTGGTTCTTACCTCTCATGCTTTGTCTAATAGTAGCTTGTGCCGATGGTCCTAAATCCGAAAAAGCCCTGGCTAACGCTTCTAATAAAGAAACTGCTGCAACTGCTGCAAAAAGCGAACTCCCCTTTCCTGTATATAATTATGATGGTTTGGCACCCCTGCTCAATAGGAACGATGATAAGACCTATATAGTTAACTTCTGGGCTACCTGGTGCAAGCCATGTTTGGAAGAAATGCCTTATTTTCAAAAGACCTATGAAGAGCAAAAAGCCAACAACGTAGAATTGATTTTGGTCAGTTTAGATATGCCTTCGATGTGGGAAAAAAGATTGGTGCCCTATGTTGAAGAGAAAGAATTAAAAGGGCAGGTCGTGATTCTAGACGATCCCAAGATGAACGACTGGATTCCAAAAATCTCAGAAAACTGGGGAGGAGGTATACCTGCAACCCTTATATATAATAAAGACAGTAGGAACTTTTATGAACAGGGTTTCACCTACGAAGAATTAAACGAAGAGTTGAAAAAATTTATTCCATAATTATGAAAAATATACTAGTACTTGCCCTATTCATGATAGGTCTTATTGAAACGCCTGTGCAGGGCTATAAGGTAGGAGATATTGCCACAGATTTTTCCTTAAAAGATATAAACGGTAAAACGGTTTCTTTAACGGATTATGAAGATGCTAAGGGCTTTCTAGTCATCTTCACCTGCAATACATGTCCCTACGCCATAGCCTATGAAGACCGTGTTATTGCACTAAATGATAAATACAGCGAACAAGGGGTACCTGTAATTGCTATCAACCCTAATAATCCATCATCAAAACCTGGTGATAGTTATGAGGCCATGCAAAAACGCGCCAAAGAAAAAGGTTTTACGTTTCCTTATTTGGTAGATGAAGGACAAAAGATCTATCCACAATATGGGGCCACCCGCACTCCACACGTCTATCTTTTAGAAAAAACCCCCAAAGGCAACGTAGTGCGTTACATCGGTGCCATAGATGATAACTATCAAGATGCTTCTCAAGTAGAAGAAAAGTACGTAGAACAAGCCGTAGACGCTATGCTAGCTGGCGAAACTATAAAAGTCACCACCACACGCGCTATTGGATGTTCAATAAAAGTGTAGCTTTTAGAAAGAAAAAATCATTTAATAAGGTCTGAAGTTCAACTTCGGACCTTATTTTTATCATGCTAAAACTAATTTAAATTACTATGGATTTAAGTCAAGAAGAATGGGCTGCGCAATTAGCAGAAGATGATAATGCGGTAGTTCTTGATGTACGAACAACAGAAGAACTAGAAGAAGGCTATATTCCTAATGCAATGAATATCGATATTTATCTAGGGCAAGGTTTCTTAGACGAAGTTGAAAAACTAGACAAATCTAAAAACTACTACGTGTATTGTAGATCTGGAAATCGCAGTGGCCAAGCATGTGCCATTCTAAATAGTATTGGTATAGAAAATGCGTATAATTTAGAAGGTGGATTTATGAATTGGGACGGTGATATTGTAGAATAATATCTATGAATCCTGAAACAATTATAAACAGGTTAGAAGCTAATTCGTTGGTTTTTGCTTCTCTTTTGCAAGGATTACCGCGGGAGATGTATCTCTATAAAATTACGGAAGAATCTTGGTGTCTATTAGAAGTGGCGGCTCACCTACTAGATGAAGAAGTGGAAGATTTTAGAGCACGAGTACAGCACATACTAACCACCCCTGATTTACCTTTAAAAGCAATAGCCCCTCACAAGTGGCCGGAAGAACGTGCGTACCTTCAAAAGGAATATAATAGCACGGTAGCCGCTTTTTTAAAGGAACGAGAGCAATCTATTGCATGGTTACGCTCGTTAAGTAACCCGCCTTGGCAAAATGCTGTGGATCATCCAGAAGTTGGACCTAGAACGGCGCTAAAATTCTTGGTGAACTGGTTGGCACATGATTACCACCATATACGCCAAATTAATCGCATTCATCATGGGTATTTGATGGCCACTACAAAGGACGATTTGACTTACGCAGGAAATTGGTAGAAAATAGTCTACTTTTATTGAATGCGAGAAGAATTGTTGCATTTTATTTGGAAGGCACAAAAATTTTCTAAAACCGATTTAAAAACTACAGATGGTGAACCCATTGAAATACTATCTGTGGGATTTCACAATACAGCAAGTGGTCCTGATTTTTTTAATACTCGGTTGCTTATAGCTGGCCAAGAATGGGCTGGGAACCTAGAAATTCATTTAAAATCTTCCCATTGGTATGCTCATGGACATGAAAAGGATCATGCTTATGACAATGTAATTCTTCATGTAGTTTGGGAAGATGACATTGCGGTTTTTAGAAAAGATGGCACTAAAATTCCTTCCTTAGAATTAAAGTCCAGAGTATCTGTTTCCTTATTCACCTTTTACGAGCAGCTACTAAAAAATAAGCGGCAACAATTCATTAACTGTGAATCACAACTATCTGAGGTGCCAGACATTGTGGTGTTCGCATGGCTAGAGCGATTATATGTCTCACGTTTAGAACGCAAAGCGACCCAAATTGAGATACTCCTAAAAAAGACAAAAAACGATTGGGAGGCTGTGCTTTTTATGATGCTCATGAAAAATTTTGGTCTTAATAAGAATGGCACTGCTTTTTTAGAACTTGCAAGTTTTTTAGACTTTAAAATGGTTCAAAAGCTGGCGACAAAACCATTACAATTAGAGGCACTCTTTATGGGAACATTGCATTTTTTTCAAAAAGAAGCTTCTACGGATGCCTATTTCCAAAAATTAGATAAGGCATTTCAAGGGCTACGTCATAAATTTCAGCTTCAGGCATATCATGGTGAACAACCTCAATTTTTTGGTTTGCGTCCTTCCAATTTCCCTAGCATACGACTATCGCAAATAGCCAGTCTTTATGAAAAACATCCCAAACTGTTTTCCATACTCATGGATTGTAAGACTTTAAAAGATTTTTACAAGGTTTTAGAAACCCAGGCCAGTGCTTACTGGGATACGCATTACACCTTTGGAAAGGTTTCTCCTAAACGTGTAAAGAGCGTTTCTAAAAGTTTTATAGAGCTACTTATTAGTAACACTATTATTCCTTTAAAATTTGCATACAATCGTTCTTTGGGGAATTCCGATGTGGAGGGCATTTTAGCCTTATCAAATACATTACCACCGGAAAAGAATAAAATTCTTGAGGGTTTTAATAGCTTAGGACTATCAAGCCATTCTGCTTTAGAAAGCCAAGGGAAGATTGAATTATTCAAGAATTATTGCGAAAAGAATAAATGTATTCAATGCCAAATAGGCATTCATTTATTGGGAAGAAAAGGCTACTTTTAAGCATGCGTTGGTTCTACGATTTGCTGTATTATTTTCAGAAAAGAGGGTTTGAAGTTTGCGAACGGATCGCAGAACGTTGGGGAATACGGGCGCGTGTAGTAAGAACCACTTTCATTTACTTAACCTTTGTAACCTTAGGCTTTGGATTTGCCTTGTATTTATTTATTGCCTTCTGGCTTAAAATAAAGGATTTGGTATACACGAAAAGGACTTCGGTTTTTGATTTATGATAAAGTTATTTAGGTCAAAATTGGCGCTTGCACTATCGCTCATGGTGCTTGTTTTCATTATAGGTGTACTAGGGTATAAACTAGTGGCATCCTATTCTTGGGTAGAAGCCATATACATGACCATCATAACGGTAACTACCGTGGGCTTTTCCGAAGTGCGTCCCTTAGACCAGAATGCTCAAATTTTCACTATTTTTCTTATCGTAAGTAGTGTTTTTATCTTCGGGTTTGCCATTTCTGTGGTTTCCGAATATGTGCTGAGTAGAAATTCATTACAATTATTAAAGAAGAAGAAGGTGAAAAATACCATTAACAGCTTAAGAAATCATGTGGTGGTTTGTGGGTATGGAAGAAACGGACAACAGGCTGCTCATAAATTAAAGATGTATCACAAGCCTTTTGTGGTTATTGAGAAGAATAAGGAAGTTATTGAAGCGCATGAAGACGAAATACTTTTTGTAGAGGGCGATGTGAATGACGATGAAGTTCTTTTGGAGGCCGGTGTAAAACGTGCTCAGTTTTTTGTGGCGGCACTACCAGACGATGCCTTAAATCTTTTTGTAGTGCTCTCTGCACGTCAAATGAATAAGGACCTTTTTATAATTAGCAGGGCTTCACAAGCAACCTCTGTAAAGAAATTACAATTCGCAGGGGCCGATAAAGTGATTATGCCAGATAAGATTGGAGGAGATCACATGGCTTCCTTGGTGGTCATGCCAGATTTAATCACTTTTATGGACCAGCTTTCCATTGAGGGGGAAAGTACTACCAATTTAGAAGAGGTAGAAATTGCAGATTTTAAAGGGCAAGAAAATTGCCAGTCTATTCGTGATTTGGACTTACGAAAGACCACGGGTTGCACAATTATTGGATATATAAAACCCAACGGAACCTATATAATAAATCCAGAACCAGAACTAGAACTAGAACCCAAGGGAAAAGTAATTGTTTTGGGCAGACCAGAACAAATACAACGACTTAATCAGATGTTCCATATTGAACAGTTAAAAACGGATGAAATTTGATTGGGTTGTATTTTTTTAGGATATTGTCGCCTTTACATCAACTTAACAAAGCAAAGTAACCACTTATGAAATTTCGGATTTTAACTTTACTCACCTTGTTTTTACCTTTTCTTTCTGTTGCGCAAGAAGCTGCAGAAAAGGGCCTCGATGAGCGGGTAAACGATGCCTTTATGCCCTTCGCTGTTTGGTGGGAAGGATTTGTATTGACCCCTATTCCTGTAGGCGAATATAATTTACCAATTGTACTTATTCTATTAATTTTTGGAGCTACGTTTTTCACCATTAGTTTCAAGTTTCCAAACATTCTAAAATTTCCTTTGGCCATTAATACGGTTCGCGGAAAATATGATGAGTTGGACCATCACAGTGTAGAAAAGAGTGAAGTAAATGTGGTAGACGGAGATTTGCCAGATACCATTAAAGATGAAAGTAAAGAAGGAGAGGTTAGTCATTTTCAAGCATTGGCCACCGCAGTATCTGGAACCGTTGGTCTTGGAAATATTGCCGGGGTTGCTGTAGCAATTGCCATTGGAGGACCTGGAGCAACTTTTTGGATGATCGTTTGTGGACTTATTGGGATGTCTACCAAATTTGTAGAATGTACCCTAGGGGTAAAATATAGAGACGTAGGTGAAGACGGTACCGTGTACGGAGGACCTATGTATTATTTGTCTAAAGGATTAAAGGAAAGAGGCTTTACAGGACTTGGTAAAGTGCTTGCTGTAGTTTTTGCCGTACTCTGCGTAGGAGCATCTTTTGGTGGTGGAAATGCTTTCCAATCCAATCAGGCGGCTGTACAATTATCTACCATGCTTAATTTAGAAGGAGGCGCTACCGGCGTTATTATTGGAGTAGTGCTTGCAGTATTGGTAGGGATCGTGATTATTGGTGGTATTAAAAAAATCGCCAGTGTTACCGAGAAGATCGTGCCTTTTATGGCAGGGGTTTATGTCTTGGCGTCTTTAGTAATCATCTTTGCAAACATTAAATATATTGGTGACGCCTTTGGAATGATCTTTTCCGGAGCCTTCTCTCCTGAAGCCGGTCTAGGAGGTATTTTGGGTGTTATTATTGTTGGTTTCCAACGTGCGGCCTTTTCCAATGAGGCAGGAGCAGGTTCAGCAGCTATTGCGCATTCTGCCGTAAAAACAAAATATCCTGCCAGTGAAGGAGTCGTAGCGCTTTTAGAGCCTTTTATAGATACAGTAGTGATCTGTACTATGACAGCCTTGGTTATTATCTTCTTTAATATGGACGCAGGAGCATTTGATTATGGAAATGCCGTAGGAAGCACTGTTTTAATAAACGAATCTGGCGCGTATGTTGGAGGGGTAGACCTTACCTCAATGGCCTATGATTCGGTTATTCCTGGATTTAGATATGTATTGACCATCGCAATTATACTGTTTGCCTTTTCAACCATGATTTCTTGGTCTTACTACGGGCTACAATCTTGGAAGTATTTATTTGGTAGAGGTAAGAAAGCCGATATTATGTACAAAGTTCTTTTCCTTTTATTTGTTGTAATTGGAGCCGCTGCTACCTTGGATGCGGTTATTAAGTTTTCAGATGCAATGATTTTGGCATTGGTATTTCCAAATATGATTGGACTTCTATTCTTGTTTCCAAAAGTGCGAGAAGAGATGGATAAGTATGTAAATGACATTAAAGCTTTCGTAAAAGGAAAATAAAAAAGAATCTCTTTGAAAAATTTAGGATCCCACTTCAGACTCAATAAAAGAGAACGAAGTGGGGTCTTTTTTTTGCTCTTACTTTTAATAGGAATACAGCTTGGATTTCTGGGACTGCAGTATTTTGTCCCAGAAAAGGAAGCAAGCTTTCAATTAGATAAGACACAACAAAAGACATGGGATAGTTTAATAGCGCAAGCTCAACTGTCAAAAAATTCTCCGAACTATCCTTTTAATCCAAACTATTTATCAGATTACAAAGCCTATGAATTGGGGTTGTCTCTAGAAGAAATAGACCGACTTATAACATTTAGAAGTCAAGGAAAATTTGTCAATTCTGCCCAAGAATTTCAAGATATTACATTGATTTCAGATTCCCTACTCCAGGTTTTGAAACCGCAATTTAAGTTCCCTTCATGGGTTCAAAAATCAAGAAAACCCTCAGAGGCTTCAGAAAATACAGGGGCACCTCCGGAGATAAGAGCCCTTAATAGTGCCACAGCCCAGGAGCTCCAAATAATTCATGGTATTGGGGCAGTGCTTTCAGATAGAATAATAAAGTTTAGAGATCGTCTGGGTGGTTTTCTAGTAAACGAACAGGTGTATGATGTTTATGGTCTGGACAGCCTTGTTGCAAAAGACTTATTAAAGCAATTTCAAGTTAAAATTCCACCCACAATAAAAAAGATAAATATTAACACCGCATCTACAGAAGAATTGGCATCTTTACTTTACATAAAATACAAAGTGGCAGAAAATATCGTTTACTATAGAGAACAAAATGGGGCATTTACATCTTTTGATGATTTGTTTAACGTTCCTGAGTTTCCGATAAACAAAATAGGAAATATAGCCTTATATTTGTCATATTAAATGCGATGGTATGAATAGTATGTACTTCACAGAAGAACATCAGTTATTTCGAGAAAGTCTAAAAGATTTCCTTCAAAAAGAAGTGGTTCCACATGTTGATAAGTGGGAAGAGACCGGCACTATTGAACGCTTTATCTGGGAGAAGTTTGGAGAGATGGGCTATTTTGGTTTAGCCACCCCGGAGGAATACGATGGATTAGGCCTTGACCTATTTTACACCACCATCTTTTTAGAAGAATTACAGAAGATCAATTCGGGTGGGTTTGCAGCGGCCATGTGGGCGCATGTTTATCTAGCGATGACACATCTCAATAAAAATGCCAACCATGCTCAAAAACAGGCCTATTTAGTGCCTAGTGTTCATGGCCAGAAAATAGGTTGCCTAGGTGTAACCGAACCTTTTGGAGGAAGTGATGTTGCTGGAATGCGTACAACCGCAGTAAAAAAAGGAGATAATTACATCATTAATGGTTCCAAGACTTTTATTACCAATGGGGTTTATGGTGATTATATCATTCTAGCGGCTAAGACTAATCCTTCGTTAGGCAACAAAGGGATTAGCATATTCATTGTAGATTTAAAAAGTGAAGGAATCACAGCCAATAAACTGAATAAATTAGGTTGGCGTGCTTCTGATACGGCAGAATTAGCCTTTGATAATGTTATTGTACCCGCAGAAAATCTGATGGGCAGTGAAGGGACTGGATTTGGTTTTATCATGGAAGCTTTTGCACTAGAAAGACTAGTTATGGGTATCAATGCCCATGCACGCGCAGAATTTGCGCTCGAATATGCGCTTCAATACATGGAGGAACGCCAAACGTTTGGTAAATCTATTAATCAGTATCAAGCCCTTAGGCATCGATTGGTAGATCTCCATGCAGACACAGACCTATGCAAAAACTACAATTATAGTGTAGTGCATCGTATGCAGCAGGGAGAATACGTGGTAAAAGAAGCCACCATTTCTAAACTTAAATCTACCAAAGTAGCAGACGAAGTAATCTATAATTGCCTACAATTTCTTGGAGGGTATGGATATATTGAAGACTACCCCATGGCTCGAATGCTAAGGGATAGCAGATTAGGACCTATTGGTGGCGGTACCTCGGAAATTTTGAAAGAAATTATCGCAAAAATTGTCATCGATAAGAAAGAATACCGTCCTGTTTCAAAGGCCGAAAAAACAAGCCAAGAAATTTTTAAATAAAACTTGTAGTTAAGAATACATTTGTATATTTGCACTCCAATTTTAAAGAAAGGAGGTTGTAGTCTATGTTAATAATACCAGTAAAAGAAGGAGAAAATATAGATAGAGCGCTAAAACGTTTTAAGCGTAAGTTCGATAAGACAGGTACAATGCGTCAGTTACGTTCTAGACAGCAGTATACCAAGCCTTCAGTGAAAAGAAGGGCAGAAATTCAAAAAGCCCAATACATTCAAGGACTAAGAGATAAAGAAGAGATTTAGTGCTTTACTCAACATACATAGAATCCTGCTCCCTGAGCAGGATTTTTTTTTGAGCATGGTTTAGTACCTTTAAACCATGAGTTTGTTAGCCTTCACCTCATACTTAGAATTAGAAAAACAATACTCTTCGCATACCGTCCAGGCCTATTTGCGTGATATAAGAGCGTTTGAGGCTTTTTTGGGGCAAGAAGTGCCGCTTGCAACTGTGGCCTATTCAGATATCCGTAATTGGATTGTAAGCCTTGTTTCTGAAGGAATCACTAATAGATCTGTGAATAGAAAAATTGCTTCGCTTAAAGCGTATTATAAGTTTTTAAAGAAGATAGGGGAGATAACGGCAGATCCATTAGCAAGGCATAAAGCCTTAAAAACAGAAAAGAAGGTGCAGGTCCCTTTTTCTGAGCAAGAGATGTGGCAAGTGCTTCACGCTATTGATTATGAAGACAGTTTTGAAGGGCAACGTGATAAGTTAATTTTAGAACTTTTATATACCACTGGAATGCGCCGGGCAGAACTCATTGGTCTAAAGAATAACGACATAGACTGGAGTAGAGACACCCTTAAGGTATTGGGGAAACGCAATAAAGAACGCATACTACCGCTATTACCAGAATTAAAGGGGGCTATGAAACGGTATGAATTACTCCGCAGATCACTTCCAGAGATTCAAGATGAGGCCTATTTTTTAGTCACAAAATCCGGTCATAAATTATACGAAACACTTGTTTACAGGGTTATAATTAAGTACCTTAGTAAGGTTTCGCCTAAGGTTAAGAAAAGTCCGCATATGCTTCGGCATACGTTTGCGACACATCTTTTAAACCAAGGGGCGGATTTAAATTCTGTAAAAGAATTGTTGGGGCACGCAAGTTTGGCATCTACCCAAGTGTATACACATAGTAGTATTGCTCAATTAAAAGAAGTGCACGCAGCAACCCATCCAAGAAACAAAGAGTAACCCTCTTTGTATTGTTTAACCTACCACCAAAAGGTGGACCTAAAAGAGAGATTTTATGAAGGTTAATGCACAATCTGTAAATTTTGTGGCTGACAAGAAGCTAATTGAATTCATTCAGACTAGAATGGATAAGTTAGAATTGTTTTACGACCGAGTAATTAGTTCGGACGTTTATTTAAAGGTTGAAAATACCAGTGCGAAAGAAAACAAAGTAGTAGAAATTAAAGTGAAAGTTCCCAGAAACCAGTTTATGGTAAAAAAGCAATGCAAAACCTTTGAGGAAGCAGTAGATAATGCCTGCAGTTCCTTGGAGCGACAATTAGTCAAAACAAAAGAAAAGACAAGGGCACATGCTTGATTAAAATTTTTTTTCAGTTTGTTTTGAATAAACAAATAAAACGCTACATTTGCAGTCCGTTAGAAATAGCGGGCTTTTTTTGTGTTTTTTTGAACCAAAAAAGCCGATATAGCTCAGCTGGCTAGAGCAGCTGATTTGTAATCAGCAGGTCGTGGGTTCGAGTCCCTCTATCGGCTCAAAAAAAAGTCCAAATAAAGTGTTTGGCAACGTTCTTTAAAAACAATGGGGAGATACTCAAGCGGCCAACGAGGACAGACTGTAAATCTGTTGGTTTTTACCTTCGCAGGTTCGAATCCTGCTCTCCCCACAACTCGCTTTGAGGGAGTAGGAAGCAAAAGGAAACTTTTGCTAGAATGTGAGGCAAAGTGATGAGGTTTTCCTGAGAAAGGGAAAAGTTATTTGAAAAAATAACGATTTTGACATATTGAAATGTTAATTGCGGGAGTAGCTCAGTTGGTAGAGCGTCAGCCTTCCAAGCTGAATGTCGCCGGT
>CAZRPJ010000012.1:0-41566 GCA_964601965.1 uncultured Croceivirga sp.
ATAAAAAATACTCCTGCCCCTTGGTGCCAAGGCAAAATTTTATGAATACCAAGGTATTGGCAGGAGTAAAAGATTTTAAGCTACCTAACTAAAAAATCCCCCAACAAAAAACTGCCGGAGGATTTTACATACAACAACTATAGATTAATCAAAAGAATAGATTGCCGCAATTAGAAAGGAAGAAAGGCTATTGGTAAAATCGCCATCTCCATCAATAAATGGCTCATTGTCATTACCAAAGCTATCCAGTCTAATTTCTGGCTTAATAATAAGATTGTCCTTTGTAAAACTTCCTGTTAAGGTTAACCCAAGTACTGGAATATCATCATCCAATGCATCATCTGTAAAAGCAAAATACTCACCACGTAACCCAATGCTAAAGTTTTCAGAGGCTGCTAACTGCGGATATAAGGCTGCACCATAGAAACCAGTTTCGGTTTCAGAATTGGTATTGTAAGCAGCATTAATTCCTAGGAAGAAATCATCCGTAACATCAAATCCTCCAGTATAATCAATTTCAAAACCAAGACCGCCATTTTTTCCACTATCATAATATAGGTTTAGGAATTGTCCGTAAACTCCTAACTGACCTCCAACGGCATATTCTCCCGTGGCACTAATATCATTGGTATCCCAAGGGTTCGTAACTGCCAGCATTAAGCTCACATCGTCTGATAGGGCAAAATCTGCCTTAGCACCAATGTGTGAAAAGGGACCGTTAGAGAACAGGTAAGAAACACTGTAGTTAAAGTTAGCTGCCGGAGCAATAACTTCATAACCCACCCAGGTATTAAAACGCCCAATTGTTAAGGTCGTTTTCTCAGATACGTTCCAATAGGCATATGCCTGGTTAATGATCCCGTTGAGCACATCATTATTAAAGGTGGCTTCTGTTCCTCTTGGACCAAATACAAGGTCTACAACAAATCCTGTAGAACCTGTTTCATAAGTACCAATTAAATTGGCCATCCCTAGTGCAAAACCTGTCTGGTTTGCGAAAGAGGTAGGTGTAGCTGTAGTGGCATCACCACCATCTACAAAAGTGGTTCTAAAGTAGGTATCTATACTGCCCGAAAGTGAAAATGGGCTTGTACTTTCATCTTCTTGTGCAAATGTTACAGCGCTTAATGCACAGGTAACCGCTAGAACTAAAATTTTTCTGAAATTTGTATTCATAATCGTTTTCATAATTTCAAGAATTAGAGACCCCGTCAAAAGGGTGTTTTTTGATTTTTATTGAATGTGTAAAGTGAAAAGGTTATCTAACGGAGCGTTCTGCCAAACGCTCCGTTTCTTTTTATGTAATTAATGCTGATTCATTCTAAAGTCAGCATAGGCGTCCATACCGTGCTCATGAATATCCAAGCCTTCTAGCTCTTCTGTTTCTGAAACGCGTAGCCCAGCCACTTTCTTGATGGTAAACAAAATGATAAATCCTGTGATCGTACAGAAGGTTGCCGCTGCTCCTACACCTGCAAGTTGTACTAAGAATTGATCAACACTTGCCATGGCACCAAAAATACCAACAGCCAAGGTTCCCCAGATTCCACAAATAAGGTGTACTGCTACAGCTCCTACAGGATCGTCTAGTTTTAGTTTGTCAATTAAGGCAACACCAAACACAATTACCACACCTGCAATTAAGCCAATTATTACTGCCTCATTTGGTGACATTTGGTCTGCACCTGCAGTAATACCTACTAGCCCTCCTAAAATTCCGTTTAAGAACATAGTAAGGTCGTAGTTTTTGTATTTAATTAAAGAGGTTACAAAAGCCGATACCCCTCCGGCTGCTGCGGCCAAACAAGTTGTTACCAATACTAGTGAAGTGAGTTCTGGGTCTGCAGAAAGTACAGAACCACCGTTAAAGCCAAACCAGCCCAACCATAAGATTAATACCCCGGCTGCCGCCAAAGGAAGGTTGTGTCCTGGAATTGCTTTTGGTTTTCCATCTTCACCAAATTTCCCAACACGAGCTCCTAATAGATAGATGGCGATTAAAGCGCCCCAGCCACCTACAGAGTGCACTAAAGTAGAACCTGCAAAGTCATAGAACCCTTCTGCTTCTCCGTAAGAAAGAGAAGAAAGGAAACCACCACCCCATTGCCATGAACCTACGATAGGGTAAACAAGACCTACATAGATTACGGTAAACACCATAAAAGAGCCTAGTTTCACGCGTTCAGCAACCGCTCCAGATACGATGGTTGCTGCAGTTGCTGCGAACATCCCTTGGAAAAGGAAATCTGTCCACCACGTATAACCTCCATCAGCATATTCTGGGGTCATTCCGTTTTCAGGAGCTGCGATACCAAACCCAGCAAATTTTAAGAATCCTGCGTCCCCGTCTTCAAATCCAGGGTACATTAAGTTAAAGCCACCGATATAATAAAGGAGTAATCCAACGGTGATAATAAATACGTTTTTAAATAAAATATTGACAGTGTTTTTTTGACGAGTAAGTCCTATTTCTAAAAAGGAAAACCCAAGGTGCATGAAGAATACCAAAGCGGTACACACCATCATCCATACATTGTTAGCTGTAAATAATCCTGCTTCCATAATTTCGTTACTTATATTAGTTGGTTTTAGTTTTAGTTGATTCCTGCGTACCCGCTTTCACCAGTTCTAATTCTGTACGCTTCAGTGACTTCTGAAACAAATACTTTTCCATCTCCCACATTTCCAGTAGCAGCTGTTTTAATAAGTGTTTGTACAGTTTTCTCCAGAAATTCATCTGAAACTACGATGACCAAATACCTTCTTTGTATATCGGTAGTGCTATAGGTAATACCACGATATACATGTCCTTGTTTTTCATTGCCAACTCCAGTTACATCCCAATAGCTGAAAAAGTTGACCTCAATTTCATGAAGTGCTTTTTTAACTTCATCAAATTTTGATTTTCGAATAATTGCCTCGACTTTTTTCATGTTTGATTTTGTTAGTTAACAGGCCAAATATATGTGAATAGAAAAACTACCCTGTAAAAAATATGGGGTAAAACATGATTTTTGTCATTCCAGAAGAAACCACCCTATGAATTTAAGGGTATGTTAATTTTTTGTAAAGTATTTTGTGAATTTGACTTTCCTGCATCAAGGGGAATGCAGATTTGTTTGAGAATAATATAACAGTATTGCTGTATATGTTACATATTATACAATAAATCCCTTAAAAATGTAAGAATAATTAACCTATGTTAGTTTAGAGAGCCAAATACCTAAGGCTACGGCAATTACCCCCATGAAAATACTGGCGGTGAGATAAATTGTAAAAGAAAGGAAGTCTCCAGATTTAAGTAGTGAGTGCTTTTCAAAGGCAAAAGTTGAAAAAGTTGTGAATCCTCCGCAGAATCCTGCAACCAATAATATCATTTGGTTTTCTGTTAAGAATTTACCCTTTGTAAATAGCCCAAGAAGAAACCCTATAAGAAGACATCCCAGAATATTAGAGAGATAGGTTCCTAAAAAAAAGTTCTTAAAAAGTGGATTTAAATTTTTTGAAAGTAAAAACCGTAGGGCGCTACCAAAGCCACCGCCCAAAAACACCAGTAAGACCTGTTTCATGTCCTAAATATAAGGACTAAACAGCTTTTTTGTATTTGGTTTCAGAAAATTCGGTAGGGGGAAGTTTAATGACAGTATTGTCTTGAATTTTCTTGAATGTTCTTCTAAATCCATCCATTGCACCGTTTACGCTAAAAATTAGCAACAGTCCGTTGATGGTTAGTAAAACAAATAAAACAGTTAAAAAAGTAATCATTGTTAACGTTAGGTTTACGTTACAAAAGTACGTCTTTTCCTATGTTAAACGAGCGATTTACTTCAAATGTTGTAAAAATCTAAATTTTTGTGGTGTAGGCATAAATTCTGTTAATTTTTGAGGAAGTATTTAATTAAAAAAAGAAAAATTACGAAACCGATAAAGGTTATCAAGACCCATTTTACGCCTTTGTAGTTCTTTTTATGAAGTCCTCGGTCTTTTTGGTACATAAAGTAGAGTACAAGAGAAAAACCAAGAATAAAAAGAACAGCAAAAATGGCTTGACCGATTGAGAACATACTTTTTCTTATTTTTCCACAAAACTAACGCAATTCAGACAATTTCATGAAGGATAAAGTAGAAGCTGTAAAAGAATTTCACCTGGCTTTTGGCTTAGGAGTTCGTACAACGCCTAAAGCGAATTTAGGGAATGACAAAAACCTCTTGCGCTACAAATTAATGCGGGAGGAAAACGAAGAATATTTAGAAGCTGCCCAAGATGGTGATTTGGTGGAAGTAGCTGATGCGCTGGGAGACATGTTATATATTTTGTGTGGTACGTTGTTAGAGCATGGTATGCAAGACAAAATTGACGAAGTATTTCAAGAGATTCAACGTAGTAATATGAGCAAATTAGGTGCTGATGGCAAACCTATTTACAGAGAAGATGGTAAGGTAATGAAAGGGCCTAACTATTTTAAACCAGATATTGAGAGCATTCTAAAAAAATAAAAGGGGAAAATCTTCCCCTTTTATTAATTATAGTACTTGATAGCGCCAACCAAAAGGATCTTCAGTCCGGTTGTATTGAATGTCTGTAATTTTTGTTTTTAGCTGTTCTGCGTAGCTATTTTCTAATTTTGGTAATTCATAATCTTCTCCCTGATACCCAAAACCAGAAATAGGAGAGACCACCGCAGCTGTTCCGGCGCCGAATAGTTCTAGTAAGTTTCCTTCTTTGGCTGCTTCAACAAGCTCAGAAACCCGAATTTTACGAACTTCTGTTGCTATGCCCATAGATGCTGCCAATTCCAAAATACTTTTTCGGGTAATTCCGTCTAAAATTCGGTCATTGGTTGGTGCCGTTAACAAGGTGTCTCCAATACGTACGAAAATGTTCATCGCACCTGCTTCTTCTATAAATTCATGCGTGTTGTCGTCCGTCCATACTACTTGCTGGTATCCTTTATCTGTGGCGAGTTTTGTTGGGTAAAATTGCGCAGCATAATTACCACCTGCTTTTGCATAACCTACACCACCATTTGCAGCCCGCGCATATTTTTCTTCTATCAATACCTTTACGGTGCCTGCGAAATAAGGTCCAGAAGGAGCTAAGCAGATTAAAAAGGTATACTTGTCTGCTGGGGATGCATGAAATCCTATTCCCGAAGCAAACATAAAGGGCCTAACGTAGAGAGAACTACCTTTGGTGGTCGGGATCCATTCCTTATCAACTTCTAACAGGGCACTTAGCCCTTCCATAAAATATTCTTTTGGCAATTCTGGCATAGCCATTCTTGCGGCAGATTTGTTTAAACGTGCATGATTATCTTCAGGTCTAAACAACCATACTTTTCCTTCGTCATCTTTGTAGGCCTTCATTCCTTCAAAAATAGATTGGCCGTAATGGAAAATTTTTGATGCGGGGTCTAGACTTAAATTGCCATAAGGTTTAATCTTAGGTAATTCCCACTTTCCATCGGCATATTCACATACCAACATATGATCTGTGTAGATGCTTCCAAAGGGAAGGTTATTAAAATCTACCTGATTAATTTTAGTTGTGGTCGACTTTTCAACAGCGATATGATTCGATTGTACCTCCATCTGCGTATTTTTGCAATGTTAAAATTAGCGAATTCCCTATCATTTTAATGGGAAACCGTTCTTAATTTCTTAGAAATGTTAAAGTCCTATCATTTTTTATCTAAAAGCATGTTTTTTAACAAAATTCCTATGATTCTTTTGGTGCTATTGGCCCAGTTCGCTTTTGCGCAAACTTCAGAACATGGACAAACTTTTAAGCCTTCTACGGCTATGAACAAAGACGCACAGTTGTTTCAAAATTTAAGTGTTCAAGATACGGTGCAAGTACAATTACAAGGAACAATTGCAGAGGTTTGCCAGGCAAAAGGTTGTTGGATGAACGTTAATTTACAGGATGATGCCCAAGTTTTTGTACGCTTTAAGGACTATGGATTTTTTGTCCCAACCAATTCTTCTGGTAAATCGGTGGTGATGAATGGTATTGCCTTTATAGAAGAAATGTCTGTAGATGAACAAAGACATTATGCCGAAGACAAAGGGGCCACCAAAGATGAAATCGCCAAAATCACAACGCCAAAACGTACGCTGCGTTTTGAGGCAGATGGTGTTCAGATAAGCAACTAGGCTTGAATCGAAAGGTGATCACCACGGCAGATGGTTCAACAACCATTCATTTAGAAGATTGGAATGAACACTATCATTCCAAGCATGGTGCCATACAAGAAGCCTACCATGTTTTTATTAAGAAAGGACTAGATTTCTTAAGACAGGATTCTTTAGCAATCCTTGAGATTGGTTTTGGTACCGGTTTAAATGCATTGATCACCATTTTGGAAGCAGAAAAGAAAGGCCTAACAGTGTCCTACACTGGAGTAGAAGCGTATCCAGTGCCCAAAGAAGAGTTAGTGAAGTTAAATTATACTTCCCAATTAGGAGGAGCAAAAACGGATAAATACTTCCAATCCATCCATGATGCACCTTGGAACCAAGATGTTGAGTTGTGTTCGTTTTTTAAGTTGCATAAAGCACAACTGGACTTTCATGATATTAGGGAAGAAAGTTCTTTCCATCTTATTTATTTTGATGCCTTTGGTCCTAGGGTACAACCAGAGTTGTGGTCTGTGGAATTATTTAGAAAAATGCACAGCGCTCTAAAACCTGGTGGGGTGTTGGTCACCTACTCCGCAAAAGGAAGTGTTAGAAGAGCCATGCAAGAAGTAGGCTTTACTGTTGAACGCTTGCCAGGCCCCCCTGGGAAACGTGAAATGCTACGGGCCCTTAAAGATTAATTGGCGAGGCACATAGGAACAAATTTGAATGTTGCGTTAAATGTTCAACAAGAATGTTAAATCGATTTTAATACTTGGAAATCAGCGAGTTCAAACCTGTACATTTGTAAAAAATAGATAGCATGAAGGTTTTGATTACCGGTGCCACGGGTCTAGTGGGGCAGGTTATTGTTAGGGAGCTAAAAAGACGGGAGATACCCATACATTATCTTACCACTCGACAAGAAAAAATTATTTCTGAACAAGGGTATCAAGGATTTTATTGGAATCCCAAGAATGGTGAAATAGACACTGCAGCCTTTGCAGGTGTTACTGCTATCATAAATTTAGCGGGCGCTACTATTTCTAAAAAATGGACCTCAAGTTACAAGCAAAGCGTTTTAGACAGTCGGGTGGAAAGCCTGCGAACTTTAAAAAGTGGTTTGCAAGAGTTTGGTGATGCGGCGATTACAAGTTTTGTTTCTGCCTCCGCCATTGGCATTTATCCCCATTCCTACACAACACTGTATAGCGAAGAAGAAACTGCCGTAGATGATAGTTTTTTGGGTGAAGTGGTTCAAAAGTGGGAGCAGGAGATAGATGCGTTTTCTGAATTTAAGTTTAATGTTGCTAAAATTAGAATTGGCTTGGTCTTGTCAGACCAAGGAGGAGCCTTACCAAAAATGGCCCAACCAGTAGCCAATTACGTGGGAGCTGCTTTTGGTAGTGGCGAACAATGGCAGAGCTGGATTCATATTCATGATCTGGCCAATATGTTTCTATTTGTTCTAGAAAACCAATTAAAAGGTACGTTCAATGGGGTGGCACCTAACCCTGTTACCAATGCGAAATTGACAAAAGAATTAGCCAAGGTTCTTAAGAAGCCTTTGTTTTTGCCTAATGTTCCAAAAGTGATGATGGAATTAATTCTAGGGGAGATGTCTTATTTGTTATTCGCAAGTCAGCGAGTTAGCAGCAAACGTATTGAGAAAAAAGGATTCATCTTTGAGTATCGTAATATTTGTAAAGCTTTAGAGAGTTTTTATGAGGGAAATTCTTGTTCTGAAGAAGCCGTACAATCTACCTTGGAAAAAAATTATAGCTGACCGCTTATGCTACGTAAAAGCATGAAATCCGCCATCCGGCGGATTTTTTTATGCATTCCTGTGACATTTTGACATTTATTACACGATTGGCAGTACTTTTGCCACCCTAGAAAATAGCATTAAATACACGACACAACAATGAGCAAGAAAAGTAAAGTTCAAGAAATGGATGAAACCATGGAAAATGACGCTTCAATGGAAGCGACTGAGCTTAATGGAGAAGGAGAAAATGAAGGTCAAGAAGCAATAGAAGAGCTTTCAGAAGAAGAGCAACTACGCGAAGAATTGGCGAAGGAGAAAGATAAGTTTCTCCGTCTTTTTGCAGAGTTCGAAAATTTTAAAAAACGAACCTCTAAAGAGCGTATGGAGTTGTTTAAAACCGCAGGTCAAGAAGTAATGGTATCATTACTTCCCGTACTTGATGATTTTGATAGAGCACTAAAAGAAATCGCGAAGTCCGAAGATAAAGAGCTTTTAAAAGGCGTGGAGTTGATTAATAATAAGTTGCGAGAAACACTCAAAGCAAAAGGGTTGGAAAATGTTGAGGCAAAACCTGGGGACACCTTTGATGCAGAGATACACGATGCAATTACTCAAATACCAGCTCCGGATAAAAAGCTAAAAGGAAAAATCATTGATGTTGTAGAGAAAGGATTTAAACTTGGTGATCGCATTATCCGTCATCCAAAAGTCGTGGTCGGTAATTAAAAACATATGAAAGAAGATTTTTACGACATATTAGGGGTTTCTAAGGGTGCGACTGCTGCAGAGATTAAAAAAGCGTATCGTAAGAAGGCCATAGAATACCATCCTGATAAAAATCCAGGGGATGCCAAAGCAGAAGAGCTATTTAAAAAAGCTGCTGAAGCCTATGAGGTACTGAGCGACCCAGATAAGAAAGCCAAATACGACCAGTATGGCCATGCTGCATTTGAAGGCGGCGGTTTTGGCGGCGGAGGAATGAATATGGATGATATCTTCAGCCAGTTTGGAGATATATTTGGTAGTGCTTTTGGCGGAGGATTTAGTGGTTTTGGTGGCTTTGGTGGCGGAGGTCAACGCAGAGTGAAAGGGAGTAATTTGCGCATTCGCGTAAAATTGTCCTTAGAAGAAGTGGCCAATGGTGTTGAAAAGAAGGTAAAAGTAAAGCGAAAACTACAGGCAGATGGTGTTACTTACAAGACATGTCCCACCTGTGGAGGCAGTGGCCAAGTCACTAAAATTACCAATACCATCTTAGGTCGTATGCAAACGGCTACCACTTGTAACACTTGTGGTGGAGCAGGTCAAGTTATAGATCATAAACCAAGTGGGGCAGATGCACAGGGACTCAAGGTAGTAGAAGAGACCGTGTCTATAAAAATACCTCCAGGCGTAGAAGATGGAATGCAGTTAAAAGTTACTGGCAAAGGCAATGGCGCTCCAGGCAATGGAATTCCAGGAGATTTGTTAGTGGCTATTGAGACTGAAGAACATGAAACTTTAAAAAGAGAAGGTGATAACCTTCATTATGATCTTTATATCAGCATTTCAGAAGCGGTGCTAGGTAGCTCTAAAGAAATAGATACCGTTACTGGAAAAGTTAGAATAAAATTAGAGTCGGGAATACAATCTGGAAAAATTTTAAGATTACGTGGTAAGGGTATTCAAAGTTTAAATGGATATGGAAGCGGTGATCTTCTTGTTCATGTTAATGTGTGGACTCCCAAGGAATTAACTAGAGAACAAAAAGAATTTTTTGAGCGTATGCAAGGAGATGAAAATTTTGAGCCGCGCCCAGAGAAGTCAGATAAATCCTTTTTTGAGAAGGTGAAAGACATGTTCTCATAGGAATACTACCAATAAAATCTATTTTGTTTAACGAAAAAACGTATATTTGATTTTGATACTGGAGACCAGTATCTAATTTTCTTTTTCATAGCAATTTTTTTCCCATCCTTAAGCCTTTTAAGGGTGGGTTTTCTTTTTTAGGGGGTTTCGATAGATTTTTAGGATCCTGCAAAGGGACTGTTAAACAACCCAACGGCTAGCTCCATCCATATCAATAGTAGGAGTAAGAAGCAAACAAAGACACCGAGTAAACGATGTTTTCTTTTTTTAAAGCGACTAAAAATCAACCAGATTGCCAGCGTTAACCCCGCCAACATTCCGCCAAAAATTAAATAATCTTCCAGATTCCAATTCATAATTCTAGGGTAAATAATAACAACTGTGTTTCATCATTAGGGAGCCTTATGGTTCCTGTTTGGACAAAACTTAATTTTTTTAGTAGATGTTGAGAAGCCAAATTAGCCTCAGTAGTGATGGCCTGTAGTTTGGTTAAACAAAACGCGTTTTTGGCAAGGGTGCAAATTTCTTTGGCTGCTTCCAATGCATAACCCTTCCCTTCAAACTGTGGAAGTAGCGCATATCCGAGATCTTTTTCGTCCAGTCCATCACGCTCATAAAGTCCACAAGTACCAACTTTTACACCATCATTTTTTCTCACTAGGGTAAAAGTTGCAAACCCCAGTTTTAAGCGCTGTGCTATCATCGTATTTGTAATGTACGCTTCGGCATCTTTTATTGTAGAAATACCTCGGTCTCCAATATACTTTAGCCACTTGGGAGAATTCATTAATTCTAACAAAAAAGGCGCATCAACAAGATCAGTTGGAACGAGACGCAGTCGTTCAGTACTATATTGTTGCAAGGAAGCCATCTTCTTTTATTTAGTATGGTCTATGTATTTAAATGCTAAGGAAGTAGGTCACGGCGTAAAGGCCGTATCATGCTATGAATTGGGCTAAGATTCCCAATAAGGTACTATATTTTAAAATAAGTAATGTGCTATAGACCATTCATTATTTGGAAATGGGGTAGCTCCCTAGGACGCCGTGTAATAAAAATCCATAATTGTATCTTTGGCAAAACAAAATGAATGACCCCTATACTGGTTGCTGAAGATGTCTCTAAATCCTTTGGGGAGCATACAGCTTTGCACCAAGTTTCTTTAGAAATTCCTAAGAATTGCATTTACGGCCTGTTAGGTCCTAACGGAGCCGGTAAAACTACCTTAATTAGGATAATTAACCAGATTACGTATCCAGATGCTGGCCGCGTTTTTTTTGATGGCGAGCCGCTGGCACCGCATCATATAGCTCACATTGGATATTTACCTGAAGAACGAGGACTTTATAAGAGTATGAAAGTGGGTGAGCAGGCATTGTATTTAGCACAATTAAAAGGATTGTCTAAAGCAGAAGCCAAGAAAAGATTAAAGTATTGGTTTGATCGTCTTGAGATTGGGGACTGGTGGAATAAAAAAATACAGGAGCTTTCTAAAGGAATGGCTCAAAAAATACAATTCATTGTAACGGTATTACATCAACCAAAACTGCTCATTTTTGATGAACCTTTTAGTGGATTCGATCCTATCAATGCCGATAAAATAAAGGAAGAGATTTTAGAACTAAAAGCACAGGGTACTTCAATTATATTTTCTACTCATCGCATGGAATCTGTAGAAGAATTATGTGAGTACATTGCCCTTATTCATAAATCCCAAAAGATATTAGATGGGAAACTCACAGACATTAAAAATGCTCATAAGAACAATGTTTTTAATGTAGGACTGCAACTTAATGGCAAAGGAGAAGATTTTATACACGAACTAAAAGAGCAATTTCAAATCCTATCACATGAATTTTCTCCGGTAGAAAAGCAGTTGAATTTTAGTTTAAAACTGCCTTCTTCTAACACTAAAGATGCTTTAAGCTTCCTTAGTGAACGCGCTAATGTTAGTCATTTTGAAGAGACGATCCCTTCTGCCAATGATATCTTCATACAAACGGTTAAAGCCAAAGGAGAATGAGTAAGCTAGGTCTAATCATTAAGAGAGAATACTTGGCCAAAGTGAGAAATAAATCCTTTGTGGTGATGACTTTTTTAAGCCCTATACTAATGGTAGGTATGGTGGTGCTCATTGCGTACTTGACAAAAATTAATGACAACGATACACGCATTCTATCGGTGCTCAATGAAAGTCGTTATTTTCATGGTGACTTCTTGCCGGAAGGTTCTGTTTCTTTTATTGAATTTAACAGCATAACCTTGGAGGAAGCCAAAGATTCTACCTTGTCTTTACGCTACGACGGTCTTTTGCATATTCCCGCGGCAGTAGATATTGAAATGGCATCAAAAACTGCTTTTCTCTACACAAAAGAGAATCCCCCTAGTGAAATCCTGAATACTTTAGAATCCATTTTTCAAAATCGACTAAGAAAAGATCGCCTTCGAGCATTGGGTGTTTCCACTGAAGAATTTGCTGGGGTAGAGCAGAATTTTGAACTTCAAACAGCCACTTTTGATGGGCAGCAGAACTTAAAAGGTATTAATGAGTTAAAAGCATTCATTGGAGGTGGGTTTGGTTACCTGATTATGATGTTTATCATCATTTATGGCGGTTTCGTGATGCGCAGTGTTATAGAAGAAAAGACTACAAGAATTATTGAAGTTATTATTTCTTCTGTAAAGCCGTTTCAATTAATGCTTGGGAAAATCATTGGGAATTCATTAGCTGGGGTAACCCAGTTTGCAATTTGGATTTTTTCTGCCACCCTATTGCTGTTTGTAGCTTTGCTAATTTTTGATATTGACATGAGCGCGCTAACCTCAAATCCAGCAATGCCTGGTAGTTCTATGGGGGCCATGGCACCCATGCCAGATGCTGCGAGCGATATTCAAAATTATGCCAATGAACTTTTTAAAATTCCTTGGCTTTTGCTGTTGTTTTCATTTATAATCTACTTTGTATTAGGATATTTAATCTACAGTTCTATTTATGCTGCTATTGGTGCGGCTGTGGACAATGAAACAGATACGCAACAGTTTATTTTTCCCATTATTTTACCGTTAATGTTAGCCATTTACGTGGGATTCTTTTCTGTTTTTAGCAATCCCCACGGTCCTATAGCCGTTGGGTTTTCTTTATTTCCGTTAACCTCACCTATTGTAATGCTAATGCGCTTGCCAGGCGGCCTTGGAGAAGGGGGGGTTCCCTTTTGGCAATTCTTTCTAAGTATTGTGCTTTTAATCCTAACATTTCTGGCAATCGTATGGTTGGCGGCCAAGATTTATCGTGTGGGTATTTTAATGTATGGTAAGAAACCAACATACAAGGAACTATATAAATGGTTAAAGTATTAGGCATGCAAGAGACGGGTTCAGAAATTAAAGAGTTTGTGGAGCAGGATATCTGGGGTACGGTACAAGAAATCTTAAACTGGGGTCTTCATCTGGGGGAGGGGCCTAATTCTATACACGTAACCGTTGGGCTCCTTTTATTGCTCAGCTTTGCATTTATAGCCACCAGTTTTGTTTTAAAGATTCTGCGGAAACTTTTTACTAGAAAAATGGGGCAGGAAGACCGCCTGAAGTTTATTAGCATCTTTAAGTTTATAAAATACCTTGCATACCTGGTTGTTATTCTGGTAACCATGAGCGCCGCTGGTATTGATGTTACAGTAATTCTAACGGCATCTGCTGCGCTTTTTGTTGGATTGGGTTTAGCACTACAGGAACTCTTTCAAGACATTATTGCTGGTATCCTAATCATGTTAGACAAATCGCTTCAAGTAGGCGATATTGTTGATGTAGATGGTAAAGTTGGTAAAGTGTTTGAGATAAAACTCCGCACTACAAGGGCCATTACAAGAGATGATAAGATCGTTATTATTCCCAATCACAAGTTCATAAGCAACACCATTTATAATTACACTCAAAATCATAAGACTACTAGGGAACGAGTGCATGTTGGGGTAGCTTATGGAAGTGATGTAGCCTTAGTAACTAAGTTGTTAGAGGAAGCAGTATTAGAAGAAAAAAGTGTTCTTAAAAACCCAAAACCTTTTGTGTTGTTTGAAGATTTTGGAGATTCTGCACTGCTTTTCTCCATCAACTTTTACATCAATGATAGCTTTAGTGATCCTAGAATAAAAAGTAATATTCGCTACGCCATAGACAAGAAATTCCGCCAAAACAACGTTACCATACCATTCCCGCAACGTGATGTTTACCTCTATCAGAAATCATCGAACTAACATGAGATTTTTACATGCCCAATAAATTGGCTCCATATTTGTTTTTATGCCTACTCCTAGGGAGCATTACCTTGGGGCATGCGCAAAGTTCAGATTTATTCCGGTTGGAGTATTTAAGGATACCAGAGAACAATACGGGAATCAATACTTCTAGATATCGAGCACTTCTTAATCTCCCCCTAAAACTTACTACCAATTCTTATTTAGTAGTTGGTGGAGAGTACAATGAATTTGATATTGAATTTAGAAAGGAGACACCTTTTAATAAAGAAGATGTAGAACAACTCCATGTCATTGATTTTAACCTAGGTTTTATTACAAAATGGAATGAAAATTGGCGTATAGTAGGGATTGTAACACCTAGAGTGGCAAGTAATTTAAAAGGAGGCATTGCCTCAGATGACTTATTTTTTAATACCACTGTTTCCTTTTGGAAAGAAGCCAAGGATGCAGAAAAGCCATTTAGAATTGTATTGGGACTATCCTATAACAGTACTACAGGAATTCCAATCCCATTACCATTGGTAAGTTATTACAGAAGGTTTCACCCCAACTGGTCTTATACCTTGGGGATACCTAAATCTAATTTTAAGTATCACATTTCAGACAAGCATTCTTTGCAAATGGCATTATTATTGGATGGGTACTTTATAAATATTCAGGACGATATTGAATTACCAGACGGCAAGGTAGGTTCTCGTATTTCTTTATCTGCTTTAGTGGCCACCTTATGGTATCAATATAACATCACAAAGAATGTGGCGTTTTATACAACTTTTGGTCGATCACTAATCCTTGATAGTTCATTGCGAAACGATAACCGTAATGATGTATTTTTATTAAACAATGAATCTAACTTGTTTATAAGAGGAGGATTTAGAATTTCAATTTTTTAAAAAAGGAATATGTCTAAAATATTGGTCATAGAAGATGAAGCAGCAATTAGAAGGGTATTGCTAAAAATTCTATCAGAGGAAAACGAAGAATATCAGGTTTCCGAGGCAGAAGATGGAGCCAAAGGATTGGACATTTTAAAAAAAGAAGATTTTGATCTGGTGCTATGCGATATTAAGATGCCTAAAATGGATGGGGTAGAGGTGTTAGAAGCCGCTAAGAAAATAAAGCCAGAAATCCCCTTTATCATGATCTCTGGACATGGTGATCTGGATACAGCTGTGAATACAATGCGTCTAGGAGCATTTGACTATATATCTAAACCACCCGATTTAAATAGATTACTAACTACAGTGCGGAATGCACTAGACAGAAAGGAGCTGATTGTTGAAAACAAGATCCTTAAGAAAAAGGTTAGTAAAAATTATGATATGATTGGCGAAAGCCCTGCCATTGATGCTATAAAAGACATTATTGAAAAGGTTGCACCAACAGATGCCAGAGTATTAATAACAGGTTCTAATGGAACTGGAAAAGAATTGGTAGCACATTGGGTGCATCAAAAGAGCCAACGTTCAAAAGCACCTTTTATAGAGGTCAACTGTGCTGCTATCCCTTCAGAATTAATTGAAAGCGAACTTTTTGGGCATGTTAAAGGGGCGTTTACCTCGGCCGTAAAAGACAGGGCTGGAAAATTTGAAGCTGCTAACAAAGGCACTATCTTTTTAGATGAGATTGGGGATATGAGCCTCCCTGCACAGGCAAAAGTATTACGTGCGCTACAAGAGAATAAAATTTCCCGAGTAGGCTCAGATAAAGATATAAAAGTAGATGTGCGCGTATTGGCGGCCACCAACAAAGACTTAAAGAAGGAAATTGCTGATGGCAAGTTTAGAGAAGACTTGTATCACAGACTTGCCGTTATTCTTATAAAAGTGCCTTCACTCAACGAACGTGCAGATGATATCCCTTTATTAATCGAACATTTTTCACAAAAAATTGCCGATGAGCAAGGGGCTAGCAGGAAAAAATTCTCTGCAAAGGCTATTTCTTTGCTAAAAAGTTACGATTGGACCGGAAACGTACGGGAGTTGCGTAATGTGGTGGAGCGATTAATAATTTTAGGGAATGAAGAAGTGAGTGAAGAAGATGTCAAGCTTTTCGCCAGCAAATAGCTTAACGTTGAGTAGGGCAACCTTCTAACGCCTTCAAAGCATCAAAGGCTATTGATTTTATACGTGAATGATATTCTCGCTGTCCTTGTGTTAAAGTGCTTCGCTGAAGACTTTGATCAGACTTTCGGATAATCTTATTAATAAAATTAAAAGCATCTTCACAATCAACATACGTCACCACAGCATTTAAAGAAGTTTCAAATTCAGTTAGACTGTTGTCCATTTTCTTTTGTAATTCTTCGCCTGGACTTAATTTAAATCCGCCTTGACTATTAAGCACTTCCTTGGTATTCAATACCAATATGTCATCGCCGTAGGTACTGGTAAATTCCTCCTCGAAATTCTTTAATGCATCAATGATGATTAAAGTGTTTTGCATGGCAATTTTTAGAAAAGCTCTTGAATCGGAGACGGTTTTAGCCCGCGTAGCCTGTTTTAAATTTTGCTCCGTGTCCTTGGCAGTAACTAAGGCCGGTTCGCAACCACAATCATTTAAATTAGACTTACTTTTCTCTAAGCTACTTAGCGCTTTAAAGGTATGATAACGCGTCATTTCTAGAGAATTCGCGTTTAAGGCATTTTGTGTTTGAATTTTAATATTACCTACATGTAAATTGGCAATCTGGCAATCGTTGTAATTAGCGAAGGAAAGAAGCAACAACAGACCCAAGAGTCCCATGATAATGCCTAAATAAGGCAATATTTTCAAGTAGGCTTTCATTAAGTTTGATTTGGTTCCCTAAAAGTAGGACTACCCAAACCGTATTCATAAGAACATCGGTAAACGACAGAATTTGACTACAAAATGTACAGAATCACTAATATTTCGACGAACGGTAAAAACTTTGAAAATGACCTTTTCACTTTAAAAAATGTGTATATTTCTCCTTATGGAAGCGATAAATATTGACGATTATAGGGTGACGGAACCCATTAAAATTGGGGAACGACCAACTTTTGAAGACTTTGGTAAAAGTTCTAAATCCTTAAAAAAGGAACTTGAGAAAGTAAGCGAAGCGCTTGCAGAATTTCAAGATACTTTATATGCCCATGGCAAATACGGCGTACTGGTGTGTCTTCAAGGCATGGATACCGCTGGGAAAGACAGTTTAATACGGGAAGTATTTAAAGAATTAAACGCACGGGGTGTAGAAGTTCATAGTTTTAAAGTTCCCAGTAAGTTAGAACTACGGCATGATTATCTATGGCGGCACTATATTGCACTTCCAGAAAGAGGGAAGTTTAGTGTCTTTAACAGAACGCATTATGAGAATGTTCTAGTCACAAAGGTGCATCCACACTACATTTTAGGTGAAAATATCCCTGGCGTAGAATCTATAGAGGACGTTAATGAAACCTTCTGGGAGAACCGTTACAGACAAATCAATGATTTTGAGCGGCATATTTCAGAAAATGGTACGCTAATCTTTAAGTTCTTTCTACACCTATCTAAAGAAGAACAACGACAACGCTTGTTGCGTAGACTGAGATTGCGACAAAAGAACTGGAAATTCTCACCAGGTGATTTAAAAGAGCGCAAATTATGGGAAGCCTATCAGGAATGCTATGAAGAGGCAATCAATAAAACTTCTAAACCCCACGCTCCATGGTACGTGGTACCGGCAGATGATAAAAAGGCAGCACGTCTTATAGTGGCTTCCATACTCTTACATACGTTAAAAAAGTATAAAGATGTGAAGGAACCCGAATTGGATGCTGAAATAAAGGCTAACTTAGAATCCTTCAAAGAACAACTCGAAAAAGAAAGCGAATGAGACACCTATTCATTCTAACACTTGTACTGTGTGGGATGCTCCATGGAATTGCCCAGAGCGAAGATGAAAAACAAATGCGCGCCATTTACGATATGGCACTTACTAATGGGAAGGCGTATGATTGGTTAAATTATTTATCTAACCAGATTGGTGGGCGCCTTTCTGGATCCGTTCAAGCGCAAGAAGCAATAGAATATACCAAAAGACAAATGGATTCTTTAGGCCTTGATCGTGTGTGGTTGCAACCCGTGATGGTTCCTAAATGGGTGCGAGGCACGCCAGAATTTGCCTACTTAGAGACCAGACCAGGGATAACTACTAACGTACCTATTTGTGCACTTGGTGGTTCGGTTGCTACTCCGGACGGCGGGCTAAAAGCCAACGTAATAGAGGTTCAAGGAATAGAAGACTTAGAAGCGCTTGGCACTGAAAAAATAGCAGGAAAACTTGTTTTTTACAATAGACCAATGGATCCCACCAAAATAAGCACATTTAGCGCCTATTCTGGTTGTGTAGATCAACGCTATTCTGGAGCTGCAGAGGCTGCAAAATATGGTGCGGTGGGTGTAATTGTGCGGTCTATGAATCTACGTTTAGATGATTATCCGCATACTGGAGCCATGAGTTATGGAGAAACCCCTGTAGACAAGCGTATTCCTGCGGCTGCAATTAGTACAAATGCGGCAGAGTTGCTAAGTACCACCTTAAAATTAAATCCAGAAGTAAAATTCTTCTTCAAACAAAGCTGCAAGCAGTTTCCTGATGTACAATCGTATAATGTCATAGGCGAAATTCGCGGATCTGAATTTCCCAATGAGATAATGGTAGTTGGTGGGCATTTAGATTCTTGGGATCTAGGAGATGGTTCTCATGATGATGGTGCAGGGGTAGTACAAAGCATGGACGTATTACGATTGATTAAAGCAAGCGGATACAAACCCAAAAGAACTATACGAGCTGTTTTATTTATGAACGAAGAAAATGGTTTACGCGGGGGCAGAAAGTATGCAGAAGTAGCGCAAAGTAAGAATGAAAAACACGTTTTCGCCTTGGAAAGTGATGCAGGAGGTTTCACACCTCGAGGTTTTTCTTTTGACTGTACCGACGATAATTTTAAGCAAGTAGAAAGCTGGAAGTCTTTGTTTGAACCCTACCTTATACATATGTTCGTAAGAGGCGGGAGTGGGGCCGATGTAGGACCACTAAAAGATGAGAATATTGTTCTAGCTGGACTTAGACCTGACTCGCAGCGGTACTTTGACCACCATCATGCAGAAAATGATACTTTCGAGCATGTGAACAAAAGAGAATTAGAGTTAGGTGCAGCTACTATGGCTGGATTAGTCTATCTCATGGACAAGTACGGGCCCATACAGCCAAAAAAGGTTAAAGGCTAGTCCATTTCATTGGCATACCGTACTTTTGCCACCTTAATTAAAAACACAATGCAAGAAGGGATTTACGCCAAATTCAATACCACCAAGGGTGAGATATTGGTAAAACTTACTCATGATAAAACGCCAGGTACTGTTGGTAATTTCGTGGCCTTAGCCGAAGGAAATTTAGAGAACAGTGCAAAACCTCAAGGCACACCTTACTATAATGGGTTAAACTTTCATAGAGTTATTCCAGATTTTATGATTCAGGGTGGATGCCCACAAGGTACTGGTACGGGTAGTCCGGGGTACCAATTTGAAGATGAATTTCATGACGATTTAAAGCACGATGTTCCAGGTGTTCTATCAATGGCCAATGCGGGTCCTGGCACCAATGGAAGTCAGTTTTTCATAACCCACGTTCCCACTCCTTGGTTAGATAATAAACATACCGTATTTGGGCATGTTGCACATGGTCAAGAAGTAGTAGATGCTATTGCGCAAGGCGACACGATTGATTCTTTAGAAATTGTGCGCGTTGGAGCTGAGGCAGAAAGCTGGAACGCAGTGGAAGCGTTTAGAACCTTCGATGGAGAAAGAGAAAAAAGAGCTGCAGAAAAAGCGGCAAAAGCTGAAGAAGCCTTAGAGAAACTAGCAGCTGGTTTTGATAAAACCCAGTCCGGACTGCGGTATAAAATTATTCAGAAAGGATCTGGTGCCAAAGCTGAAAAAGGAAAGACCGTTTCTGTACATTATGAAGGAAGTTTGGACAACGGCCAGGTATTTGATTCTTCTTACAGTAGAAAGCAACCTATTGAATTTCCATTAGGTGTGGGTCAAGTGATTCCTGGTTGGGATGAGGGTATTGCTTTATTGCAAGTGGGTGATAAAGCCAGATTTGTAATTCCTTCTCATTTAGGATATGGAAGCAGAGGTGCAGGAGGGGTAATACCACCAGATGCTACACTCGTTTTTGATGTAGAATTGATGGGTGTAAACTAGAATAACACTACGCAATTGAATACAAAAAAAGCTCCTAACAGGAGCTTTTTTATTTTGCTTTATTAACGCTGATAAGCAGCAAGAATAAGTTTATAGCCAATAAAAATAATAGTACAGTAAAAAAGGTATTCATAAAGTCAACTGGTTATTGATGGTTAAATAATCTTTCCTATATAACAACATAACGAGGAAAAACCCTACTTTATTATTGAAACTGTTTCATTTACAGTTATTTATAGTTTATTCTAAATAGCCATCAGTGTTTCTGGCTCTTTCATTAAATAGAAATACTACTTAAATTGGTTACTGTAACAGTTTCTTCGGAGGCATTTAATCGATACTGAAAAAGGCCGGTTTCTCCAATGGCAATCAGTAAATCTCCTTGGATTATGACATCAAAAGCCTGTTTGTCTATGGCGTTTACCAACTTAGATTGAGCCGGGTCTGAAACATCAAAGATTTTAATTTCATCGTCACAAACAATCAAAAAGTCTCCAAAGAGTCCTAAACCTCTAGGAAATACTAGATTTCTTGAGCTTACCAGAACTGGAGCGGTTACATCTGTGACATCGTAAATTTCTAAAAGGTTAATATCATTGCCACAAAACGTATCGCTATGCAGTGTAACATAAGCATAGGTATCATTAGCAACAACTGGGTCACAAGCGGTAAAATGCTGCACACTAGATAACTTATTAGGAAACTCAGGATTGGTTACTTCATAAATAAACATGCCCGTTCTTGAACCAATGTAAAGGTACTCCTGATAGCTAAAGAGGGTTTCGATTTCAAATCCAACAGGCACTGTGTTCACGGCTACGGGTTCTGCAGCGTTGCTTAAACTAAAAACGTTTAAGTTGGCTTGGTCTACTACATAGAGATAGTCACCTTTTAGCGCAAAAGTGGCCAAGGATCCTCCTTGTCCATCCTGTTGAGGTGAATCTGCAGAAGAAGAATCGGCATCATCAGTACATGAACATAAGATACCTACAAGGAAGCTGTAAATAAAAAGCTTTTTCATAGCGTTAGTTTTTAAATTTCCAATCAACTACAATACTTCCGGCGGGTATATCGTAGGCAAAATATCCATCTGGGGAGGGCAATTCTGGGAACATGTCAGCGACTCGTTTTGTAACCGATAAGGTATTTGAGCTGGCATTATATTCCGCAGCAATAAGGTCTGTAGCCTGATTTATGTAAAGGATATTTCCTCGTACTGCCAGATCAGTCGCGCCAGGAACTTCAATGAATTTTAGTTTAACGGGTTGTTCTGGATTAGAATTATCAAAGACATGAAAACCTTTTCTCTTTTCATTAATGAATAACAAATTATCCTTTAAATAGATTTTGCCAGAGGTGATAATTTCTTCGGGCTCGCTTAATTGAACGGAAGTTTCTAAGACTTCCCTAGAAAGAAAGACTGGTTCGTACTGTGAAAATGCCAAAGGGTCATCATCAAATTCATCATCACAATCACCATAAAAACAGCAGCTTTGAAGGCAAATTGCAACAATGAGAATAAAAAGGGTAGGATGTTTTCTCATTGGTAGTTGTTTTTTAAAAGAGGTGTAGAAGGATTATTGGTTGTGCAGCTGGGTGTTAAGTTTAGGTTATTACCGTGTTATCAAAAAAAAACCACTCAAAATGAGTGGTTTCAATTAAGGTTTGAATGAGCAGCTAGACCGTAGGGTCTGGTGTCATTCTTAGATATGGTTTTATTTCTTGAACTCCTTTTGCAAATTGTTGCTTTGCCTCTTCTGTTGGTATGGATGGACTTACCACTACATCATCGCCATTTTGCCAATTTGCAGGCGTAGCAACTTTATGATTGGCAGTTAGTTGCAAGGAATCAATAACACGAAGTAATTCATGAAAGTTACGACCGGTAGAGGCAGGATAGGTTATTATAAGTTTTATACTCCGGTCGGGGGCTATAATAAATACAGAGCGCACTGTAAGAGTATCATTCGCTTTAGGGTGAATCATATCATAAAGGTTTGAGATCGATTTATCTTCATCGGCCACAATAGGAAAATTAACTAAGGTATCTTGGGTCTCGTTAATATCACCTATCCAATTGTGATGTGATTCAATGCCGTCGACGCTCAAGGCCATCATCTTCACATTTCGTTTGTCAAAGTCTGCTTTAAACTTGGATGCGGTGCCTAATTCAGTAGTACATACCGGAGTAAAATCTGCCGGATGTGAAAATAAAATTCCCCAGCTGTCCCCAAGATAATCGTAGAAATTTAGCGTTCCTTGGGATGTTTTTGCAGTAAAATTTGGGGCGGTATCGCCCAATCGTAAGATTGCCATAATGTTCGTTTTTTAGATTGGAATAAAGGTACTTTGGAAGGTATTTTAATACGAAGCTTTTGGGTTAAAACTATACTAAAGTTTGTTACTTTTAGGCTATGGAAGACGCTACATTAGAAGAATTGAAATACCCTATTGGGAAATTTAAAGTTCCCGATGTGATCACTAAGGAACAACGAGACCAATGGATAACCATTTTGGAAAACTTGCCCACTAAATATTCAGAATTAGTCACCAGTCTTAGTGAAACGCAATTAGAAACTCCCTACAGGCCCGGAGGCTGGACGGTACGGCAAACAATGCATCATGTTTCCGACAGTCATCATAATAGCTATATACGTTTTAAATGGGCCCTCACAGAGGAAAACCCTGTTATTAAACCTTATAACGAAAAGGAATGGGCGCAGCTTTTTGATACGCGTACAGCCCCTGTAGCGCTGTCTTTAGCCCATTTAACAGCGGTACATGCCAAATTAGTCTATTTGTTGAAGGGATTGACAGAAGCGCAACTACAACGAACTTTTGTGCATCCTGATGGCAATGAAAGCAGCACGCTTGAGGCTAATATAGGACGCTATGCGTGGCATGGAAGCCACCATTTGGCACATATTAAGAATTTAATAGCTAGGGAAGGGTGGTAGCTTAAATACTTTTAGCCATAATCCACATGGCTTTTTCTTTATCGAGTACTCCTTTTAAAGCAACCGCGGAAGATCCAACTATGCCATACCCATTTTGGGTGTAAAAGTGCTGTGCTGGCCCTTTTTTCATGGTAAATAACCAGACAAGCGTACGTTTTTTAGTTACTGCAAACTTCTCTACAAACTCAATACATTGCTTGCCAATACCCATTCCGGAAAATTCTTTGAGCAGGTAAATTTTGTTAAGTAGTACATTTTGAGGAGTGGTTATTTGTTGATGAACCACATCCAGCGAAATTTTTAATATGCCTACCGGTGTTTCTGAGGAATATAGAATAAAAAAGAATTGATTGGCATCGGCTAACCCTTTTAAAATAGGTTCTTTTGCCAGATTCTCTTTATAAAATGCCGAGGGATCTTGATCTTGCCAAAGGTGTAAATAATGGGCCTCGTAAGAAGCTTTGCCTACGGTAATATAGGTTTCAATATCTGCGGGAGTAAGTTCTTTAAAAAGGAGTTTCAAGCAATTATGGGGTTAGGATTTCCATTTGATATTGCACCCTATACTTGGTTTTTGATCAGGGTTAATGGTCTTTTCTTGTTCCAAAGCAGTAATGGCGTTTCTTAAGTCTTCTCCAGTGAGTGGTACACCATTTCCAGGTCTGGAATCATCTAATTGGCCACGGTAGACCAGTTTTAATTCGGCGTCAAAAAGGTAAAAATCCGGGGTACAAGCCGCATCATAGGCTGCTGCTACTTCTTGATTTTCATCATAAAGATAGGGAAAGCTATAGCCCTCGTTTTGTGCAACTTCTGTCATTAATTCTGGTGCATCTTGCGGGTAATTTGTTACATCATTGCTAGAAATTGCTATAAAAGAAATCCCTGTATTCTGGTATTCTTTGCCTAGTTTAGAAAGTTCGGGATTCACATGAATTACAAAAGGGCAGTGATTACAAATAAACATAATTACGGTGCCCTTGGCACCTTTGAGATCAGATAAATTTAAAGTGTTGCCACTTACGGTATCGTAAAGGGAAAAGTCGGGTGCTTTTGTTCCTAAGGGTAGCATGTTGCTAGGAGTCCTTGCCATTATGCCTGGGATTTAAGGGTCTCATCAATGAGGTTGAGGAGTTGTTCTATATTCTTTTTAAAGCCAACAAGGCCTTTATCTTGCAAATTTATGATGTAAATAAGGCCATAAAATTCTGATAACAACCATTGATCTTTGTGAATTTCAAGGTCTTTGTTAGGAGGCATGTCTGTAGGAACCTTTAAAAGAGCCATAGCGTTTTCCTTGGTAAAGAATATTGGAAATGCTCGATCTACAATTCTTCTATTCATCTGCCTAATTCGAAACTGTACACCGCCAGTATAATCAAACTCATAATAAGCCGTCAGTGCCTGCCTTAGTTCCTTATCTTGTATTAAATCAATCGTCTCGGCGGAAAGCATGTTGCTAAAAGCGGTTTTCTGAGGTTCAAAAACCGCATAATTAACAAAGGCATCAGAATTACTGTTAAAGATCTGTATACGATCGTTATTGGTAAGAGTGTCATTGAACATTTGCATCATCGCTTTCACCACTGGTACTTTTGTTTTGTTAAACTGCAGTACGCTATCAATATTTTTAGAATCTAGAAGAAGATTATCTTTTATTTCCTCTAAATAGGCTAACTCTTTTTCGCGAGCCTTTTTTGCATTGTTCCATTCATTTATTTGTAGCGCTATAAGAATACCGATGACTACCAAAATGATTTCACCAAAGGCATAAAGCAGGTATTTGGTGATTTTATTTTCTGAAAGAAGACCTTTTCTAATTTTTCTAAAGAAAGCCAGCATACAGGATAGAAAATCTTGGATTCGTTGTCTAGGTTAAATATAGGTAGATTTCATTAGCGAACCGGGTAAAATTCAAATCAAAAAAAGTAATACTATCTTGTTGGTTAAAACCGGTATTTTTTGGAGGAAGTCCTAAACAATGTTCATATAAATTTTAATCAAGAATCGCTTTGGACGCTAAACATTGCACTTGCCCTTGTAATGTTTGGTATTGCCTTGGAAATAGCCGTAGCGGACTTTAAAGCGATCATTAAACAACCGAAACTAGTACTTACTGGAGTGGCTAGTCAATTTTTGGTGCTACCCGCCATTACTTTTTTACTAGTCTGGTTCTTAGAGCCTTTTGCTAGTATAGCGCTAGGGATGTTCATGGTAGCGGCATGTCCTGGAGGTAATATTTCTAATTTTATTACCCACTTGGCTAAAGGCAATACAGCTTTATCTGTGACACTAACTGCCATTGCAACCTTATTGGCTATTGTTATGACACCCCTAAACTTAAGTTTTTGGGGGGCACTTTATGAACCCACTAATGAGATTTTAAAAGCAGTTTCTATTGCCCCTTTTGAAATGGTAAAATTGGTTGCGTTGCTCCTGGGAGTACCTTTGTTAGCGGGTATGCTTGTGAATCATTATAAACCCATTTGGGCCAAAAAGATGGCAAAAGCCTTTAAAATTGGTTCATTGCTCTTTTTTGTTGTGCTCGTTTTCCTTGCCTTGTATAATAATAGAGCAATTTTTTTAGAGTACGTACTTTACGTTTTCTGGTTGGTACTTCTACATAATTTAGTTGCTTTTCTCACAGGTTTTTCGCTTGCAAAAGCAATGGGTTTTGGATGGAGAGAGACCAAAAGCATAACCATTGAAACAGGGATTCAAAATTCAGGACTTGGCTTATTGCTAATATTCACATTCTTTGATGGATTAGGTGGAATGGCCTTACTAACTGCTTTTTGGGGAATTTGGCATTTAATATCTGGTTTGTTGTTGGGAAGTTTTTGGGGGCAACGATCTGCCAAGGAAAAAGAATTGGTTTGAAACAATTGGGGTACTTGTTGGTTAAACTCTGGGTTAAGGCTGGTCTTTATTGGTATTACAAGTCAATAAGGGTCGAAGGGCAGCAGCACATACCTGCTAAAGGACCACTTTTGGTGCTTTCTAACCATCAAAATGCTTTGTTAGATATTTTGCTCATTGCAACTCATACCAAAAGGAAGTTCTGGTATTTAACCCGTGCCGATATCTTTAAAAGCACCATTCTAAAACGACTGTTTGCTTTTTTTCAAATGCTACCCATTTACCGTATTAGAGATGGGAGAAGCTCACTGGCCAAAAACGAAGCAATTTTTAACCGCTGTGGTAGATTGCTTAATGAACAAGAAGCGATTTTACTGTTTCCTGAGGGCAATCACAGTCTAGAAAGACGTGTTAGGCCATTAAGTAAGGGATTTACACGACTTTTAGATGACGCATTAAACCAAAATCCAGGTTTAGCATTGGAGGTAGTTCCTGTAGGTCAAAACTATCAACAGGCGAGAATGGTGGGCGATCGGGCGGCATTGTACATTGGGGCGCCCATTCCTTTACAGCCCTTTCTTAAGGAAGAACGCTATCAAGAAAGTATAAAGGCAACCGTCTTTGAGAGATTAACTGCTTTAACCACACACATTGATGAAGCAAATTACTCAGAGGTGATCACCAAAATGCAGCGTGCCCAAATAGACTTTACAAACCCGAAGGCCACGAATGCACAATTAAAAAATCTTGAAAAATTGCAACCATTGGTCGTGAAGCACAATCCATTAAAGGCCATCTTTTATGGGGTATTTAGAATATTGAATGTTCCATTCATCCTACTTTGGCGCTATTGGTTGCTACCAAAAGTTCCGGAACCAGAATTTGAAGCTACATTTAGATTTGCCTTTGCCCTTATCTCCTATACCCTGGTTTATGGAATTCTTTTTTTTGGGATAGCACTTTTTTTATCAATAAAAACGGCGCTCCTTTTTGTGGTAGGACACGCCGTTCTAAATCTACTATTTACCAAAATGGGCGCTACATCAATGGGCCAAAGAATATAGCGTTCATCATTAATTTATTGGTGCCGTACCAAAAGGCTCTAAAGTTTGTGTTATCCGTGAAAAGAATAACTCTTCCGCTTCCCATGCGTTTCGCTTTAAATGGCACACTGTTTTTTATAAGTGCGGCATTTTCTTCGGAGATGTACCCGCTTTGCAAGGGTGCATTGGTATATTGCAACGGATTATCATAGCTGTTTTTTTCAGGTTTTAGATAGATGTTGGTATTTCTAAATAATGAAATTCTATTGTTTTTATAGCCGTAACCAACGGGATGTGATCTATCTAACTTAGCTTGAAAAATCGCGCCACCAGTTACTTGGGCGCCTAAGAAATCGCCACGCTGATCAAAACGAATATTCGTCGCTTTTAAAGTATCTTTTTTCATGTCTAAAGACAGAAATTCGTACTTATCAAACCAATTGGCAACATTTCTAAATCCTATAACCGTGCCTCCGTTCTTTACCCAATTTTTAACTTTTTCGGCTCCTGACTTATCTAAAATTCTGCTTCCCCAACCACTGGGCATGATGAGATCGGTATATTCACTTAAATCTACTTGATTAAAATAGCGCGTATCAATTTTGGTGATCTTCATATCATAGCGCGTATCGAACAAATGCCATATTTCTCCGGCGTCATATGAGCGCACGCCATCACCCACCAAAATAGCTACTTTTTGCTTTTGAATGGGATCAAAATCATTACTGCCTAAATCAATTCCTTGGGTGAGTCCGGTGGCAACTCCATCAATAGTGATTCTACTTTCCGAAGCCACCTCTTGCAAGAATGCATAAAGGCCATCGGAATCCATTTTTTGATTTTGAACCGGAATCATAATGGTTCCATAATCGTATTTCTTTCCATTTAAAGTAAATGGGGTTTTCGCCACTTTAGCTCTTAATCCTTTCTGCGTAATTGCATTTAAAGCCTTGGGCGCGTAATATTCATGCCATTCAAAAAGATAAGCATAGTTGCTCTGGTTGCTGACGCCGCCACTTATAGGTTTAAAATCAGTCACCGCTTCTCCAGCACTTAAAAGCGCTGTAAGCTCAGAATAATCTAGATTAAAGGCCAATGGAAAGGTCCATGCAGAAACGTCGTAAAACAAACTGTCTGTGAAGGTGGTTCGTTTTTCGAACATGGCGCGAATTAACCGTGGGTTTTTCTGATTTAAAGGAACAACATAGGCGGCTCCTTTTTTGTACTGTTTTCCAGAAAGACTTACATCATTTTTTAATTCATGGAATCGAATTTTATGACGGTTAAGAATTTCCGCCAAATGCCAAGTCCGGTTGGCGTCTTTGGCGTCTCCAAAAATATAGCCCTTCACTCTGCTTCGGTCCGCTTCCCTGCGTATATCTTGATAATACTTTTTCTGATAATTCAAGATTTTTACCCGCATGTTTTTAGCTGCTTCAATAGTAGAAAGCGCTGTGGTGAATTGATTTCGTATAGTGAACGGAAAGGTTAATATTCCGTTTTCACTTTCTTGAATATGCCCTCTAGAGCTTCCTTGTTCAAAGAGAATACCAATTCCGCCATTCACATCTGGGAAGGTAGATCCTTTGCCATAATAGTAATCATCATAGTTTTCCTCTGAATAGTAGAGTGAGCCTATTTTATCCAGCGCTTTAGCATGGTAGGTTCCTATCTCTTTGGTGAGTTCTTGATTAATTTTAGGCGTTAGGGGGTGCACTCTAGATGGCTCTCCTGGTTGAAAGAAAAAAGTAGAATTAGTTCCCATTTCATGATGATCGGTTAGAATGTTAGGCATCCACTTATGAAATGTTTCAATACGTGCTCTACTTTCAGGCAATTGAACAGGTAACCAATCTCGATTCATATCAAACCAATAATGATTGGTTCTTCCACCCGGCCAAACTTCATGATACTCTCTTTCATTGCTGTCTGGATTAAGATTTTGGCTTCGGTGTACATTCGCCCAATAGGCAAATCGTTGTAGGCCATCGGGATTAAAACTGGGATCCAACAGAATAACGGTATTGTCAAGTAAGCTTTCAATTTCTGGTCCTTCTGCTGCGGCTAAGTAATAAGCGTATGCCAACGCAGCGTTAGACCCACTTGCCTCGTTTCCGTGAATGGAAAAACCTTGATAAACAACAATTGGCATATTGTTGGTATCTCCAGAAGAGGTGCCAGTTTCGGTGAGAGCCACATGTGCTTGTCTTAACTGCTCTAGATTAGAATGGTTTTCTGGTGTTGTAATTGTCAGCAAAACGAGGGGTCTGCCTTCAAAAGTGGTCCCTCTGTTTTCTATGGTAATACGATCACTAGCTTTTGCTAATGTCTGCATATAAAAAAGCAATTTATCATGGGTAACATGCCATTCTCCAACTTCATGACCAATGACATCTTTGGGTTTTGGAATTTCAGAATTGTAGGAGACGTTTTCTGGGAGGTAATAATCTAAACTTACTGTATTTTGGGCGTGCAATGCACATCCTAGCACAATAAGGCATAGGGTTACAATTGATTTCATTTTGGCGTTTTTGAATTAGTCAACTCTAAAAATAAAAAACGACCTGCGTAGGCAGGCCGTTCACTGGCTAATTTTAAGTATATTTTTAGATATCATCGAAGTCTACATCGGTAAAATTACCTGTAGACCCGTTATTTGAAGATGTTTCTTCCTCTTCCTTTTTAAAGTCTTTCTGATGGCGCTCTGAGATTACTTCTAATCCTTTTTCATCGATAATATAGTCCATCATTTCTTCCATGATTTCCCGGAATGACTCAAAATCTTCCTTGTATAAGTAAATCTTGTGCTTCTTATAATGGAAAGAACCATCGTCATTGGTAAACTTCTTACTCTCAGTAATAGTTAGGTAGTAATCCCCAGCTTTTGTGCTACGCACATCAAAAAAATAGGTTCTTCGTCCCGCCCTTAAAACTTTGGAGTAAATTTCTTCCTGATCCATTAAATCTTTGTCGCCCATAGGTATAGTGTTCTTTGGTGTATTCTTACATTCTTCTGGTAAAAATGTAAAAAAAATCATAAAAGGACAACTTTTTACTTATTCTTTCTCCGTTAATTGATCTTGATATAATTGCTGGTAGTACCCTTCTTGGGCATTTAATTCCTCATGCGTTCCCTCTTGTAAAATTTTACCATCTTCAAGAACTAGGATCTTGTCTGCATTTTTAGCAGAAGAGACACGATGGCTTACAATTAAAGTGGTTTTTTCTTCTGAAGCGCGTTTGAGATTCTTTAATATTTCTTCTTCGGTCTCCGTGTCTACCGCAGAAAGGCAATCATCAAATAAGTAAATCTTTGGATCTTTTAGTAGTGCCCTAGCGATGGATACCCGCTGTTTTTGCCCGCCACTTAAAGTGACTCCACGTTCGCCAAGAATGGTATTGTATTGATCACTAAAGCCCATGATATTCTCATGAACCACTGCATTCTTCGCAACTGTCACGATTTCTTCATGAGTGGCTGTTTCTTTCCCAAAACGAATGTTGTTCTCAATTGATTCAGAAAATAAGAAAGCATCTTGCGGTACAGCACCAATAGCGCCTCTTAGGTCCTTTAAATTCAATTCCCGGATTGGAACCCCATCAATAGTAATTTCTCCAGAGTCCACATCGTAAAGTCGTGCCACTAACTCCAAAATGGTCGATTTTCCAGAACCAGTTTTCCCTAAAATCGCCAACGTTTCTCCAACTCCGATTTTAAATGAAACATTGTTCAAGGCTTTAATACCCGTATCCTCGTAGGTAAAAGAAACATTTTTAAAAGCAATTTCTCCTCGAATAGGCGTAGTGTTCGTCACCATGTTTTTTATGGTGGGTTCTTCCTTTAAAAATTCATTGATTCTTTTCTGTGAAGCTTCTGCGCGTTGCACAATAGAAGTTAACCAACCTACCACAGCAACAGGCCAAGTAAGCATGTTCACATATAAGATAAACTCTGCAATAACGCCTAGGCTAATTTCATTGTTGATGTATTGACGACCCCCAATATAGATCACCATGATATTGCTAATCCCTATTAAAAGAATCATTAATGGAAAAAACCATGCATTTACTTTGGCAAGGTCCATACTGGTATCTTTTCCTTCTATTGCCAAAGCCCTGACGTCTGCATTTATTTTGGGCTCTAAACTGTACGCTTTAATCACAGAAACTCCCGAGAAAGATTCTTGAGCAAATGTGGAAAGCGTTGATAAATACTCCTGCACCCTGGTGCTTCGCTTATGAATTATGCGACTTATCTGGTAAATAAGCACCGATAGAATTGGTAGTGGAATTAGACTGTAAAACGCAATAGTAGGCGCTTTGATGAACATCAAGGAAATTACAAATACAAAGGTGGTTAAAGTATTAATCCCATACATAATGACCGGACCTCCGAACATCCGAACCTGGGTAACATCTTCACTTATCCTATTCATAAGATCCCCAATGCGATTCCGCTTGTAGAAATCTAAATTTAATTCCTGATAATGATCGAATACCTCATTTTTTAAATCGTATTCTATATAGCGGGAGACATTAATTATGGTCTGTCGCATTAAAAAGGTAAATAGGCCACTTAAAATGGCAGCCCCAATGATGATTAGGATGTATTCAAAAAGCAGGCTTTTTGCTTCACCAGCACTAACAATGTTTGTAGCTAGGTCTTTAATGGTATCAATAGATTTACTAACATAGGAAGGCATAATCAATGAAAAGACCCTCGCGATAACAGTAATCAAGATACCTAGGAGAAGTTTTAGCCAGTATTTTTTAAAATATTTATTGAGGTGTTTTAGCTCTTTCATTAGGCTAGAATGGTATTGGCCCAGGATTAAGTTGCCAAAGATAGCGGATTGCCCTAACAACGTATGTTATAAAACTGATAAGATGTAAAAAAGGGATGGCTCGCTTAAAATATAGCCTTACTTTTGCCCCGTTAGAATCAAGAAACACCGCTATAGTTCTTTTAAATGCTTACAAGAAGGCACATTCGAGTGAAAGTAATGCAATGCATCTACGCACTCACACAGTCTGAAGACGACTCTTTAGAGAAACAGCAAAAATTCTTAAACGTTAGTATTGCTAATGTTTTTACACTGTATCTTTTATTATTAGGGTTATTGATTGAGCTACATAAACTCGCAAAAAAGCATGTAGATCACTCCCAAAAAAAATACTTGGCAGACAATGGTAAAAACTTCCCAGATCAAGAACGATTTATAAATAATGGTTTGTTGCAGCAATTGGTGAATAACGAAACCTTGCAAAAAGAAATTTCTAAGCGGAAACTCAATAACTGGTACCTAAATGAAGAATACATAAAAATTCTCCACAAGGAAATGCTCGCGCACGAAACCTATCATGCTTACATGAGTGCGGCTAGTACAGATTTTGAAAAGGATAAGCATTTTGTACTTGAATTATACAAACAGGTCATTGCCCCAAACGAGAAAATCTATGAGTATTTTGAAGATGACAAACTCACGTGGGTAGATGACATTCCTATTGTAAATACGTTTATTGTAAAACTTTTAAAGAAGGCTAAGCCTACTACGCAAGAACGGTTTTATATACCGAGACTCTTAAAAGATGAGCAAGACATGCAATTTGCTAAGGACCTGTTGGTGAAGACGCTTTTGAATAACGCGGAGTGGGAGAAAGAAATACAGGCTAAAACGCCTAATTGGGATAAGGATCGTATTGCAGAGATTGACCATATTCTCTTAAAAATGGCTATTTGCGAATTTGTACATTTCCCATCGATCCCAGAAAAGGTGACGATAAATGAATACTTAGAAATTGCAAAAGAGTATTCAACCCCAAAGAGTAGCATCTTTATAAATGGAATTCTAGATAAGTTGGTGAAAGAATATAAGACCAATGGAAAGATGCAAAAAGTAGGTAGAGGATTGCTTTAAAGACGAAATCCTTATTTTTGTTGAACTAAAAAATACAAACAATGAAAAGAATATTAGTTGTCATTGCAGCAGGTGTATTACTTGTTGGTACATCGTGCAAAGATCAAGCCAGCAGTAAAGTAGTAGCAAACAACGTTGAAACTGCTTCAGAAAGAGACGCTGTTTCTAAAAAACTTCCTGTTATGTCTTTTGATAAACAAGAGCATGATTTTGGAAACATTATTCAAGGAACTCCTCAAGAAACAGTATTTACGTTTACCAACACAGGAGAGGCTCCTTTAATTATTACAGATGCAAGAAGTAGTTGTGGTTGTACGGTTCCTCAATATCCTAAAAACACACCTATAGCTCCTGGAGAAACAGGAGAGCTATTAGTAAAATTTAATGGATCTGGTAAAAACCAAGTAACTAAAACCGTTACCGTAACGGCTAATACTGAAAAAGGTTCTGAATTGTTAAGAATTAAGGCCTTTGTAACCCCTAAGGATCAAGCACCAGCAGGTCCTGTAAAGTAATTTGAATGGAAGGATTGGGACAATTTTTTCCGTTACTTCTCATTTTTGTGGTAGCATATTTCTTTATGATACGCCCACAAATGAAGCGTCAGAAAGACGAAAAGAAGTTTTTATCGGAGATAAAAAAAGGAGATAAAGTCATTACTAAAAGTGGTCTACATGGAAAAGTGGTAGACCTAAATGACAAGGATAATTCCTGTGTAATAGAGACCATGGCAGGCAGATTGAAATTCGATCGTTCTGCAATCTCTATGGAAGGAAGCAATAAACTAAATCCAGCTCCAGCAAAAAAATAAGCAGTATTGGCTTAAAATCTTAAAAAGCGCCTTGGAAACAAGGCGCTTTTTTTGTTTGTATCTTATTAGCACTTAAAAATTAGATTATGGCAACGAGGAGAACATTTGTAAAATCTGGTGCACTCTATCTTTCTGCTTTAGGGACTACCACGCTCTTCCCAATGGAATTGTTAGCTTCTACCAGGAAAAGCACCAGTGCAAATGATAAAATTCAAGTAGGGTTAATTGGTTGCAAGGGAATGGGGTTTGCTAATTTAACTTCCATGCTTAAGCATAGTGAGATTGAAATTGTAGCCCTATGCGATGTAGACCAAACGGTTCTTGCGAATAGAACATCAGATTTAGAAAAGGCTGCTATTAAAAAACCGAAGTGGTATGGGGATTATAGAAAACTCCTAGCAGATAAAGATGTAGATGTAGTGATCATAGGAACTCCAGATCATTGGCATTGTTTGCAATTAACGGATGCGGTTCTTGCAGGGAAGGATGTCTATTGTGAAAAACCAATTGCCAATTCCATTGCTGAGTGTGAGGCGATGCTAAAAACGGTTCAGGCTCATAAAAGTGTGGTGCAAATAGGGCAATGGCAAAGGAGTCAGCCTCATTTTGTAGACGCCATAAATTTTGTGCATTCTGGAAAACTAGGCGAAATACGACTAGTGAAAGTATGGGCCTATCAAGGCTGGATGCAGCCTGTACCCGTAATTCCGGATACTAACGTGCCAGATGGAGTAGATTATGCCATGTGGTTAGGCCCTGCGAAACAAAGACCTTTTAATGCCAATCGGTTTCATTTTAACTTTAGATGGTTCTGGGACTATGCAGGTGGTTTAATGACAGATTGGGGAGTTCATCTTATGGATTATGCCTTGTATGGTATGAAAGCAGGTACACCTAAATCTGTAATGGCTATTGGAGGTAAATTCGCCTATCCCAATGACGCTTCTGAGACACCAGACACCTTGCAAACCGTATATGAATATGACGACTATTCCATTCTATGGGAACATGCCACAGGAATTGACGGTGGTAATTACGGAAGAGACCATGGTATAGCCTTTATTGGCAATAACGGAACTTTGGTGCTAAATAGAGGAGGGTGGGAAGTAATCCCAGAACATGATAGACCTAACTGGGATAAGGATCTTGGTCCTAAGATGGATGCCATTCCACTGCAACGTACAGAAACCAGTGGATTGGATCTACACACAACAAATTTCTTAGAAGCGGTGAAGTCTAGAGATTCTTCCAGTTTAAATGCTCCCATTGAAGTAGGTTACAATACCGCCTTGGTCTGCCACATGGGAAATATAGCCTATAAGGCCGGCACCAGGGTATATTGGAATGCCGAGCAAAAAAGCTTTAATAATAATGAAGCCAATGCCCTGTTAAAGCCTACTTATTATAACGGATGGAAGTTGCCTACTGGGTAGCGGATTTAGCGATAGGAATCGTTCAAACCTTTGCCTGCTTTAATCATTGGTAGTATTTTTTCTAACCGTCTTAGTTTGGTCTTTTCCTGTTTTGCCTCATGAATGTACTCTGCAAATTCTTTTTGCTTGTAGGGAGAGAAAGCATCAAAAGCATTTTGTAAATCACCCTCTTTCTTAAGTGCTTCGCTCAATAACTGTGGAATTTCAAAGGCTGTACTTTTCTTTTCAGGTTTCATTTCCTTACCCGCCTTTTGGTTCTCAATGGCCTCTTTCATATAGGCTAAGACCCCTTCATCGTCTACTTGAGCAAGGTCGTTAAAGTTCCAATGGCGCATCGCTTTTGTCTTGCCCTCTTGGGCGTTGCGTAATACGCCTTTGGGGTCTTTTAAAAAAACACCGTTGTAAAACCAGATCCCAAAAAAGTCTTTGAATCGGCAAATACCAAACACATTTTTGTTTTTAATGGTATACACTGGCATTCCCCATTTACACATTTCAACAGCTTCTGTTTTTTTTGCTAGTGTTCTAAGATGCAAGATCCCTTCTTGAAAATGATGCGGTATTTGATAATACGCTTCTGCAGTTTTATTTTTTTCCATGGATCACCAATTTTGAGGCAGTAAGCTCACAGATTTTTACAATAACCTGTACTGCTTTCTGCATACTTTCTAGAGGAATATATTCATATTTTCCATGAAAGTTGTGGCCGCCTGCAAAAATATTGGGGCAAGGTAGTCCCATAAAGCTTAATTGGGAGCCATCTGTTCCACCTCGAATAGGTTTAATGATTGGTTCAATACCTAACTGAATCATAGCCTCTTCTGCAATCTCCACAATATGAAAGACGGGGGCAACCATTTCCTTCATATTTCTGTATTGATCTTTAATTTCTACTTGAACATAATCCTCGTCATAGCGTGCATTAATTTTTTGCGCGATATCTTTCAATAACTCTTTTCGAGCTTCAAATTGTTCCTCGTCATGATCTCGAATAATTAATTCTAATCGAGCGTGTTCAATAGCTCCCTCCATATTATGCACATGGAAAAAACCTTCTCTCCCTTCTGTAGTTTCTGGGGTTTCGCGTCTTGGCAAAAGGCTTAAAAATTCATTTGCTAAGCTAATGGCATTGACCAATTTGTCCTTCGCATATCCAGGATGTACACTTTTACCACCGAAAGTGATCGTGGCTCCGGCAGCGTTAAAATTTTCGTACTCTAACTCCCCAATCTGACTACCATCTACCGTGTAGGCCCAGGCAGCGCCAAATTTTGCTACATCAAATTTGTGTGCACCTCTCCCAATTTCTTCGTCTGGAGTAAAAGCAATACAAATTTTTCCGTGTTCTATTTCGGGATGTTGAATAAGATACTCCATAGCAGTAATAATCTCCGCGACTCCGGCTTTATCATCGGCCCCAAGCAGTGTGGTACCATCGGTGGTTATTAAAGTTTGCCCCACATAATTATTCAGTTCCTCAAAATACGAAGGAGAAAGAACGATGTTTTTAGTAGTGTTTAAGACAATTTCTCCTCCGTCGTAATTTTCAAAAATCTTCGGCTTTACATTTCTTCCGGTAAAATCCGGCGTGGTGTCATAATGCGAAATAAAGCCTATAGCGGGTACCTCTTTTTCGGTTGTACTTGGTAAAAAAGCCATGATATAGCCATTTTCATCAATAGATACATCCTCCATTCCAATTTGGTGCAGTTCAAAGACTAATTTTTTGGCTAGGTCTAATTGTTTTTTTGTACTTGGTGTAGTTGTAGATCTGGGATCACTTTGGGTATCAATGGCTACATAATCTAAAAAACGAGGTAGTAGTTTTTCCATGAAACTGCTTTTTAACAAAAATAAGCTTTAATTCATCCCAGATTTGCAATCTTAGATGCCAAACCTTGTATCTTTTTCCACCTTATTTTTAAACGTGGTTAGAAAAATACTTTTGATTTTATTGTTTCCCTTTTCTATTGCAGCTCAAGAAGACTGTTTCTTGGGTATTGGTGGTAGAGATGATGAGATCATTACGGCTGTTTTTCAACTCACCGATTCTCAGGTAGAGAAATTACGTAATTGGGGCGCAGAACTAGAATTTAGAAATGAGATATTTGAACAGCGTGCTAAAAGACTTTTAAAAACACATGCACAAAGTTCTCCTGAAGATCTATTAAAAATGTCCTACACCTATCGGGCTTTAATGGATAGTATGGAACAGAATATGCGCATGTTAGACCAGCGTATGTTAGGTATTTTTACGCAAGAACAGTACAATTTGTACATTTTGTTGTGCAATAAAGTGGCTAGAAGTCCTATCTACGCAGCGAGGTCAGTGAACGAAAAATAGAAGTATTGTAGTGCCGCTATCAAGAGACTTTCTATTTTTGCTCAAAATTGAGATGAATGTATAAATTGGTCTTTAGACCCCTATTATTCTTACTGCAAGCCGAAACCGCTCATCACTTTTCCTTTGCATCTATACGATTGCTTTCAAAATTGGGCATTACCTCACTTTTTCGCAATCTTTTCGTAGTAGAAGATCCTAAATTAGAACGTGAAGTTTTTGGGTTACGCTTTAAGAATCCAGTAGGTTTAGCGGCCGGTTTTGATAAGGATGCCAAACTATTTAATGAGCTTTCAGATTTTGGATTTGGCTTTATAGAAATAGGGACGCTTACACCTAAACCACAACCCGGAAATCCTAAAAAAAGACTTTTTCGATTGCTTGATGATACGGCCATTATAAATCGAATGGGATTTAATAATGAAGGCGTATTTGAAGCTGTGGAACGTCTTAAAAAAGAACAGCGTGTGCTTATTGGTGGAAATATTGGAAAAAACAAAATTACCCCCAATAAAGAAGCAGCAAAAGACTACCTCATATGTTTTGATGCTCTTTTCCAGTATGTAGATTATTTTGTTGTGAATGTGAGTTCTCCAAATACGCCAGGATTAAGGGAACTACAAGACAAAAAGCCGTTAACAGACATTCTAAAGAAGTTAAAGAGAGAGAATAGTAAGCTGGCCCAAGTGCATGGGGTTAATGAAAAGCCCATTCTTTTAAAAATAGCACCCGATCTTTCCAACGATCAATTAGAAGATATCATCCAAATTGTAAAAAACTCCAAAATAGAAGGGGTGATCGCTACCAACACAACCATAGAGCGTAAAGGCTTGCGCTCTCATTTAACCTTGGTAGAAGAAAAAGGCGGTCTAAGCGGAAAGCCACTAACAAAACGAAGTACAGAAGTAATTCGCTTTTTGGCAGAAAAAAGTAATAATGCTTTTCCAATTATCGGAGTAGGAGGTATTCATTCTGCAGAAGATGCCCTAGAAAAACTCGAAGCTGGTGCCTCACTTGTTCAATTGTATACGGGCTTTATTTATGAAGGACCTGGTTTGATAAAACGTATCAATAAAGCTATCTTGGAGCAAGACTAAGACTTGTTCCATGAAACGCATTATAATTTCACTTTTCTTATTGATAGGATTGGGAGTATACTCCCAAGAAAAAGAACCTGCCACAGAATTTACCAAAATGTACCTGCCTGTATGGTTAGAAGCTAAAGAACACTGCTTAGCAGTGGCAGAAGCCATGCCAGAAGCGTTGTATAAGTACCAGCCCACAACGGTGAGTAAAACTTTTGCAGAACAAATGGTTCATATTGCATACACCATACCTTTACTTACCAAACGTTATGTACAAGGCATGGAGGTGAAACCTCAGGTACCAGACGCTGATGCCATGACTAAAAAAGAAATCATTACTCTTTTAACAGAGGGTTTTGACTACACTACAGCAGTAATCCATTCCATTTCACAAGATCAATTAGATGAAACCTGTGTCATGTATCATAGTGGAAATACGGTAAGTAGAGCTTTTGCGCTTTTTTACGTGCAAGACCATATGGCCAATCACCGGGCCAAAGCGAATCTATACTTGCGGATGAACAATATTGATCCTCCAGCGTATACTTGGTAGGTTATTCTACCCAATAGTCAACTACTAGAACGTCATCAATATGTGGGGAGGCTAGATCAACAAATGCCTTGTGGTCTGGATGTGGAAGATAAATTTCACGACCCTTTTCATCGGCAAAGCTCACAAAGAAACAATGCGTAAAACCTTTATCTAATCCTTCCGGGCTATTGTTTGTACCCCATTCAAATGCCACAATTTCAGGAATTTTACCTGGGAGACCCGCGAAAGAAGCTTCAATGGCAGCAAGATCTTCTTTGCTAGTTCCTTCTTTAAATTTAAATAACACTACGTGACGTAAAGTCTTGGCGGGTGCAGGTTCAATGGTTGTTTCGGGAGTAGTTGTTTTAGCAAATACGGACACGCTAAATGCTATTATAAATGAAATCCCAAATAGGAATAGAGGGGTTAAATACTTTTTTTTCATGGTATGGTATGTATTCGAATGTTGCTTATGAAACGAAACTAGCGACCTTTTTAAGTTGATAGTAGCTTCTTAAAAATTACTACAAAATCAAAATTGCTGGCCATGGTAATTTTGTTTTGAAGGTACAAAAAACAACCAAGCGAATTCGTAATTTGCTAGCCAATTGAATTACAAGCTTTTGGATTACGAAATACTTGTTGGTTTTATTTTAGCTACAGCTGCTCTAGCTTTTTCTCCAGGGCCGGATAATATTTTTGTCCTTACGCTTAGCATGGCCAACGGAAAGAAATATGGTTTGGCCGTAGTGGCAGGCCTTATGACGGGCTGTCTGGTACATACCACGCTTTTAGCTTTTGGGGTTTCGGAGCTCATAAAGCGCAGCGATACGTTGTTTTTTATAATTAAGTTATTCGGTGCAGCTTATTTGTTTTATCTCGCGTTTTTAGTGTTTCGTCAAGGATCAGGAATTGATCTTTCACAAGGACATCAGTCAAACCATAATCTAACAAGTCTTTTTAAAAAAGGATTCTGGATGAATGTACTTAACCCCAAAGTAACCATCTTTTTTCTGGCTTTTTTTCCAGCATTTTTATTCAGTGATAGCCTTAACCACGTGGTACAATTCTATACGCTAGGGGTCTTGTTTATTTTGGTGTCTTCTTTAATTTTTGGAGGTATTGCCCTAATGGCTGCTACCATTTCTAGTTATATAAGCAAAACCCCAAGGGTGGCTATTTTTTTTAAATGGTTACAAATTGTAGTATTTGTTGGGATTGCCCTGTATTTACTTTTAGATTCTTAGGAATTACTAAAGCTACCTGCTTTGGTTTGGTTAGGAAGGTACCTGCGCTTCTTTGTATTTTTATACCATGACCCAACAGCTAAAGATGATAGAGTGTCCCAGAGACGCTATGCAGGGTATTAAAACCTTTATTCCAACCAATGAAAAGGTGCGTTACATTCAATCTCTTTTAGGTTGTGGGTTTGATACCATTGACTTTGGCAGTTTTGTGTCTCCAAAAGCGATTCCTCAAATGGTTGATACGGCTGAGGTTCTAAAACAATTGGACTTGTCTAGAACCAAAAGCAAGCTTTTGGCTATTGTCGCAAACGTACGAGGTGCAAGAGATGCCTCGCAACATCCAGAGATCGATTATTTGGGTTTTCCATTTTCTATTTCAGAGAATTTTCAAATGCGAAATACCCATAAAACCATCGCTGAATCTGTCGAATCGCTGCGGGAAATTTTAGCCATAGCTCAGGATCATCAAAAAAAGGTGGTCACTTATATCTCCATGGGCTTTGGCAATCCTTACGGCGATCCTTGGGATGTTACTATTGTTGGGGAATGGACCGAGCGTTTGGCAGAAATGGGCGTACATATTGTCTCCCTTTCGGATACTATTGGGAGCTCTACACCAGAGGTAATTACCTACTTATTCTCGAACCTTATTCCCAAATATCCACACATAGAATTTGGTGCACATTTGCATACCACGCCAAGCAGCTGGCATGAGAAAGTAGCCGCAGCCTACCAGGCAGGTTGTCGCAGATTTGATGGTGCTGTTCAAGGATTTGGAGGGTGCCCCATGGCAAAAGACGAATTAACCGGGAACATGCCTACAGAAAAGATGCTATCGTATTTTACCGAACAAAAAGCAGCTACCGGCGTGAATTGGTTGGCCTTTGAAGCGGCTTACAACAAGGCAACGGAATTGTTCGCAACTTATCATTAGTATTGCTATGGTCTATTTAATTGGTATCCAAATCTCTTCTTCGGAGTTGGGATCATTGTTTTTATAATTGGGGCCCAGGATTTCAAAATGAGGACGATCATCTAATTGATACTGGGAATTTGGAAGCCATTCTCCAAAAATATATTGAAAAATAGACGAGTCGGCGCTGGATCCTCTGTAAACAAAGACCGCGTAAAG
>CAZRPJ010000012.1:41666-53601 GCA_964601965.1 uncultured Croceivirga sp.
AAAGAAAGGCCAATGAGTTTTTTTGGAGCTAAATTTTGTATGCTAGGTTGAATGTCTTTCATTTTTTAAGGAGCTACTGGGGACGATTTAAAATACAATACTACTAAAAATGAAAAACCGAAGGACGGCCTTCGGTTTATATAACTTCTATGTTTTTACAACTCTAATTATTGCTGAGTTGCATTTCACCTTCGTTTGGGTTGTACACATAATTAAAAGTGTAGTATCTAGAGGCATCCGCAAATCCATCTGGGTTGGCTGGTGCATTTTCGTAATAACTCAAGATTTCAACCTTAGCGAACTTACCGTCGTGGGTGCGAAACACCAATACCTTTCCTGGAATAGGCATCAATAAATTAGTTTGTGGATTGTAATTATACCATCCATTGTCGCTACCCGTAGGAATGGCGAAAGCGGCAGTGGCGTCTTGCAAAAAGGTAAGACCTTCCGCAGAGGTAATTTCGCCAAAGATTCCGTCTACCAAGGCGGCTCCTGCATTTCCAGTTCGCGCTGGTTCATCATTTGTACCAGTGGCAGCGCCCCCATTAACAGCAATAGTAGATCCTCTAAAAGCAATATCCCATTCTGTTTCACTTTCGGTAACTGCGCCTGTTGCAAAGCTAAACTTGGTGAAAGGGCCCCCAATGGGTTCACCGCGGCCACCGGTTTGTGGCGCAAAAATATTGCTAGCTGTATTACTTTCAACAGCAACCAAGTTTTCTTCGCTCTCGTCATCGCTACACGCTACAAAAGCGGTTAAAACAAATAAAAGACTAAATAGTTTAAATGTGGTTCTCATACCTATTATAAAAATTGAATTAAAATTGAATGTTTAATCGTGCAAAAGCCTGTATTCCAGGGTTAATAAGCTGCTCATTGTCCTGTGCAGCCAGTGGATTGTTCCCTTGAAAGTTTAGTAGATTGTTGGCGCCTAGCTGTATTTGGTAGTGCTTGTAAAATGTTTTACCAAAAGAAAGGTTTACTAGGGCGTATCCATTAACAAAAGAATTATCTAATTCGTCTAAAAGATCGTTTCCGTTTCTATCCGTAAGGCCAAATCGGCTGCGATAAACTACGCGCAGGTTTGCGTTGGCATCCCATTCTGGAATTTCGTAGAATGCTTTAAAATTCAGTGTATGGCGCGATCGGTTTTCTAAACCAAAATAATCTTCTTGTGAAAGACGAACGGTTTCTAATGTTTCCGGATCACGACCAAATACCTCACCGTTAGCGATAGCATCTTCCTTGTCTTTATCAAATGCATATAGGAGTTGGTAGCCAGCAGAAAGGTTAAGCGTTTTAAATAGTTTGTAGTGCATATCTACTTCTATACCTTGGGTATAGACACTTTCTCGATTAATGTAACCAAAGACATTTTGCCCGTTGGTTTTTGAAGCCAAAATTCGAGTATCAATTAGATTTTCAAAGTCATTCCTAAAGAGGTTAATATCACTTCGAAGTTTTCCTTTTTTATATCCGAACCCCAGATTATACCCCACAGAACTTTCAGCATCTAAAGGTTCGCCCAAATCCGATGGATTCACCACAAGATTTGCTATTTCATCATTTTCTTGTAACCGTTCAATTCCTGCCAACTCTACTTCTTTTCCAAAGACGGAATAGCCTCCCCCTGCAGCATTGGTAAAGTCTAAATACAGTTGTCTAAAATCGGGCGCCTTAAATCCGCTCCCCACAGATCCTTTTATATGGATCGCTTCCGATATATCGTAACGGGCAGAGAGTTTTGGACTTAACTGAGAATTGTACACACTGTGATTGTCAAAGCGAGCGCCAGCAATCACATTCAGATTTTCTAATGGCTTAAAATCGTATTGAGCAAAAACATATTGAGAATTAAAACGCTCCTGTTCAGCAAAAAGCGATCGATCTAATGTTTCAATATTGGTCCCTACTCCAAGGGTAAGCGTATTTTGTGAACTGAACCTATGATTGAAACGAATTTCTGGACGAAACAATTTTTGATCAAAATCATTGTCTAACAACAACGAGTCATCAATAGGATCTACAGTTTGTTCATTGGTTATATAGTTGGTGTAATAGAATTCATATTCTAAAGATGATTTTTTAGAAGCTTTATGATCTACACGTAAATGAATATTACCGTCACGTTCTTCACTTGTTCCAGAAGGCACCTCAAAATCTTGCAAAAAATACCTCCCAGAGGTAAAAAAGCGCAACTTATCTGAAGCATCATAAAATACCCTACCGTTGAAGGTGTAATTAAAGAATGGGTTAATGGTTTGTCCTTCGGTAGCGGGGGCCAGATCAAAACCATCCGTACTTAAGCGATCTAAGAAGATAGAATACCCTAAAGAACCCTTTCGTTGATTAAGGCTTAGCGTACTATTTTGATTATTAAATGTGCCCGTTCTATGAGAAACCTGCCCACTAATTTTTTCAGTGTTGGGACGCTCTGTGATGATATTGATGACACCTCCAAGTGCTTCGGAGCCAAATAGACTAGAAGAAGGACCTTTTACAATTTCTACTTGTTTAATGTTGCCAATGGCAAATCGGCTTAAATCAAGATTACCCGAACTTCTTCCTACCACAGGCACGCCATCGATTAGCACCAAAACATAATCAGAGGCTATTCCTTGTATTTGTACTCCTTCACCACCGCCAACTGTTACATCTGGTGTCATAACAATCCCAGTCTGCTCATTTAAAATTTCATTGAGGCGTGTAACGCCGCTTTGTGCTAATTGTTTTTGGCGGATTAGGGTAACGGGTAAAGGGAGGGAGGAGAGTTGTCTAATGGTACGGGTAGCGGTAACTACCACTTCATCAAGGTCTTGGGTAAGAATGGAATCTTGTGCTTCTAGGTATTCTTCTTGTGCACGGCTAAAAACCGAGAAAAAACAAAGAAAAAATAACACAAAATAGTTTTTATTTAGACTCATTCAAGATATCTTTGAAGCAAATATAAATCTTATTTTTAATCAGTCTAAATAAGAATCAATTAATATTTTTAATTTAACACAAGCTTTAAAAACATCCTTCTAGATCATGAAACGAGTATACCTATTAATGACAATTGCATGCTTTTCTGCACAAAGTTTATTAGCTCAAGACAAAAAAGAATTAGATAAAGAAGCTATTAAAGGAATGTGTGGGTGCTTTGAAGTCACCTTTAATTTTGCAGAGACTTTCAACTACAGCCAAGATTCTTTATACAAACCTTCTAAAACGAAAGTTGATAAAGGGTTAGAATGGGCTCAGTTAGTTACAGATGAAGACAATACAGTTGTAATACAACATATACTACAAGTAGGGAATCCTGCCAAACCAATGATTGTAAAACATTGGAGACAAGACTGGATTTTTGAAAACACAGATCTATACACTTATAATGGGGATAATGAATGGACCTACCAAAACAAAACCGCGGAAGAAGTGGCAGGCCAATGGACACAAAAGGTGTTTCAAGTAGATGATAGCCCACGGTATGAAGGTACTGCCACTTGGGTACATGTAGATGGTAAGAGTTACTGGGAGAATACCACACCGGCTCCGCTTCCAAGAAGAGAATATACTACTCGCGCAGATTACAATATTACCATGCGTGGGAACCGCCATGAGATTACACCAGAAGGCTGGGTACATGATCAGGACAACGCCAAAATAATGCGAAAATCTGGTGAAGCCGATTTCCTTTTAGCTAAGGAGAAAGGATATAATACCTATGTAAAGGTCCCAGACGAGCGTTGTAAAGCTGCAGCAGATTGGTGGGTAGAAAATTTTGATAAATGGGCCACCGTTCGCACCAAATGGGACGAGGTATTTGCAAGAGATACCGACTTAATTCTTAAGGAAAAAGTAGATAACAAAGTACTATACAAGCACCTTTTTAATGACGAATTAACGGAGGAGGACGCTATTAATGCTGTAATAGAATCTTTTGTTGTGAATCCTGCTAATGACCAAGCATCTAAAACTAAATAGATCATGAAAATTAAGATTTTATCGTTCGTTTTCTTCTTTATCCTGATATCAGGAGTAGCTCAGGAGAATTTGTTTTTAGAACGTTCTTATTGGAAAAAGAATCCTTCCATCGCAGCTATTGAAAAAGCTATTACAGATGGCAATGATGTTGCCGAATTAAATAGAAATATGTTCGATGCGGTCTCTTATGCCATTCTAGAACAGGTAGATAATACCACACTAAAGCATCTCATTTCTAAAAAGGGAAACGAAGTTGATAAAATAACCCATGATGGCCGGACCTATATTTTCTGGGCGGCTTATAAGGGGAATATGGAATTGGTAGAATGGTTGGTGGCACAAGGGGCGCGTGCCGATATCGAGGATGCCCATGGCTACACCGTATTGAATTTTGCTGCCAATGCTGGGCAAACCAATACTGCTATGTATGATTTTCTATTAGCGAATAATGCCCCTTTAACTGGAACCACTAGAAGTGGTGCCAATGCACTTTTATTAGTCGCTTCTTCTGCTAAAGATGAAGATATTCTAACCTATTTTATTGAGAAAGGCTTGCCTTTTGATAGTGTAGATGATAACCAAAATGGCATTTTCCAATATGCGGCTAAAGGAGGAAACCTTAGTTTGTTAAAAACGCTTGCCGATAAAGGAGCGGATGTAAAAAGAATTAATAAAAATGGAGAAAATGCCTTGTTCATGGCGGCCCAGGGAACGCGGAGTAAGCAACACGGTGAAGCGCTATTCGCCTATCTAGAAGAACTAGGATTAAATCCTAGTATTACCAATAATGATGGTAAGAATCTACTCCATTTACTGGCCAATCGTAATGCAGAGAAAGCTGTTTTTGAACACTTTTTAGGAAAAGGATTAGATCCTAATGCACAGGATGTAGAGGGGAATACTCCTCTCATGTATGCTGCCCGGGGAAATTCCTTGCAAATTGTAACCCTCTTGACAAAAGCCACCCAAGACATCAATCTAAAAGATAAGAAAGGACGTAGTGCACTGGCATTGGCAGTTTCTCGAAATAAACCCGAAGTAGTGAAATTCTTAATAGAAAATGGGGCAGATGTGACTACGAAGGACGGTGATGGAAATACTCTTGCCTATTATTTACTGGAGACTTTCAGTGTAAAAAATCCGACCGCCTTTGAAGCTAAATGGGAACTTTTAGACAAAGCGGGACTTAAAATGAATACACTTCAAGCAGCTGGTAATTCGCTATTGCATTTGGCTGCGAAGGAAAATAACTTAGCACTTTTAAAGCGATTGAAAGATTTTGGGATAGATGTAAACCAAAAAAATGAGGAGGGGAATACTCCCTTACATTTGGCTGCAATGTCTACCTCTAATACTGCTATTTTAAAATATTTAATTGCAGAGGGTGCAGATCTTTCTTTAAAGACAGATTTTGAAGAATCTGTTTATGATCTCGCAAAAGAAAATGAGTTGCTTCAAAATATTGAAGATCAATTAGAGTTTTTAAATTATAAATAGACGATTGTACATGAAGTTGATAGGAAAGTTGTTTTTTGGGATTCTTTTTTTGGGAATTGTGGCTTTTTCGCAAGCACCAACTGAAACTACCAATTATAAGTGTCTCATTCAACTAACAAATTATGAGGGAGAGGGAGCCTATGTGGTTGTTTCTATTCTGGATCAAGAAGGGAATTACTTGGAAACATTATATGTTCAAGGAGATGATAGTGAATGGTATCGTGACATCACAGAGTGGTGGAAAAACCTCTACGGAATTCGCAGACCCAATATTGATGCCATTGTTGGAGAAACAGTTACGGGAGGACAGCGCAAAATGACAGTGCTAAAAATTCCCGTAGACAAAATAGACGCGGGTTACACCCTACGTTTTGAAACCGCTGTAGAAGACCAAGAATATTATACAAGTGATGTTGAATTTGCGCTTACCACGGAAAATTTAACGTCTAAAAAGGAAGGTCAAGGATTTATCCGCTATGTGCGAATGATCCCTCAATAAACAGAACTGTATGACCATATCAATCTGGCGATATAGTCATTTAACATTGGCCCTGGTTTCAGGGCTTTTTTTGGTTTTAGCATGCCTTACAGGAATGATATTGGCCTTTGAGCCCATACAACAGGCAACTAAGCCCTATGCTCCAGAATCACTTTCGCAGTATTCTTTGGCAGAAACCCTCACAGTTCTGCAAAAAGAGTATGATGAAGTTCTTTCTCTGGAAATTGATTCCAATGATTTTCTTAAAGCGGATGTTATTACCAAGAACGGCGATAGTAAATTACTTTATGTACACCCTAAAACAGGCGCAATTCTAGGAGAGCCAACGCCTCAACAACCGTTGTTTCAGTTTACTACAAACTTGCATAGATCGTTGTTTTTAAAGGGGGTTGGGCGTTTCTTTGTGGGGCTAGTTTCCTTCTTACTTTGTTTAATTGCGGTAACAGGGTTCTTATTACTCCTAAAAAGGCAAGGGGGACTTCGAAAATTATTTTCCAAGGTTCAAAAAGATCATTTTGAACTGCAATACCACGTAATTTTAAGTCGTTGGTTTTTAATACCGATCCTAATAGTTGCGGCTACCGGAGTATATCTTTCAGCAGAAAAATTTAATCTATTACCCTCTACAAGAATTACCCACCAAGAGGTAAATCCTGCAACAGATGTGATTACCAACGTAAAGCCTGGTTCTTTGGCCATCTTCCAAGAAATTAAATTAGATGAAGTAAGGAGCGTTGCCTTTCCTTTTTCTGAATTTCCAGAGGATTATTTTGAAGTTGCCTTGCGAGATCGAGAACTGTTAGTACATCAGTATACCGGCGAAATTTTAAGTGAACAATCGTATCCTTTTTCTTTTTTATTAAGTAGGTATAGTCTAAGTCTGCATACAGGACAAGGTTCAATTCTTTGGTCTCTGGTACTTTTGCTATCCAGCGGTGCAGTACTGTTTTTTATATACTCTGGGTTCGTGATGTGGCGTAAGAGAATAAAAGGTGCGAAGCAAATAAAAAGCACGCTTGATAAGGACATCTGTACCCATGTTATTTTGGTAGGATCTGAGACTGGAACCACTTTCACTTTTGCCAAAGTTTTAGAGCAAGCTTTAACACAGTCCGGGAAAAAGGTATTGATAGCTCAAATGAATGAATATGCGAGGTATGAGCACGCAACCTCTTTATTATTTCTAACGGCTACCTATGGTGAAGGAGAAGCGCCCACCAATGCTAGGAATCTAATGAAGTTGTTAAAAACGGTGCAACAACCTCGATCCTTAGAATACAGTGTGGTAGGGTTTGGTTCGTTGACCTACCCAAGCTATTGCCAATTTGCTTTGGATTTAAATGAATCCCTAAAATCCATTTCAGGATTTCAAGAAACATGTCCGCTATATAAAATAAACAATCAGTCTTTTGCAGCTTTTCAAGATTGGGCAAAACAATGGAGCAAGGCTACAGGGATTCCTCTTAGTTTACAAGAACCCACGCTAAAAAAGAAAGTGGGCAAGAAGCATGCCTTTGAAGTGGTTCATAGAACGGAATTGAATGCAGACAGCACCTATCTCTTACAATTAAAACCAAAGCGCACACTTACCTTTAAATCAGGTGATCTATGGGAATTTGTTCCTAAAGAAGATGGCATTCCTAGGTCATACTCTGTAGCCAAATACCAAGGAGGGTTGTTGCTGAGTATAAAAAAGCACGAATTTGGAATTTGTTCCTCTTTTTTAAGTGGCTTAACACCAGCAGAAAAAATAGAAGGGAGTGTAAAAAGAAATAAAGATTTTCATTTCCCTAAACATGCCCCGGGTGTAATTTGCATTGCCAATGGAACGGGTATTGCGCCATTTTTGGGAATTATGGATGAAAATAATGCTCAAATCCCTCTAGAACTTTATTGGGGAGGCAGAACAAAACAATCTTTTTCTATGTACGAGCCCTATGTAGAAGCTGCATTAAAACAACAAAAACTAAAAAAGTACCATTTAGCTTATTCTCAAGAATCTAAGAATAAACAGTATGTACAAGCACTCTTGCAACGCGATAAACAGCAATTGGCGGCAGAACTAGGTCAGGGAACAGTTTTTATGATTTGTGGCTCTATGGCGATGCAAAATGAGGTGTTAGCTGTATTAGAAAAAATAGCGCTAGAGCTATTAGGGAAACCCTTAAGTGATTTTGAACACCAAAATCAACTAAAAATGGATTGCTATTAGGCAGCTCGCTGCTCTCTTTCCATTGCTAAAAAGTGAGTGAGATTTTTATTTGCATCAAATAATGGCAGAACATCTATATGGCATTGATATTCCTCACCGTTTTTTCGATAGTTGAGAATTGAGGCCTTAAAGCGTATTTGTGCCTTCAGTTGTTGCCTAATTTCCTCCCGTACAGTTTCAGAAGTATTTACCCCTTGCAGAAAATTTGGCTTTTTGCCAATGGCAAAACTCTTGGCGTATCCTGTCATTTCATGAAATCCGTTGTTCGCCCAAACAATATTTTTACTACTATCAGTAACCACCAAAGCCTCATAGCGGCTATTTTGTAAAATTTCAACCACTGAAGGATGCAATTCCCTATGCAATAGTGCTCTTAATTCTGCTAGGTCGTTTTCTAGCTTTAATTTTTTGCAAAGTGCATGATAATGAGGAAGATAAAAATCAAGACTTTGAAGCGGGGATAGGTATTCTTTTTTTCTGCTAGACACAACAACAATATTTACTGGTTGAATTTAAAGGTACTAAATAACTGGTTGTAAAAACCTGATTTTCTGTAGGTTTCTGGTCAAATCCAAAAAATATGGGCAAAAAGGGAAGCCCCTAACTGTTAAGCCAATTTTTAAAAGCGGTTGTTTTTGGTCTACTAACAATAAATTCACGCCCTTTCGCTTCACTTATAGTTAAGAGTAATCGATGGTTAAAATAAGGGTGGATTTTTTCAATGGCTCTCCTGGCTATAATTTGCCCGCGGTTAATTCTAAAAAAATCGTTTGAGTCTAAGGTTTGGTAAAGTTCATCAATACTTTCGTCGATGATAAATCGCTTTTTTGCGGTAACTCCAAAGGTGACACTATCTTCAGAATACGCATATAAAAGCTCTTGTATTGTAATTTGCGTAAAACCCTTACCATCTTTAGCAAGGATCCCTTTGCGTTTTATAGGCTCCTGAAAACTTTTAAATAGTTCATGAAGTTGTCTTTGGCTCAGTGCGGGCGAAGTTGTATTTGTGAACTTCTCTAGGGCTCGTTCCAAGTTTTCACGCTTAATTGGTTTTAATAGATAATCGATGCTATTCACTTGAAAGGCCTGTATGGCATATGCATCAAAAGCTGTGGTAAAAATAATCGGTGCTGTTACTTGAATGTTTTCAAAAATTTCGAAGCTAATACCATCTGCCAATTGAATGTCCATAAAGACCAAATCTGGAGTGGGTTGTGATTTAAACCATGAAGTTGCTTCAACCACTGTATCGAGGACCCCCAAAAGCTCAAAAGAAAAACCAACATCTTCTAATAGTTTTTGCAGTTGTCTTGCCGCTCGTTCTTCGTCCTCAATAATTAATACTTTCATACGCTGTGTTTTAATTAAGGAATGGAAGTTTTACTCGAAAATGGACTTCGTCATTTTCAATGATTACCGGCTTTTTAGAAAGCAACGCATATCGATCTTTTAAGTTTTTTAAACCTAAACCTGTCGAAGGAATTTTGGAAGATTTGGGCTGTAAAGCATTCTCAACAATGATAGAAGTGTCCTCTTCATAAATTCGAATAAGCAAATGTTTCGATTTTGCAATGACATTGTGCTTAATAGCATTTTCAATTAATAATTGAAGACTGGTAGGAATACAATGACGTTGAAGACTTGCTGGCGAAAGATTCCAGTCAACTTTTAAATTTTCACCGAAACGTTCGGATTGTATGTGTAGGTAGGCTTTAGCAAATTCAACTTCTTCTTTTACTGTTATCTTATTTTCACGACCCTCTTGGAGAATAAACCGGTAGACATCGGATAATTTATCTACAAAAAGTTTGGCGTCTTCTTTGGAGTTAAAGTCAATGATATCACGTAGGGTGTTTAAACTATTGAAGAAAAAGTGTGGTTGTGCTCTATTATTCAAGGCATCTAATTGTGCCTGTACAATGGCCTGCTTGGATTGTTCTTCTTCCCGTATGGACTTTTTTAACCGAATGTTGTAATAAATCGCTTCGTAAATGGCGATGGTCATGGTGCTCACCAAAATAATAGGTAGCTGTACTTGAAATCTATTTGGGTAATAAAAAGGAACATCATTTAAAGCACTAATAATAACGCCTCCTAAAGTATCGATGCCGATTACTACCACAACGATCGTAAGCACAAGGAGCGCCATTCGTTTTACATCATCTTTAAGGTGGGGGTATTTTTTACGGAGTATGATGACCACGGTACGGATAATGGTCCAATCGAAGGTTGCAAATATCAATGAAACAGACCAACTTAAAACAGCTTGCGGAAAAGGATAGCGTGCAAAGGAATTTTCAAAAATATAATCTGTAACAAAGCTTAGAATAAAAATACCTAGGACCATGAATCCAATGTCATTGAATCCTAGGTACTTAATTCGTTTCTCCTTGTTAAACAGCATAGGTCAGGGCGCTTAGCCTAAAAACGGCATGGCATTTTTTGCTTGATAAAAGATATAGCCTATCCAGCCTCCATAAGCCAATCCAAATAAAATGGCGGTGGTAGCATGCCATTTAAACGGTACGGACTTTATTTTACCAAGGCTTACAGCGAATAACGGAATTATTTGAATAGCGTGCAATCCAAAAAAATGTGCTACCCTCAAATCACCAGCGGTAGTACTCCAGTTAAGAAGTGGTAGTCCTTCTCCACCGTCTGGTAGGCCCACAGTGTGGCTCATTTGTGAAATCATTTGACCTCCTGCCCAGCTGCCTAGAAGCATAATAGTCCAACCCAGGAAAATAGCATATTGTACAGCTTTTGGAGTATTCATTTTAACGCGCAAGGTGGCGATCATAAAAAATACCATCAGCAGGACATTGATACCAATAAAAACACCCATGCTTTGAAAAAGGATGATATCGAATAGGCTAGAAGTATTGTAATGCGATTGTACCCCACGTGCTGCTTGAAAGGTAATAATGGCCATTTCAAAAATCATAGTGATGGTAACCGTGTTTCGAATACCATGTTTTAACCGATTAGAAAAGGGATAGCGTGTAATTAAATAACCCACGGTAAGCATGTACACACCCACGGAAAGATAAAATTTCAATGGTTTCACCCAAACATTTATGCCCATAAGGGAGCGGTCGTCAATAGCAAGTCCTAATGCGCAGAATAGCGCGCCTACAAATTGAAATAAGGCCACCCAGTATAGAATGGGACTTTCTTTTTTTACAGTGTTTAAGATTGATTTTAAGGATTCCATACGTTTTTTGATTTAATTGATGCGATTGATAGAAATAGTAAAAAGCCTAAAGGCCCTGCCATAAAAGTGAAGAACAGACAGGGTGCCATTAGTAGTTGGTGTACTTGTAAGGTTCGGTTCTTTTGAACCATCCACATGCCAATTAGCAAGTCAAAAGCTAGGTAATGTACCCAACCTGCTAGCACTGCATTCTCTTTGGTGAAAAGATTCATTACTGATGACAAGCTCCCAAAATCAAGCCCGCCTTCTGCTTGGAACGTGAGCGTAATGAAAATGACATAAATGAGAGAAAGCGCAATGGGTACCAGTTTGTAGTCCGTTAGGAACCGGGTTACCTTCCATTTTGGAAGTACAATTAATAATAGCCACATGGGGAGGACTAATAAATTGGCGTACGAAAAAACAGTTGCTGCGGTCATAAGAATTGATTTAGATGCTTCAAATATGGCTATAAAGCTATGGGTGATCCATTTAATTCTATTGAACCATCGTTTTTTTGGGTTCAATTGTCAGTTCATTTAAGAGGCCATTGATTAGTAAAAAATGA
>CAZRPJ010000012.1:53701-67711 GCA_964601965.1 uncultured Croceivirga sp.
GGCAAAAACACCCTTCATGTAAATACCGTTAATTTGTGGTATATTTGCACGCAATTAATCCGTAATTGCAATGGAATTCCACCAAAACAAGATTGTAGGCGAAGGACTCACATATGATGATGTCTTACTGGTGCCGGCCTATTCTCAAGTACTACCAAGAGAAGTAAACATTACCTCAAGATTTACCAAAAATATATCTATCAACGTGCCTGTGGTATCTGCAGCCATGGATACGGTGACAGAATCCCAAATGGCCATTGCTATGGCACGAGAAGGGGGTATTGGTGTGTTGCATAAAAATATGACCATAGAGCAGCAAGCGGTGAAGGTGCGAAAAGTAAAGCGAGCAGAAAGCGGAATGATCATGGATCCCGTGACCTTGCCGTTAAATGCTATTGTACAGGATGCCAAAGCCAGTATGAAAGAGCACAGTATTGGAGGAATCCCCATTGTAGATGATAAAGGCATGCTCATAGGCATTGTAACCAACAGGGATCTTCGATTTGAACGAAATAATGACCGGCCTATTTCTGAAGTGATGACCAAGGATAACTTGGTTACAGCTAAGGTAGGAACTACGCTAGATGAGGCGGAGGATATCTTACAAGAGAATAAGATTGAAAAACTCCCCGTGGTAGATGATAATTACAAATTGGTGGGGCTCATCACGTTTCGAGATATTACCAAGCTCACCCAAAAGCCAATCGCCAATAAGGACAAATATGGAAGATTGCGTGTAGCTGCGGCCATTGGTGTAACACCAGACGCTGTTGAACGTGCAGGGGCATTGGTACATGCGGGAGTCGATGCTATTGTTATTGATACGGCTCACGGACATACCAAGGGAGTGGTGAATACCCTTAAAGAAGTAAAAGCCAATTACCCAGAGTTAGATGTTATCGTTGGGAATATTGCGACTGCCGAAGCAGCCAGATATTTAGCTGAAGCAGGAGCAGATGCGGTTAAAGTTGGGATAGGACCAGGATCTATTTGTACCACTCGCGTAGTGGCTGGAGTTGGATTTCCCCAGTTTTCTGCGGTCTTAGAGGTTTCATCGGCCCTAAAAGGTACGGGAGTGCCTGTTATTGCAGATGGTGGTATTCGCTACACAGGGGATATTCCTAAGGCCATTGCTGCCGGAGCTGATACGGTGATGCTGGGATCGCTTTTAGCGGGAACCAAAGAATCCCCCGGAGAAACCATTATTTACGAAGGAAGAAAGTTTAAAAGTTACCGAGGAATGGGTTCCGTGGAAGCCATGAAAGAGGGGAGCAAGGACCGTTACTTCCAAGACGTAGAAGACGATATTAAGAAATTAGTCCCTGAAGGCATTGTTGGGCGTGTTCCTTACAAAGGAGATTTGTATGAAAGTATGCACCAATTTATTGGAGGCTTACGCGCTGGAATGGGCTATTGCGGTGCAAAAGATATCGCCACACTTCAAGACACCGGAAAATTTGTAAAAATTACGTTTAGCGGGATTAAAGAGAGTCATCCGCATGATGTTACCATTACAAAGGAAAGTCCGAACTACAGTAGATAGTTCGCAGTATTACTTGCCAACACCGGTATAGCTTTTCCAGTCTTGTTCTTTGTAGATGTTATCTCCAAAATAACGGGCTATTTGTAAAAACGGCTTTACTTTTTGATAGCCAGGTACAGGAGACAACATTTTCATGTTTTCATCTAGAAATACTACGGTAGGATAGCTCAATCTGTTATTAAGCAGTGCGGCTGCTAATTGATGGTAGCCACGTCTTCCAGAAGGAACGTACTCGAAGGTTCGCCCATCAAACTCAATAGGCTCCTTTCCTTCGGCATTAAATTTCACCATATAATAGTTTTCCTGCATGTATTTGGCCACTTCTGGATTCTGGAAGGTATCCTTGTCCATTTTTTTACACCAACCACACCAATCGGTGTAGACGTCTATAAAAACTTTTTTGGTGTTGCCTTCATTTTGGGTCATAGCAACAGCATCTTCAAAAGACATCCACTGTATTTCTTGTGCAGTGATTGCCATGGAACATAAAAAGATAAGGGTGAATGCAACGATTCTCATGATGCAATTTTTTTAAAGTTAGTCTTTGGGTACTTTAAAAACTAACGAAAAATACATCTTTTTATTTCTATGCCACCGTAGTTGTGCTGGATTTGAACAAATCATTAACATCTACTTGATTTCGTAAGATGTCATCAAAGGTCTCACGTTCTCTAATTAAATGTGCTTGATTTTTATACCAGAGTACCTCTGCCGGGCGGTATCTTGAATTATAATTACTAGCCATTGTAAAACAATAGGCGCCTGCATTTCTAAAAGCCAGAATGTCTCCTTCACTTATTTCATTAATGCGTCTATTATTGCCAAAGGTGTCGGTTTCACAGATGTAGCCAACTACCGAATAATAGCGTTCTCTGCCAGTAGGATTGGAAATATTCGTTATTTCATGCTTTGCCCCATAAAGCATAGGTCTTATAAGATGATTAAACCCAGAATCTACTTGGGCAAAAACCGTTGAGGTGGTTTGTTTTACAACGTTCACCTTGGTTAAGAAATAACCAGCTTCACTTACTAAGAATTTACCCGGTTCAAATGCCAAGGTTAGTGGTTTGCCATATTCCTCACAGAATTTATTGAAACGAGCAGACAGTTTCTTTCCTAATTCCTCTACATTGGTTTCAATATCACCTTCTTTGTATGGCACCTTAAAGCCACTGCCAAAATCGATAAAATCTAAATTTTTAAAGTTTTTGGCCGTTTCAAATAGAATTTCAGAAGCGTACAAGAAAACATCAATATCAAGAATATCACTACCGGTGTGCATGTGAATTCCATTAATATTCATATCTGTTAATTCTACAATTCGGAGAATATGCGGTATTTGGTGGATACTAATGCCAAATTTAGAGTCGATATGCCCTACGGAAATATTAGAATTTCCCCCTGCCATGACATGCGGGTTAATACGGATACAAACTGGAACATCTGCATGTTTGCTCCCAAATTGTTCTAATACGGAAAGATTGTCAATATTTATTTGTACCCCAAGTGCTGCGGCTTCTTCAATTTCTTCCAGAGAAACTCCGTTTGGTGTATAAATGATCGATTCAGGTTGAAATCCAGCCATTAACCCTAGTTTAACCTCTTGAATGGATACGGTATCCAAACCACTTCCCAGGCTGTTCATTAATCGCAGAATGGAAAGATTAGACAGCGCCTTGGCTGCATAATTTAATCGAAGGCTAGGTACTTTAGCAAATGCGCTCGTTAGCCTTTGATACTGCGCAGTTATGGTTTCTGCGTCATAAACGTACACTGGTGCTCCAAATTGGTCGGCTACCTGTAATAACTGTTCTGGATTCATCACTGAAATTTATTCAAAGCTAAAATAGAATGAATATTTCAACAAAAAACCACTATCAATTTAAAATAATATAACTATTTGTTATAAAAATAACATTTATCGGAAGTTGCTGCTTCCACTATTGCGCACTACTTTTAAAGAAAATTCCATTGCTATGAAATTGCCCCTTTTTCCCTTACAGTCTGTTTTTTTTCCAGGTGAGACCGTTCCGCTGCACATTTTTGAAGAGCGCTACAAGCAATTAATTAATGATTGCAGAGAGGAAGCCATCACTTTTGGGATCCCCGTTTTTATAAATAATACGGTCCAGTTTGGCACAGAAGTACAACTTGTAGAAGTGGTAAATACCTATGATGGTGGTGAGATGGATGTCGTTTGTGTAGCTAGACAAGTATTTAAAGTACTTACGTTTGATAATGAAATGGATGGGAAATTATACGCTGGCGGAATTGTAGAATTCTTAGAATCTTCTAATGATGCCGCTGCAGATTTTAGAAAAGAAATTTTTGAAAAAATAAAACGGCTGTATGATTTAATGGCAGTTCAATTTCCTCCCACACCTTTTGAAAAATTCAACAGCTATGCTTTTGCTCATAAAATGGGACTTTCATTTGAGCAAGAATACCAACTTTTACAACTTACGAATGAAACAGAACGGCTTAAATTCATTGAACAACATTTAGATACTACTATTCAGGTATTGAAACAAATAGATCGTACTAAAGCTGTCATTGAAATGAATGGACACTTCAAGAATTTTGACCCATTAGATTTTAAAGATTTCAAGGTAGATTAATATACCAGTACTCTAATACCAATTCTTCCTTTTAAATTATAATATGCCAATGTGGTTTGCTATTTTTGTGACCGCATTTTAACAATCGGTCATATGAACCTTCACGAATATCAAGGGAAAGAAATATTAGCAAGTTTTGGTGTACGCGTACAACGTGGTATTGTGGCGCATAATGCCAAGGAAGCAGTAGATGCTGCAAAACAATTAACACAAGAAACTGGTACTGGATGGCATGTTATTAAAGCCCAAGTACACGCTGGTGGCCGTGGTAAAGGGGGAGGCGTTAAATTGGCCAAGAACCTTAAAGAAGTAGAAGAATTGGCTGGAGCAATCATTGGAATGAACTTGATTACCCCTCAGACTTCTGCAGAAGGTAAGAAAGTGCATCAGGTGCTGATTGCAGAAGACGTGTACTACCCTGGAGATAGTGAAACCAGTGAGTTCTACATGTCAGTGCTTTTGAATAGAGCTACTGGCAGAAACATGATCATGTATTCTACCGAAGGTGGGATGGATATTGAGGAGGTTGCAGAGAAAACTCCCCACTTAATATTTACCGAAGAGATCGATCCGGCAACTGGTTTATTGCCTTTTCAGGCACGAAAAATAGCCTTTAATCTAGGGCTCTCTGGGATGGCTTTTAAAGAAATGGTAAAGTTTGTTAGTTCTTTATATAAGGCCTATCAAGAAAGTGATGCCAGTCTTTTTGAGATCAATCCAGTATTGAAAACTTCAGATGATAAAATCATGGCTGTAGATGCCAAGGTTTCTATTGATGATAATGCCCTTTACCGGAGAAAGACGTATGCAGAAATGCGCGATTTGCGCGAAGAGAATCCTATTGAAGTAGAGGCCCGTGCTGTTGGTCTAAATTATGTAGATCTAGATGGAAACGTAGGTTGTATGGTGAATGGCGCAGGATTAGCGATGGCCACCATGGATTTAATTAAGATGGCTGGTGGTGAACCTGCCAATTTCCTAGATGTTGGTGGTACTGCAGATGCCAAAAGGGTAGAGGAGGCGTTTCGTATCATATTAAAAGATCCGAATGTAAAGGCCATCCTTATTAATATTTTTGGTGGTATTGTACGCTGTGACCGTGTGGCACAAGGAGTGGTAGATGCTTACAAAAATATGGGTGATTCCATCCAAGTGCCAATCATAGTAAGGTTACAAGGAACCAATGCGGAATTGGCCAAAGAAATTATCGACAACTCAGGATTAGCGGTTCATTCTGCTGTACAATTCCAAGAAGCTGCAGATAAAGTAAAAGAGGTGCTTGCCTAAATTACCAGACATAAAATAATAGTTTATAGAGAGACCCAAACGGGTCTCTTTTTTTTTGGCATCCCTTAAATGTGCGTTAAAAAAAAAGTATACCTGTAACATCATTTCCAATCGGGTCGTCTTTTTAATGAATTCATCAATCATTTATTAACGCCTCCAGATACTTGCTGGAGCTAAAACAACATGTCATGAAAAAAAGACACATTTTAACCGGATTGGCCACGCTATTCTGTGGCGCTTTACTATTTGCAAACAGCCCTGAAGACGTTGGTCCAAAGAAATCTATCACCCAACAACTCACAGAAATTCTTTCTGACAATGCCATCGATGCTTCTAAAAAAGATGTGATGGCTACCGTTTTATTTAAAATTAATGAAGCTGGAAAAATTGAAGTGGTAGAGATCGATACAGAACGAAAAGACGTTGCTTGGTTTATTAATAGAAAACTGAAGGGGCAGCGTTTGGATATTGATGCTACTTCGCATGGTGAAGTATTTGTGGTAGCGGTGCGCGTTACATCTTAGTAAGATACTTATTGAAAGGGGGTACTGTTTAGTAAATAGTACCCCTTTTTTTATTCGATTATACCAAGCACTCTTTATGGATGATGAGAAGAAGCTGATCTAGGTATTAAACCAATGATTTTATCTCAATGTTACCAAGGTTAAGGGTTTATTAATTAAGATCACTTTAGGAAAATTGAGCGGAATTCCATGCTAGCTTTATGGTGTGTTTTAAAAGATGAAGGTTCATTAAAATAGTGTTAAAATTTAAATTCATTGTAACATTCTTAATTTTCAAGCGTCTTTTAGGCATATTCATCAAATTTATCAATCTCAAAAAACGAAATTATCATGAGAAAAAATTTCTTGGCAGTTTTTGCCACAGCATTGTTCGTAGTAGGGAGTGTCTCTGCTAACACCACAGAAAATGTAGAACCAACAAAAAAATTATCTGTTCAAATTCACCAGATGTTATCCTCTAATTCATTCGATGTTGACAATGATTTAGTGGCTAATGTGCGTTTCACTATTAACAAAGAGGGTGAAATCGTAGTATTATCTGTAGATACCGAAGATGAAGTATTAGAAGGCTTCGTAAAAGGTCGTTTAAATTATAAAAAAGTGGATTTGCAAAACGCAAAGGAAGGGAGATTATACTCTGTTCCAGTACGCATTACGGCTTAGAAACTGTAATTATTTGAATTAGTCATGAAAATCCTGGTGAACAACCAGGATTTTTTTGTTATACGAAATACTGGGATTCTGAGTTATATGTATAAACCCAGCCATGGATTCCTATCAAGAGAAACTGAGTATTCTTAGCGAACTTATTTCGTTTGCGCGTGTTGATTATAAACTAAAAGAAGATGAATATGATTTTCTTTTGAGTGTTGCGCAGTTAATGAATATTAAAAAAACTTCATTGGACGAATTACTCCAGCAGACGGTAGAAATCTCTGTTCCCAAGTCCCAAATAGATAGGATTGTGCAGTTTCACCGACTTTTGTTATTAATGAATATTGATAATGAGCAGCACAAAAAGGAAATAGAAAAACTTCACAATATAGGGTTATGGATGGGCTTACCACCTTCGGCTATTTCGCAAGTGTTAGAGGTTATGCACCAATATCCTAACAAGGCAGTTCCGCCAGATGTATTATTCACAATTTTTAGAGCACATCAGAATTAATGTCATTTTGACATATTTTTATTCTCCATTAATGCCATTATGGCATTTTTTCTACTTGGTACAGCTTTTGTCTTTTGTATGGTGAGTTTAATTTAAAAGAACGATCACCATGTTAACAAAAAGAAACAGTTTTATAGTTCCCAGTATTATGAATGATTTTTTTAAACCGGATTGGTTTGGAGGAATGGATTCCTACGCCCATGTTCCAGCAGTAAATGTCTTGGAGAATGAGGCTGATTTTAAGTTAGAATTAGTAATTCCTGGATTTAAAAAGGAAGATTTTAACATAGAAATAGACAACGATGTGCTTACTATTTCGTCTGAAGTAAAAAAGGAAGAAAATAGTACAGCTGAAAATTACACACGTAGAGAATTTACCAAGACCTCATTTAAACGCGCATTTACTTTACCAGAAAGTGTAAATACAGATGCTATCAATGCGGTGTATGAAGGAGGCGTATTGAATGTAACCTTGCCAAAGCGGGAAGAAGCATTACCAAAACCAAAACGCCTCATTGAAATAGGATAACAATATTATGGCACCAACTAGGTGTTTCATGATGGTTGGTTTGTTTAGTTGGTTAGTTAGGGAAAGCGTCGCATTTGCGGCGCTTTCTTTTTAGTCTTGTTCCTGTAGCATTTTAATTTCGTCACGAAGTTTAGCCGCTTCCATAAAGTTCAATTCCTTGGCAGCCTTTTCCATGGCCTTTCTTTTGTCGCGTATAAGTTTTTCTCGCTGTTCCGGCGTTAGGTATTCCAGATCGGGTTCGGCCGCTCGCATTGCTTCTTTCTCGAAATGATAGGTAGAAACAGAATTCTTGGCCAGTGCATTATCCAGGCTCTTGTTTAAAGCTTTTGGAACTATATTGTGATCCGCATTGTATTTCATCTGTTTCTCACGGCGATAATTCGTCTCGTCAATGGTTTTTTGCATGCTCTCTGTGATAGTATCGGCATACATGATGGCCATTCCATTTAAGTTTCTTGCAGCCCTTCCCACCGTTTGCGTTAGGGAGCGATTACTCCTTAAAAAACCTTCTTTATCTGCATCTAAGATGGCTACCAATGAAACTTCTGGTAAATCCAACCCTTCCCTTAGTAAGTTCACACCCACCAAGACATCAAACAACCCTTTTCGTAGATCTTGCATAATCTCCACTCGTTCTAAGGTATCTACATCACTATGAATGTAGCGACATCGAATGTCAATCCTAGTAAGATATTTTACCAATTCCTCGGCCATACGTTTGGTGAGCGTAGTAACTAAGGTGCGTTCATCCAACTCGACTCTCTTTTGTATTTCTTCTATCAGATCATCGATCTGGTTTAAACTGGGCCGCACTTCAATAATAGGATCTAAAAGTCCCGTAGGTCGTATCACTTGTTCTACATAGATACCTTCGCTTAATTGAAGCTCGTATTCTGCAGGCGTCGCACTCACATACACTACTTGATTTTGTAAAGCCTCAAACTCCTCGAACTTTAAGGGTCTATTATCCAAAGCCGCTGGTAGTCTAAACCCGTATTCAACCAGATTCTCTTTTCGGGATCTATCACCGCCATACATCGCATGCACTTGTGGGATGGTTACATGGCTTTCATCTATCACCATTAAATAATCATCGGGGAAGTAATCTAACAAACAGAAAGGGCGGGTTCCAGGTTTACGGCCATCCAAATAGCGCGAATAGTTTTCTATTCCAGAACAATACCCTAATTCTCGAATCATTTCCAGATCAAAATTTGTGCGTTCTTCTAGTCGTTTTGCTTCTAAAGGCCTCCCTATCTCTTTAAAGTAGTCCACCTGCTTGACTAGGTCATCTTGGATATCCCTAATAGCATTTTGTAAAACATCTGGTGAGGTAACAAACATATTTGCCGGGTATATATTGAGACTGTCGTAGATCTCTAAGACCGAATTATTATGCGGATCTAAGGCTTCGATCTCTTCTATTTCATCTCCGAAAAAATGGATGCGAAACGCATGATCAGCATAGCCAGGAAATACATCCACCACATCACCTTTCACTCTAAAGTTTCCGTTTCTAAAATCTGCAGTGGTTCTGGAGTAAAGGCTTTGCACCAACTGATGTAAAAACTTTGTTCTGGAAATTACCTGATCTCTATGTATAGAAATCACATTCTTCTGAAACTCAATGGGATTTCCAATTCCATAAAGGCACGAAACCGAAGCAACTACCAGTACATCTCTTCGCCCAGAGAGTAAGGAAGAGGTAGTGCTCAGCCGTAATTTTTCAATATCCTCATTAATTGACAAGTCTTTTTCTATGTAAGTACCGCTGGTAGGAATGTATGCTTCTGGTTGGTAGTAGTCGTAGTAAGACACAAAATATTCAATAGCATTCTCGGGAAAGAATTGCTTAAATTCTGAATATAACTGGGCCGCCAAGGTTTTGTTGTGAGCTAGCACCAGCGTTGGGCGCTGCACCTCTGCGACCAAATTTGCCACTGTAAACGTTTTCCCTGAACCCGTTACTCCTAATAAGGTTTGATGCGGATCTCCGGCATTAATACCGTCTGTAAGTTGCTTTATTGCTTGGGGTTGATCTCCAGTGGGCTGGAAATCTGAAACTACCTTAAATTTCATCTTGCAAAATTACGAAAAGGGTCTCCTAATTATCGTTTTAAGGTGAAATTCCCCTGCACAATTCCTCCATCATCTTCCACTGCTTTAAACCAATAGCCTCCTGCAGGTAACGGTCTTCCATTTAGCGTGCCATCCCAACCTTGGGAGTTTTGGTCAATTTGTCGCAATAATTTACCGTAGCGGTCATAGATTTCAATGCTTACCAAAACAATGGTTTCACCTTCTATAGGTTGGATAAATTGCCAGAAGTCGTTAATGTTATCTCCATTTGGCGTGAAGAACTTAGGGAAACCTTCTACGGTAAGGTCTTGTTCAAAGGTTTCTTCTACAATACCGCAACCATTTTTATCACGCACATAGATGGTATGCGTACCTGGAGTCACCTGTCTAAATACATTGCTGTCTTGGTAAGGACCATCAATGTCGTCTATTGCAAATTCGTAATCTCCAATTCCAGAAACCTGAACCGTAATTTCGAGCCCTAGTGCGGTATCTCGGATGTCTAAATTATTGATGGTCGCTACTTCGGAAGAAACCACCTCAAATTCCAGAATAGTGGGACATTCAATAATATCTCCTGGTTGTGAAACAATGGTATAGGCTTCTAAATAGTATTCTCCAGTTTCTGAAACTGTAATTTCCAAATCTTCAGATATTAGCGTATCACTACCGCCAAATTGGCCCACTCGAAACCAACGATACCCATCTGCGCCAGCCGGTGCTGAGATGGTTAAAGGATCGGCATTTTCGCAAAAGGAAAACACCTCAGGCAATTCTATATCCGGATTTAGGGAAACAAATTCTCCGGTAGCAGTATCTAAAAAGGGACCGCATCCTAAAAGGGTTGAAAAAGTTTCTTGTCCACAACCAATTGCGTCTCCAGACGCATTAAATGGAATGATGGTAATAAAAAACGTTTGATTGGGATTGAATTCTATAACAAAAGTAGAGTTGGTGGTAAATGTTGCATTATCCAAGACATCTGTTCCGCCAGGTGTGGATCCTATTGTTACGCGGTAGCCAGTGGCGCCAGGAACTGGGGTCCATTCCAGGAAAGGCGTAAGAGGCACGTTTACAGCCCCATTTAAGGGGCTAATTAAGTTGGTACAACTAGGCAACGGGGCCACGTCTCCTGTGGTAAAACTAAATTCGCCACAACCGGCCGCGGGTCCATTCTCATTTCTTGGAACAATATTTACGTATATGGTTGTATTCGGTGGAAATTCGGTGGGCGGAAAAAACGTAAGATTTGTAACATTTAAATCATACAAATCATTCGATCCAGGCGCCGTACCAATTGTAATATCATAACTCGTTGCCGAAGTAGAATATAACCAGGCAATGTTGGTAAATACACTTACATCGGTTGCTCCATTCGCAGGGATTTGAATGGGCGTACAAGCGGGAGGGACTACCACATCTTCTGTAAAGAAGGACTGGCTATCACAAACAATATCGGTGCCACCTTCAAATAAAAAATCTAGAACAATTGTTACAAAAATTTCCGTATTGTCAGGTAATCCTAAAGGAGGTGTGTAGGTAGTGGCACTACCCACAGAGGCCTGTGCAATATCATTAGCACCTGGGCTTGTACCTATAAGTATTTGGTAACCAGGAATACCAGCAACAGCTTCCCAGGTAATACTAGCATCTACGGGGACATTGGTTTGCCCGTTGATAGGACTAAGCAAATCTGGGCATTCTTGGCTAATACCATGAAGCCATGCAAAGCATGCAAGAATAAGGAGCAATTTTTTCTTCATACAGCATCCATCGAACACTGTAAGATACTACAAATCACGCTTTTTTAATAGGGCATAAGACAAATAGATGAAAATTGCCGTCCAACCGAGAACAATTAGAAATTCATACCAGTGAACGTAATAATCTAATTCAATAGATTCCCCTACTTGATCTGCCACAGTTTGTACAGCTTCAAGTCGAGTAACTGGCTCTTTAATAAGGTTAAACATGGACTGCAGTGGGAAGAATCCCATAACCCATTCAGTGGTATCACCATCGAATAATTTCCATCGAATTAACCCCCTAGTGATCCCTTCAATAATTTGCCATAAAATCAAGAATCCTAGGGCAAAAGCAGAGCGTTTCACTAAAATTCCAAGAAAGAGGCAAAAAGAAAAGAAGCCCACTAGTTTTACAAAAAATGCCAATAAAAATTCTAGATCAGAAAAAATGATAGACAATTCATTGTAATCAGAGTAAACCAGTCCAAGAATTAATGAAACAATAAATACGAACACAGTAGAAATTACTGCAAACGATAAGACGGTAAGAAATTTAGAGAGTATAAATTCCTTCTTTGAAAGTCCATCTATAAGGTTCTGTTTTATGGTCTTGTTACTGTATTCATTTGCCATCATAGAAACAATGACAATGGCTAAAAATAACTTAAAGAACGCCGTAACGAAGGTGTTAAAATGCCAGATATATGGAAAGTTGAAAATTCCAACTTCTGCCAAATGAAATTTTACCGGACCAATATCAAATTTTATAGCAGCTACTAGCGCTATGGAGGTTAAAATAATAAAGTAGGAAATGATTAAAACCTTGCTAGCTCTATTATTCCAGAGTTTTATAAATTCTATTTGTAATAATCTTCCCATGGCTTAAGCGTTTTTGGTTAAGGTTAAGAATTGCTCTTCTAAACTTTCTCTGCGCTTCACCAGGTGTGATAAAACAATGCCTTTTTCAAAAAGTAATTGGTTCAGCGTTTCGGCATTCATTTCTTCCTTTAGATAGGCGGTTAATGTTCCATTTTCTTTGGTAATAGTGCCGAAACTGGCATGCTTACTTAGGATGTCATTTAACCCCTCCATATCGGAAGTACGCAACTCAAAAAAGCCATGACTAGCCAGCATACTATCTACTGGTCCAGCGTACAATTTTTCTCCTTTTCGAAGAATTACTACATGCGAACAAACCTTTTCAACTTCGTCTAAGAGATGGGATGCCAGTAAGATGGTAGTACCCTGGGCGGCAATTTTTTTAATAATCTCACGGATTTGGTGAATTCCTGCCGGATCTAAACCATTGGTAGGCTCATCTAAAATTAAAATTTCAGGATCATTGAGCAAGGCAGATGCGATTGCCAAACGTTGCTTCATCCCTAAGGAATACGTTCTGAATTTGCTGTCCTTACGCTCTAAAAGCCCTACCAATTCTAACTTTTCTAAGATTTTATCTTCTGAAACCTCTTTAATTTTGCAGACCAATTTTAAATTTTGTTCTGCAGTCATATAGGGGTAGAAATTTGGACGTTCTATGATAGCGCCCACTTTTTTAAGGGCATCATGCGTAGAGGTTGTACCGTCAAACCAACTGAATTCACCAGAGGTTCTATTGACCACGTTTAAAATGATGCCGAGGGTAGTAGATTTACCACTACCATTTGGACCCAAAATGCCATAAACATTGCCTTTTTCTATTGAAAAGGACAGCGATTTTACAGCAGTGAGATATCCAAACTTTTTAGTAAGGTTGTTAACCGTTAAAATGGTTTCCAAGGGAGGTATTGTTTTTTGGTTGTATTTACTAGACGACGAATAGGAAATTTTGTTACAACCCTACTCCCGGATACTTTACAGTCGTCACTGCAAACGGTTGACCCTATGGGTAATACGTCGGTTCATTAAAACGCTTGATGGCTGTATCATAGTAACAGTTATATCTACGCTTTCGTTATCTGCGGTTATATTAAAATCGGTCTGGTCTTGCGAACTTACCACGGTGTTGGTATAGGTTTGAGATTGCAAGGTAATATCAGTAATCTTAGTGCTTGTAATAAGTGACAAGGACACTTTTTGACCTGGTTGCAGCGTTCCAATGGTCCAATCTGGATAGCTAAAAGTTCCCACTGATGGGGTGGCACTAATAAATTCGAGGCCCTGTGGCAATAAATCGCTGATGGTTAGATTTGTCAAAGGGTTTTCCCATAAATTTTCAGCAGTAATTAAAAAATTGGCATTTGTGCCTTCCGTTACGGTAGGGACTTTTACACCTTTGCTCAGAACCAGGTCTGGATTGCAATAATAGACTCCTATCGGATTGGAATCGTATTCACAAGGGCCTTTGGTGCCTCTAAGAAAATAGGTTCCAGCCACGGTAGGGGCCAGGGTTTGGGAAGTTTCTCCGGCTATAGGGTTGTTATTAAAATACCACTGGTAACTGTCAAAAGTTTCTCCATTTGCAACCTGTATAGAAGCTCCTGGCAAACAAGTACTCCCTGTGACCTCCAGATCAAC
>CAZRPJ010000013.1:0-67322 GCA_964601965.1 uncultured Croceivirga sp.
AGAGTAGCTGACTCATAATCAGTTGGTCCCTGGTTCGAGCCCAGGTGGGACCACCTTAAGCAGAAGCCTAGCGCGAATAGCGCTGGGCTTTTTTTTGCGAAAAAGTCAGAGGATCCTCATGACATTTTTGCTAAACAACAGCTTTTGCTTTGCGAAGGCAAAGTATAGATTATTGTTCAATTAGGATATGAAAATAAAAGACAGAACAATTTTTAGTCAAATCAATGACTGATTTTGTTTTCCTTTCTCACTAGTATATTAGTGCAACTCCCTCACTAGAATGGTCACCTAGCTCATTTCCTATTTTTTGTATAGTAGTTTATATGGAGCTTTGAACCATAATTTAATAATAACTAACCATGAAAAAGATAACATTACTTCTATTCCTGTTCACATTTGTTCAAGGTTTCTCCCAAGAATCTTTAAAGGTCAAACTAAAGGATTCAAGCCAGTTGAAACTTTCCAGTTTAAAAATTAGTGTGAAGATTGTAGGCAATTTTGCGAATACGACTTATGACATGAAGTTTTATAACGAGTTGGACCGCACCCTGGAGGGAGAATTGGTTTTTCCATTGGCGGAAGGGCAAGCGGTCTCACAATTTGCAATGGACGTAAATGGTAAACTTCGAGACGCAGTTATTGTAGAAAAAGAGCTGGCGCGAGTTGCCTTTGAAAGCACGGTTAGGCAAACCATTGACCCTGGCCTTCTTGAAAAAACAGAAGGGAATAACTACAAAGCCAGAGTCTATCCAATACTACCTAAAAAGTACAAGCATATTATACTGACTTTTGAACAAGAACTGCCTACATTCAATCAACATCATATCTATGAATTGCCATTAAGCTTGAAGGAAGAGTTGGATGATTTTTCGATAGAGATACAAGTATTTAACAGAGAATTATTTCCCAAGATTAAGAGTGCTAACTATAAAAATTCCTTTTTCAAGGAAAAGGACGGTGTTTTTAAGGCAAATGTTGAACTATATAATCATATACCGACATCACCAGTGGTTATAGAATTGCCAAGTTCAAACGATTCCACAAACATTTTAAGCTATAAAGATTATTTCTACATCAACAAGAAACTCAAACCAAATTCCAGATTAAAACAAAAACCCAAAAAAGTCACGTTGCTTTGGGATACTTCGTACTCATTGAAACATAGAAATCTGGACAAGGAGTTATCAATTCTAGATTCATATTTTGAGTACCTGAGAGAGGTTGAGGTTCATTTTATGGCCTTTAGCAATGCCATACAACAAAAAAGAGTTTTTCAAATTGAGAATGGGAATTGGGAAGGGCTCAAAAATATACTTAAAGAAACGGATTACGATGGGGGAACTTCTTTGGGCCTATTCAAGTCCTTGGCAAAATCGGATGAGATTCTACTGTTGACCGATGGTTTGGCAAATCTTGGCGATTTTACGACAATAAACAAACAGGCGGTGTACACTATCAATTCCAGTACTTCCGCCAATCACGAGCAGTTGAACAAAATAGCAACTTCGTCAGGAGGTAATTACGTGAATCTCGTGCGCTTGCCAGAAACAGAAGCCCTGAATGCTCTTAAGAAAGAGACTTTTCAATTTTTAGGAACTGTTTCCAATAATGCTGTCCATGAGGTATACCCAAAAACCAAGACCAATGTTTATGAAGATTTTTCTATTTCAGGGCGGTTTTCAAAGGAAACAAATATTGAACTGTTATTTGGATATCGAGGAAAAGTGACTGAACGAATTAAAGTTCCTGTAAAAAAAGCTCAAGAAAATGAATTGGTAAAAAGGCTATGGGCGAAACAGAAATTGATAGACTTAAACAGAAATAAAAAGAGCAACAAAGAACAAATTATCTCGCTCGCGAAAAGGTATCATCTAATAACGAATTACACCTCTATGTTAATATTGGATAGAATTGAAGATTATGTCCGTTATCGGATTGAACCACCTCAAGAATTAAGAGCAGAATATAAAGAACGTATTACCAATTTAGAAGAAGAAGAGGCCGATAGACTTGAGGATTTGAATGATAGAAAAGAGGATTTGTTTGACGATTATGAGACCATTCTGGATTGGTACCACACAAAATATCCTAAGAAGAATAAGAAACCATCTAAAAATAACACATCGAATAATCAGAACAATAGTACAACTCCAAACAATCAAAATAGAGGCAATCCTTCAAGGGCAATAGACACTATGAACAATACCTCAAACACAGCTAGAATAAACGTTGCTATTGATTCAACAAGGGGCATCGTGTCAGGTACTGTTTTGGATGCTGATAACACTCCCTTGCCAGGGGCCAATGTAATAGTAAAAGGAACTACCAATGGTGCAACAACAGATTTTGACGGGAATTTTATCATCAATGCCGAAAAAGATGATGAGTTGATAATTTCTTATATAGGTTTTTCAAGTTCGAATGTGGTAATCGGAGACTCAAATTCTATTTCCATTGCTCTAGAAGAGGATGCTTCAAGCTTGGATGAAGTGGTTGTAACAGCGATGGGTATTACAAGGGAAAGGAAGGCTGTTAGCTATGCCGTCTCTTCGGTAACATCAGAAGATTGGAGTAGTGGTGTAGATGTAGATGTTTCTCGAGTGTTTTCAGGAAAGGCGGCTGGTGTTCAAATTACTCAGAGTTCAGGAGAATCAGGTTCAGGCGCAACAGTAAAGATTCGTGGTGTTAATTCGATTTCTAGTGGCAGTAATCCACTCTATATTATAGATGGAGTTCCAATTAATAGCAACTCAATGCAAGAAATCAAACCAGAAGATATTGAAAGCATACAGGCGTTAAAGTCGATGAGTGCTTCTGCACTTTACGGAAGTAGGGGTGCTAATGGAGTTGTGATTATAACGACAAAAAAGGGCTTAGAATCCAACCAGAAAGCAATAGAGGAATTGGATAAACAGATAACGGAGAAAATAGAACTGAAATCATGGAATCCTGATACTCCTTATATTAAGATTTTGAAACAAGAGTCTACAATTGAATTGGCTTATCAGAAATACCTGGAGATTAGAAATGACTTTTCCAACAGCCCCTCTTTCTATTTGGACGTATCTGATTTCTTTGCTCAAAGAAGTAAGCCTAACGTTGCGATTACAATTCTCACCAATCTTATGGAAATAGAATTGAACAACCATGAAATCATGAAAGCTTTGGCCTATAAGCTTGAATATTTTAAGCAGTACGAATTGGCATCCATTGCTTACGAAAAAGTACTGGAATTAAGGCCCGAGGAACCGCAGTCGTATAGAGATTTGGCCCTGGCATATGAGCAGACAGGTAAATTCCAAGAGAGCTATGATTTACTTTATGCGCTTTATAATGGCGAACTATTGGAAAAAGATGAAGAAGAGCGATTTTATGGTATAGAGCAAATAGCGTATGTAGAATTGACGAGATTGGCAAACAAGTATGGAAAGAAGTTAGGGCTTACAAAATCTGAAAAGGAAAAGTTTCAGGAAATTCCGGTTGATGTTCGGGTTGTGATAGACTGGAACCATAATGATACCGATATCGATTTATGGGTTGTAGATCCAATAAATGAAAAAGTATATTATGATAATGATGAATCAAAAATTGGTGGCCGAATATCAGAGGATATGATGGAAGGTTATGGCCCCGAAGAGTTTATGCTTAAAAATGCACCAAAAGGAGAGTATAGGGTTTTGGTTGATTATTATGCGGATAATGTTCAAAAAATATCTGGTCCAACTGTTTTAAAAGTTACGATGTTTACAAACTATGGTAGGTCAAATGAAAATAAGGAAACGATAATAGTTCGGCTTGACAAAGAAGAGGATGAATTAGAGGTTGGTAGTTTGAAATTTTGATTTTATAAAGAGCTAGAAAATGTATTAAAAAGAGGTCCATCAATTTAATTATGACTATATCTAGATTTAGATAAGTTCATTTAAAATCCAAGGTAGTTTGGTTAGTTTTTCGGTGAGTAATAGTATTTTATAAATCACTGAAAACCAGTTAAATATAAAAATAGTTCAGCCCCAGGTGGGACCACCAACAATAAAAAGGCCTTCAGAAATGAAGGCCTTTTTTAATACGGTTTTTTTACTGCTTTACTACTCCGAAATCATTTGAATTTTTCGTTCAGACACTTGATTGTTTATTGAGGGGATATACTCCTTCATCAAGGCATCTAAAGCATTTAGTTCTACCCTAAGTTCTTGGGTAACTTCCGTAAAAAACGCTTGCGCCTGATCCGTTGGTGGGTAGTCGCCACGCTGGGAATCTGCCATTAAAAATGCCAAACGATTATTAATACGAATCCCATAGTTAAGCGGATCCTGGTAGCTCTGGTTTTTGGTCATATGAATATTGTTTTCTACCACCCCCAGTTTGGTCTCGAACTCTTTTAGGGTATTTTTTAATCCTTCATCCAGGCCTGGCTTTTCTTTTAAATACTCCAAGTCTTTTTTCACCCGGCGAATGGCAATAATCGCCTTGTTTGCTTTGCTAACTTCATCGCGCACACGCATTAAAAAATTAAACTGTTCTTGGTACTGCTCTTGCGTATTGGGCAAGCGAGGGTCTTTTACAATACGCAGGGGTTGTTCTGAGGTCTTGCCGTTGTAGGTTAACCGAACTTTATAGTCACCTGGTACTGCCTTAGGACCCCTATTGGGAGAAGAATAAAACACCATTCCTTTAAAGGCTTGGAAGCCTGGGTAGCGCATATTCCATATAAGTCGGTTGCCTCCTGAAGTTACTTTTAATGGCTTGGCCGCACTAGGATCTAATTTGTTCTCCTTAGCATCGGTAGCAAAACGCTGAATGACCGTTCCATTCGTTTCCATGATTTCTACTGCAACGACATCCTCTTCTTTTACCTCTTTAAGATAAAAGTTAATTAGGGCCCCATTTGGGTGATTTTCTCCTACCAATTTAAGGTTGGGCGCACGCCTACCAGCTTGCTGCATGCGATAGGCTTGGTCTGGTTTAAAAAGATAAAAATCAGCACCAGCCATTTCTTTAGAGAGCTGGTGAAGGGGTGTAAGATCATCAATCATCCAAAAACTGCGGCCATGGGTTGCGGCGATTAAATCATTGTCGCGCACATGCAAATCTCTAATTGCGGTAATTGGTAAATTTAGCTGAAAAGGAGCCCAGCTATTGCCATCGTCAAAAGACAGATACATCCCCCACTCGGTACCGGCATATAAGAGTCCTTCCCTGGTTTTATCAGAACGTATGGCGCGGGTGTAATGCGAAGCTTTTATGCCCTTGGTAATTAACTTCCACGTCTTTCCATAGTCCGTTGTTTTGTAGAGATAGGGGGTGTAATCTCCAAACTTATAAGAGGTAGCGGCCACATAGGCCGTTCCTTTTTTAAATGGGCTGGGATCAATACAATTGATCATATTTAATTTGGGACTCATACCTGCAGGAGGGGTAACATTTTCCCAATTGACACCATTGTCTTTAGAGATATGGATTAACCCATCATCACTGCCTACCCAAATCACGCCCTCTTCTATGGGAGATTCATTAATTGCAAAAAGATTGGAATAAAATTCAGCCCCCGTATTGTCCTGAGTAATTGGCCCCCCAGAAGATTTAATCGTTTCAGGCAAACCTCGTGTGAGATCTGGTGATATCGTTTTCCAGCTTTGCCCTTCATTGGTGGTCACATGCAAGTAGTTAGAACCTGCATACAATTTGTTAGGATCGTGAATGCTAAACTTCACGGGGAAATTCCAGTTAAAACGGTATTTCATTACTTCTGCGCCAGAGCCCGCAGGATTGTCTGGCCAAACATTGATAGAACGCGTTTGGTCTACCGAATGATCTTGTCGCATCATATACCCTTTAAAAGTACCCCCGTACACAATGTCATTGTTTTCTGGGTCTGGCGCTAGATGGGCGCTTTCACCCCCCGCAGAAGGCTCCCAATCGCTTTCCGTTATTCCAGCACCGGAGCTTCTATGGCGAATGCGCACGGTACTATTGTCTTGTTGTGCACCGTAGATTCTATAGGGGAAGGCATTGTCTGTGGTTACCCTGTAGAATTGAGCGGTGGGTTGGTTGTGGTAGGTGGTCCAGTTTTCACCCCCATCATTAGACACTTGAGCGCCGCCATCATCAGCAATGACCATTCTATTGTTATTATTAGGATCAATCCACAAATCATGATGATCTCCGTGCGGTGCATTTTTTAGGGTGAATGTTTTTCCGCCATCGGTAGAGACACCGTAGCTTACATTCATAACATACACCTTGTCCTTGTTTTGTGTATCGGCATAAATTCTACTGTAATACCATGCACGTTGGCGCAAAGCACGGTTTTCATTGATTTTTGCCCAGGTTTTACCAGCATCATCCGATCTAAAAACACCACCGTCTTCCGCTTCAATAATGGTCCAAATGCGGTTAGAATCTACGGGGGACACCGCGATGCCAACAATTCCCCAAGGCCCTTTAGGCAGTCCTTTGTAGTTAGAGATGTCTTTCCATGAGTCGCCCCCATCGGTACTTTTGTAAAGCTTACTGTCGGGCCCACCACTATCCATGCGGTAGCCGTTTCTTTTCATTTCCCAGGTAGCGGCATACAGAATTCTTGGGTTATTGGGATCTAAGATTAAATCACCGGCACCTGCTTTATCACTTTCGTATAATATTTTCTCCCAAGTGTCCCCGCCGTTTTTAGTTCTATAAACACCTCTGGTTTCATTGGGTTTCCAAAGATTCCCGATCGCCGCAACATACACCAAATCTGGATTTTTAGGATGAATTCGTATGCGTGCAATATGTTCGGATCCTTCTAACCCTATAAACTCCCAGCTTTCACCAGCATCCATACTTTTCCAAAGCCCGTGTCCCGAAGAAACATTGCCACGAAGGGTTTGTTCTCCTTCCCCCACATAAATAATGTTAGGATCGGATTCTGAAACAGCTACAGCACCAATGGAACCGCCAAAGAAACCATCCGAAATACAACTCCAAGAATTCCCAGCATCGGTGGTTTTCCAAACGCCACCTCCTGCAGTACCCATGTAGTAGAGGTTGGGGTTGTGTAATACTCCTGAAACGGTTCCGGCACGCCCGCCTCTAAAGGGGCCTACAAGCCGCCACTTCATGGAATTATACAAGCTTTCTGAATAACTTTCTGTAGACGAAGTTGCCTTTTTACGTTGGGCATTTATTTCGTTTGAAGGAATAAGCAATACCAAAAGAAAAGGAAGGAATAATAGACGTTTCATAAGGCGTGGTTGTTAGTGTATTAAATGTAACCATTTTTGCCTTGAGTTAAATGACACCTGAGAAAGACTAAGGAAAATACTATATAAGCACACCAGAAAGACATCCTTAGGCGGAAATTCGAATAAAGAAAAGAGGATTACAGCACTCTTACAGCTGTGCTAAACTATGATCTAAATCTGGAAGCAGTTCTACCATCTTCTCATTGAACTGTTCTTTCAAGTCATCTGAATAGGCTTGGTAGAGAGAAATGCCAACAATAAAAGCCCCAATAAGCAAGGCACTTATAAGGATTCTTTTATGAAAGCTGTCTTGAGAAGTCTCCAAACTGATTAAATTGTTAAGGACAAGTTAATGAAAATTTAGGAATTAAGAAAATCTTAACAAAGAGAACGGCTGTTTGGGCCTCACTTTATTTGGCATTTCTTGGTTTAAATTGGATTAATTCCTTCTAATTTTTAAGGTTTTTATCTAAAAAGCAGGAATTATTCAAGTTTTTTCATTTAAGCAACACTATTAAGAAAATTCCTACGTTTTAAGAAAAATTTGCGCGGTTGAATCCTGAAACTACATCCTTCTTATTGGAGCATTCTCCTATCCCCTTATTGCTAGTGGATAAGGAGCTAACGATCTTAGAAAATTCTAAATCGATCTCCACCTTTTTTGAACACCCAGAGGAATATACCTTTGATAGGTTAACAGATCTTATAGGGGCCATACCCAAAGCCGTTATGAGCGCACTGCAAAAGGGAGAATTTCATAGTGAAATCATATTAATTATTTCAAAGACGGGTCAATTCCGCTGGATTAAAACTTCCTTTCACCCTTGTGAAGAAGACGTCTCCTTGTATCATGTTGTCTTTGATGATGTCACGGAGACACAAGTACAATTAGATCTTGAATTACAGGCAAGTAAAATAGCGAAAATTGGCAGCTGGAAAGTAGATTTAATAAAGCAACAAGTTACATGGTCTAGTATGACCAAAGAAATTCACGAAGTTTCTCAAGACTATGTTCCAGATCTTGAACAAGGCATTAACTTTTATAAAGAAGGAGCGCATCGTGAAAAGATTATTAAAGCGGTAACAAATTGTATAGAGAATGGAGATCCTTTTGATGAAGAACTCCTAATTGTTACGGCAAAAGGAAATGAAAAATGGGTGCGTGCGATTGGAGAAGCAGAGGTAAGCAATGGCAAGATTATAGGGTTTCAAGGGGTATTTCAGGATATTGATGAGATAAAGAAAGAGCGAATTCAAGGACAAATTTTAGACGATCGAATGCGGGTGGCAGTAGAAAGTGCCAATATTGGTATTTGGGATTGGAACATTGTAAAGGATGAGCTTATTTGGGATGACAATATGTTCTCCATTTTTGGGATAGACCGAGGCGATTTTGAAGGGGCCTATGATGCTTGGGAGTCTGCGGTACATCCTCAGGATAAAGAGCAAGCTGCTTATGAAGTAGGTTTGGCTTTAGAGGGCAAAAAAGATTTTGACACAGAATTTAGGATCACCAAAGGAGACGGCAGCAATGCCTATATTCAAGGACGTGCGCAGGTATTTAGAGACTCGCAGGGCAAACCGCTACGCATGGTAGGTACCAATACCGAGATTACTAAAATTAAAAGAAAGGATGAACGTCTGCGAAGACTGCTGCAGCTCACAGAGAAGCAAAACCAGAAACTGGTGAATTTTGCACACATTGTTTCTCATAATTTACGGTCTAACTCTTCTAATATTTCTATGATTTCTGGGATGTTATTAGCGGGTGCAGGTACCGATAAGACAAAAACGTTTTTAGAAATGATTCAGCAATCTTCCGAAAAGCTGGAAGAAACGCTTAATCAACTCAATGAGATTGTACGAATTCAATCCACCGATAAGAACGATTTAATTCAGTTAGAAGTAGCACCGTTATTAAAAAATGTGCAAGAAGGGATTAACGCGCTATTAGAACAATCAAAGGCAAAGGTTACGGTTAAGGTTGATCCATCCGTAACAGTCTATGGAATTAAAGCCTACCTAAGCAGTGTTTTCCAAAACCTGCTCACTAATTGTATTAAATATCGTGACCCTAAAAGGGCATTAAAAATTGAAATTGCAGCGCAAGAACTGGAGAACCAGACCATCATTACCTTTAAAGATAATGGCGTGGGGATTGATTTAGAGCGCCATCGTAAGAGTTTATTTGGCATGTATAAGACCTTTCATGGAAATAGCGATGCCAAAGGAATAGGCCTTTTTATCTCTAAAAATCAAATGGAGGCAATGAACGGAAGTATAGAGGTGCAGAGTACAGAAGGAAAAGGGACAACCTTTTCTTTATATTTTAAAAAACAATAGCAAGCAAATGGGGGCAAAAAAACTATTTTTAGTTGATGACGATGATATCTTTAGACTAGCAGCAGATGTCTTAATAAAGACGTATCAGGTGGCCGAAGAGGTAGTGCAGTTAGAGAATGGCTTGGAAGCCTATGATGCGCTTATGGCCCTTGAGCATAATCCGGAAGAATTACCAGAACTAATCTTTTTAGACATAAACATGCCGGTAATGAATGGTTGGGAATTGTTAGAAGAATTAAAACGGGGGCCTGCAATTATTAGAAATACTATTCAGATTCATATCCTAACATCTTCCATAGCTCCTGAGGATTTAAATCTTTCAAAAACATATGAGTTTATTGATGGCTATATCACTAAACCTCTAACAGAAAAAGACCTTTTAAAAATTAAAGAAGGGCTATAAAGCGCTTATTTAAACAGAATGGCGATTGCTCCAATGGCCGTAACTACAATAATAAACTTACGGTAAAAGGCATCATTAAAACGCTTGAGCACTTTTGCCCCAACTACAAACCCAACCAATAAAGCCGGAAACAGTTTTAAGTTTAAAAGCAGGGATTCTTCTGTGATGGTTTCCCAAACAAAAATGTGAAAGGGCACCTTCACTAAATTGGTAATAAAGAATAGCCACGCGGCAGTACCTACAAATTCATTTTTTGGCAAACGAAGCATTAAAAAGTACAAATTGGTAAAGGGTCCCGCCATATTACCAATCATAGTGGTTACTCCAGACAAAATACCGCTCCCAGTGGCAAACGACCAATGTTTAGGGACTCGTTTCGATTTTCGAACATCCCAATAGATCATTAGGGCCAGGCTCACGAAAATAATGGCGACCATCGCAATCTTAAAAGAACGTTCTGGCAAGTCTTTCCCTACAACTACTCCTATTAAAATGCCAACTACCATCCAAGGCAAAATTCGTAACAGGGGTTTCCACTGCGCATGTCTGTTGTAGTAAATCACTGCAGCGATGTCTCCCAAGACTAAAAAAGGCATGATGATACCCGTAGACGATTTGGCCCCAAAAGCCAAGGCCAATAATGTTACATTAAATAATGAAAGTCCCTTTAATCCAGCCTTTGAAACCCCTATGAGAAAGGCGGCTAAAAATGCTAGCAGCCAGCCAGAAAAGGCTACATCAGTTAAAAGAGGGAGGTGCATATAAAAAAGTCTAAATCAAAAGTACCGATTATCTCATCGTCACTACTTTTTCTGTTAAAATAAAGAGGGGCTTTTGTAGAATCTTGTCATTTTTTGCTATTAAACTTTCAATTCTAAGGCTCCTAAAGTGCCCGTTCCAAAAAAATAATATCTTTAAGATTCAACCAAAACCAAAATCAATGGACATTCAAACCCTTGATTACCTAATCATTTTTGGCTTTTTCGCTATTGTTCTATTTATAGGAATCTACGTTTCTAAAAAATCAGGAAAGAGTTCTTCAGAGTATTTTTTATCCGGAAGAACCATGCCTTGGTGGTTGCTGGGGCTTTCTATGGTAGCCACTACTTTTTCTACAGACACCCCCAATTTGGTCACTGATTTGGTTCGAACGAACGGAGTTTCTGGGAACTGGGGTTGGTGGTGTTTTCTACTTACTGGAATGTTAACGGTATTTGTATACGCCAAGCTCTGGAGAAAGTCTAATGTAAAAACAGATTTAGAGTTTTACGAACTCCGGTACGGTGGTAAACCAGCGAGCTTCCTTAGAAAATTTCGAGCCGTTTATTTAGGGGTCCTTTTTAACGTGATTACCATGTCTGCAGTAACCTTAGCGGCCATAAAAATAGGCGGAGTTATGCTGGGATTAGAACCATGGGTCACAGTAGTGGCTGCAGGTCTTATAACCGTTGTTTTTAGTGCCTTGGGTGGCTTTAAAGGGGTGGTATACAGCGATTTTTTATTGTTTTTTGTTGCCATGGCCGGAGCTATTGGAGCGGCTTTTTACTTGGTGAACCTGCCGGAAGTTGGTGGCATGGATGCCATCTTAACTAATGAAAATGTTCAAGGAAAATTAGACATATTACCAGACCTAAGTGACAAGAAGGCGCTTATAACCATGCTTATCATCCCGCTTGCGGTGCAATGGTGGAGCTCTTGGTATCCTGGCGGTGAACCGGGAGGCGGGGGCTATATTGCCCAGCGGATGCTCGCTGCCAAAAATGAAAATCACGCCATTGGTGCCACTTTCTTTTTTAACATCATGCATTATGCGCTTAGACCTTGGCCATGGATTTTAGTGGCTTTGGCCTCTTTAGTGGTGTACCCAGATGTGGCCAGTATTGCACAGGCATTTCCCAATGTTCCCGCAGATAAACTTGGTCATGATTTGGCCTACTCCGCAATGTTAACCAAGCTGCCTAGCGGCCTGCTAGGGATTGTTTTAGCATCCTTAGTAGCGGCATATATGAGTACTATTTCCACCCAATTAAATTGGGGCTCCTCCTACATGGTGTTTGATTTTTACAAACAACAAATCAACCCGAATGCTACAGAAAAGCAAATGGTGGCTGTGGGGCGCTTGTCTACTGTAGTATTAATGGTGCTAAGTGCCTTCCTGGCATTGGCCATGCAAAATGCCATGGGGATTTTTAATTTGTTACTTTCCTTTGGGGCAGGAACAGGGCTGATCTTTATTCTACGCTGGTTTTGGTGGCGCATCAATGCATGGAGCGAAATTACAGCCATGTTCTCCTCTGGTATCTTAGCTATTTTATTAGAGACTACTTCTTTAAGACCCTTTTTATTTTCTCCGGAAACAGGACTGCTACCAGACTGGGCAGAATTACCTTTTATCATGGTGATTACCTCCATCATTTGGCTTGTGGCCACTTTTGTCACACAACCAGAATCTAAAGAGGTATTAGAAGATTTTTATCGGCGTATACAACCCGGCGGCCCTGGCTGGAAAAAAGTGGTAGATGAAGCTGCTGCAGCCAATAACCCAGTAGCAGATTCCCAAGAGAAATGGAGCGTTCCTTCAGGTATTTGGGCCATGATTCTAGGGGTAATCCTTATTTACACTATTATGTTCGCAACAGGACATTGGATCTATGGAAAAACAACCAGCGCCTTTATATTAACAGGGGTGGCTGCGGTATCTGGATTCTTATTGGTACGCGCATGGAATAAAATGAAGGACACTATTTTGTAGCTTATGAAAGAACGCATCCTATCCGTTGACATTTTTAGAGGGATGACCATTGTGCTAATGATTTTGGTGAATACACCAGGAACATGGTCTAATGTGTATGGCCCTTTATTGCATGCGCCCTGGCATGGATACACCCCTACCGATTTGGTTTTTCCTTTTTTCTTATTCATCGTAGGCACTTCTATTGTTTTTGCCTACAATAAAAAGGAACCCTCCAAAGCAGTGTACAAGAAGATTACAATACGCTCCTTAAAGCTCATAGGGTTGGGATTGTTTTTAGGCGCCTTTACCATAAGTTTCCCATTCATTAAAGACTTCGCTTCGATACGGTTTCCTGGGGTACTACAGCGGATTGGAGTTGTTTTCTTTTTTGCGTCTATACTATTTTTAAATCTCCATTGGAAAAAGCTGATTGGACTTACCATACTGCTTTTAGTAGGCTATTGGATTCTAATGACATTTGTTCCTGTAGAAGGGGTTGCATCTACCTACGAGCGCGCTCCCAACAACCTGGCGAATTATTTGGATGTGAAAATTTTTGGGACTCATAACTACAAACCAGACTATGATCCTGAGGGCTTATTGAGCACACTACCTTCTATAGCAAGCGCATTAATGGGAATATTCACAGGACTCCTATTACTTTCCAAACAGGAAAAGAAAGCCACGCTCTTATTCGGTTTAGGAGGGGCGCTCATTTTAGTAGGGTATGGCTGGAATCTCTTTTTCCCTATTAATAAGGCCTTATGGACCAGTAGCTTTGTGTTAGTAACAGCAGGCTGGGCCAATATAGTATTAGCCCTTATTTACTATCTCACGGATGTAAAAAAATTGCAATTTGGAAGCATCTTTAGGTATGCTGGGGCGAACGCCATTGTGGTGTACTTCCTTTCAAGTTTTATTACAAAGTTGTTTTATTCCATTAAAGTTGATGGTGATACTTCGTTGCACGGCTGGCTTTTTAAAACAATCTATGTGCAAGACTTTTTTAGTATGCAACTATCCTCCTTGCTGTATGGGTTAACGGTAGTAACTTTCTATTGCCTTTTGGCCTACCTGCTTTTTAAAAGAAAGATCTTTATTAAGGTTTAAGCTGCAATTGAGTAATGCGGGCCACATACTTTCCTATTACATCAAACTCTAAGTTAACGGTACTTCCCACACTGTACCCATGAAAACAAGTATGTTCATAGGTGTACGGAATAATAGCAACACTAAAGCGATCTTTTTCAGAATTCACAACGGTTAAACTTACCCCATCAACCGTAATAGATCCTTTCTCAATAGTTACATTTCCCGTAGATGAATCGTATTCAAACGTAAAGAACCAACTCCCGTCTTTTTCTTCAATAGCAATACAACGCGCAGTTTGGTCTACATGACCTTGCACCAAATGACCATCTAAACGCGCACCCAATATCATTGCGCGCTCTAAGTTTACCACACTGCCTTCTTTTAAGGATCCCAAACTGGTTTTATCTAAAGTTTCTTGAATAGCAGTTACCGTGTAAATCGCTCCTTCAATGGCAACCACCGTTAGGCATACCCCGTTGTGCGAAACACTCTGATCTATTTTTAATTCAGAAGTAATAGTAGATTGAACACTGATATGCAGATTTTCTCCTTCTCTTTTTAAGGCGGTCACGTGCCCTAAGGTCTCAATAATTCCTGTAAACATCTCTCCTATAATTTACCTAGCTTTGTTTTGTAAAATTAGGGATTCGGCTATGGAATCTAAAAGTGAATCAAAGAAAATACGATTGGGAATCTCTGTGGGGGACCTAAATGGCATTGGGTGCGAAGTAGCACTTAAATGTTTTCAGGACCAACGCATGCTCGATTTTTGCACCCCTATATTTTTTGCCTCGAACAAAGCAATTTCTGAACAAGCAAAAACATTGGATGTAGCACCTCGTTTTCACGGGGTTACAGACCTTAAGAAGGTTCAACATGGCAAAATAAACGTTCTAAATGTATGGAAAGAACACTTTCCACTAGATTTTGGACAGGCCACTCCAGAAGGAGGCGCCTTTGCTATTAAGTCCTTAAGATCTGCGGTAAAAGCACTAAAGAATAAAGAAATAGATGTATTGGTAACCGCGCCCATTAACAAAAACAACATTCAAGCGGAGGACTTTAAGTTTCCAGGCCATACGGATTATTTGGCGCAAGAATTGGAAGGGGAAAGCCTTATGTTTATGGTAACGCAAGCCGTAAAAGTAGGGTTGTTAACAGATCATATTGCCGTAAAAGATGTGGCAACAGCTATCACCACCAAATTAATTCGAGATAAAGTCTTTACCATTTTAAATTCTCTGCGCGTTGATTTTGGAATACGAAAGCCTAAAATTGCATTGCTGGGAATTAACCCCCATAGCGGAGATAACGGCACGATAGGTAAGGAAGATGAGGAAATTATGAAGCCCGCCATTGCAGCACTGCGCGATGAAGGACATTTGGTGTACGGCCCATATGCAGCAGACGGCTTCTTTGGATCTCAAAAGCATACTGCCTTTGATGCAGTTTTGGCAGCCTATCATGACCAAGGACTTATCCCATTTAAAACCTTAAGTTTTGGGCAAGGGGTAAATTATACTGCAGGGCTCTCTAGGGTGCGAACTTCGCCAGATCATGGGACGGCCTATGAAATTGCAGGAAAAAATGAGGCAGATGCGAGCTCTTTTAAAGAAGCCATTTTTATGGCGCTACGCATTTTTAAGAATCGGGCAGAACATAAAACCCTCACCCAAAACCCCTTAAAAAAACAGCTTGTAAAAAAGGCGGGCTAAGACCTTCTAATTTTGCAGCTAAAAAATAAGGTATTCTACAAATAAAATGTATCTTTGCACCCGCCTTAACAGGGCGGTACACAAATATTTAGTGTTGAAACGATGAAAAAGAAGGAGTTTTTTATTCCTTTTGTGGGGCTGAAGCTAGGGAAGCACGAGTTTGAGTACAGCATTGACAATGCGTTCTTTGAATCTTTTGAATACGATGAGTTTAATGGTGCAGCCATAACTGCGAAAGCGGTCTTGCAAAAAATGAGCACCATGATGGAACTGGATATAGAAGCTGAGGGAAGTGTAAATGTTCATTGTGATTTAACCAATGAACCATTTGAACAGCCCATTTCTTCATCCCTTCACCTGGTAATTAAATTTGGTGAAGAATATAACGATGAAGATGATGAGCTCTTAGTGCTGCCGCATGGAGAACATCAGTTTAACATAGCACAGTACTTGTATGAAATGCTTGTATTGGCGGTTCCACAGAAAAGAATTCACCCAGGAGTACTTGATGGCTCGTTGCAATCAGATGCATTGCAAAAGCTACAGGAATTACAGCCCAGGGAAACCTCAAAAGAAAAGGACGAAACCGACCCAAGATGGGACGATTTGAAAAAGTTTTTAACGGACAATAAATAGGGAAAAATGGCACATCCTAAAAGAAAAATATCAAAAACAAGAAGGGACAAAAGAAGAACCCATTACAAAGCAACGGCTCCAACCATTGCCAAAGACAGTGCAACAGGTGAATTACACTTATACCATAGAGCACATTGGCATGAAGGAAAATTATACTACAGAGGCCAAGTTCTTATTGATAGCGTAGACGAAGAGTCTGCTGCGTAAGAAGCTTCCTTTTAAAAGAATTTACTCTCGTTTTCTATAAAAAGCGAGAGTTTTTTATTTATAAGGAATTACTAAAACATTCTATTTTCATAAAAATCTCCTAGAAAATCACTACTTTTCGGCGATTTTTGGCCAGTTTTTGGCTTTTTTTGACAAAATTCATTTTTGATGGCAAAAACAACAGCGGCTATTACAGCTGTAGGCGCATACCTTCCAGACTATGTGTTATCCAATGAAATTTTGGAGACCATGGTAGATACCAATGATGAGTGGATTACCACCAGAACAGGAATTAAGGAACGTAGAATTTTGAAAGAAGAAGGAAAGGGAACTTCCTTTATGGCCATCAAAGCGGCCCAAGATCTTCTAGAGAAACGAGGCCTCGATCCCCTTGAAATTGACATGATCATTATGGCTACGGCCACCCCAGATATGCCGGTAGCGGCAACGGGAGCTTTTGTAGCTTCAGAAATAGGAGCTACCAATGCTTTTTCATATGACTTACAAGCGGCTTGTTCCAGTTTTTTATATGGGATGTCTACTGCTGCCAGTTACATTGAATCTGGCCGCTATAAAAAGGTATTATTGATTGGGGCAGATAAGATGTCTTCTATTATTGATTATACAGATAGAACCACTTGCATCATTTTTGGTGATGGCGCTGGCGCTGTCTTGTTTGAACCTAATGAAGAAGGCTTTGGCTTAATTGATGAACATCTGCGTAGCGATGGCATTGGCCGCCAATTTTTAAAGATTGATGCTGGAGGATCCATATTACCTCCTTCCCTGGAAACAGTGCAGAACAAGCAACATTTTGTGCATCAAGACGGGAAATCTGTCTTTAAGTTTGCAGTTTCTAACATGGCAGATGTATCGTACAAGATTATGGAGCGCAACAACCTAGGGCATGAAGATGTACAATGGTTGGTACCACACCAAGCCAACAAGCGAATTATTGCAGCAACTGCAAACCGCATGGGCTTGGACGAAGCAAAGGTGATGATGAACATACATAAGTATGGCAATACCACATCGGCTACCTTGCCATTATTGCTGTTTGATTATGAAAAACAGCTAAAGAAAGGAGACAATTTAATATTCGCAGCCTTTGGAGGCGGATTTACATGGGGCTCTATTTATTTAAAATGGGCCTATAATTCATAATATCAACTAACTAAATCATAAGTAATGGATATCAAGGAGATTCAAAGTCTAATTAAATTCGTGGCAAAGTCTGGTGCCAGCGAAGTAAAACTGGAGATGGAAGATATCAAAATCACCATCCGAACAGGAAGTACAGGTTCTGCTCCAGAGACCACTATTGTACAACAAATACCAATGGCACAAGCACCGGTTGCAGCAGCGCCTATGCCAGTACAAGAGACTCCAGCTCCGGCAGCTCCGGCACAAGACGCAGCCCCAGCCGAAGACGATTCTAAATACATTACCATTAAATCCCCTATCATAGGTACTTTCTACAGAAAACCTTCTCCAGACAAACCAGCCTTTGTTGAGGTAGGTTCAGACATTAAGCAAGGAGATGTGCTTTGTGTGATTGAGGCAATGAAATTGTTTAACGATATTGAATCTGAAGTTTCAGGTAAAATCGTGAAAGTCTTAGTAGACGATTCTTCTCCAGTAGAGTTCGATCAGCCTTTATTCTTGGTAGATCCTAGTTAAGTAAACATTTTCATAATTCCAGTCCCATTACGGTTTGGAAAGCTGGAATTTGAGAATTGAAAATTTTCAATGCTATGTTCAAAAAAGTATTAATTGCGAATAGGGGAGAAATTGCACTACGTGTTATTAGAACCTGTAAAGAGATGGGAATTAAGACCGTTGCAGTCTATTCCAAAGCAGATGAAGAGAGCTTACACGTGCGCTTTGCAGACGAAGCTGTTTGTATTGGTCCTGCACCCAGTAGTGAATCCTATTTAAAGATCCCTAATATTATTGCCGCTGCAGAAATTACCAATGCAGATGCCATACACCCAGGATATGGATTCCTTTCAGAAAATTCTAAATTTTCTAAAATATGTGCGGAATCAGACATCAAATTTATTGGTGCTTCTGCCGAGCAAATTGATAAAATGGGTGATAAAGCTACCGCCAAAGAGACCATGAAAAAGGCGGGAGTACCAACAATTCCTGGTTCAGATGGGCTCTTGAAAGATGTAGAAGATGCGAAAAAGGTAGCCAAGAAAATGGGATATCCCGTGATGATTAAAGCTACCGCTGGTGGAGGTGGAAAGGGAATGCGTGCCATTTGGAAAGAAGAGGAACTACAAGCCAATTTTGAGAGTGCAGTACAAGAAGCTACCGCCGCTTTTGGGAATGGAGGAATGTATATGGAAAAGTTGATTGAAGAACCCCGCCATATAGAAATTCAAATTGTAGGAGACCAATACGGAAAAGCATGTCACCTTTCAGAGCGTGATTGTTCTGTACAGCGACGTCACCAAAAACTAACAGAAGAGACCCCTTCTCCATTCATGACAGATAAACTGCGAGATGAAATGGGGAAAGCGGCTGTAAAAGCAGCTGAGTTTATAAAGTATGAAGGTGCCGGTACGGTAGAGTTTTTAGTAGACAAACATCGGAACTTCTATTTTATGGAGATGAATACCAGGATACAGGTAGAACATCCCATCACAGAACAGGTAATTGATTACGATTTAATTCGCGAACAAATTTTAGTGGCGGGAGGCGTACCAATTTCTGGAAAGAACTATACTCCTAAATTGCATTCGATTGAATGTAGAATTAATGCAGAAGATCCCTATAATGGGTTTAGACCTTCTCCGGGTAAAATTACTACGTTACATACCCCAGGAGGGCATGGAGTGCGTTTGGATACCCATGTGTATAGTGGGTATATTATTCCGCCAAATTATGATTCTATGGTGGCTAAATTAATTACCACCGCTCAAACACGGGAAGAGGCCATTAATAAAATGCGCCGCGCATTGGATGAGTTTGTCATAGAAGGTGTAAAAACGACTATTCCATTTCACCGCCAATTAATGGACCATCCTGATTACTTGGCTGGGAATTACACGACCAAGTTCATGGAAGATTTTGAAATGGACGAAAAATATCAATACTAAATAAAACCCCGGTTACTGCCGGGGTTTTTTCATATGGAACTTAGCTATTGGGAATATAAAAATTGGTTAGCACAAGTAGATTATACCGTTGTTGGTAGCGGTATCGTTGGCTTAAGCTGTGCCATTCGTTTAAAACAACGTTTTCCTAAAGCAAAAGTGCTTGTCCTAGAGCAGGGCACCTTACCCCAAGGGGCAAGTACAAAAAATGCTGGTTTCGCTTGTTTTGGAAGCCTCTCTGAGATACTTTCTGATTTAGAAAACCATACCCCTCAAGAAGTTTTTAGGCTTGTAGAACAGCGATATCATGGAATTCAAGCCTTGCGAAAGCAAGTTGGAGACAGGGCATTGGAATTTTATACCCATGGAGGCCATGAAGTATTCTTGGCAAAAGACCAGCCTCTCTATGAGCGTTGCTTGGAAAACATAGAAGGTGTTAATGAACTTTTAGCGCCTATTTTTGGGGCAGCCCCTTTCACTACCAGTCCTAACATTTATGGATTTAAAGCGACGGTGCCTTCCTATATCTCGCATGTTTTTGAAGGGCAATTGGATACGGGCAAAATGATGAATGCGCTACTTTCCTTAGCCCAAAAAGTAGGGGTATTGCTCCTAAATAATGTGACCCTTACAGCCTTTGAAGATGTGGGCGCTAGGGTAGTTTTAAGCACCAATCAGTTTTCTATGAATACAGGCAAACTCTGTGTGGCTACCAACGGTTTTGCCAAACAATTGCTGTCTGAAAACGTCGCTCCTGCCAGAGCTCAAGTACTCATCACCAAACCAATTAAAGACTTGGCAATAAAAGGGTGTTTTCATTTGGAAGAAGGCTACTACTACTTTAGAAATGTAGACGAACGCATTCTTTTCGGAGGCGGAAGAAACTTAGATTTTAAAGCGGAAGAAACCACGGAATTTGGTCAAACAGCGTTGGTTCAAAATGAATTAGAACGCTTGTTAGCAGAAGTCATTTTACCAGAAACTCCTTTTGAAATTGACCATCGTTGGAGTGGAATCATGGGGGTTGGGCCTCAAAAGAAACCAATTATTAAACAGCTTAGTGATAATGTATTTTGCGGGGTTCGTTTAGGAGGCATGGGGGTGGCCATTGGTAGTTATGTAGGCAGTACCTTGGCCGAAAAAATCTAAAACCTAAAGCTTTCTTCCATCTAATAAATTAATAATTCGGGAACCGTAAGCAGCATTTTTTTCTGAATGCGTTACTTGTATAATGGTCACGCCATCTTCTTTATTGAGCCTTTTAAACAACTCCATGATTTCTTCACTTTGTTGTGAATTAAGATTGCCTGTTGGCTCATCGGCTAAGATTAGTTTGGGTTTCCCTATCAAGGCTCTGGCTACCCCAACCAATTGCTGTTGACCCCCACTTAATTGGGCAGGAAATAGGTCTTTTTTCCCAACAATATTAAAACGATCTAACATGTCTGCCACCATCGCTTTGCGCTCTGCGCCTTTGTATTTCTTGTAAAGCAAAGGCATTTCTAAATTTTCGTAGACCGTGAGATCATCAAGCAAATGGTAGGATTGGAAAACAAAACCTATATATTCTTTATACAGATTAGAGCGGTGTTTTTCTTTTAGGGTATGTACAGATTCATTCAAGAAATGGTACTCACCTTCATCAAATTGGTCTAACATTCCAATCACATTGAGCAAGGTAGATTTTCCGGAACCCGAGGGCCCCATCACCGAAATAAATTCTCCTTCTTCTACCGTTAGATTAATATCTTTTAGAAGAAAGATTCGCTGACCGCCAGAGTTCACCCATTTAAATATATTCTTTAGTTCTAATAACATCTTGTTTTGATTTTTTTTGATTGATAAATTACTCATCTTTTAAAGCGTATACGGGACTTTGTCTGGCCGCTCTAAAAGCCTGTCCGCCTACTGTTAATAATGCGATTAAAACCGCTACAATCCCTGCCATTAAAAAATAACCTGCATGCAAAGTAATCTTAAATGCATATTGCGACAACCAGTCCCTTGCCAGTAAGTAGGCAATTGGAAGCGCAATAAACATTGCCAGCAATACCAATTTCACAAATTCTCCAGAGAGCATTATAGTTACTTGCTTCACGGTTTGCCCTAACACTTTTCGGATGCCAATTTCTTTTTGTCTACGTTCTGCAGAAAAAGCCGCTAGCCCAAATAAACCCAGACATGAAATTACAATGGCTAGGATTGCAAAGTACTTAGAAAGTGACGAAACCCGCTGTTCTGAACGGTAAAGTGCTTCGTATTGACTGTCCAGAAACCGAAAATCGAACGTTAACCCAGGATTAAAATCTTCATACAACTTGGTAAGGGCGGTTAGCGTTGTTTTTTCTTCCCCAGCTTTAATTTTAATCACCAGATTGCTTACCCATTCGGTTCTACAAAGCAATGCCATAGGCGCAATGTCATTATATAACGACTGAATGTTGAAGTCTTTGACTACGCCAATGATCTCTCTATTAGGCCCTCGCATATTAATTCGTGTACCAATAGGGTTTTCGAGCCCCATGACCTTAACCGCGGTTTCATTGAGAATTATTTTGTTTTCATTATCGGGTTGTTCGTTCACATAAGTCCGTCCGGCCACCAGTTCAATTCCCATAGTTTCTATAAAATTGGGGCCTACATGGGCATGTCTAAAGGTGATTTCTTTGGATTCTTCCGTTTGGCCCGGCCAAGTATGTCCGCCTGAAGCATTGCTAAAATTAGTCATACCTCCTTGCATGTAGGTGGCATTCACTACGCCGGGAATTTGCCTTGCTTCGGTTAAAAAAGCATCCATTTGGTCTAGTAGTGCATCCTGTCTTTCAAAAATGATGACATTGTCGGTATCGTACCCTAAGTTTTTAGATTGTAGGTATGCCAATTGCTGATAAATTATACTTACGGCTACAATTAAAAGGATAGAAATGCTAAACTGAAAAACAACCAATCCCTTGCGAACCATAAGTTCACTCATGGGATTACTCATTTTTCCTTTCATAATTTTTACAGGATTAAACTTCGTTAAATACAAGGCAGGGTAACTTCCCGATAACACGCCAGTTAAAAGCGTCACTAATAGCAAGGAAATAATCATGGAGGGCTCTAAGGCAAAATAAAGTTCTTTTCCAGTAACCTGATTAAACCAAGGCAACAGCAAGGACGCTAGCACCACCGCAACACCTAAAGAAAGAAATGCTAGTAAAATAGATTCTGAGAGAAATTGAATGATTAAAGTCTTTCGTTGGGCACCAATTGCTTTTTTAACTCCCACCTCCTTTAAACGCTTGGAAGCTCTTGCCGTGGAGAGATTCATGAAATTGATACAGGCAATTACCAAAACAAAGAGCGCCACAATAGAAAAGAGAATCACATAATTTATGCGCCCGCCAACTTGTTGCCCATTTTCAAAATTGCCTTTTAGATAGGTATCGCTGAATTTGGTGAAGAATACCTGTTCATCTTTGGCTAAGTCGCTTTTATCTGCAATAAAAGACCCCATCTTTTCATTAAATTTCTGAATGTCTGTATTGGGTTGTAATAACACGTACATACTGGAACTGTTACTATTCCATTGAAAATCATCAGGGTCACGTAATTGCAAAAAAGTACTGTAGGGTAGGATAAAGTCAAAAGATTCTGAAGCTTGTTTAGGAACTTCAAAAACCCCTGAAATGGTAAAGACTGCATCAATTTCTTCTTCGCCTTCTTTAACTTTCAAGGACTTTCCTATAGGGTCGGTTGTTTCACCATAAAGTGAGGTTGCTAGTTCTTTGGAAATTAGTACGGAGGAGGCATCTGCCAACACCGTGTTGGCGTTTCCTGCGAGAAGCGGATACGAAAAGACATTAAAAAAGTCGTTGCTGGCCATGATTCCAAAAGCGCTTACTTTTTTGTCTTCTGTGGCAAGCATGGCATTGTTATCGAACTCATAAACAGCTGTGGCCAAAGCCACTTCAGGCACTTCTTCTTGTAGTGCCGTTAGCATTAAACTAGAATTTGAGGTCGCCGCAAAGGTCCCTTGGGCTCCTCTAGAGACTAATCTGCGTACTTGGTATAATTCTTCATCGTTTTCATGAAATTTATCAATGGCCAATTCATCATGCACCCAGAGGTATACTAACAACACACTTGCAAGCCCAGAGGACAATCCTACCAGATTAATAAAGAAAGTGCTCTTATGCCTTTTAAGAGTTCGCAGAAAGAAAAGAAGATTGTGCTTAAACATAGACCGTGTTTTTGTGATGGATGAATTATTCTGTTCTTAGACTCTTAACAGGATTTGATTTTGCCGCTTTTATGGCCTGGTAACTTACCGTAAGAAAGGCAATCGCTAAGGCAATTATCCCAGCTAGGGCAAATACCCACCAGGAAAGGTCTATACGATAGGCGAAATCTTGCAACCACCTATTCATGGCATACCATGAAATGGGGATAGCAATAATTAAAGCGATGCCAACTAGTTTTAGAAAATCTCTTGAAAGAAGCGTGGTGATGCCGCTTACCGAAGCACCTAGCACTTTACGTACACCAATCTCCTTTATTCTATTCTGTGCCATATAGCTTGCTAATCCAAAAAGGCCCAAGCAAGAGATAAGGATGGTTAAAATGGTGAACAAACTGGCTAATTTTTCGGTGCGTTGTTCATCTGCAAATTTTTGTGCATAATCAGCGTCTACAAACTCGTAATTAAAAGGGTAATTAGGATTGTACTTTTTAAAGATCGCTTCTGTAGCAGCTAGGTTCTCTGCCACGGAACTATTAGGTTTAAATTTAATGTGAATGATATTAAACCAAGCTCTGGCTCCTTCTATGACCATAGGTTCAATTTTTTGGAAGGGAGAATTAAAAACAAAGTCTTCCACCACTCCAATCACATGCCATTCTGTTCCGTTGTCTTTTATAGTTTGTCCAAGAGGTTCTTGAAATCCCATTAGTTTTACCGCAGATTCATTTAATAGCATGGCGGTAGAATCTGTAGGGAATTTGGTAAGATCAAAATCCCTTCCCTGAACCAGTCGTAAGCCCATGGTTTTTGTTATGGCGTCATCTGCCACCATTCGGTGGACTAAAGTTTTGTTGTCTTCACTTTTCCCTTTCCATTCAATGTTCCAGCTATTGCTCCAGCTTTCTGTGATGGGAGAATTGGTTTTAGAAATAGAGGCCGCAATTCCTTGGTTATACAATTCAGACTTTATGCTTTCGTATTTCTGCTCTACTTCACCTTCCATTTGCAGGTAGATAAGATGCTCTTTATTGTACCCCAGTTTCCGGTTCTGTACCGTGCTTATTTGTTGTTTTACTACCAGCGTAGCTGTGATTAAAATAATTGCTACTGAAAACTGTACTACTACTAATATTTTACGCGGTGTAACGAGGGTATTTACCTTGCTAAAAGTTCCTTTGAGCACTGCAGAGGGTTTAAATGCAGAGAGATATAGCGCAGGATAACTTCCCGCTAAAAGCCCTGTAAGAAGTATAATAGATAGTGAGAATACCCAAAGCCAAGGATTGGTCCAGTCAAGGGTTAATTCCATCCCTATTAACTCTGAAAAGGAAGGTAGTGCTACTAATACAATAGTCACTGCAACCGCGGCACTCAAAAAAGAGATTAAAATAGACTCTCCTAAGAACTGCCAGACGAGCGCCTTTTTCTTAGCCCCCACTACTTTGCGCACACCCACTTCTTTTGCCCGTTTTTCACTCCGTGCCGTACTTAAATTCATAAAATTGATACAAGCAATCACAAGAATTATAATGGCGATGATGGTGAATAGGCGAATAATATCAATAAGACCTCCTACTTCTTCCCCATTTTCAAATTCAGAGTAAAGATGAGAGCGTGTAAAGGGGTAGAGGTAGGTCACCATATCCGGAGCCTCTTTGTCATAGGACTTCCTAAGCGATTCTATTTTTTCAGAGAAGGCGGCGTAGTTTGTTCCTTCTTTTAAAAGCACATAAGTGGCAACGGAATTGTTATTCCAATTTTCATCATCCCAACCACGTTGTTTTAGATAGGCCCACGGAATGAGATATTCAAAATTAAAGTCAGAGTTAGAAGGAATATCCTGAAGAACTCCAGTGATTTTAAAACTATCTTGGTTATCCATTTTAACGATTTGCCCAACGGCCGGTGCATCGCCAAACATCTTTTTCGCAAAAGTTTCAGTTACCACTAGAGAGTTCACATCTTCTAGGACGGTCTCGACATCTCCTTCGAGCAATGGGAAACTAAAGATTTTAAGGAAACTGGGGTCTACTAAAGTTCCATTTGCTTTGATGTTTTTGTCGCCTTGACTAAAGAGAAAAATGTTTTCATAGAAATAACGAGAAACTTCTTCTACCTCAGGATAGTCCTTTTTAATGGTGCGAGCCATGATTTTGGGAGTGGAGTTCCACGTCCAGATTTCACCCTCAACTTCGTATTTATTATAGACCTGATAAATGCGGTCTTTTTTTTCATGAAACTGGTTAAATTCTAACTCGTTATGCACCCAAAGAAGAATTAGTGCGGTTACTGCTAAACCTATAGATAGGCCCAGAATATTGAGTAGGGAAAAACTCTTATTTCTAAGTAAGTTTCTCCAGGCGATTTTGAGATAGTTTTTAAACATGATTTCTTTGGTTAGATTGATGAATTATTCTGTACGTAAACTTTTTACTGGGTTTGCCAATGCCGATTTAACAGCTTGTAGCCCTAGCGTAAATGAGGTGATTATAAAAGCAATGAATCCCGCGAGTGCAAACATCCACCACTGTATAGAAATGCTATAAGCAAAGGTGCCAAGCCAAGCATTCATTAGGTACCAAGCTATAGGGAAGGCAATAATGGCTGCAATACCCACTAAGATGATATAGTCTTTTGATAATAGCATGACGATTTTGGCAACACCCGCACCAAGAACTTTGCGTATGCCTATTTCTTTCACCTTTCGTTTGGCTAAAAAAGAAATCAATCCAAACATTCCAAGGCAGGAAATAAAAATGGTTAAGATGGCGGTAATGTTTACAGACTGAAGAATTCCTTCAATCAATTGGTACTGTGCACTTACCTTGTCATTTAAATTTAATTGCTCATAGCTCCTTCTTGAAGAAATGGAGTTGAAGGTAGATGTAATGATTGTACTCACTTGTTTTTCTTGTCCCTCCGCTACTTTTACCGTTAAGTATCGATGGCTTTCCAACGCATTTTTATCGCGATAGATGTGCACTAAGGGTTCTATGGAATTTTGTAGATCTTGATAATGGAAGTCTTTTACAACGCCAATAATGGGGTGTCCTTCATCTTTTGAAGTTTTATACTTTAAACGCCTGCCTTCAATACTTGTCCAACCAAATGCTTTCATGGCGGCTTCATTAATAATAACCGGATACTCTTCTGGGTTATCCCTGTTTTGGTCAAAGTTTCGGCCCATCACTATGGGGATTTCCAATGTCTCAAAGTAACTATCATCTGCATAGGATCTTCTAAAACGCACATCAGTTTTTGTTTCCGGGTCGTAATAAGGGGTGTAGTTAAAATAATAATCCGAAGGAATGGCTTGACTGGTTGAAACACTTTTCACGTATGGATTGGCTTCTAACTCATTAAGCATGGCATTAAAGTTAGATTTTGCGGCATCTAGGTCTTTATAATCAAGATCAATACTCCCAACCAAAACATTGCTGCGTTCAAAGCCTAAATCTGCATTTTTCATAAACCCAATCTGTTGGTTTAGAATAACAGCTATGCAGATAAAAAGAATGGCAATGGTAAATTGAAGGATGATAAAAGAATTTCTAAGTAGAAAGTTGCTTTTTATTTGCTCTATTTTACCTTTTATGCCTAGCGATATAGGAACTTTAATAAAGCGTAGCGTAGGAAAGATGCCCACCATTAATGTGGCCAAAAGACCTACCACTACTATGCCAACAATTACCGGGAAGTCCTTGACAACATCAAATGAAATACGCCCAAACTCGGGGCCAAAAGTATCATTTAAACGCGGGAGGTTCACTAATAAGAAAAGCACTCCTGAAATGATAATAGACACAAAGACTAAAATGCCATTTTCAATGCAGAATTGAAGGATTACACTTTTCTTGCTACCTCCCAATACTTTGCGCACGGCAATATCCTTGGTACGGCGTAACATAGTGGAGGTATTTAGGTTTAGGAGATTCACTAAAATGATGAGCAACACAAAAATAGAAGCGGCGATAGACCCTCCAATAATGGTATCCACTACAGGAATGATGTCTGTGCGCATATCAGTGTAAGGCAGTACCTCCATTGCCTTAATCATTGTAGACTCACTATAATTTTGCTTTGCTATTTGGGTTATTTTTTGAGCAAGTGCTTCTTTGTTGGTATCTGGCCGAACTTTAAAAAAGGCCGGAGAAAAGCTATTGTCCCAGTTGGTTTGACGTTGAAAGGTGGGATTGTTTTCTAGCAAGGTATTTGGTAAAACCACTCCTAACCGAAAGGAGGAATAGGGACTCATAGGCTCAAAAACTCCAGTGATTTTTAGGTTTAAGGTATCGGCCCCAACCAGAGTTTTACCTACGGGGTTTTTGTCCCCGTATAATTGTTCACTCACCTTATGAGTTAAAATAATGGAGTACTTTTCTTTTAATGCGGTCTCCTTATTACCATACTTTAAAGGGAGGTCAAAAACTTCAAAAAACTCAGGGTCCGCATAATCGGTCCTGTGTTGAAATTCGTCGGTGCCATTTTCAAGCCAGATATTACCCCAACTATGTAGGTGTGTTCCTGCCAATACTTCTGGAGAGGAACGCACCACTTCATCTATTAAAGGATAGGCCACCTCCCGGTAACTGGTGCCATCTGTTAATTGTGTTTTTAGGTACACAATGTTTTCGCGGTCCGGAATATGGGTGTCAGCTGTGTAGTAGGCGTAGACAGAGAACATCAAGGTTAAAACACTCGAAACCCCAATACTCAAACCTAAAAGGTTGAGCACTGATAGGGTTTTATTTTTCCAAAGGTTTCGGAGTGAAAATTTGATGTGGTTTTTAAACATGACCGCTCGTTTTTTGATTGATAGTAAGGATATATAAATTATTATGCCAAAAGCCAATAAACTGAAAACCAACAAGATAGATTCTTGTTGGTTTTCTAATGTGTAAAATATTTTTACACCTGCTGTACAAATAATTTACAAAAAGATTATTCTGTGCGTAAGCTTTTCACTGGATTCGCCAAGGCAGCTTTAATACTTTGATAGCTTACAGTAAGGAGGGCAATTAAAACGGCAATAAAGGTGGCAATTAAAAATTCCCATGGACCAATATTTATGCGGAAGGTAAAATCTTCAAGCCATCTGTTCATTGCAAACCAACCAATAGGAAGCGAAATCAGTACAGCAATAAAAACAAGCTTTAAAAAATCAAAAGAAAGACGATAGGTTATTTGCCCAACCGAGGCTCCTAAAACTTTGCGTACGCCTATTTCTTTTACCCTTTTTTGTGCATTAAATGCTGCTAATCCAAATAGTCCAAGGCAAGCGATGAAAATAGACAAGGAGGTAAAAATGACAAAGATGTTTCCTAGTCTTTTCTCGTTCTCATAGACTTGATTAAAAGAGGCATCCATAAACTGATAATCAAAAGCCAAGCTGGGTGAACGGGCATCCCATAGCTCTTGAAGCTGCTTTAAGGCAGTGCTAAAATCTCCAGATTTTAGCTTCACCACAAGATTGCCATTGCTTCTCCCTATTTGAAGCGAAAGCGGCTTCACATTATTTCGCATGCTTTCGAAGTGAAAGTTTTTTACCACTCCAATTACAGTAAATACCGTGGTTCCGTCTTCGCCAATACCATTGAAAATACGTTTTCCTAAAATGCTCTGGGCATCCAGACCAGTCACTGCCAAAGCAGATTCATTTATAATAATTGCAGTAGAGTCTGTTGTGATTGTAGGATCAAACGCCCTCCCCGCTACCATTTGTAGGTCTAGGGTGTTGATATAATCAAAATCTACCCGCCATCCTTGCATGTTTACGGCGCTCTCCTGATTTAGTTGGTCTTCCATAAAGTAAGAAGAATCGCTTCTGTAGGATGGGGTGGGTACAAATCCGCTTAACGAGGCATTGGTCACCTGAGCAAGTTGTTGTACTTCTTCTTTGTAGGAGGCTGCTTGCTCTCCAAGACGTTCCATATTATTCACCAAAACTACTTGGTCTTTGCTATACCCAAGATCTTTGTTTTGTATAAAATGCAATTGCTTAGAAACCACCAAGGTTCCTATGATTAAAAAGACAGAAATAGCAAACTGAAAGACTACCAAGGTCTTTCTAAGTTTAGATCCTCCAGTGCTGCTTTCACCGCTTCCTTTTAAAACTTTGGAAGGGATAAACTTAGACATAAAAAAGGCAGGGTAACTCCCAGAGAAGATGGCCAAAATAATGGTTGCCCCAAGAATAAGTGCCCAAAAAACGGGGTTTGCTAGCGGAAGGCTTATGTCTTTATTTCCAAGCTCATTAAAGAAGGGCATGGCCACTAATGAAATAACTAGGGCAATAAGCATCGCCCCAAAAGTGATTAGCCCAGATTCTGTTAAGAATTGCCGAACCAGCATTTTTTTATTTGAGCCTAATGTTTTTCGGATGCCTACTTCCTTAGCACGTTTTAAGGAATAAGCGGTAGAAAGATTCATGTAATTAATGCTGGCCAAGAGGATTAAAAACAAGGCTATGAAAGACAAAATATAAATGTTCTTCATATCTCCATTAGCACCCATATCTTGTTCTCTACGAGAGTTTAAATGAAGATCGGTCAAGGGCATGGTAAAATACCGAACATAATTGCCAGAGGCTTCGAATTCTTTTTTTGTAATTCCAGGAAAAAATTCCTGAGCATAAGGCATTAAATAGCGCTCCATCATCCCATCTAGCTGTGCTGCAATCGCCTCGGGTCCCGTGTTGGGTTTTAATTTTAAAAAGGTGTTATAATTATGACTTCCCCAGTTTAAATATTGGTCTTCGTAACCCGTCATACTCATAAAAACAGAATAGTCTGCGAGAAAAGAATTCCTTGGCAGATCTTCTATGATTCCAGTGATAGTATAGGTTTCCCCTTCATTAAACACCAGTTTTTGCCCCATAGCAACTTCTACGGGAAAGTGTTTTTCTGCTGCAGTTCTCGTGAGCACTAAAGAATTTGGATTGTCGAGTGCTTTTTCAGGATTTCCATAGACCATTTTTAATCCGAAAAAGGGAATTAACGTAGTGTCTACAAAGGCAGTACGTTCTTCCATTACCAGATTGGTATCCGTTGTTTTCTTTAAAGAAGCGCTCCCCCAGGGTCTAAACCGGACCACACTTTCTACCTGCGGTATATCATTCAATACGGCCTCCGCCATAGGCCCAGAAACTTGAGACATTTTCCTATCAGGACCACCAAATTTCATGTCTACATTAATCCTATGAATTCTATCGGCATCTACAAACATTTTATCATAACTGAGCTCGTCATAGATATAAAGTGATATCAACAAAGTTCCAGCGATTCCAATGGCAAGGCCAAGGGTGTTCAATGCATTTAAAAAGGGCTGCTTTTTAATGCTCCTCCAAGCGATTTTTAATTGATTTTTTAGCATGACTCGTTTATTTATTGATGATGAATTACTTATTCTGCACGCAAACTCTTTACAGGGTTTGTGTTGGCTGCTTTTATGGTTTTGTACCCCATGGTGGTTAGTGTGAGGATGATGACGCCTCCAATGGCCAGTACAAAAACCCACCATGAAATTTGAGTTTGGTATTTATAGCTTTCTAACCAACGGTCCATGATTAGCCAGGCAATAGGTGAGGCGATGACCCCTGCCACTAAAATGAGCACAATAAAGTCTTTGGTAAGCAAACTTAAAATATGCCCCAAGCTGCTGCCCAGCACTTTTCGAATACCAATTTCTTTTGTTTTTTGCCCAATAAAGAATGAAATAAGCCCATAAACCCCTAAGCATCCTATAAAAATGGCAAGGAGCGAAAAAGCTTTTGTTAGCGAAAGAAATTGCTGTTCTCGCTGGTATTGCTCTGCAAAACGATCGTCCAGAAAATCGTAATTGAAGACAAAATCAGGGAATTGTTTTGTCCACTCTTCTTCAATATATGCCAAAACGTCTGAGGCTTGTGCCATAGAGATCTTCAATGCAAATTCACTGTACAATTCTTCCATAGGGCCTATAAAAACGGGGCTAATATTTCCTTGAAAGGACTGATCATGAAAATCGGCCACCACGCCCACAATACTCACTTTTTCATCCCCAGAATTAATAGCAATTTGTTTTCCTAAAACCGCGTTAGGGTCGGTAACTCCTACTTTTCTAGCAAAGGTTTCATTCACTAACACCTCGTCCAGCGTATCTTTTTCTATGAAAGATCTACCAGCTACTAGTGGAATTCCAAAAGTGTTTAAGTAATCTTTATCTGCAGATTTTATCATAAGGCCAAACTCTTCTGGCTCTGGCTTGTTGTTGTAACGTACGCTGGTGCTCCATTCAAGGTAAGCAGCTCCAGGCGAGGCAAGGCATAGGCTTACATTTTCAATTCCTGAGTGTTGTGCAAACCGCTCTTTTAATCCCTTAACTTTTGCCGGAAGCACATCATCCGTAGGAATTTCTACCATGACAATGGCGTTCCTATCATAACCAAGATCGGAGGTCATGGCGTAGTTCAATTGCTTATTCACAACCAAGGTGCCTACAATAAGTACAATAGCCACCGCAAATTGCGCAACTACTAGGGTTTTTCTGGTCGCAGCCCCACCAATATCTTTTGCAGAAAGCTGGTTTTTTAAGGCTAAAATGGGGGTTACGCGTGCCATTAAAATTCCAGGGTAACTTCCCGCCAATAAGGTCACCAAGACTAGCAGCCCCAGAACAAAACCAATAGCTTCTACATTCGCCATTTCTGAGAAGGAGAGTGATAAGTCGAACACCGCATTAAACCAAGGTAAAATCAGTAAACAGATCCCAACACCAACTAGTAAAGCGAGCAGACTGGTTAGCATGGTTTCTACCATAAACTGCCAAAAAAGATGCTTTTTTACACCCCCCACTACTTTTCGCATCCCTACTTCTTTAGATCTATAAACAGACTGCCCGGTAGATATGTTGATGAAATTAATACAGGCCATTCCCAGAATAAAAACACCTATTAGAGAAAAGATCCAGAGGGTTGTCCTATTAATTCCACCTCCATAGGTAGTATTTAAATGAATTTCTGAAAGTGGCTGTAATTTATATACATGACGGTTCCTGGAAGAAGGACGAAACTTTTTAGGATAGGCCAGCAAATTTGCCTCAATCGCCGCAATATCTTGGTTAGGGTGCAGCAATCCAAATACCATAAGATTGGAACTAATTCCCCCCCAACTTTCACTGGATCCAAAAGAAGAAAATTCCTTGAGAGTTGGGAAAGAAATAAAAATCTTACTCTTAAAATCTGTGGTTTTAGGAAATTCTTTTAGGACGCCAGTAACGGTGATTAGCACTTTGTTTCCAAAGAGAAATGTTTTACCTACTGGATGCTCTTGACCATAAAGTTTTTCGGCCATATCTGCTGTTATAAGGGCCGTGTTAGGCTCTGAAAGCGAAATATCATGAGAACCGTTGACTAAAGGGAAGTTGAATATTTTAAAAAAATCCTCTTCTACAAAGCGCACCTCATCATCCACGCTCATTTTTATATTTCTGTCTTCAATAGTCAGAACTTCATCTCCCCACGAGACCATCTTTGCCATTTGTTGAGCATAGGCATAGTCTTCTTTAAAAGCATTGGAAAAACCAGGAGGGACAGAGGCTGTATAATCAATCACATCGGCATGTTCTTCGGTTACAAATCTGTAAATACGATCGCCATTATTATGAAAACGATCATAGCTTAAATGATGGCTTACAAATAGGAAAATTAGAATTGCACAGCCAAATCCAATGGCGAGACCTAGTATATTAATTAAGGAGAAGACCTTCCTTTTAAGAAGGCTTCTCCAGGCGATTTTTAATTGGTTTTTAAACATGTCCGTTTGTTTTTAGGGGTGATTGAACCCTTTTTTGATTGATTGAATACCTACTCTGTGCGTAGGCTTTTTACAGGATTTTGTTTTGCTGCGCGAATGGCTTGAAAGCTCACTGTAAGCACAGTAATACCCATGGCGCCCACCATGGCAATGGCAAAAATCCACCATTTAAGAATCACCCGATAGGGATATTCTTGCAACCATCCATTCATTACATAATAGGCAATAGGGACCGCAATAAAGCAGGAAATAACTACCAGTTTTAAAAAGTCTTTGGATAACATGTTCCACACATTAAACACAGTAGCCCCTAAAACTTTGCGAACCCCAATTTCTTTGGTTCGTTGTTCGGCAACAAAAGAAGTGAGCCCAAACAAGCCTAGGCAGCTAATGAGAATTGCTAATGCCGTAAAGATGCCAGACAAACTGCCCACCCGCTCTTCTGCAGCAAATTTTTGTCCGTATTCTTCATCTACAAAATCATACTCAAAAGGAATGTCAGGGAAGTGTTTTTTAAATACCCGCTCTATCACCGCAATGTTTTGGGATGCACTTTGCTTGGGATTTAAACGAAGGTTGTAGTAACTAAAATTGTTATAACGATCGTACACGTACACGCCTTGTTTTACAGGTTCGTACGGCGATTGGGCAATCATATCTTCTACAACCCCAATTATTTTCATGGGTGGAGAAGGATCCTCAGTATCGGTATCTCTAAGAAATTTACCTACAGGATTTTCCATGCCTAAATACCGCTTTGCCGTTTCATTAATTAAGACGCCTAGAGAGTCTGAAGCAAAATCTCTAGAGAAATCACGGCCTTCTACTATTTTTAGATTAAGGGTTTTTGCATAGTCTACAGACACCTCTGTCCATGCCAAGTCTTCTTGAAAACCATCTGGTTTTCCTTCCCAAGTGAACCCGCTTCTGTTAGACCAAATTCGGGTGGTGGGACTACTAGAAGTTGCCATCTGTACCACAGCACCAGAACTAATAAACTCATTGCGCATTAATTCTGTTTTATCTTCAAAATCTTGTGCAAAAGTGGGGACCTGGATGAGGCCCTCTCTATCATACCCTATGGGCCTATTCTTAGCATGATTAATCTGTTGCATCACTATAAAAGTGCCTATGATAAAGGCCACTGAAACCGTGAATTGCAGAACCACCAAAATCTTTCTGGGCAACCCGGCATATTTGCCAGATTTAAAAGTGCCTTTTAAAACATCTACCGGCCTAAAGGAAGAGAGGTACAAGGCAGGATAACTCCCTGCAAGCAGTGCTGTGAATAAAATAAATGCAAATGAAATAAGCCAGAAGACTCCACTGTTCCAGGGGAAGGTAATTTCCTTTCTAGCCAGTTCATTAAACCCGTTGAGAGAGATTAAAACAATACCAATGGCAATGATGTAAGCAAATAATACCACCAAGAAAGACTCGCTTAGGAACTGATAGATTAACTGACCTTTTTGAGAACCGATAGATTTCCGAATCCCTACTTCTTTGGCTCTCTTTTCTGAGCGGGCCGTACTAAGATTCATGAAATTAATACAGGCCAAGATGAGCACAAAGGTCCCAATAACACCAAAGAGCCAGACATACCGAATGCGCCCTCCAGTTTGTACGCCACCTTCAAAATTGCTTCGTAAATACCAGTCTTCCATGGGAAGAAGAAAAATACGCGGGTTGTACTGCACTACTTCTTCATCGGAATTTTTCTTAATATCAATGATAGCATTGGTCACACTTTCAAAAGTGGTATTGTCCGCAATCTGAACAAACAATTGAAAGGAGTTATTTTGCCAATTATCCAATGAATTTCGGATCCATTCTTGGTTGGCTACATAGTGCTCCCAAGGAATAATAAAATCTGTATCGTTGAAGCTATTGTTGTAAGGGATGTCTTCATACACCGCTGTGACCATTAGATCATACTGGTTGCTAATTTTCAGCACTTTTCCAATTGGGTCTTCTGCGCCAAAAAACGCCTCGGCCAATGATTCTGAAATCATGATAGAGTTAATTTCACCAAGGCCATTTCTATCCCCCTTGCTCACTTTTAGATCTAGTAGATCTGGCGCATTAGGTTGCATGTAATTCCCTGTTCTAGAAAGGCTCTTTTCTCCGTATTTCACATAACTAGACTGGGTCCAGGAGCACATCATGAGATGTTCAAAATTATCACCAAACTCTTCTCGTAATGCTGGTTCCAAAGGGAGCGGAATTGCAGGTCCTGTTCCAGTATTTCCATTAAAGGTCTGGGACTGGAATACCTGAGCAATTTTATCCTTATTCTTAAAATAGCGGTTGTAGGTGAGTTCATCATTCATCCACAATCCTATGATTAAGGTTACGGCCATTCCTAGGGCCAGGCCACCGATATTTATGGCAGAATACCCCTTGTTTTTCAAGAGGTTTCTCCAAGCGATTTTTAGATAATTTTTAAACATGACGTTTTTTGATTGATTAAGCGTTGTTTTTTGATGCTCCTTAAGTTTTCTTAAGGCAGATGATTAAACTCCTTACACAGCAGCACCTACGGCTCTGTTCTGACTTTCTGTAACAATTTGCCCATCAAAGAGATTAATAACTCTATGAGCATAATGAGAATCTCTATCGGAGTGTGTTACCATAACAATGGTAGTCCCTTCTTGGTTGAGCTCTGTTAGTAGGTTCATAACTTCAATTCCGTTTTTAGAATCCAAGTTCCCCGTAGGCTCATCTGCAAGAATTAATTTTGGGTTCGTTACCACGGCTCTAGAAATGGCTACCCGTTGCTGTTGCCCACCAGAAAGTTGCTGTGGAAAATGCTTTTCCCTATGAGCAATTTTCATTCGTTCTAGCACGGTTTTTACTTTTTCTCTTCGTTCGGCTTTTCCCATTTTAAGATAGATAAGCGGAAGCTCTACATTTTCGTATACCGTAAGCTCATCAATAAGGTTAAAGCTTTGGAATACAAATCCTAAATTTCCTTTACGTAGTTGTGTGCGTTGACTTTCTTTTAAGCCTGCCACTTCATGGCCCGCAAAATTGTAACTCCCTTCTGTGGGATTGTCTAGCATTCCAATAATGTTGAGCAAGGTAGATTTGCCGCAGCCAGAAGGCCCCATGACCGCGACAAATTCTCCTTCTTCAACGCTTAGGTTTACCCCGTTAAGGGCTAAGGTCTCTACTTCTTCAGTTCTAAAACTCTTTTTTAAATCGGTAATCTGTATCATTTTTTGATTGCTTTATTTTAATACTATTCGTTCTGCTTCTCCGAAGCTATCATAATTACTGGTTATTACTTGTTCTCCTGGTTGAAGGCCATCTAACACCTCATAATACCTGGAATTTTGTTTTCCAATTCGTATTTGGCGTCTTATAGCTTCATTACTGCTGGGGTCAACAACAAATACCCATTGCCCACCGGTACTTGTAAAAAACCCACCTTTTGGTAACAACAAGGCATCATTAGAAGCCCCTAGTTGTAGTTTAATGTTATAACTCTGTCCTGCGCGAATGGTTTCTGGCTTTTCTCCTGTAAACACTAAGTCTACGTTGAACCTGCCGTTTCGTACTTCTGGATACACCTTTCGCAAACGCAGTTCATATTCTTTTCCATTACGCTCTAAGGTAGCAGATAAATCGCGTTTTACACGGTCTATGTAATGCTCGTCTATGGCTGCTTCAATTTTAAAGTCGGTAAGAACATTCACCTGCCCAATGCGCTGGCCTTGTGAAATATTCTGTCCAATTTCAGCATCTAAAAATCCTAGCTGCCCATCTGCGGGGGCGCGCACATTGAGGTGATCAAGACGTTGGTATACCATGCCCAAGGTCTTTTTCATTCGTTCTAAATCCGTATCTAAACCAGCTAGAGATGTTTTTCGTAAAGCATCGTCTTGTTCTGTTTGAAGCTTTACAATATCAAACTGTTTTTGCGCCAATTCATAGTTTTCTTTAGAGGTGAGGTACACTTCTTTAGAGATTAGTTCATCCGCAAATAGCACTTGATTTTGCTCGTAATTTCGCTTTAACCGCTGCAGGTCGGTACCCGCAGTGGCTAAGGAACGACGACCTTCTACCTGTCTGGCATCAAAAGTAAGACGCGTAGAACGCAGGTCGTTTTGCTTTAAAGCCAAATTACTTTCACTCGCTAAGATTTGCTCGTATAAATTCATGTTTTCGAGCTTGAGAATGATGTCTCCCTTCTTGACCATAGCTCCTTCTTCTATGAGCTTTTCAGAGACACGCCCGCCTTCATAGGCATCCATATAAATGGTAGCGATAGGGGCAACATTGCCATTAATGGTGATGTAATCGTCAAACTTGCCCTCGGCTACAGCAGCAATTGACAAGCGCTCTTTTTCCGTTCTAAACGTAGATTTAGAACTGCCAAAAGCTAACTTCCACCCAACAAAAAGGAGCAAAGCGCCAAGCGCAATATACCCGTAGTGTTTTGGTTTTAATCCTTTTTTCTTTTCCAGTTTTATGTCCATTTCTAATTGATATTAAATAGTGGTAACCCTTTGTAAAAGTCTAATGTGCTGGTATTTACGCGCAAGCGTAAATGAGCCTGCAGGTTTTGATTTTGAGCTGTGGCAAACAACGTTTTTGCCTGACCTAGCTCTATGGCATTTATCATACCTCGTTCATACCTTTTCTGTGCAATGGAGAATGCGAGCCGTTGCGATTCCATCCCTTTTTCTGTTTGCACGGTTTCTGCCAACAAGGCATCGTGTTCTTGTACCAATTGTTGAATGATTTGATACAATTCTTGCTCCGTTACTTTTGCAGTGTTTTTGGCACGCTCAAGGGCTATCTTTTGTTGTTTTACACGGGAACGTGTGGCCCATGCATTAAATATGGGCATGTTTAGAGAGGCTCCTACAAAGCGAAAGGTATTGTCCCTAAATTGATCTCTAAAGGGAACCGTATTCCCTAAGGTATCTACAATAGTTTCAAAGTACCCAGTTCCAATACCCCCTTGTAAGGAAAGCGATGGATAAAGTGTTCCACGCGTAGCAGCCAATTGTTTTTTAGCGGCCTTAACGCGCAAGTTTTGTGCTTTTATGGAAGGCATAAAACCTTTTGCAGCCACAAAAATGGAATCTGATATTTCTTTTGGCGGAAGCTCTGTACCCATACCCGCAATGGCTTCCGGTGCAATGGTAATGTCACTCTCTCCTTCTACATTCATGGCTTGAAGCAGCGTTAGTTTTGCTGCTTTTAAGCGATTCTCATTTTGCGTAAGCAATAACTTATCTGCAAATAGAAGCGACTCTGCCTCGTAGAGATCTGCGCCGGCCATAACCCCAAGTTCTACCTGTTTTTCTACCAAGTCATAGTTGGTTTGCGAAATGGCTACTTGTTCTTCGGTAATGGTAATTAATCCTTCTATAAATTGAATATCGTAGTACGCCGCCATCACTCGAAAAGCCAACAAATATTTTTGTTGAAGCGTTTCTTGTTGCGTTGCCTTGTAAAGAAATTTAGAGGCTTTGATACTATTAATTTTCTGAAAGCCCTGAAACAAATCAAACGATGATTGTAAGGAATAGCTATTAGAAAAGAATTCGGTATTTACAAAGCTGTTGTCTTCCGGGTTAATAGATCGTCCAAAGTTGATGGTGTAATCTGTAAAACCGTTTACAACAGGTAGCAGATTGCGTATGCTTTGGCGATAGGTCTCTTTATTGGCTTGGGCAGTGAGCTCAAAATCATTCAATTGAAGGTTGTTTGCTACCGCGTAGGAAACACACTCATCCAATGTCCATGCCTTTTGAGCGTACAGTGACCCTTGGGCCACTACAAAAAAGAGGATAAAAAGCTGTTTAATGTTCATTTTTTAATTGATATGCCAAAGGAAGTGCGATTCCCGTGCCACAAAACTAAATTGCTGATAAACAAATAGTTGCGATTTATCATATTTGATAAGGTGACTAGAAGTGTAAAAAATTTATACAAAAAGTGTAAAATAATTTTACATTCAACTGCCAAGTTCGAAAGGTGGATTGTATTTTTAAAAAAATGTTTTGGAGGGCAAGCACCTCATAAAATAAGGGGTTGCGCCTTCATTGTCAGATGACTCGTAGGTGTAAGGCCAAAAGAGGTATATATTTTGTGTAATTAAAAGCGAGTTCTACTAATTAAAGTACACTATGGTTGATGCAAGCATATTGGTGATTGATGACAATAAAAGTGTGTTAAGCGCTTTGGAAATATTGCTCCAATTCGAGTATAAAAAAGTCCAGACCTTATTTAATCCTAACCAAATCTCTTCCTTTCCTAAATTAGAAGAGGTAGATATTGTTTTGCTGGACATGAATTTCTCTGCTGGGGTGAACACAGGGAATGAAGGCTTGTTCTGGTTACGAGAAATTAAAAAGAAATCGCCCGATACCTCGGTAATAATGATGACTGCCTATGGAGCGGTAGACCTTGCCGTGAAGGCTTTGAAAGATGGAGCATCAGACTTTGTTCTAAAACCATGGAATAATGAACGGTTGCTAACTACGGTAAAATCGGCCTATGAGTTGCGCCAGTCCAAACAAGAAATTAATCAGCTTAAGAAAAAAGAAGACCATCTTAAGCGAGTAATCAATGAAGATAAATATGATATCATTGGAAATTCGCCTGCGCTATTATCGGTCCTCGCACTTGTTCGCAAAGTAGCAAAGACAGATGTAAACGTCCTTATTACCGGAGAGAATGGTACGGGAAAGGAACTTATTGCAAGGGAATTGCACCGGCTTTCTGCTAGAAAAGATGAGGTGTTTATTGGGGTAGATATGGGGTCTATTTCCGAAAATCTTTTTGAAAGTGAATTGTTTGGGCATCAGAAAGGTGCCTTTACAGACGCCAAAGAAGACCGGGCGGGTAAGTTTGAAGCAGCACATCAAGGCTCTCTATTTTTAGACGAAATAGGCAACTTAAGTTTGCAAACCCAGGCAAAACTGCTCTCGGCCATTCAAAATAAATCCATTGTACGAGTAGGATCTAATAAGGCTATTGCGGTGAATATTAGACTTATTAGTGCTACCAATTGCAACCTAGAAAAAATGGTGTCTGACGGTCTTTTTAGAGAAGATCTCTTATACCGCATTAATACCATTCATATAGAAGTGCCACCGTTGCGGGAAAGAAAGGGAGATATTGTGGTGCTTTCGGAATTTTTCTTAAAACGATTTGCCCAGAAATATGATAAACCTGCGCTGCGCATGAATCATATGGCACAAGAAAAACTGGAAAGCTATCCATGGCCAGGAAATATTAGAGAATTACAGCATACAATGGAGCGTGCAGTGATATTATCTGAAGGGAACGTATTAAAGCCTACAGATTTTCTTTTGCATGCAAAATCTGCTTCTGTATTAGGAGATGAACCGCTCACTTTGGATGAGATGGAATATCAAATGATCACCAAGGCTTTAGAACACCATGACGGGAATTATAGTGCGGCTGCAGATCAATTGGGGGTATCCAGACAAACCTTGTATAACAAAATGAAACGCTTAAAAGCGAATGGCAAGTAGAAACTTTTATTTTCAGCTGATTGCGCGGGTGATCCTTATTACCCTTACTGCATTAGGAATTGCGTACACCTTTACACAGGCCAAGTATATTGGGTTTGTGTTTACCATTATTTTACTCGTAGGTCAGGTGTATTCCTTAATTACTTTTATCAACAGTACCAACCGTAAAATAGCCTATTTCTTTGATGCCATCCGTAATGAAGATTTTACGCTTCGTTTTCCTGAACGTGTCACAATTAAATCCTTTAAAGAATTAAACCAAAGTTTAAATAGGGTTAACGGATTAATACAGGAAGTGCACTTGCAATTACAAATAAGGGAAAACTACTATCAAGAAATTTTAAAGCAGGCTAATATTGGGATCATGACGTTTAATGAAAAAGGCCATATTCTTTTTGCCAATCCCACCCTGGAAAAGTTGCTCAATTACAGCCCGTTAAATCATATTAAGCAACTACAGCAAATAGACAAAGGTTTGTATGAAATCTTTCAACCTTTTGAGGCTTTTGAACGCAAGCTTTTTCAGTTGACCAATGAACGAGAACAAAAACAGCTGGCTTTAAAGTGCACGCCCATGGTTCTCGATCAAAACCCATTACTTCTGGTTGTGGCCCAAGATATTCATCATGAATTGGATGAAAAAGAAACTGATTCCTGGGTAAAACTTATTCGGGTGTTGACCCACGAAATTATGAATACCATTACCCCCATAACCTCTATTTCAGATTCTATTCTAAAGCACTTTAAATCGGTTGCCTCAGAAAACGATCAAGCCATAGACAAGGATATAATGACCAGTTCTATTAGAGGGCTAAAAGTGATTCGAGACCAAGGGGGTGATTTAATGGAATTTGTACAGTCGTATCGAAGTTTCTTAAATGTGCCCAAACCGGATAAGACGTTAATCTCTGCACATAAATTGTTTGAAAAAGCGCGTATCCTTACTTCTAAGGAAGCCAATGAAAACACCAAGATTAGCTGGTCTATTAAACCAAATGGGTTAGACTTTTTTGTGGATGAAAAACAAATTACCCAGGTGCTCATTAATTTAGTGAAGAATGCGGCCCATAGTTTAGAAGGGTCTACAAATGGTGATATTCATGTAACCGCTGCGGTAGACGCCAATAAAAGAACCTACATAGAGGTAAAAGACAATGGCCCAGGAATACCAGAAGAACTACTGGACGAAATTTTTGTGCCGTTTTTTACAACCAAAGACAAAGGAACTGGCATTGGATTAAGCTTGTCCAAGCAAATTATGCAACGCCATGGGGGCAGTTTAAAACTACATTCGATACCGAATAAAGAAACCAGATTCACCCTACTTTTTTAACGAGATGGATCTTAAAGAAAAAGCATTAGAGCATTGCCATACCTATGTAAAAACCCGGCTTGAGGGAATAAAAAAAGAGGTTGCAAAAATTAACGAATCGCTGTTATCTGAAACCAAAAGCACCGCCGGAGACAAGCATGAAACTGGCCGTGCGATGCTACAATTAGAGCGCGAAAAATTGGGGCAGCAATTGGCGGTAACTGAAAAATTAAAGCAAGTATTGGCAAAAATTAGTTTGGATAGATTAACCGAACGCATTGCACTTGGCAGTTTGGTAGAAACTACATCGTTCACCTATTTTTTGGCCATTTCTGCTGGAAAAATACAGCTTGGTGCACAAGAAGTGTTTTGTATTTCGCCAGGAACTCCTGTAGGGCAACAGCTGCTAGGGAAAAGCAAGGGTGACACTTTTGAATTTAAGGGTCAAAAAAGCACCATTCTTGATATTTTTTAAGGGCAGTTTTTTAACGATTCCTTAAATCGAGAAAACCTCTAAATCCCTATATTTAAAGGAATTAACCCAATAAACGAACAATCATGACAACACAGGAAGTCGCCCAACAATTAGTAACCCTCTGCAGGGAAGAAAAATACCAAGAAGCCTATGCACTTTATGCAGATGATGCAGTAAGCATTGAAATGGATGGAATGCCAGGCGAAAAAATTACAACAGGCCGCGAGAATATCTGGAATGGCTACCTAGCATGGGCCGAAGGAATTGAAGAAATTCACGGGGGGTCTATTGGCGACCCCATTGTGGCAGCGAATCATTTTGTGGTGCCTATGTCTATGGACGCAACCTTTAAAGAAGGAGGGCGCTGGGCTTTTGATGAGCTTTGCATGTACCAAGTAGAAAATGGCAAAATAAAAAGGGCACAGTATTTTTATGAGGTACCCTCCATGGGTTAGTCTAAAGAGGGTCTTTTTCGACTGGCTTTTTTCTGAGCAGCCTTCTTTTTGTTCTCTAAGCGTTTCTCTACAGAACGTTTAGAGGGTTTGGTTGCCTTTCTTTTTTTTGCAACGGCTAATGCCTTTTTAAGTAGGTCAAAGAAGCGAGCGGTCACCAACCCTTTGTTTTTAAATTGACTTCTTGCCTCATCGCATTGCAGTTGTAGGATTCCGTCTTTGGAAATTCTATTTTTCAACTTCAGTTTTAGGCGCGTTTTTTCCTCTTCGGTCAATCCCTGCGAATTGTCTACATGAAAATGCAGTTCTACTTTAGTGGCTACCTTATTGACATGTTGACCTCCTGCACCGCTGCTGCGCACCGCTTTGTAGTGAAGCTCTTGGGCAATTCTTTCAAGATTCATTAGAAATGACTGCTTTGAGCCTAAAGTTAACGAGTTGTAATGATACATTTAAATACACCCGTGTGTTAGGTTGTAGTGCATGCGAGGCATTAAAGTAAATTGTTGTGCCACTTTCAGACACGCTTTCTACTAAGTAATGGTTGCCCTTAAAATAATTGTTGACCACAAAAACAGGAACACCAGATTTTTTAGAAAGTTCAAACTCATGGGGGTATACCAGAATAGAAGTTTCTAGTTCAGAATATTCTTTAAGATCCCGCAGCGGCAATTCGTTAACCAATCCAAATAAAGAAGCTACATACCTGTTTTTGGGCTTTTTATAGACGGTTTGGGTAGCATCTAAGGCCTCAATCTTGCCTTCTTTTAAAACCAGCACAGCATCTGCAAAAGGCAGTACATCATTACTATCATGAGTAGCTGTTAACACCGTTATGCCCTTTTCCTTTAAATATGGGAACAGACGGTACCGTAGTCTGTTGGTCTTAAATTGATCGATGTTGCTAAAAGGTTCGTCTAGCAACAATACTTCTGGTTCTTGCGCCAAAGCTCTTGCTAGTGCCACACGTTGCTTTTGCCCTCCGCTTAGATTTTTTACAAGTTCTTGGGCAAAGTCTTCCAACTCAATTAATCGAAGCAGTTCATCTATACGTTCCTGGTGCGTTTCTTGCTCAAAGACCGAAAGATGTTCTGCAATATTCTCAGAGACCGACGTAAAAGGCATTAAATCAAAGTCCTGCGAAACATATTTCATAAAGGGTTCTCCTGGAACTAGATGAAAGTTAGGGCCTAAAAGGGCATTGTCTTTCCAATACAGCGTACCCGCGTCTAGCTGCAGTAATCCATAGAGTACCTTTAAAAGGGTACTTTTCCCGGAACCACTTTCACCCATAATGGCCAAGTGCTGACCTTGCTCAACTGAAAAAGAGAGTTGAGAAAGAATTTGATCTTTTTTATAGGAAAATGTGGCTTGGTTTACCCGTAGCATGCGTAGTATTAAAATGAAAAAATCCGCTCCTTTAAGAACGGATTTTTGGTTTTAAATATTTTAATGGTTACTCCTTAAACTCTTTTAAGACACTCTGGTTAGGCAGGGCATCGTATCCCATATTAAAGAAAGTAAACCCAAAAATATCAGCATATTGCTCAATGGTTTTGCTTACAGGGGTACCGGCGCCATGCCCAGCATTGGTTTCAATTCGAATCAGAGTGGGTTGATCTCCTGCCTGATTTTTTTGAAGCTCCGCAGCAAACTTAAAGCTATGAGCAGGCACCACACGATCGTCATGATCTCCAGTAGTAACCAAAGTAGCCGGGTAGCTCACTCCTGACTTAACGTTGTGAACCGGGCTGTATCCTTTTAAGTAGTTAAACATTTCTTCACTATCCTCCGCGGTTCCATAATCATAGGCCCATCCTGCTCCAGCGGTAAAGGTATGGTACCGTAGCATGTCTAAAACACCCACTGCCGGTAAGGCTACCTGCATTAGATCTGGGCGTTGCGTCATAGTGGCACCTACCAGTAAACCACCATTAGATCCACCGCGAATAGCTAGATATTCTTTGGAGGTATATTTGTTTTCTATAAGATATTCGGCTGCTGCTATAAAATCGTCAAATACATTTTGTTTCTGCATTTTGGTGCCAGCAATGTGCCATTTTTTACCGTATTCTCCACCACCTCTTAAATTAGGTACTGCGTAAACCCCGCCTTGTTCCATCCATACTGCATTTACAATGCTAAAGGAAGGGGTTAGACTTATATTGAATCCGCCATAACCGTAAAGAATGGTAGGGTTTTTTCCATTGAGTTCTACACCTTTTTTATGCGTAATTATCATAGGAACTTTGGTGCCGTCTTTAGACGTAAAGAAAACCTGAGTAGACTCATAATCCTCCGGATTAAAATCAATTTCTGGCTTCCAATATTGTTCGTATTCTCCACTTTCTACATTGTATTTAAAAGAAGATCCCGGTGTATTGTAATTGGTAAACGAAAAATAGAACTCTTCGTCCTCCTTTTTTCCTCCAAAACCACCTGCACTTCCAACACCAGGGAGGCCTACTTCACGTACCAAATTGCCTTCGTAGTCATATTGTAACACCTTTGAAATAGCGTCTACCATATATTCTGTAAAGAAATAACCACCACCGGTACCTGCGGTAAGCACATGTTCTGTTTCAGGGATAAAATCTTCCCAGTTTTCTGGGGTTGGGTTAGAGGCATCTGTAACTACAATCTTTTTATTGGGTGCATCCATGTTGGTGACCATCCATAATTTAGAACCTTCGTTTTCAATAACATACGTATCAGAATCTGTGTTGTCTAAAATGGTTACCAAAGGACTGTTATCTTTAGAAAGATCTTTCATAAACAACTTGTTTCCTGAGGTAGATACAGAAGCAGATATGAACAAGTATTTTTCGTCTTCAGAAACGTAGCCACCAACGTAACGATGTTTTTCTTCTGGAGTGGCACCAAAGACAACCACGTCTTCAGACTGAGGAGTTCCTAATTTGTGGTAGTATAATTTATGTTGATCGGTTTTTGCAGAAAGCTCACTACCCTCTGGCTTGTCATAGCTAGAATAGAAAAAGCCGTCATTTCCTTTCCAAGAAATACCGCTAAATTTTATGTCTACCAAAGTGTCTTCTACAATGGTTCTGGAAGCCGCATCGATAACGATTCCTTTGCGCCAATCACTGCCACCTTCGGAAATAAGATACGCAGCCTTAGAACCATCTTTTGTGAAACTTAATCCCATTAAAGAAGTGGTGCCATCTTCTGAAAAGGTATTGGGATCTAAAAAGACTTCTTCTTCACCACCATCTTTCTTTCTATAAACTACATATTGGTTTTGGAGTCCGTCATTCTTATAAAAATAAGTGTAGTCTCCTTCTTTAAAAGGCGATCCTAGTTTTTCATAGTTCCATAATTTTTCGAGCCTATTTTTTAAATCTTCTCTAAACGGAATTTTATCGAGGTACCCGAAGGTTACGCTATTCTGTTCTTTTACCCAAGCTTCTGTTTCTGGACTTCGGTCATCTTCCAGCCATCGGTAAGGGTCGGGGACGTCGTTTTCAAAATAAGTGTCTACGGTATCTACAGTAGCAGTTGTTGGGTAATTCACGGCAATGGGTTCTCTTTTAGTTTCGGTTGCGCAGGAGGCTAAAAGTACTAAGCCCCCTAAAAATAATAGTGGTTTCATGATTGAAGGATTTAGTCAACCCTTAAATGTATTACTTACCCACAATTTAACACCTAAAAAGCAGGGAAGCTTAACGTTTTTTAACGATTACAAATCTCCCTCCAAAAACTCTAAAAGAACTCTGGGTTTACGTAGGGCATACTTAAGAAGGTGATGGCAAAGAATATTTTTTTTAGACCAGGTTATGGGCCACTAAATACTCTGCAATTTGTACGGCATTGGTAGCAGCTCCTTTCCTTAGGTTGTCAGAGACAATCCACATATTAAGCGTATTGCGTTGGGTCTCATCTCTTCGTATCCTACCTACAAACACCTCGTCCTTTTCATGGGCATAAATAGGCATAGGATAGGTATTGGTTTCTGGATTATCTTGTACAGTAACTCCAGGAGTGTCGTTTAAAAGTTGTCTCACTTCATTTAGCTCAAAGTCGTTAAGAAACTCCACATTTACAGACTCAGAATGCCCCCCTGCTGTTGGGATACGTACTGCTGTGGCAGAGACCGAAAAAGTTCTGTCGTCCAATATTTTTTGCGGCTCACGAGCCAATTTCATCTCTTCTTTGGTATAGCCATTCTCCATGAACACATCGCAATGGGGTAAGGCATTTCTGTTAATAGGATAGGGGTAAGCCATCTCACCTTCTACACCGGCCATTTCATTTTCTAATTGCTGTACAGCTTTAACTCCGGTACCTGAAACAGATTGGTATGTAGAAACAATCACTCGTTTCATTTGGTACTTCTGGTGCAAGGGAAACAATGCCATTACCATTTGTATAGTAGAACAATTGGGATTAGCAATGATTTTATCTTCTTGGGTGAGAATCGAGGCATTTATTTCAGGCACCACTAATTTCTTGCTAGGATCCATTCGCCAGGCAGATGAGTTATCTATTACCGTGGTGCCTACTTCAGCAAATTTAGGTGCCCATTCTAAGGAGGTTCCACCCCCAGCAGAAAATATGGCAATATCCGGACGTGCTGCAACTGCAGTTTCTAGTCCAATGACTGTATGCTCTTGCCCTTTATAAGACAGTTTTTTGCCTACCGATCGCTCGGAAGCGACAAGTAGTAATTCATCTATAGGAAATTGACGTTCTGCCAATACTTTTAGCATCACTTCACCAACCATCCCTGTGGCCCCTACAACAGCAACTTTCATCCAAATAAAATTTTAAGCCAACAAATGTAGGGTACTTGCTTCTGTAAACCATAGTTTTTAAACACTATATTGAAAAAACAACAAAATGTTTTATTTATAACAATAGGCGGTTCCGGGGAGTCGCAAAAAAAGAACCACCAAAAAAATTGCGAATCTTTTTGGTGGCTTTAATGAAACGTGGTGTAGCGGTTTCCTTTCGTTTTTCTTAATTGAAAAAACGAAGGATCGACTATTTTTTAAGCGCGTCTCTAATCTCCATTAAGAGATCCTTTTCAGACGGACCTGGGTCTGGAGCAGGCGCTTCTTCTTCTTTCTTTTTCATTTTGTTTACGCCTTTTACAACAAGGAACATAACAAATGCAACGATAATAAAATCGATGACGTTGGTAAGAAAGGTACCATATTCTAGGTACACCTCTCCAACCATTTCACCCGCATCGTTGGCAACTCCTTCTTTTAGTTTCATGCGTAAATCTTTAAAATCAGAATCGAAAATCAGTCCAATGAGTGGCGATACAATCCCTCCTGTGAAGGAAGTTACTACTTCTTTAAAAGCAGCACCCATAACGAAACCAACGGCAATATCTACCAGGTTTCCTTTCATTGCGAATTCTTTGAATTCTTTAAGCATTGTTAATAGTTTATGTGGTTACTAAGCCGAAAAGGTAGGAAAAAAATAGAAAGAAATGTTAAATTAATTAAGAATCTTTCTCGTAACCCGTTGTGATACAGCGGTTAATAACTCGTATGAAATGGTGTTTGCACTTTCTGCCAAATCTGCAGCAGAGTGTTCTCCTCCAAAGAGAATTACTTCATCACCTTCTTTGCAATCTATGTCTGTAACGTCTATCATAATCATATCCATACATACATTTCCTAAGATGGGTGCTTTCTTCCCATGAACCCAAACCATGGTTTTTCCCCCTCCATATTGCCTACCGATACCATCGGCATGCCCAATGGGTAGCGTAGCAGTGATGCGATAGGCATCTGATACATAGCCTCTATTGTAGCCTACACTTTCTCCTGGTTCAATTTTATGGCGTTGTGAAATCACGGTTTTTAAGGTGGTGACCGGTTTTAATTGGGTATCAAAATTGGGATGATTACCAAAACCGTATAAACCTATTCCACTGCGCACCATATCAAACTGAGCGTTGGTGTGATTAAGTATGCCAGAGGTATTGAGCATATGCCGCAAGGGCATTTCTCCTAACCGCTGTTTCACTGATTTTGAAATATTTTGAAAACGGGTAATTTGAAGTTGGGTAAAAGGATCTTCCTTTTCATCTTCTGAAGCTGCTAAATGAGAGAGAATTCCTTTAATTTTTAAGGCGTTGCTATGCTCTAACATCTCAAATATCAAGGCGACATCATTTTCCCAGAAACCCAACCGATTAAGGCCGGTATTAAATTTTATATGTACCGGATAGTCTGTGATTCCAGCAGCTTCTGTAGTTTCTATAAATTCTCGTAATACCTTGGGCGAGTACAAGCTTGGCTCTAATTGGGCATTAATAAGGGCTTTAAAGTGCACTGGCAAGGGATGTAGAACCAAAATAGGCAAGGTAATTCCCGCTTCCCGTAACAAGAGCCCTTCTTTTACATAGGCCACTGCCAAGTAATCTGCTTTAAGGGCTTCTAACTTTTTTGCAATGGCAACCATATCACTACCATAGGCAAAGGCTTTTACCACCCCCATAAATTTTGTGCCTGCCTTTAGTTTAGACTTTAAGAAATGAAAGTTGTGTTCTAGGGCTGCGAGGTCAAGAACAAGGGTAGTTTCTCCAATTTTAGCCATTAGAAATATTCTTTTTAGGCTTTACTTCTTCGGCTTTTACATCCAGCTTGCTAATTTTTTCTCGTAGCATGGCTTTGTAAAAAGCAGCCCTACTAAGGGGTTCATACTCTGCAGTTTCGCCTAGCATGACTAGTTTGTCATTATCAGATTTTCTAAAACTGTAATTGGCTAAATTCCCGGTACGCGTGCAAACCGCATGCACTTTGGTAACATATTCTGCAGTTGCCATTAGGGCAGGCATGGGCCCAAAGGGATTTCCTTTAAAGTCCATATCTAATCCGGCGACCACCACACGGATTCCTCGGTTGGCCAAATCGTTGCAAACAGTGACAATTTCATCATCAAAAAACTGTGCCTCGTCTATCCCAACAACATCGCAACCATCTGCAAGAAGCCTAATATTAGCTGCGGCAGGTACCGGTGTAGACCTTATTTCATTAGAATCGTGCGAAACCACCATTTCCTCGTTATAGCGTGTGTCTACTTGAGGTTTAAAAATTTCTACTTTTTGTCGGGCAAATTGGGCTCGTTTAAGCCTGCGGATTAATTCTTCGGTCTTTCCAGAAAACATGGAACCGGTAATGACCTCTATCCATCCAAATTGCTCTTTTGGGTTTACCGTGTTTTCTAGGAACATGTTGTACTTTTAAACGAAATTAAGGGTTTGTCCGTTTTAATTTTACAGAAGACATAAAAGTAGTAAAATACCCCATCATCTTTAAAAGTAATTTTAACCTTTTGTTTTTAAAAGGGCACGGATTTTGGTGGTACATTTAAGCTAAAGAAATTGGGGTCATGAAACGAAAATTAAGAGAAGAATTAGTAAAGCTGTCTACAGACATAATTACTTCTAGGGAAGACAAAGAACTTACCGAACTCTATGAAGTTGCCAAAGAGCTTTATGAGAAGTTAGCAGTCTTAAAGTTTATAGACGAAAAACTAAAAGATGTTGAGGTCGATGTTAGCAAAAACGTTGTGGCATCCCGTTTCGAAAAAATGGCCAGCGCCGTAATGAGTGCAAACACAGCTATCCCAGAAAACAACCCCCACGAGGAAGATATTATAACTCCTGGCATGCACACTATTAAAGAGATGGTTTCTGAAATGCCTTCGGAGGCAATTGAATACATCTTTGGCGATTTCATTGCGAAGCCGGAGCTCATGAAGAATGATAAAGAATACCTTTCGCCAGACCCTGTAACAGAAAACACCCCAGCTAGTTCGTTAAACGATAAATTAAATCAGAAACTAAGCATTGGGCTTAACGATCGGTTGGCCTTTGTAAAGCACCTTTTTGATAATAACATGGATGATTACAATAGGGTAATTTCTCAATTAAATACTATTGAATCGGAAGACCGATCTATTTCCTTCATTAATAACATGGTAAAGCCAGAATACAACAACTGGGAAGGAAAAGAAGAATACGAAGCACGTTTTATGGCCATTGTTGGTAGAAAGTTCGCCTAGTTCTTATGATTTTTTACCTTTAGGTAGAACCAACGCAACTTGTTATGGCTACTAAGGTACTTTATTGGGTGTCCACCGGGATCTTAACCCTTATCATGCTTTTTTCCGTTTACAACTACTTCTTCAATCATCAAATGATCGTTGATTTTTTTGTGAATATGGGCTACCCAACCTATTTGATTTATCCCTTAGCAGTTGCAAAAATTCTTGGATTATTCGCCGTCTGGGGTAATTTTTCTCGTTCTTTAAAAGAGTGGGCATATGCTGGATTTTTCTTTAACACGGTACTCGCCTTTTTTGCACATTATATGGTAAGTGATGGGCAACATATGGGGGCGGTTATTGCATTTATAGCGGTGCTCTTATCATATTTTTCTGGAAAAACGGTGCGTCCTTAAGGAATGAACATGGGAAAGTTATATTTGGTGCCTACGCCTATTGGCAATTTGGAAGACATGACCTTTAGGGCCGTTAAGGTGCTTCAGGAAGCAGATTTAATACTGGCAGAAGATACACGCACCAGTGGAAAGCTCATGAAGCATTTTGAAATTACTACGCCTATGCAGGCTCATCACATGCACAATGAACATAAAACGATAGAGGCGGCCATTAGAAAATTAAAAGCAGGAACTACTATTGCACTTGTTTCAGATGCGGGCACTCCAGCCATATCAGACCCGGGTTTTTTATTGACTAGGGCCTGCCTAGAACAGCAGATACCGGTAGAATGTTTGCCAGGCGCTACGGCCTTTGTACCTGCCTTGGTGAATAGTGGGTTGCCAAATGACCGTTTTGTTTTTGAAGGATTCCTTCCAGTGAAAAAAGGACGGCAAACACGTTTGAAAATTCTGGCTGCGGAAACCAGAACTATGGTTTTTTATGAATCACCGCACAAACTTTTAAAAACCCTTGGGCATTTTGCAGAATATTTTGGAGAAGATAGACAGGTTTCAGTTTCTAGGGAGCTAAGCAAGATGTATGAAGAAACCATTAGAGGCAGCCTCAATGAAGTGATTGCTCATTTTAATGAGAAGGCTCCAAAAGGTGAATTTGTGGTAGTGGTAGCCGGTAAAAAGTAATGGAAAAACTGCTTTCAGAAATTCAAGCCTGTACCATTTGTAAAGAGGGATTGCCTTTAGGTCCTAGACCCATTATTAGTGCACATCCAAATTCTAAGATTGCGCTCATAGGCCAAGCACCCGGAAGTAAGGTACATGCCACCGGCGTTCCTTGGGACGACCCCAGTGGGAAACAACTACGAAAGTGGTTGGGAGTTACAGATGAAGCATTTTATGATGAGCGCCTCTTTGCTTTAATCCCCATGGGATTCTGCTATCCTGGGAAAGGAAAATCTGGTGATTTACCTCCCAGACCTGAATGCGCACCACGCTGGCATGATCCAGTTATGGAGCAGTTAACCTCCTTAGAAGTGATTGTTTTAATCGGTCAATACGCCCAACAATATTATTTAGGTGATAAGAAGAAAAAGAACCTTACAGAAACGGTACGGAATTATAAGACCTATCTGCCAAAGTTCTTTGTATTACCTCATCCGTCTCCTAGAAATAGGTTTTGGTTGCAAAAAAACCCATGGTTTGAAAAGGAGGTGCTTCCTACTTTAAAAAATATTGTTTCTGAATGTCTTTAGTATCGGCTGCCGTCGTGCTTTCCTTTTTCCCAACCATATTTTCCCAAATATTGGTCTGCACTTTCTACCGCGCCATCTTCAATAGAGGTCCCCATAGAATCATTCCAACGGTTTAAATAGCCAAACAAGGAAATAACCCCCAACATTTCAACAATTTCTCCATCGTTCCAATGTTCGTGTAAGCGTGCTTTTATAGAGGCGTTTACTGTATTGGGTACTTGTGAAGCGGCTAATGAAAAATCTAAAGCAGCTCTTTCTGCTTCAGAAAATGCCGGATGGGTACGGTATTCCCAAATGTTGTCTAATTGCTCTTGCTCTGCTCCATATCGTTCCGCTGCTCGAATGGCATGTGCTTGGCAATAGCGGCACCCCGTAGCATTACTACTTACCCAAGCAATCATTCGTTTTAAGGCAGAGGTAACACGTCCTTCATTGGCCATCACTGCCTTGTTTAAGTTAATAAAGGCCTTAGAAATAGCAGGTCTGTGTTGCATGGTGAGCACAGAATTTGGGCAAAAGCCTAAGGTCTCATTAAAGAATTCTGCTAGTTTTCTGGTATCGGGATCGTGGTTCGGGTCTAAGGGTTCTACAAGTGCCATACTGGTATGATTTGTCGTATTTTTAACCCCTACAAGAAACAATAAAGACATGGCAAATACAAATCACGTAAGCACCAAATGGTTGGGCAATATGGCTTTTGAAAGTAATAACCCATCAGGACATGACCTACGGATCGATGCTGGCGCCGAAGACGGTGGAGAAGGAAGCGGGTACCGTCCCAAAGCGCTAATGTTGTCTAGTTTGGCAGGATGTTCAGGTTTGGATGTAGCATCTTTAATTAAAAAGATGAAATTAGAAGTGGCAGATTTTCACATAGACGCTTTTGGAGAATTAACGGAGGAACATCCAAAATACTACCACAAGGTAAAGCTAACCTATCATTTTTATGGTGCTAACTTAAACGAGGAGCGCTTGGGACGTGCGGTAGAATTGTCGGTAGAAAAATATTGCGGTGTTATGGAAATGTTTCGCCGGTTTGCTACGATAGAAATAGAAACAGAGTACCATCATTCAAAATAGAATTTCTTGCGCTGGACCCTTCGCCCTATTCCTGACACCAATGCCATTACACGCTTAGCAGAGGAACTAAACGTGGTGCCCTTGGTGGCGCATTTGTTGTTGCAGCGAGGGATTACTTCCTATGATGAAGCCAAGCGTTTTTTTAGACCAGCCCTGTCAGATTTACACGATCCTTTTTTAATGAAGGATATGAACCTTGCTGTGGAGCGAATTGAACGTGCCATGGCTTCGGGAGAGACCATGCTGGTATATGGAGATTACGATGTAGACGGTACCACTGCGGTTGCATTGCTGTACAGCTATCTAATAGAATCTTACCCTAATGTGGCCACCTATATTCCAGATAGGTATACAGAAGGCTATGGCGTTTCTAAGAAAGGGATTGATTTCGCCGATGATAATGGGGTAACACTCATCATTGCGTTGGACTGTGGGATAAAAGCCTTGGAGCAAGTGGCCTATGCCAAGGAAAAAGGAATAGACTTTATTATTTGTGACCATCATCGACCAGGACCAAAATTACCAGAGGCATTTGCCGTACTGGATCCTAAGCGAGAAGATTGTTCCTACCCCTACAAAGAACTTTGTGGCTGCGGGGTTGGTTTTAAATTAATTCAAGCGTTGGCCGCAAGGGATGGCACTTCTATTTCACAATTAGTCCCCTATCTAGACCTAGTAGCCACGGCAATTGGTGCAGACATTGTGCCAATCACTGGAGAAAATAGGGTGCTAGCATTTTATGGGTTACAAGTAATGAATAAGAACCCTAGATATGGGTTTAAAGCATTAATAAATCAAATTAAAAAGACAACACTTTCTATAACAGATGTTGTTTTTATTATAGCTCCAAGGATCAATGCTGCCGGCAGAATGGAGCATGGGCAATATGCCGTAAACCTTCTTACCGCAACCAGTTTAAAAAGTGCTCAAGAACAGGCTGCGAAAATTGAACAGTTCAATTTAGATCGAAGGGGATTAGATCAGGAAATTACTGAAGTAGCCTTGCAACAAATAGTGGAGAATCAAGAGCAAGAACGGTTCACGTCGGTGGTTTTTGATGCAGAATGGCATAAAGGTGTCATAGGTATTGTGGCTTCCAGGCTTACGGAAACCTATTACAGACCCACCGTTGTTTTCACAAAAAGTGGCGACAAGTTAGCAGCTTCTGTACGTTCTGTAAAGGGTTTTGATGTGTATGAAGCATTACAAGGTTGTTCAGATTATATAGAGCAATTTGGAGGGCATAAATATGCAGCCGGCTTAACCTTGTTAGAAGAAGAGTTTGAAAATTTTAAAGCCCAGTTCGAAAAAGTAGTTGCTACGACGATAGATCCTAAGTTACTTACACCAGAATTAACGATAGATAGTAAAATTCAATGGCAGCAGTTAACTCCCAAACTTTTGCGCATTCTAAATCAGTTTGCGCCCTTTGGTCCTGGAAACATGCGCCCCGTTTTTATGGCAGAAGGATTAAGAGATACGGGCTACGCTAAAGGCGTTGGGGAAGGGGAAAAGCATCTAAAGGTTCAGCTCACTCAAAATGGATTGAAACCCATTGGCGCTATTGGATTTAATTTGGGAGACAAGCTTTCTTTAGTTAAAGGAGGAAACTCTTTGGACGCTGTATTTACGTTGGAAGAAAATGAATGGAACGGAACAGTAAGCCTGCAATTGAAACTAAAAGATATTCGATGAGAATTGAGCATTTGGCTATTTGGGTTCAGGATTTAGAGAAGAGCAAGGCCTTTTACAGCCATTATTTTGGGGCCCAGGCTGGCGAGAAATACCATAATCCTGCAAAGGAATTCACCTCCTATTTCTTAAGTTTTGAGACGGGCTCGCGCCTAGAATTAATGCATAAGCCCACTATAACTTTCGCGAAGAGCAACGAACAAGATTTTTTAGGAATTGCACACTTTGCCATTAGTGTAGGAACCAAGGAAAAAGTAGATTCTTTAACGCAGAAACTACGTGAAGACGGGTATAGGATTATTGGAGCACCTAGGACCACTGGAGATGGGTATTATGAATCTGTTGTCTTAGATCCAGAAGGGAATAGCATAGAAATTACTATTTAGACCATGGCAAAACCTCTTGATCCATATGCGGCCTTACGCTATAGAGAATTCAATATTTTTCTCTTGGTACGCTTTGCGATGGTTTTCGCTTGGAGCATGCAATTTATAGTCATTGAATGGCAGGTATATTCGTTGACCAAAGATCCGCTTTCTCTGGGGATTATTGGTCTCATGGAAATTATCCCTGCCGTAAGTATTGCTTTATTTGCAGGGCATTTTGTGGATCAGAATGAAAAAAGGAATTTACTGGTCAAATGTATAATCGGTTTTTCGGTAGTTAGTCTGGGACTCTTTTTGATCACCTTGCCTTCGGTGGAAAACTCCTACGCTTCTAGAACCATTTTATATACCATTTACGGTCTAGTTTTTCTTGGCGGATTGGTCCGCGCGTTTATCGGCCCAACTATATTTTCCCTGATAGCCTTAATTGTCCCAAAAAGAATATATCCTAATGCTGCTACTTGGAGCAGCTCTACCTGGCAGGTAGCCTCTGTAGTAGGTCCGGCCTTTGCAGGATTTTCTATTGGATGGATAGGGGTACACTGGTCCTTGTGTATCATTTTTGGTTTTTCTATTCTAGCCTTATTGTTTCTTTTTCAGATAGGAAGGAAACCAATATTAAATCCCAAGTTGGGAGAGCCTGTTCTACAGAGTTTAAAAGATGGACTTAAGTTTGTATTTAGTACTAAGGCTATTCTGGGAGCCTTGTCTTTAGATATGATTGCAGTACTTTTTGGGGGTGCTGTAGCCCTTTTGCCCATTTACGCACAAGATATTTTAAAAGTAGGTTCTGAAGGATTTGGTATTTTGAGGGCAGCACCTGCTGTTGGGGCTTCTATTACTATGTTGCTTTCTACCCGCTTCCCGCTTCATAAGAATGCAGGGAAAAAATTACTATGGGCTGTTTTTGGCTTTGGGGTATGCATCCTAGTGTTTGGGTTGTCTACGCTCTTTTGGCTTTCGGTAATTGCGCTTTTTGTGAGTGGAGCTGTAGACGGAGTTTCTATGATAATTAGGCAAACGATTTTACAATTAAAAACCCCAGACAATATGCGAGGAAGAGTGGCTTCTGTAAATTCTATTTTTGTTGGTTCTTCTAATGAATTAGGCGCTTTTGAAAGTGGGTTAACCGCGAAGCTAATGGGTACTGTGACGGCAGTAGTTTTTGGAGGATGCATGACACTACTCACCGTGGGAGGGATGGCTGCCTTTTTTCCAAGTTTTCGCAAGTTAGATTTAAGCAAAGATGTTGAAGAACAGGAACAAGACCAGGAAGAAAATGGCGTCTAGCCAACTAGTCTTCAAAGCGCTCCAAACGTAATTCTGCGCCATCAAAAACCGCATAGGTAAAATAAGAAATCCAATCTCCAAGATTGGTATACCTAGAAGTCCCATTTAAGTCGATTTCCATGGGCAAATGGCGGTGACCAAAAATGAAATGATCGTACTGTTGGGTTTCTAATTTGCGTTTGCAGTATTGCACCAACCATTCCTTGTCTTCTCCCAAAAACTGGGCATCTGCATCTCCTGAAATAATTTTATTATTCACCGATAAATGTTGTGCCAAACGGACTCCTAAATCTGGATGCAGCCATTTAAAAAGCCATTGCGCAAGGGGGTTGGTAAATACCTTTTTCATTCGCTTAAACCCTTTATCGTCAGGTCCTAATCCATCGCCATGACCAAGGAAAAAAGTGGTGCCGTTTATGGTATATTGTTGCGGTTTGTGAAATACAGGAATATTGAGTTCTTCTTCAAAATAGCCATTCATCCAAAGATCATGATTGCCTACAAAATAGGTGATAGGAATACCAGCATCAGAGAGTTCGGCTAGTTTTCCTAATGTTCTTGTAAACCCTTTCGGGACAACAGTTTTATATTCAAACCAGAAATCGAAAAGATCGCCCATTAAAAAAATAGCACCTGCTTCCTCTTTAATGCTATCTAACCAAGAGACAAACTTCTTTTCACGCGGGAGGCTGGCCTTAAAACTAGGAGCTCCCAAATGGTTGTCACTTGCGAAAAATACTTTTTTCCCTTCTTCTAGCGTAATGGACTTCATGAATGACAAAGGTACACAACCCCATTAATTGAAAAAGGATTCCCAGTCTACGGTCGTTTCTGTGGCCGCAGCTTGTTTGGCTGCTTCTAAAATTTGCATCACTATAAGATTGTTTTCTAATGAAGAAACTGAATAAGGAGGTACTTCTAACTTGTGATGCACTACTTGATTAAGGTAGGCGAACGGATCATGGACGCCCATGGTTAAAGGGGCAGCATCCATAAGAGAAACCCCTTCTTCTTCATCTTCTAACACCTCCATTTTGGTACCATCTTTACACATGACAAAACCATGCGTTCCATAGACTTCCATGTCTTTCCGATTGTGCGACCAGTTCCAGGAGGCCTGTATAATAACTTGCTTGTTGGCGTAATCTAGAATAATGGTGGCATCATCATCTACCTTGGGATATTTTTCGGGCTTGTACTGTTTTGTAATAGCGGTGACTTTTTTAGGAAGTTCTCCATTTAAAAACCAGGTTGCTAAATTGGCGCCATAGCATCCAAAATCTGTTAACGCTCCGGCTCCGTTTAAAACGGGATCTGTAAGCCATTCTAAAAATTCGGCATTACAGCCAATTTCAATAGGACCCGGATGCCCATGATGAAAAACCATCCGTTGAATAGGACCAACGGTGTTCTTTTCATTTATAAGCTCATAGGCTTTATAATTAGATCCATACCAGGAGGTTTCGTAATTGGTGAGTAGTTGTACCTTATGTTCTTGGGCCAGTGCCGCCATTTTTTGCGCATGTTCCCAGCTTACGGCTAGCGGTTTTTCTACCATAATATGCACCCCTTTGGGAGCAAAAAATTGTACCACCTCTAAATGACCAAAAATGTCATTAAAAGCAGTGACCGCCTCTGGTTTCACAGCGTCGTATAGGGCTTCCATAGAATCATACACTAAATCCATAGAATAGCCGTGTTGCTCGCTGTACTGGGTTGCCAGCGCCCTGTTAGGCTCTACAATGCCCACTATTTCAATATCTCCCAATTTTTCGCGCCCCAATATCCAATGAACATGGGTGTGGGTAAGGCCAATAACCGCCACTTTTAGTGGTTCGCCAGAATAATAAGATTCTTTTTTAGAAGAAACTTCTGAGTTTAAAGGAGCTGATTTGTCCATTTTCTTGCAACCTAGGAAAAGAACGGCAGTTAGGACCGTCATGATTTGAAGTACTCTCATAACACTAAAATCGGCAATAAAATTAGGTCCTTCTAAAAATTCGCTACAAAATTGTAGCACGGAGCTTGCAATGGAAGCTCCGGTCTCTTCTTCTCCTTTGCTAGCAGCAGTTTATTTTTTTAAGAAGTTTGGAATATTTAAGATACTGGAAGGGAGAAAATAGTACTCTTATTAACGCTTGTACTTTTTATTAGCACGAATGCGCATAAGCACGTAAATAAAAATCACCAATACCGCGAGTCCCGGTAGAACAACATCACTGTTTAAAAAGTTAAGGATCTCCATCTATTTTTTAAATTTTGCTAAGGCCTTTTTAGTGGCTTCAGAAAGTGCTAGTTGGCCACTCATAGCTGCGCGATCTTTGAGTAATTGATCCCAGTGTTCTGTGCCTTGCCACAAGACCTGTTTCATTTGCGATAAAGCCGCGGGATTATAACCGCCAAGTTTTTCTAAATGAATTTCTAATTCTTTATCCATTTCGGATATCGAATCAAACACCTTTTGATAGAGCCCGTTTTCTTGAGCCCAATAGGCGTTTTTCCATTCTGTTGGGTATAAGGATAATGCTCCTAAAGCCGCTTTTCCCATCTTACGTTCTACTGCTGGGGCAATTACAAACGGACCAATCCCCACCGAAATCTCCGATAGTTTTATGGCAGCATCCACGGTAGCATAGGCATAATCACAGGCCGCCACTAAACCAACACCGCCACCAACAGTCTTTCCTTGTACGCGTCCAAGTATTGGTTTGGGACAGCGGCGCATGGCATTAATTACGTTGGCGAAACCACTGAAGAATTTTTGCCCTTCTTCTAGTGTAGAAATAGCAACCAATTCATCAAAAGAGGCTCCTGCACAAAAGGCGCGTTCTCCTTCTGATCTTAGTACCAATACAGCTACTTCCGGGTGTACCGCCAATGCCTCTATTTCAGCGCACAATCTATCTAATAGTTCAGACACAAATGAGTTACTGGCAGGATGTCCAAATTCTATGTGGGCAATGCCATTTTCTATCTTTGTATAAAGACTGCCATTAGTACGATCGGTGGTCATAAATCATTGTAATTTACCGAGTTCTAGGAATATCAACACTCCTTAAAAAGTGCCGTGTTAGGCCTCAAAATTAAGTCTTTTGCAACAATGGTTTAAAGGTGTTCCTAAATTTAATCACCAAAGGGGTGCTTCGGCAAAGCATCCAAACCACAAAGGCAAACCAAATCGCATGAATACCCCAATTAAAATGAAGTCCTATATAGAGGGCTGGTATAAATCCGAAAAAAGTAGCTCCTAACAAGACATTTCGTAGAAATTTCATTTCTCCCATCCCTTTAAACATCCCATCAAAAAGAAACGCAACCGCATTCATAGGCAACCCCAGTAATACAATGTAAAAGACACTAAAAAATACGTGCAGGACTTGGGTGTCCTTGGAGAATAGCTGCCCAATAGGTTCATAAAAAACAAACCCAAGCGCCACCAGGGCAATACTTACTATAATGCCATAAAGGTTAATTCTTTTTGCTAGTTGCCAGAGGCCATTGTAGTCTTTAGCACCTAAGAGGCGCCCTCCCATACTGTTCCCTGCTGCGGAATAACCATCAATAAAAAACGCGGCGAATAGCCAAATGTTTACTGCTATGGTATGCGCTCCAATAAATGCGGTGCCCAAAGCAGTGGCCTCTCTTACAGCAAGTAATAAGGCTGTATTTAGTGCTAATGTTCGCACAAAGAGGTTGAGACTCATAAAAATTAGTCGCTTAATTTCTTTATTTAAGGGCCATTTAATTTGGAGACTAATGCTGGTTTTAGTGCGTAATAAGTAGAACGCCAAAAGGGCCATTACACCTTGTGCAATAAGGCTGGCCCAGGCAGCTCCTTCTAGATATAGAGCAGGGAGTACACCGTCTATTCCATACACTAAAATAAAGTCTAATAGAATATTTAAGCCAGCGCCAATCATCGCGACAAGCATGGGGTAAAAAGTGTTTTGAAGTCCTCTAAAAATCCCAAAAAGTGCAAAGGTGAACAAGGTTAGAGGAAAGCCCCAAACACGAATGGAATAATAAGCAACAGCCCTTTCTAGGATCTTGCCAGACGCTTCAAAAAGCTGAAAAATCTCTTCAATAAAAAAAACAGTACTCCCCAATACAAGAAAGCTTAGCATTAGATTTAGAAAGATGGCTTGCGCAGGTAGTTCTTTCACTTCATCTAATTTATTGGCACCTAGGTATTGCGAAATGATGGCAGAAATAGCACTTCTAGTTTGCCCAAGCACCCAGATAAGCATGGATAAAAAGGACCCTACAATACCCGCTGCAGCCAAAGATTCTACACCATCTACTGGAATGTTCCCTACAATAGCTGTATCGGTGATAGACAAAAGAGGTTCTGCAATTCCGGAGACTGTAGCCGGAATAGCCAGGCGATTTATATTCTTAAAAGTAACCGCTGTTTTGCTAATCATAAGTACTTACAAAGCAAGTTCATAACAGTGAAAAGGGGCCTCACTCTGTTTTGGGAAATAAATATCACCTAGTCGTTGGTACCCTTGTTTTTCATAGAACTGTTGGTTGCGTTTATTTTGAGAAAAGGTGTCCAGGCGAATAGAAGTGAAGTGATGTTTTTTAGCATAGTCCTCTGCAAAGGCCATCATTTCCTGAGCTTTTCCTTGCCCTTGGTAGATGGGATGAATACAAAGTCTGTGCACATATAGGTTGTTATCTGTTGGGGTAGTCCATTGTACTGCTTTGTATTCTTCGTCCATAAAAGTAGATAAGACAATGGCGCCCAGCACACTGTCTTCTTCGACCATTACAAAAAGTTCCTTGCGTTGCAAATCATTTTCAAAGTGTTGCCTAGATGGGTAAAATTCGTTCCATTGATGAATCCCTTGGGCGATCATATGTTGGGCACAAGCCCTCGAAATGGTTAGAATATCATCAATTTCAGAAATCTTTGCAGGTCTTATCATGGCATTCCCTTCGAATTAATTGTAAATTTATGGTATTAACATAATAACCAAGCCATGAATAATATACTGGTTCCTCTAGGTACAGCTCCAGACTGTTATGATACGTTGTCTTATGCTATTGAGTTTGCGTCCGAATTTGGATGTGAAGTTTATGTGATGGACGTTTTTACTGTTATTTCTAGTGCAGGTAGTTTGGCCAACGTTCAAGAAAAAGTCGCTTCTTCGAATAGAGAACAGATAAAAGAGATTATTTCTAATGTTGATACCAAAGGATTAGATATTAAGATTGCCTCTTACAATGGGGATATGGTAGATGGTATTCAAGAAATTAAAAAAGGATTAGGAATAGACCTTATTATCATGGCGCCGAGAAGCAATGATGTAAATGAATCTCTTTATTTAGGGAATACCTCTGGACGAATCATAAAACAAACGAATATCCCAACCTTAATTGTTCCCAAAGGGTTTAAATACGTTCCTTTAAAAAACGTGTTGGTGGCGTTTAAGTCTGGAATTCTAAAACGAAGCAAAATTCTTCATCCCCTAATTAACATCATCAACAAATACAATTCGATGGTTAATTTACTTTTAGTAAAAACGCCCGGTTACTCAGAAGATGACTTAAAAATTAATACAGCCTTATTAGACCTCAGTAAAAATTTGACCATCTCTGAAAATCAAACAACCTACTTAGGGGTTTTAGAACATTTTAAAGAAAAGAAACCAGATCTTTTATGTGTCTTTAGAAGAAAGCGAGGCTTTTTCAAAAAGTTATGGGAAAAGAGCACCATTCCAAAAGCGGAGTTTTACGCACCTATCCCAGTTTTAGTGCTTAGTGTTAAGAAAGATTGATTTTGAAACTGTTTTAAAAAGTCTTTCCTTTGCCCATTCTTTCGGGGGATTAGCTCAGTTGGCTAGAGCGCTTGCCTGGCAGGCAAGAGGCCACCGGTTCGAATCCGGTATTCTCCACTAAAGCACCAGAAGGTGCTTTTTTTATGCGTTATACAGATGGATTTAAAAAATAAAGTAGCCTATATCACAGGTGGAAGTAAAGGTATTGGTTTAGGAGTTGCCAAGTGTTTGTTAGAAGAAGGCATGAAGGTGGTTATTAGTGGAAGAAATGAAGCTGCCTTAGAAGACGCCCGTAAGACACTAGGCATGCGAGACGAATTAATGACCATAGTTTCTGATGTTACCAAGTTAGAAGACGAGGAAGAGGTGGTGAAAGCCATCACCGCACGCTGGGGCCAACTAGATGTGGTGTTGGCAAATGCTGGGGTGGGCCATTTTGCACCCGTAGACACGATGTCTCCCGAGCAATGGCACCAAATGATTGACACCAATCTTACCGGAGCATTTTATACCCTAAAAGCAACCGTAGACCTTTTAAAAAGATCCAACGGCTATTACATGACCTTGGCGAGTTTAGCAGGGACTAACTTTTTCGCCCAAGGGGCCGGGTATAATGCCACGAAATTTGGAGTGGTTGGATTTACACAAGCTGCTATGTTAGACTTAAGAAAATATGGTATTAAGGTAACAACCATTATGCCTGGATCTGTAGCGAGTTATTTTAATGGGAATGAACCTTCTGAGAAAGACGCTTGGAAAATTCAACCTGAGGATATAGGAAAATTGGTGGTAGACTTATTAACCATGCATCCTCGTACATTACCAAGTAAAATTGAGGTTAGGCCAACACGGCCAGATTTAAAAGGAAGCTAGCTCTTTTTGTTCAAAAGGTTGGTTCGGGTCTAGCAAATTTTCTAGCAATAGTATGAGCTGTGCTTCAAAAGCTGCCAACAAAGCGCGGTCTATTACGGGGTTTTTGGGCCCTCTAGGACCTGTTTTAGTAGCAAAAGAATAAAAGCCATCACCCAATTGTTTTATGGGAACTACACTCGCTAAAAAGGAGACTTGACCAGTTTCTTTGTATTCCATAAGCGCATAGCACAATAATTGAAAAGCTTTGGCACGTTTTTCATTGGAAAAACACTCGTGAATCTCTTGTATTTCCAATTCACTAGTAGCTACATTCCCTGTTTTGTAATCAACTATATGTGGAATTCCATTAATTCTTTCAAGGCGGTCTAAGGTGCCTTTTAAATGTACTGGAAAGGAATAGTTTCTTAAGGTAAGGGGCACTTTAATTTTCTTTTCTAGGGCTACTAAGGTAATTTCATTAGAGGCGCATCGCTTACTATCTAGGGTTATAAACCGATTAATATACCGTTGAATAACGTGAAAAGCGATCAGGTTTTGACCGTTTTCTATGGATTTAGAGAGATAGTGTTTTTCAAACTGTTTTTTAGTAACAAAGGCTATTTTACTCTTTAGTGCCAATAATGGTTCTGGCGCTAATTTTTGCCCTAGAAAAGGAGTGTATAATTCCTCTAGGGTATCATGAATAATGGTGCCAAAGGTATTGGCAGCAATGGTTTCCTCCACAGCGTTAGCATCCTTAATCTTAAGGACATTTTGAAGGTAAAAGACATAGGGGTCTTTGATAAAATTAGAAAGGGAAGTAGGAGAAAATCCGTGAGAAGCTAAAGCTTCTAAACGCGAAAGTAGTATCGAAGACTTTTTAATGCTTTTTGGTTCTGGAACGGTAATCTTTAGTTCTGGTGAGGCAATAGTATGGCGAACGTTGGAAGCTATTCTGGTATCTGTGAGAAGCTGACTTAGAAATCTACTTTTTTCGTTGCCTAAAAGTACATCGGGTTGGGTATTATAAAGAAGATGTACCTTTTTTGCACGCTGTAAAAGGCGGTAAAAATGATACGCGAAAATGGCATCCTTCTCCTTGTGAGTAGGCAGCCCAAATTCCTTTTTTATATCATAAGGAATGAATGAGTTCTGATTTTTTCCTGCAGGGAGCACACCTTCATTCACGGAAGTAAGAATCACCGTATCAAAATCCAAGTTCCTACTTTCTAAAACACCCATGATCTGCAATCCGCCTAATGGTTCTCCTTTAAAGTCAATTTGCTCCAGCGCAACCAGTTCATTGAATAAAGGCCTAATTGCATTAATTTCTTTTAAATAGGGCCTAGTAGCACTATACAGGGCAAGCTGGTTGAATAATTTTAAAAATCCATGCAATTGGTGCAATTCTATTACAGCGTTTTGTTGCTCAAGAAGAGGTTTTAAAGCTGTTATAAGCATAAGCCCTTGCTGAATGAAGGACTCACTATTTGAGATATTCTCAGGAAACAATTGGGCAATATCTTTCGCATTTTCTGGAAATGCTTTTTCCAACTCGGCTGGTTGAATGTATAATAGGTTATTTTTTTTAATGTAATGGCTTATTTCATAGCTACCGTCCCAAGTATCTCGTACGAGTAATCTTTTGCTAAATGGATTAGATAGAAATGTAAGAATATCGCCGTAATACCAACCTGTGGTTGTTTTTTTGGTGTGCAGCTCAAATAGGGAAGAAAAAAAACTGTATAGTGCCGTTTTATCCAAGGGCAAGCCCATGGTAATATTTACTTTTTTAGCGGTGATTGGCACTACTTGAAGCACCGATGGCAACAATGCTTCATCTGATAAAACCAGCGCTACATTGCGTTCACTTTCTTGGGTATAAACCTCCTTTAATAATACTCCAGCCATCTTTGCCTGAGAAATAAATTTAGGAACCCCAATAATTTGAATGTCTTTCTTGGCTAAAAAGGAAGATTCATTGGAAGAACCTAGGGCTTTCGATTGCGGCCATCTCTGGAGATACTTTCTAATAAAAAATCCTGCTTCGTGGATAGGATCCTCTAGGAAGTAGGGATCAAGATCCCACCATAGTTTTCCGATTCCTGCATTCATGAAAGAATCGAAAAGATGTTCCTCTGCAGTGGTTAAGGCATTAAAACCAATGAAATGAAATGATTTCCCCGTATGCCTAGTAATATATTGATCACATTGAGAGACTGCCGTACGATACAGCAATCCTTGATGTGCTATTTTATTAGTAAGCAGATTCTTTGTAAAAGTTTGATATACCTTTTTTAATTGCCCCCAAAATTTTAAGTTCTTACTGATCAATGGGGTGGCATCTTTACTTTCTCCCCAAGTTTTCAAGCGTTGTGTCGCTGTTAGATAATCAAACAATTCCTCCTGGGGCACGAGATTGCGATCAATATCATTAAAGTCTGCCAATAAGGTATGCGCCCAACTCACATAACTTTCAAAAGAAGCCTCTTCTTTATTAAAGTGTGGTAAAAAAGCTTCATACAGTTGAAGAATAAGATTGAAGTTAGCGCTCTTTTTAAGTCCTGAAATTACTTCGACTAATTCTTCAATGCTATAAATTCTTGGAGTAAATATGGGAAGGGTTAAGTGTGATGCCAGGTATTTCTTTAAGAAGATGCCCGCTCTTTTGCTCGGCAAAACAAATACTTGGTTATCAAAACTTTTTTCAGTTTGATAGATAGTGGCAATAACTTCTTCTAGGAATACCATGGTATATAAAAAAAGCCCCGACCAGAGTCGAGGCTTTTGTTTGGAATTTACTCCTTAAACTTATTTCACAAGGTTGATTTCAACTCTTCTGTTTTGCTTTCTACCAGCTCTAGTGTTATTAGTAGCAATTGGCTTCTCTTCACCGTATCCGATAGCAGTTAATCTGTCTGCACCGATTCCTTTGTCGATTAAGAAATCTCTAACAGCATTTGCTCTTTTCTCAGATAAGCTTTGGTTAAGTTTTGCACTACCTACACTGTCTGTATGACCTTCAACAGTAAATTTAGCTGTTGGGTACTCATTAAGGATTTGAATGATATCTACCATTACAGAAGTAGATTCTGCTTTGATGCTAGATTTACCAGTATCGAATAAGATAGTTCTAGCGTAGTCATTCAATTGCTTTTGAACTTCTTCAGTTACTTCAGGACATCCGTTGTTAGCAACAGTACCAGCTACTTCAGGACATTGATCGTCTTTGTCCAATACGCTATCTCCGTCGCTATCTGGCCATGGGCATCCTTTGTTTTCAGCTGGACCTGCTTCGCTAGGACAAGCATCGTCT
>CAZRPJ010000014.1:0-64291 GCA_964601965.1 uncultured Croceivirga sp.
AAAAAACCATTAGAAGTACGTATGGGTAAAGGTAAAGGTGCACCGGAATATTGGGTTGCGGTTGTTAAACCTGGCAGAATCATGTTTGAGGTAGCGGGTGTACCACATGATGTAGCGAAGGAAGCATTGCGCCTTGCAGCTCAGAAATTACCCGTAAAGACAAAATTCATAGTGGCCAGAGATTACGCTGGATAAACTGATAGATGATGAAACAAGCAGAAATTAAAGAGTTATCGGTGGAAGAACTTCAGCAAAAATTGGCTGAGTCTAAGAAAGAATACGCGGATTTAAAAATGGCGCACTCAGTGACACCATTAGAAAATCCGATGCAAATACGGAAGACCAGAAGAACAGTCGCAAGATTGGCAACAGAGTTAAGTAAAAGGGAACAAGAATAACGGATTGTGCCTTATGGAAGAGACAACAGTAAGAAATTTAAGAAAAGAGAGAATAGGGGTTGTTACCAGCAACAAAATGGAGAAGTCCATTGTGGTGTCTGAGGTAAAACGTGTAAAACACCCTATGTACGGTAAATTCGTTTTGAAGACCAAAAAGTACGTTGCCCACGATGAAAAGAATGATTGTAATGAGGGAGATACCGTGCGCATAATGGAAACAAGACCTTTAAGCAAGACAAAATGCTGGAGGTTGGTAGAAATCATTGAAAGAGCTAAGTAATCATGGTACAACAAGAATCAAGATTAAAAGTTGCGGATAACACAGGTGCTAAAGAGGTACTTACCATCCGTGTGCTAGGTGGAACAAAACGTAGATACGCGTCTTTAGGAGACAAGATTGTAGTAACTGTAAAAGACGCTGCCCCAAACGGTGCAGTTAAGAAAGGTGCAGTTTCAACAGCAGTTGTAGTACGTACTAAGAAAGAAGTGCGAAGACCAGATGGTTCTTACATTCGTTTTGATGATAACGCATGTGTTTTATTGAATCCAGCTGGTGAAATGAGAGGAACTCGTGTATTTGGTCCTGTTGCCAGAGAATTGCGCGACAAGCAATACATGAAAATTGTATCACTAGCTCCAGAGGTGCTTTAAAAGATAAAAGAGATGAAGTTGAAAATTAAAACAGGAGATACCGTTACAGTTATTGCCGGAGATCACAAAGGATCTGAAGGGAAGGTAATGCGTGTTGATCGTGAAAAGAACAAAGCCATCGTAGAAGGGGTAAATGTTGTAAAAAAGCATGAGAAGCCTAGTGCCCAAAATCCTCAAGGTGGTATCGTAGAAAAAGAAGCACCTATCCACATTTCTAACCTTTCCCTAATGGAAAATGGTAATCCTGTACGCGTAGGATATGAAATGAAGGATGGTAAGAAAGTGAGAGTGTCCAAGAAAACAGGAGAAACAGTTTAGTCATGAGCTATATACCAAGACTCAAACAAGAATATAAGGAACGAGTAATCAAGGCTCTATCAGAAGAGTTTGGTTACAAAAATGTAATGCAGGTTCCTAAATTAGAAAAGATTGTCGTTAGCCGCGGGGTTGGGGCTGCAGTTGCAGATAAAAAACTAATTGACCACGCCGTAGATGAATTAACAATGATCACCGGTCAGAAAGCCATTGCAACCATGTCTAAAAAAGACGTTGCTTCCTTTAAATTACGTAAAGGAATGCCAATTGGTGCAAAGGTTACCTTACGCGGCGAGAGAATGTATGAATTTTTGGATCGTTTAATTACTTCTGCACTTCCACGTGTAAGAGATTTTCAGGGTGTAAAAGCCACTGGCTTTGATGGACGTGGGAATTACAATCTTGGAGTAACAGAGCAGATTATCTTTCCGGAAATCAACATTGATAAAATTAACCGTATTAACGGGATGGATATCACTTTTGTAACCTCTGCTGAGACAGATAAGGAAGCAAAATCGTTATTGACCGAATTAGGATTACCTTTTAAAAAGAATTAAGATGGCCAAAGAATCAATGAAAGCCCGTGAGAGAAAAAGGGCAAAAATGGTAGCCAAATATGCCGAAAAAAGAAAAGCGTTAAAGGAAGCTGGCGATTACGAGGCCTTACAAAAACTTCCTAAAAATGCTTCTCCGGTGCGCATGCGTAACCGTTGCAAGCTAACAGGACGCCCAAGAGGGTATATGAGAACTTTTGGTATCTCTAGGGTAACTTTTAGAGAAATGGCCAACCAAGGTTTAATCCCTGGAGTAAAAAAAGCAAGCTGGTAAACTATAAAGTAGTAGAAGATGTTAACAGATCCAATTTCAGATTATTTGACACGTATTAGGAATGCCAGTAGAGCAGGGCACAGAGTTGTCAATATTCCGGCTTCCAACTTAAAGAAAGAAATGACCAAGATTCTTTTCGATCAAGGATATATCCTAAGTTACAAATTCGAAGAGGACAAAGTTCAGGGGAATATTAAAATCGCTTTGAAGTATGACAAGTTCACCAAAGAGCCTGTTATTAAGAAACTACAACGCGTTAGTAAGCCTGGATTAAGAAAATATGTAAATGCCGGAGAATTACCTCGTGTACTCAATGGACTAGGAGTAGCAATTGTTTCTACTTCTCATGGAGTAATGACGAGTAAGCAGGCAGGTAAAGAAAATGTAGGTGGCGAAGTATTGTGCTACGTATATTAAAAAGAAAAGAAGTAAGAGATGTCAAGAATAGGTAATAACCCCATTGCAATTCCGGAAGGAGTTACTGTAGAAGTTAAAGACAATACAGTTATTGTTAAAGGTAAACTGGGTGAGTTAACTCAGGAATTTGATGGTGTAGCGATTAGTATCGAAGAAGGGAATCTTACAGTATCAAGGCCTTCAGACTCTAAAGATCATAAAGCCAAGCACGGTTTATACAGAGCCTTGGTGAATAATATGGTAGAAGGGGTATCTAAAGGTTGGTCGAAAGAACTAGAACTAGTAGGGGTTGGATACCGTGCTAGTAATCAGGGTCAGAAACTAGATTTGGCTCTTGGTTTTTCACACAATATTGTAATGGATATTGCTCCTGAGGTAAAAATTGAAACAGTTTCTGAGAAAGGGAAAAACCCTATCGTGAAATTGACCTCTCATGACAAGCAATTAGTAGGTGCTGTTGCAGCGAAGATTCGTTCCTTCAGAAAGCCAGAGCCTTACAAAGGAAAAGGAATTAAGTTCGTTGGTGAACAGATTAGAAGAAAAGCAGGTAAATCAGCTTAATAGATAGAAAAATGGCATTATCAAAGTCTGATAGAAAATTACGTATTCGACGAAGAATTAGAAAAGTATCTTTTGGTACTGAAAGTCGTCCTCGTCTATCCGTATTTCGTAGTAACAAAGAAATTTATGCTCAATTAATTGATGACAATTCAGGGAAAACCCTTGCAGCTGCTTCATCAAGAGATAAAGATATTGAGGCAAAAGGAACAAAAACTGAAGTAGCTACCGCTGTTGGCAAAGCCATCGCAGAAAAAGCTAAGAAAGCTGGTGTAGAAACTGTTGCTTTTGATAGAGGTGGAAACCTTTACCATGGAAGAGTAAAAGCATTAGCAGAAGGAGCAAGAGAAGCGGGACTTAAATTCTAAATCATATGTATCAGAAGTATAAAAACGTAGAAACGGTTAAACCAGGAGGTTTAGAATTAAAAGATCGTCTTGTTGGGGTACAACGTGTTACCAAGGTAACAAAAGGGGGTCGTGCATTTGGTTTTTCTGCCATTGTTGTAGTAGGAGACGAGAATGGTGTAGTAGGTCATGGACTTGGAAAATCTAAAGAAGTTGCCACTGCCATCGCGAAGGCTATTGAAGATGCTAAAAAGAACCTAATCAGAATTCCTTTGAACAAGGGAACTGTGCCACACGAGCAGAAAGGAAAATACGGAGGAGCTAAGGTATTTATTAAACCAGCTTCTCAGGGTACCGGGGTAATTGCAGGTGGAGCTGTACGTGCGGTATTAGAATCTGTAGGAGTACATGATGTACTTTCTAAATCACAAGGTTCTTCTAACCCTCACAATGTAGTAAAAGCCACATTCGATGCTTTATTGCAATTACGCGATGTAAATGCTGTTGCCAAGCAACGCGGAATCAGTGTAGAAAAAGTTTTTAAAGGATAAGTCATGGCGAAGATAAAAGTGAAGCAGGTAAAAAGCGCCATCAAGCGCCCTCAAGACCAAAAGAGAACTTTGGCAGCATTAGGACTTAGAAAACTAGGACAGGTGGTAGAACATGATACGTCTCCTACTATCCTAGGGATGATTAATAAAGTAAAACACTTAGTTTCCACTGAGGAAGCATAAAAGCATTATAAATGGATTTAAGCAATTTAAAGCCAGCAGAAGGTTCAACACACAGAGACGGTAAACGTCTTGGAAGAGGAGAAGGCTCCGGAAAAGGCGGAACTGCTGCACGTGGACACAAAGGTGCAAAGTCCAGATCTGGGTACTCTAAGAAAATTGGTTTCGAAGGTGGTCAAATGCCTTTGCAAAGACGTGTACCTAAGTTTGGATTCAAGAACATTAATAGAAAAGAATACCAAGCTATCAATTTAGATAAGCTACAGGCATTGGTAGATAGCAAAGCTGTAAAAGGCGAAGTTACACTAGAGCACCTTATCGCGAATAGAATGGCTGGTAAGAATGATTTGGTGAAAATTTTAGGAGATGGCGAATTAAAAGCCAAGCTAAAAGTTACTGCACATAAATTTAGTGCTTCGGCAAAAGCTGCAATTGAGGCTGCTGGAGGAGAAGCAATAAGTTTATAATTCAATAGTATGAAGAAATTTATTGAGACCATATCAAATATTTGGAAGATAGAGGAGCTAAGACAACGCATCTTGGTAACCTTAGGACTGCTTTTAGTGTATCGTTTTGGAGCACAAGTAGTACTTCCCGGTATTGATACCACTCAATTGGCAGAACTAACTTCTAATACCGAACAAGGAATTCTTGGAATCCTTAATGCCTTTACAGGAGGTGCTTTTGCGAACGCGTCTGTATTTGCATTGGGTATTATGCCTTATATCTCGGCATCTATTGTAGTTCAGTTAATGAGTATTGCAATCCCTTATCTACAGAAGTTAGATAAAGAAGGTGAAAGTGGTAGAAAAACCAAAAACCAGATTACGAGATGGCTTACTATCGCTATCTGTATCGTGCAAGCACCGGCGTATCTTTACGGTTTAGGGGCTTTGGGTGTACCTGATAGCGCTTTTGTTCTAGGGAAAGGATTGGATTTCATTGTACCAGCTGTAATTATTTTAGTGACAGGCTGTGTATTTGCAATGTGGTTGGGTGAGAAAATTACAGACAAAGGAATAGGTAACGGAATATCCCTTTTAATCATGATTGGGATTATCGCTACCATGCCACAGTCATTTGTACAAGAGTTTATATCAAGAACTACCAACAATACTGGTGGGCTCATGTTCATTTTAATAGAAGTGATTATTTGGTTCTTGGTTATTTTGGCAAGTGTGCTATTGGTAATGGCAATTCGTCAAATTCCAGTGCAGTATGCTAGAAGAAGTGCATCTGGAGGATATGAAAAGAATGTTATGGGATCTAGACAATACATCCCATTAAAATTGAACGCTTCTGGGGTAATGCCAATCATCTTTGCGCAGGCGATTATGTTTGCTCCTAGTTTAATTGGTAGAACCTTTAATGACACTGCAGTTGGGCAGTGGATGGAAGTTCAGTTCGCAGATATATTTGGTTTATGGTACAACGTATTGTTTGCTGTATTGATTATCATCTTTACATACTTCTATACAGCGATCACCGTACCAACCAATAAAATGGCAGATGATTTAAAACGTAGTGGCGGTTTTATTCCTGGAATTCGTCCTGGAAAGGAAACTGCAGATTACCTTGATAAAATCATGTCTTTAATTACATTCCCAGGTTCGTTATTCTTGGCATTGTTGGCTGTATTGCCTGCTGTAGTTGTGAAACTGATGGATGTACAAGCTGGTTGGGCATTATTCTATGGAGGTACTTCCCTATTAATTATGGTGGGGGTAGCTATAGATACCGTACAGCAGGTGAACTCCTATTTGCTTAACAGGCATTATGATGGGTTAATGAAAACCGGTAAAAACAGAAAAGTAGCATAGCATGGCAAAACAACCGGCTATAGAACAAGACGGAACTATTATCGAAGCATTGTCTAATGCAATGTTTCGAGTAGAATTAGAAAATGGTCACATTGTAACGGCCCATATCTCTGGAAAAATGCGTATGCATTACATTAAATTGTTACCAGGGGATAAGGTGAAGTTAGAGATGAGTCCATACGATTTAACAAAAGCAAGAATTACGTACAGATATTAAGAAACTTTAGAAATGAAAGTTAGGGCATCAATAAAGAAAAGAAGTGCAGACTGCAAGATTGTTCGCAGAAAAGGCAGGCTGTATGTAATCAACAAAAAGAATCCTAGATTTAAACAAAGACAAGGGTAATTATGGCAAGAATTGCAGGTGTTGATATACCAAAACAGAAAAGAGGTGCAATTGCACTTACTTATATCTATGGTATCGGTAAAAGTCGCGCACAGGAAATATTAGAAACTGCAGGTGTTGATGAAAACATCAAAGTTTCTGAATGGAATGATGAGCAAATTGGTAAGATTCGTGAGGCAGTAGGTTCCTACACCATCGAAGGTGAATTACGTTCAGAAACGCAATTGAACATCAAGAGATTGATGGATATTGGTTGTTTCCGTGGTATTCGTCACAGATCTGGTTTGCCATTACGTGGACAGCGTACCAAAAATAATTCTAGGACAAGAAAAGGAAAACGTAAAACAGTTGCTAACAAGAAAAAGGCAACTAAATAATAGCTAGGTCATTATGGCAAAAGCAAATACCAAAACAGCAAAGAAGCGTAAAGTAATCGTTGATGCGAATGGTGAAGCGCATATTGTAGCGTCTTTCAACAACATCATTATTTCTTTGACGAATAAAAAAGGAGACGTTATTTCTTGGTCTTCTGCAGGGAAGATGGGCTTCCGTGGATCTAAAAAGAACACGCCTTATGCAGCCCAGGTTGCCGCTGAAGAGTGCTCTAAAGTGGCACACGAAGCAGGTCTTAGAAAAGTAAAAGTTTTTGTAAAAGGACCTGGTAACGGTAGAGAATCTGCAATTAGAACAATCCATAACTCTGGTATTGAGGTAACGGAAATTGTAGATGTTACACCACTACCGCACAACGGGTGCAGACCTCCAAAAAGAAGAAGAGTTTAATTATTTATAATCCTGAAAAGGATTTTCACCTGAGGGTACAGTGAGATTATCGAAGGATAAGCCTTAATTCATAATCGTACGCTCTTAAATTTAGAAAATGGCAAGATATACAGGACCAAAAACAAAAATCGCTAGAAAATTTGGCGAGGCAATTTTCGGAGACGATAAATCTTTCGAAAAGAAAAATTACCCACCGGGAATGCACGGTAACAACCGTCGTCGCGGAAAAAAATCAGAATACGCTATTCAATTAGCTGAAAAGCAAAAAGCAAAGTATACCTACGGTATTCTTGAGCGTCAGTTTAGAAACCTTTTCGCTGAGGCGAAAAGACGTGAAGGTGTAACTGGTGAAGTTTTACTTCAATTATGTGAATCTCGATTGGACAACGTAGTGTACCGTATGGGTATTGCTCCTTCCAGAAGAGGTGCTAGACAATTGGTTTCTCACCGTCATATTACTGTGAATGGTAACTTGGTAAATATTCCTTCTTATTCTCTAAGACCTGGAGACGTAGTAGGTGTAAGAGAGAAATCTAAATCGGTACAAGCTATTACAGATTCTTTGACAAATAATAGCAGTGTATACGAATGGATCACTTGGAATAGTGATAAAAAAGAAGGAACGTTTGTAACCATTCCTGAAAGACTACAGATTCCTGAAAACATCAAGGAACAACTAATCGTCGAGTTATACTCAAAATAAAACCACATTCATCCAATTATGGCATTACTTAATTTTCAGAAGCCCGATAAAGTTATAATGATCGATTCTACAGATTTCGAAGGGAAATTTGAATTTCGCCCTTTAGAACCTGGATATGGATTGACCGTTGGTAACGCTTTACGCAGGGTGTTACTTTCCTCTTTGGAAGGTTTTGCAATCACTTCGGTAAGAATAGATGGTGTGGATCACGAGTTTTCTGTTATCCCTGGGGTAGTAGAAGATGTTACCGAAATGATCTTGAACTTGAAACAAGTACGTTTCAAAAGACAAATAGATGATGTTGAAAGCGAGACAGTATCTGTTTCAGTTAGCGGAAAAGAACAATTAACCGCTGGCGATTTTCAGAAATTCATCTCTGGCTATCAAGTATTAAATCCAGATTTAGTAATCTGTAACATGGACGCTTCCGTTTCCATCAACATGGAAATTATTATTGAAAAAGGAAGAGGATATGTTCCTGCAGAGGAAAATAAAAAATCCAATGCACCCCTAGGTACTATTGCTGTAGATTCAGTTTTTACTCCAATTAAAAATGTAAAGTACAGTATTGAGAACTACAGGGTAGAGCAAAAGACCGATTATGAAAAATTGGTTTTTGAAATCGTTAGTGATGGTTCTATTCATCCTAAAGATGCGCTTACAGAAGCTGCTAAGGTTTTAATTCACCACTTCATGTTGTTCTCTGATGAGCGTATTACACTAGAGGCAGATGAGATCGCACAAACTGAAACATATGATGAGGAATCATTGCATATGCGTCAATTATTAAAGACCAAACTAGTAGACATGGATTTATCTGTTAGGGCTTTAAACTGTTTGAAAGCGGCAGAAGTAGATACCTTAGGAGATCTTGTAGCCTTCAACAAGAACGATTTAATGAAGTTTAGAAACTTTGGTAAAAAGTCGTTAACTGAATTAGAAGAACTTGTAATTAACAAGGGATTACAATTTGGTATGGACTTGGCTAAATACAAATTAGATAAAGATTAAGAATCATATTTTGCTCCCCTAGCTTTAGGGTTTGGTAGCAAGATGATAATACAATTGAAATGAGACACGGAAAAAAATTCAATCACTTAGGAAGAACATCGGCCCATAGAAAAGCGATGCTTGCAAATATGGCTTGTTCATTGATTGAGCATAAGCGTATCAATACTACAGTGGCTAAAGCGAAGGCCTTAAAGCAGTTTGTTGAGCCTTTAATTACAAAAGCCAAAGCAGAGAATAACCAGACCACAGAATCTGGAATGCACAACCGTAGAATTGTTTTTAAGAACCTTAGAAACAAATATGCGATTACAGAACTTTTTACCACAGTTGCGGAAAAAGTTGGAGATCGTCCGGGTGGGTATACTCGTATCATTAAATTAGGAAACCGTCTTGGAGATAATGCAGATATGGCATTAATTGAGTTGGTTGACTTTAATGAAACCTACAACGCTGGGAAGTCTAAGAAGAAAACTACCAGAAGAAGTAGAAGAGGAAAAGGAAAAGTAGCTGCCGCTGCACCAGTTGCAGAAGCTGCTGAAACAGTAATGGACGATTCAGAAGAATAAATGTTGATTACTCATTGAAAACTATAAAAAAGGATACGTTGATGCGTGTCCTTTTTTTATGTTTTTTTGTGAAATTTTGATAACGACTGCATGAAATATCAGAGAAGAAAAAAAGCGCTAGTACTGTTAGAAGACGGTACCATTTTTTACGGAAAGGCCGTAGGTGAAAAAGAAGGTTCTGCCTTTGGAGAAGTATGTTTTAATACAGGTATGACCGGATATCAGGAAATCTTTACAGATCCTTCGTATTACGGACAGATTATGGTGGCTACAAATGCCCATATTGGAAATTACGGAACCCTTGCCGATGAAGTAGAATCTGACTCTATTAAAATTGCAGGTTTAATCGTAAAAAATTTCAGCTATGAATATTCACGCCCTGCAGCTGATAAAAGCCTTTTACAATTCTTAGATGATAATAATCTTCTTGCAATCTCAGATGTTGATACTCGTGCTTTAGTAAGTTACATTAGAGATAATGGAGCCATGAATGCAGTCATTTCTACGGAGGTTGATGATATTGAGGGATTAAAGAAGCAGTTAAAAGAAGTTCCTAGTATGAAGGGACTAGAATTGGCTTCCAAAGTTTCTACCAAAGAAGCCTACTACTTTGGGGAAGAAGACGCTGGTTACAAAATTGCTGCATTAGATATCGGAATTAAAAAGAACATCCTACGAAATTTAGCCAAGAGAGGCGCTTACATAAAAGTATTCCCTTACAATGCTTCCATTGATGAAATGGCTGCGTGGTCGCCTGATGGATATTTCATTTCAAATGGACCAGGTGATCCTGAACCTTTGCATGAATCTGTAGAAACTACCAAACAAATCTTAAAGACCAATAAACCATTATTTGGTATTTGTCTAGGGCATCAAGTGTTGGCATTGGCCAATGGGGTATCTACCTATAAAATGCATCATGGGCATAGAGGGATTAATCATCCTATTTTGAATCTTATGACAGGCAAAGGGGAGATAACCTCCCAAAATCATGGATTTGCGGTCAATAGAGAAGAAACAGAAGCCCATCCTGATTTAGAAATTACCCATACGCATTTAAATGATGGTACGGTTGCTGGTATAAAAATGAAATACAAGAATGTATTCTCTGTACAATACCATCCGGAAGCAAGTCCAGGGCCTCATGATGCAGAATATCTTTTCGATCAGTTTTTTGAAGCCATTAAGGCAAGCCAGAACTAAAACGTTATAGTTTAAAATTCTGTCAATTAGGGTCATTTTATGATGTTTATCATGCCTCATAAACGCCTACCTTTTGTATTTTCGTCCTGTTAAATTTCAACCACAAAACAGGACACTATGAGCATTATCGTTAATATTCATGCAAGGCAAATTTTAGATTCTCGCGGTAACCCTACTGTAGAGGTCGACGTGATCACAGAAAATGGAATTCTGGGCAGGGCAGCAGTACCTTCTGGGGCATCTACCGGAGAACACGAGGCTGTAGAACTTAGAGATGGCGGTAGTTCCTTTATGGGCAAAGGCGTAGGTAAAGCTGTAAACAATGTAAACACAGTATTGGCAGAAGCCTTGGTGGGAACATCTGTTTTTGAGCAAAACTATATTGACCAGCATATGATTGCGTTAGACGGGACGCCTAACAAATCTAATTTAGGAGCAAATGCAATATTAGGCGTTTCTTTAGCGGTTGCTAAAGCGGCTGCTGAAGAATTAGGATTGCCACTTTATCGTTACGTTGGGGGGGTTAGCGCAAACACGCTTCCAGTACCTATGATGAATATCATTAATGGAGGATCGCATTCAGATGCACCAATTGCCTTTCAGGAGTTCATGATAATGCCGGTAAAGGCTAAAGACTTTAGCCATGCGATGCAGATGGGAACCGAGATTTTCCATAATCTTAAAAAAGTACTTCATGATCGTAATTTAAGTACTGCTGTTGGAGACGAGGGTGGTTTTGCACCTACCTTAGAAGGGGGAACAGAAGATGCCTTAGATACTATTGCCAAAGCAGTAGACAAGGCAGGATATAAGTTGGGCGATGAAGTAATGATTGCTTTAGACTGTGCTTCTGCGGAATTCTACGTAGATGGAAAATATGATTACACAAAATTTGAAGGTGATAAAGGTGTGGTGAGAACATCTGAAGAGCAGGCTAGTTATTTGGCGGAACTTTGTGATAAATACCCCATCATTTCTATTGAAGATGGAATGGATGAAAACGACTGGGAAGGTTGGAAATTATTAACCGATAAAGTGGGGGATAAAGTTCAACTCGTAGGAGATGATTTATTTGTGACCAACGTAGAGCGTTTGTCTAGAGGTATCGAGAACGGGATTGGGAATTCAATTTTAATTAAAGTAAATCAAATAGGAAGTCTCACAGAAACCATTGCTGCCGTTAATATGGCAAAAAATGCTGGATATACTTCCGTAATGTCACACCGTTCTGGTGAAACAGAAGATAACACCATTGCAGATTTAGCGGTGGCACTTAACACAGGTCAAATAAAAACAGGGAGCGCTTCTAGAAGTGATCGTATGGCTAAGTACAATCAGTTGCTTAGAATAGAAGAAGAATTAGGTGATGTGGCGTATTATCCTCAGGAAAAAGCGTTTAAAGTAAAACGATAACAATTATTTAGCATCATAAAAGCCTTTCCTTTCTGGGAAAGGCTTTTTTTTGCGCCCGTTATAATGTAACTTAACCCAAACAACAATAACCTTAAGTACAGGAGTCTAATGAAGAATTTCCTTTTTGCTGCCGCTGAAAATGATGCCATCCCCCACTGCAAAGCAGGAGGTATGGGTGATGTTGTAAGAGACGTTCCAAGACAAATAGCAGAACGTGGTGATAATACCCATGTAGTAGTCCCTTCCTATGGGAGACTGCATCAAAACGGAACTCTGCTAACAGAATTAAAATTTGGTCTACGAGGTACGGATTATACCGCTGAGTTATATGAAGTTCCTGGCAAAAAAGAGATAGCACATATACGTCATTATGTGATTCATCATCCTGAAATTGAAGCAGGTGGTATTGCCCATATTTATCACGATGATCCTGAGGAGCCATTTTTTACAGATTTCATTAAGTACGCTATTTTCTGTACCGCTGTAGCCGAGGCTATTAAACAAGGAGCCTTTGGAGACTTAGATGTCGTTCATTTGCACGATTGGCACAGCAGCCTCTTATTATTCTTAAGGGAATATCATCCAGCTTATTCCAACCTGAAAAAGATTCAGTTTGTCTACAGCATACATAATTTGGCAATTCAAGGAATAAGACCCTTTGCAGATAACTATGCCTCGTTACAGAATTGGTTTCCAGACATCGTAATCGATTATCAACGGTTAATGGATTACCGGTATCAAGACTGTATTAATTTAATGGCGGTTGGTATTCGTTTGGCAGATACCGTCCATACTGTTTCTCCATCCTACAAAAAGGATGTAATGTTGCCTAGTTCTCCGCCTGAATTTATTGGAGGAGAAAGTTTGGAGGTAGATCTACAAGAAGCCAATAAAGAAGGGCGCCTCTTTGGAATTTTAAATGGCTGTAACTACAAGAATATTAATGTAGAAGAAAAAGGGCAGATCTACAGAAACACGGTAAAGGCCTTGTTTAGGTGGTTACAAGATGAAGACAAAAAATACAAGGCGGATTTTCTTGCGCATACTGGAGAGAAGATCATGAAATATGTTGGTAACCGCCCAAAATTTATAGTCTCTAGCGTTGCTAGATTAACCGAACAAAAGTTCTATTTCTTTAAGAGGTCACCGGAGGCTTTTGTAGCGATATTAAAAAAGCTAGATAATGTAGGGGGTATTTTTATGCTTTTAGGAACTGGTGCGCCAGAGTATGAGGAGCTTTTTCGCAAGATTAGTTACGAGAATAAGAACTTCATCTTTACCAATGGCCAGTCTGAAAGCTTAATAGATTCTATGTACTTAGAATCCGATCTTTATTTTATGCCTAGTCTTTTTGAACCTTGCGGCATTAGTCAAATGTTGGCAATGCGAAATGGCAATCCATGTCTGGTGCATCATACGGGAGGGCTTATAGATACTGTAGAGCATTTAAAAACAGGTTTTGCTTTTGATGGGGCTACCTATGACGAAAAGATTGAAAACATGCTCAAAGCGTTTGATATTGCCTTAGACGTTTTTGAGAATGATAAACCAACTTGGAAGAAAATTCAAGCTGCAGCGAAGCGTAAGAGATTTACCTGGAAAAAGTCCGTAGACGCGTATTACGATCAGCTCTATAAGCTATAATATTTTTAACTTCTTTTGATACTTGTTAAGAATAATTCAAATTATGCGGTTTGAATTGTTAAACCCTTGTCTTTTTCGTAAATTTACGAGCTTTTAAATATTACTAAAAAAACGTAAATGTCTAGGACTGCAACTATAGAATTTGAGGGGAACAAATATGAGTTTCCGGTTATTGAAGGAACCGAAGATGAATTGGCAATTGATATTAAAACCCTGCGTGGTTTAACAGGCATGGTAACCATAGATCCTGGTTATAAAAATACTGGATCTTGCGAGAGTGCCATTACATTTCTAGACGGGGAGAAAGGTATTCTGCGGTACCGAGGTTATTCTATAGAAGAATTAGCTGAAAAAGCCGATTTTTTAGAGGTTGCCTACCTACTTATTTTTGGAGAACTGCCAAATAAAGATCAGCTAGAGAAGTTCTATGACGATATTACAGAAGAGTCACAAGTAGATGAGGAAATGAAAAAGATTTTGGACGGATTTCCAAAGTCTGCGCATCCAATGGGTGTATTATCTTCCTTAACCAGTGCCTTGGTTGCATTCAACCCTACCTCAGTTGATGTTTCTTCTGAAGAAGCCATGTATAATTCTATTATCCGCATTCTTGGGAAATTTCCAGTTTTAGTGGCTTGGACTATGCGCAAAAAAATGGGACTTCCCTTAGATTATGGGGATGATACCCTGGGATACGTAGAGAACATTCATAAGATGATGTTCAAGCGTCCTAACAAAGAATACGTAAAGAATCCAATCGTAATTGACGCCTTAGATAAGTTACTCATTTTACATGCAGATCATGAGCAAAACTGCTCTACCTCTACAGTGCGTATAACAGGCTCTTCCCATGCTGGTTTATTCGTATCTCTAGCTGCAGGTGTTTCTGCGTTGTGGGGTCCTTTACATGGAGGTGCAAACCAAGCAGTACTTGAAATGCTTGAAGCAATTAAAGCAGATGGTGGAGACACTAAAAAGTATATGGCGAAGGCAAAAGACAAAAACGATCCTTTCCGTTTAATGGGCTTTGGTCATAGAGTATATAAAAACTTCGATCCACGTGCACGTATTATTAAAAAAGCTGCAGACGAAGTATTAGGCAATTTAGGTATTGAAGATCCCATCCTTGAAATTGCAAAAGGACTGGAAAAAGAAGCCCTAGAAGATCAATATTTTGTAGACCGAAAATTGTATCCTAACGTAGACTTTTACTCCGGAATCATATACCGTGCTATGGGGATCCCAGTAGACATGTTTACTGTGATGTTTGCGCTTGGTAGATTACCCGGTTGGATTGCCCAGTGGAGAGAGATGCGTTTACGCAAAGAACCCATAGGTAGACCAAGACAAATTTATATCGGTGAGAACTACCGACCTTTTGTAGATTTATCAAATCGATAAATAACTGTATTATTTTTTGAAAATTGTCCATTTTCAACACGCTTGGAAGTGGACTTTTTTATATTTGCGCAAAATTTTTCTGGATGTTGAATTTGCATGTAATTGATGAAACAGCTCCCTTAAAAGCTGTAGTTCTTGGTACTGCTCAGAGTTGTGGGCCAACACCCAAACCAGAAGAGGCCTACGATCCTAAATCTTTAGAACATATTTTAGCAGGTACCTACCCGAAGGAGGCAGATATGGTACAAGAGATGGAAGCCTTTGCTAAGGTGTTCGAGAAACATCAAGTTGAGGTTTTTAGACCTTCTGTTATTGAGAATTGCAACCAGATATTTTCAAGAGATATAGCCTTTGTAATAGAAGACACTATTTTTCATGCCAATATTCTTCCAGATAGGGAGCAAGAGTTTGAGGCCATTCAACATGTATTGGATAAGATTAACCCCAATAAAATTGTGCGCCCTCCAGAAGAAGTGCACATAGAAGGTGGTGATGTCATGCCTTGGCATGATTATATCTTTGTAGGAACGTATACTGCACCTGATTATCCGGATTATATTACTGCCAGGACCAATAAAGAAGCAGTGGCATTCTTGCAAGATTATTTCCCCAATAAAATAGTTAAGCCCTTTGAGCTTCGAAAATCGAACACAATTGCACGCGAAAACGCATTGCATTTAGATTGCTGCTTTCAACCGGTAGGCAAAGACAAAGCCATCATACATAAGAATGGCTTTTTGGTTGAAGAAGAATACCAATGGCTTGTAGATTTTTTTGGTAAGGAAAATGTTTTTGAGATATCTGCGGATGAGATGTACCATATGTTTAGCAATGTATTCTCTATTTCTCCAGAAGTAGTAGTTTCAGAAAAAGGATTTACCCGTCTTAACGACTGGTTACGATCTCAAGGTTTTACGGTAGAAGAAATTCCCTACGCGGAGATAGCCAAACAAGAAGGTTTATTGCGATGCAGCACCCTTCCATTAATAAGAGAATAATTTGTAGTACCCCCTAATGCAGATAACAAATACTATTTTAATGATCCGTCCGGTTGCCTTCCGGAAGAACGAGCAAACTGCTGTTAACAACTATTTTCAAGAAGATCTAACAGATTCCAATGCCCAGATTAATAAAAAGGCCCAAGAAGAATTCGATGGATTTGTAAATACCTTGAGAGCACATGGTGTGCAAGTAATAGTGGTAGATGATAACAAGGAGCAAGACACTCCGGATTCCATTTTTCCTAACAACTGGGTCTCTTTTCATAACAGCGGTACTGTAGTAGTGTACCCGATGTTTGCAGAAAACCGAAGAAAAGAACGCCGTGAAGATATTTTTGACGTTTTGGAGGAACATGGTTTTAAAATTGATCATATTTTGGACTATACTCCAGCGGAAGAAGAAGGGGTGTTTCTTGAAGGAACGGGCAGTATTTTAAAGGATAGAGTGCACCAAAAAGCATACTGTGCTCTTTCTGAAAGGGCACATGAAGAATTGTTTATAGAATTCTGTGAAGATTTCGATTGCTTTCCTGTGTTGTTTACGGCCAACCAAACTGTAGATGGAGAACGAAAGCCAATTTATCACACCAATGTAATGATGGCAATGGCCGAAGATTTTGCGGTTATTTGTTTAGATACCATTGACGACAAAAAGGAGCGTAAAAATGTTGTGGAACATCTAAAGAAAGATGGAAAAGAAATCATATCAATAACAGAAAAGCAAATGCATGCCTTTGCCGGCAATATGCTTCAAGTTATAGGGGCCAACGAACAACGTTTTATGGTCATGAGCTCGCAGGCCTATCACAGTTTGCGTCCAGACCAAATTAAGGCTATACAAGCCCATTGTGCAATTATTCATAGTCCATTAGATACTATTGAAACCTGCGGAGGTGGTTCTGCCCGATGTATGATGGCAGAAGTGTTCTTGCCAAAGGCTTAATCATCATTGAATACGGTATATGATTTAATTGCGGCAGAAGGAGAAAAGATGGTATTTCCGTCCCAATAACCGGAGTCATATTGGGTGCGATAGACTACTTCAACCAATTTGCTTTGTGGCACACTGTTAAACGTGCTTTGACTAGAAGGTTTGGATTCAAGCGCTACCCATTCAAAAACATTTGAGCTTTTTGCGGTTAGGTACAAGTCCAAAGTTATTTCATTCTGTTTTCGTCTTCCTTTGGTGCTTTTATTCTTCTCGGCTATTTTAAAAGGTCTGCGTACGTCTACAAAAAAGTGATGTTTTAAAGAAGAGAATTGAAGTTCGTATTGTCCATTATTCATTTTAGAAAACATGGCCACTCCTTGATATTGCGGTTCTTTGTAGTCTATACCTAATAATTTTAAACCTTTAATTGGTACTAGATTTTCATATTCTAAACGAACCAGGGCAAAATCTATGGCGTTGATGTAAATTTTACCACGTAGCTTTCCTTTCTTTTTTGGGGTAAAACTTAGTACATAATAACGTTCCTCTTCTTTTTCTATCGATTCCTCTTTTGTGAACGTATAGTTTTTGTGTTTCGATAATAGGTCTAGCCTACTTTTGGTGCCAAACACCTGCTGTTCTATAGCAGTTACTCTATTTATTCTACTAGTTAAGTAGTTGCGTTTAATTGAACTGCTAATGCTGTCGTTGGGGTCATCTAAAATTGCAGGATTTCCAATAATAGAATCCATATCCATTTTAGTACTTATGGGCCCGCTTTTAATTTTAAAATAAGAATCTTCTTTGGTGTGTTCCCTAAGAATCTTTTTCAAGGCATGATTTAGACCCGTGTAGGTGGCTTGCCTTTCTTTATCATACATTTCAGTAGCCTTTTCAACGGTGAGTTTAATTTTATTTCCAGCTTTAAAAAGCTCTCCGTAGGTTTCTGTATGATATTCAGTTTTCTTAGGAAGTTCTGCCAATAAACTGTCAATAATACCACCCGTTATGGCTTTTATGGTACTTGATTTTAGTTCTATGTCTAGTGCATCTATTTCATTCACGGTAGATTGCCTTAAGAAGAATTTCTTACGCACGGGAAGGGTAGGGTAGTTTACTGGAATACTATCCAACATTCTAGAAACAATTTCTTCTGCGGTCAACCCTTTTCCAAATAGAGCAACACCTTCAAGCTCAAAACCGCCGGGATGCAGAAGAATAATGGAATCTTTTAATGCATTAAATGCGAGGGTCTTTTTTTGATAGCCCATGCATGAAATGGTAATAGAGTCTTTGATAGAAGAAGGTGTATCTGTCCCAAACTGAAAGTAGCCTTCGTCATTAGTGATTACACCAAGTGATTCGCCATATACAATGGAAGCATAAGGAATGGGAAGGGTGGTTTCTGAATCAATTAAGCGAGCCGCATATTCTTGTGCTCCCGCATGCTGTAGCGTAAAGCCTATCCATAGCAGGACGACTTGAATGCTTTTAGACATCAGGTTAAGTTAATGGTTATACCATATATAACTCAAAATGAGCCTATTTCTTATAAATTCATCCTGATATTTGCTTTCTAGAATCTTATAGAACCAATCCTATTCTTCACCAACAGAAAACTCTCTTATGGCTTGGTTGGGTTCCATAATGGTATAACCCTCCCAAAATTCTGGGTTATACGAGGGCATATAAGTCGCCTTCACACTTTTGTCTTCCTCAAAACCTTCAAATTGGTTCTCATCAATCAACGTATTTTCGAAAACAACAAGCTCAAACTTATCAATATTAGCCATTCTAAAATCTATGTTTAGCCGTAGTTCATTCTGCTTACGCCTTCCTTTTACGTTTTTATTTTTTTCAATAACATCCAGCGGGCGGTCCAGTCTAAACCATTTGCCAATGCTGAGATCAACAAATTTTAGATCGTAACGGCCATTGGCTAGTTTTGTAAATTGCATGCTGCCTTTATACAAGGTTTCCCGGTAAAAAATACCGAGCAATCTGAAGTTTCTTAGATTTTTCAGGTTTTCAAATTCTATTCGCATGACAGCGTAATCTTCGATATTTATAAAGAGTCTTCCTTTAAAATCTGCACCTCCTTTGGGCTTAAAGTCGATTACATACACCCCAGCATCTTCAATATCTGTGTATCCTACCAGGTCAAAAGTGTACTTTCGGGTTTTACTAAAAAGATCTAATTGGGTGTCTTCTTGATAGTAGATTTCTGTAAGTAACTCATCAAAAATTCGTTTCTGTCCGTCTACAATTCCAGAAATAGTATCTCGTTGAATTTCCTTTTCAATTACTTCGGCATTTTCAGCGGTTTCCTCATCCGCTTCTAAATCTTCCATCATTTCATCTACCTGCACCTTCTGACTAAAAATTCCGGATTTGATTTTTAAGTAAGAATCTGGTTTTACATTTTTCTTAAACAGTGCTTCCATTCTACTTCCCAAATCTTCAAAAGAACCGATATCCTTTTTGTCATATAATTCCGCCGCCTTTAAGACATTAACTTTATAAGCTTTGTTGGTTCTGTAAAAATCTCCCAAGGTCTCTGTGTAGTGCGATGAATTTCTTGGTATAGCGCGGGCGATACTATCGATTAGTTCTTTATTTAACTCCACGATACTGGATTTTTCAAAACCAAAATCTACCTTTTCAATATTTCCAACCTGTGATTGTCTAAGAAAATAGCGTTGCTTCAAGGGTTGGTTGTTTACATTACTTGGTAATCGTTCCTTGGTGCGTTCAATTATATCCTCTACATCTAGTTCTTCATCAAAAACGTACACACTATTAAGCTCAATGGCTTTTGGACTAATAGCAATGGTAGGTGCAGCAAGTTGTTCTAATGTAAAACCAACTTTTTGGTACCCCATAGAAGAAATGTACACGGAATCAAGTAGTTGGGTACGGGTTTCTAAGGTAAAAGAGAATTTGCCCTCTTCGTTGGTTATAACGCCCTGTCCCTTACCGTATTCTATGGTTGCATAAGGAATTCCTTTTTGGGTCTTGGCGTCTAATAATTGGGTGCTATATGTCTGTGATACTGCAAAATAAGAGAGATTGGTAAACAATAAACAGACTAAAAATTTTCTTAGATTCATAGAATTGAAGGCTTTATACTATAGACTACAGCGATTTCTATTTGGTTGCTTTTTAGACGAGAAACTTTTGAAATTGTTTCAATTGATTGGAGATTTGGCCAAATTGCGAATCATGCCGCCAAATATGAAGTAATGAAAGGGCAATACACTGTACCAATATAACCTGCCTTTAAGTCCTTTTGGTCTAAAAGTAGCTGTTTGGTGCAGGGTGTTTTCATCATCTATTCGGAATTCTAACCACGCTTCCCCTGGGAGGCGCATTTCTGCAAATAAGAGAAGGCGTTTTCCTTTTTTATCCGCTAAAAGTACCCTCCAAAAATCTAAGGCATCTCCGGGAAAAATTTTATCAGGGTGGGTGCGTCCTCGCCGCAAGCCTGGTCCTCCGTTTAGTTTGTCTAAGAAACCTCGAATTTTCCACAGCCAACTGCCATAATACCATCCCGTCTCTCCACCAATGCGCCATATATTTTCTAAGACTCCTTCCTGATTGCTTATTTTTAATTTTTGTTCGTCTTTTAGGACTCCAAATTTGGGAACCTGAATATATTTTTCTAAATCTTCTTTTACCTGTCCGCTCGCAATGCTGTCTTTCCAGCTACTTACCACCAAGTTTTGTTCAATTCTCTTAAAAGCCATTTCTATGGCTTCCTTGTAGGTGTGCGTAGTAAGTCCCAATAATTGCTGCAATTTATCGTCCCTGGCAACTACTTCCATTTTCATGCTGTCTACCAAATTTACTGCTAGTTTGTAGGAGGTAGAGGTAACAAAATACAACCAATACGAAGATAGTTTTGGGGTCATTACGGGGACCGTAAATATCCAATTTTTGAATCCGCGCACTTGGGCATATTGATGCAGCATTTCTTTGTAGGTTAAAACGTCTGGGCCACCAATGTCAAAAGATGTATTGTATGCACGCTCTTCCCCAAGCACTCCGGTAAGAAATTTAATAACATCTCTAATAGCTATGGGTTGACTTTTTGTTAGTACCCATTTAGGGGTGATCATTAAAGGAAGCTTTTCGCATAAATCTCTAATAATCTCAAAAGAAGAACTCCCAGATCCTACGATTATTCCAGCCCTTAGTACGGTAAGTTTAAAAGTGCCTTTGTATAAAATGTCTTCTACATTTTTTCTAGATGACAGGTGTTTGGAGAGTTTCTCTTCATTAACAATACCGCTTAGGTAAATTACTTGTTTACAGTCTGTTGCGGCTAAATATTGGTTAAAATTATTAGCGGCTACAGCTTCCTTTTCATCAAAATCAGAAATGGAAGAAGTCATGGAATGAATAAGGTAATAGGCCGCATCAATGTCTTTGGGAATCGAATTTGTTTCTTGGTATTCCAAAAAATCTATTTCAACTACCGTGACTCTAGCTCTTGTTTTGTGGTCTATTGACAGTCTTTTTTCATCCCGAACAGCGCATACCACTTCATGCCCAAGTTTTAGTAATTGGGGCAATAAACGCATCCCTATATATCCATTTGCTCCGGTGAGAAGGATTTTCATAAATCCTCAATGTTTGTAGGGGTATTGTCTGCTTTAAGGTCTAATAGCTTTTTAAAAAACTTTTGAATGGCCTTGGTATCTGCTTTTACTTTTACAAAATAATGATCACGGTAAATAGAATAAACGGCGAAATCCCCTTTGTAAACCGTTAGTTTGTAATAAGGAATTACCAAAGCATACGATTCTAAGAGTGATCGAAACCCTACTAAAATTCCCTTGGGTCGCAATTCAATGTTACAGCAGTCTGCATTATTATCAAGGATAAGAAGATTTCTTATTTCTACACTCGCTTCTGTGATCGCCAGTTTGGGTGATCCTATTCCACCCATTTTCCATCGCTCTTTTAATGGAAAAGGTTTCCCTAAGATTTCATCAATTTTTTTGGTGATTTTGGGATTGGAATAAGAAACATTTAAAAGCATCTTATAAAATTAAGGAATAGGTAGTGCTTCCTTCTTAAAACTTCGCTAAAACCCTATAAAAAATGTAGTTTTGCAGGCTGAAATCATTTTTGAAATGGAACTACAACAGCTTTTGGAGGAAAAGGTGAAGGAATCTGTTAATTCCCTTTTTGGGGTAACGCTTCCCACGGTGGAATTTCAACCTACACGAAGAGATTTTGAGGGAGATATTACTGTTGTTGTTTTTCCTATGTTACGCTTTGTAAAAGGCAATCCCGTACAAATTGGAACCCAAATTGGCGAATACCTAGAAGCACAAGTAGAAGAGATTGCTGGTTTTAATGTAGTGAAAGGGTTTTTAAATTTGGTGGTATCCGATAGCTATTATCTGAGGTTTTTTAATAGCATTCTTTCTCTTGAACACTATGGGTATCAAAAACCCAATTCTAAAGATGCAGTAATGGTGGAATATTCTTCTCCAAATACCAATAAACCACTGCATTTAGGACATATAAGAAACAATCTCTTGGGATATTCTGTGGCTGAGATTTTAAAGGCTGCTGGGCATAAAGTATATAAGACGCAGATTATAAATGACCGAGGTATTCATATTTGCAAGAGTATGTTAGCCTGGCAACGTTTTGGTGGAGGGGAAACGCCGGAAACTTCAGGGTTAAAAGGCGATCACCTTGTTGGAAAATATTATGTGGCGTTTGACAAGGCCTATAAGAAAGAGATTGCAGACTTGGTGGATTCGGGAATGGAAAAAGCCTCTGCAGAAAAGGAGGCTCCTATTTTATTGGAAGCCCAAGAAATGTTGCGCAAATGGGAGTCCGGTGATAGCGAGGTTGTAGCCTTGTGGAAAAAAATGAATGGATGGGTTTATGAAGGTTTTGATACCACTTACAAAAATCTTGGGGTTGACTTTGACACACTTTATTATGAAAGTGACACCTATCTGTTAGGGCGCGATGTTGTAAAGCAAGGGCTTGAAAAAGGGGTTTTCTTTAAAAAGGAAGATGGAAGCGTTTGGATTGATTTAACCGATGAAGGGTTGGACGAGAAAATAGTGCTACGTTCTGATGGAACAGCGGTGTATATGACCCAAGATATTGGCACAGCAATACAGCGAGTAACTGATTATAGTGATATCAACGGGATGGTTTATACCGTTGGCAACGAACAAGATTATCATTTTAAGGTACTTTTTCTTATTCTTAAAAAGTTAGGATATTCTTGGGCAGAAAAGCTTTATCACCTTAGTTATGGCATGGTTGATTTGCCATCAGGAAAAATGAAGAGTCGTGAGGGAACGGTTGTAGATGCTGATGATCTTATTCTAAGTATGGAAGAAACAGCCGCTCAAATCTCTCAGGAGCTAGGTAAATTGGATGGATATTCTGAAGATGATAAACAAGCACTGTATAGAACTATTGGTTTAGGGGCATTGAAATATTATATTCTAAAAGTTGATCCGAAAAAAAGGATCTTATTTGACCCTAAAGAGTCCGTAGATTTCCAAGGCAATACGGGGCCATTTATTCAATATACCTATGCTCGAATTCAGTCTATACTAAGAAAAGGCGATGAACAAGCGGGTGTTGTCCAGGAAACCTTATCCTTGCATGAAAAGGAAAAGGAATTGCTGAAACACTTAGAAGCGTTTCCAGCAAAAATATTAGAAGCTGCGGCCAATCATAGTCCTGCGTTGATTGCGAATTTTACCTATGATTTGGTGAAAGAGTTTAACTCTTTCTACCAACAGGTTAGCATTCTAGGGGAAGTGGATAACGCCAAGCGCACCTTCCGAGTAATATTAAGTAAAAAGGTGGGAGAAGTTATTAGCAGTGCATTTTTGTTGTTGGGTATTCACGTTCCAGAACGTATGTAAAATAAAAAAGCCCTTGCGCAAGCAAGGGCTTTTATAAAGTAACCAACTAAAAATAACTACGAATCAGAGCTAGAACCCTGTGCTGCAACAGCAGCTCCGTAGACCACAAGGCCGAAGCCAATTTTGTTGATGGCGTCACCAATGTTGTAGATAACATCCATGTTTAAGCCTTCAAAAATACCGTCGTACCATCCTGTAGTACCAGCCATGTATCCAATTGGGTAGATAGCCCATCCTACCAGTACAAACCAGCATAATGTTTTGTGTGCTTTTAGTACCGCTCCCCCAGCAGATTCAGCCAATTTCTTCGCTGTACCAAACCAGATTTCGTACACAATGTAGAAGTACGCAATACCAGAAATAAGACCCCATAATGCTGGTCCACTTCCTGTGGTGTACACTGCTTCACCAAAGTAACCAGTTACTAACATCACTACAGAAGCTAGAATTAGTTTCCACATTAGGGATTTTTGTGCTCCAGCTACCTTTAAAATAAGATAGAATTCAACACACATCAATGGAACAGTAAGCGTCCAGTCTACATACCTGAAAAAGGTAGGAGATTCACCAACTCCTGCCCAGTAATCACGCATGTACCAGTAGTGAACTGCTGCAATGAACGTAATTAATCCTGAAACAAGAATGGAAGTTTTCCACTTTCTGTCAAAACTATTCATAGAAAGGAAGAAGAAAGCAGAAGCGGCCATCATCGCCATACATCCAACGAAAAATGTAAATCCAACATAATCGTCGTTTGCAATCTTGCTGACATCGGCCAACAAGGGTAAACTTAACAATAAAGATTTCATATATATATGAGTTAATTAGATTTTTGTTGAACCAAATATATAAAAAGTTAAACATTAAAATGATAAAAAATGTATAATTTTTTTGTCATATCTTTAAACAAAATTTGATTTATTGCCAATTTGAAAAATGTAATTATCGTTTTAACCTTCTTTGGGTTGTGGCTTTCTACCCAATTAAATCCTGTATTACAGGACTATGTTGCCTATGCCTTGATTTTAACTTTTGGGGTGTTGCATGGGGCAAATGATATTACTTTAATTAAATCTTTACCATCAGAAAATCAATCTAATAAGTATACTTTGCTGCGTTATATAGGGGCTGTGGCGTTTGTTTCTATCTTGTTCCTTGTGTCTAAAAGTCTGGCACTTTTATTCTTTATACTTATTAGTGGATACCATTTTGGAGAGCAACATTTTGGGAATGCCATGCGCTCAGAAACCCGTTTAGCACTTCCTTTCTATTTGTCCTATGGTCTGGTTGTCTTGTTTATGGTATTTGCTTTACAGTTAAACGAAGTGGTTTTAATCATAGAAGACATAGCAGGGGTAACACTATCAACCTCCTTTTTCACTTTTGGATTGCTATCTGTGGCGATTTGTTTTATTGGATTAGGATTATTCCTGTATTTAAAATCGCACTTGAAAATAAATCCATTGAAAGAACTCTTTTATTTAGGGGTATTAGCATTAGTATTTGCCAATGCTTCCTTAGTTTGGGGATTTGCAATCTATTTTATATTCTGGCATAGCTTACCTTCTTTAAATGACCAACTTGGATTTTTATATGGTAAGGCAACAAAAAATACCTTTTTAAGGTACCTTAAGTCTTCATCCATCTACTGGTTGGCCTCTATTCTAGGACTAACCCTTATGTATTTATTATTGAAGGATCAGGTAGATTTCTTTATCACCGTAGTCTTGTATATTCTCGCAGCTATCACTTTTCCGCATGTGTTGGTGATGTCCAAAGTAGAAGCACTTAAAAAGTAACTCTAAAATTAATGTTAGGGGTTAGGCCTAATGAATTGTTATCTACACGTTCAATTTCATTGGTATCAGACACTCTATAGAACCTGTTGAGCACATTGGTTCTTCCTGTTAAATTCAGCAATGAAAAGCCTGCACTGGCTTTTATTCTTCGGTTTAGTGAGAAGACATAGGTCCCTGAGGCATCTAAACGGAAATACTCTGGGAGTCGACTGCTATTTGGACTTTCGAAATTTATTTCTGCTGGAAAGACACTTGTATCCAAAGGCATAGTGCGGTCTGGTTGGGTAAAAGGCTTACCCGTGCGGTAATTAAGACCAACACCAACTTTAAAGTTACCCATTGTATAGGTACCAGCCATCGTCACAGTATGTCTAACATCTAAATTATTAGGAAAAACAGAAGGAACAATACTATCATAGGTATAGTCATTTTTATTATATGTATAACTCAGCCAAGCACTATGGCGTGTCCCTTTTTGGTTAATGAGAAATTCTGCACCCTTAATTTCATAGCTTCCTAGTTCTCCATTGAATTGATTTTCATTCTGGAAGCCCTGCGTTCTGGTACTTACTCCATCTACTTTCTTGTAGAAAGCTTCAATGCCTAAATACCATTGTTTTTTGGCATAATTAATTCCTACAGAACCCTGTTTGCTCTTGGTTAATGGTAATTCTTCTTCATTAGACAATGTCCAACGACGTTTTTCAATCCCAAGAAAATTCTGTTCTAAATCAATAACTTGATTGGTGCTCTGACTTTTAAATTCTCCCAAGAATTGTGCTCTCCAATAATTGGCCAGTTTAAAATTTACATTTAAACGGGGTTCTATAAGCCAGGTTGAAAAAGTATTAAGGTTTTCAATGTAGTTGGCTCTTATTCCTCCACTCACCAAAAACGAGTTATTGGTAGTGCTATAATTTAGTTCCGTGAAGGGTGCTTGGATACGAATAACGCCTTTTACATTAATATCAAAAGAGGGTTCATTGAGAAAGGCCCGGTTTATGATCCCTGTCTCAATATATTGGTACCCATTTACCCACGAGAGGGTCTCATTTACCTTAAAATTAGAGTTTAGTTTTACAGCGCGCTCTTCTACTATATTTTTCTGATCTAAACGCTGTACTTGATTAGGAAAAAAGCTCTGCGCATCTAAATCGTACTTAGAAAAATAAGCGTTGGCATGTGTTGAGAATCGCTCCGTCCAATTTGCGGTCCACTGCAAGCCAGCCGATAAATTGGTCTGGTCAAGAAAACTTTGTGAAGTTTCATTGGTTTCTAAATCTGTTTCAGAAAAATCCAAGTCATTATCAATGGCGATAAAACTGAAACGTAGGGCATGATCTTCATTAAGGTCATAGAGTACCTTTCCAGAGACATCATAAAAGACAAATTTTTCCTGAAACGTACGATCTTCGCTAACCTGTTGGTTCTGTTGGTTGGTGATTTCGGTGTCTTGAAACGCTCTATCGGTGAAGCTGTTATAAACAGGCGTATTTAAAAAATCGGTGGTTGAACGTCTTGCGGAAAACTGAACCGCTAAATTATCTCTAAGGGGTATTTGCCCAAACACATCTCCACTAATTAGATTAAACCCGGCACCCCCAAAAAATTCGTCTTCAATAGAATTTTTAGTTTCCATGCTAACTACTCCACTAACACCATCGCCATATTGACTTGGTGTTCCATTTTTATAAATGGAAACTTTTTCTGTTAGGTAGGGATTAAAAGCCGAAATAAGACCAAAAAAATGGCCAGATTGGTACATTTTAATACCATTCCATAAAATGAGGTTCTGGTCGTTGGTACCCCCTCTTATATTAATGTCAGATACTGTTTCATCAATGCTCTTTATTCCAGGTAAGGCTTGAACTCCAAAGAGGATATCGGGTTCGGCTAACCCCGGTAAGAGGCCTAATTCTCCAGTGTTAAGCGTAACGCTTCCATCAGTTTCTTTTACAATGCCCTCGGCTAAAAATTCATATACAACCACTTCATTTAGCTCCTCTAGGCGTTCTGCCAATAGAATCTTAGGACACTCGTTTCCAATTAAATCGGCAACATTGACAATCTTGGTAAAATAGCCTAGATAACGTATTTGTAATGAGGCGGATCTATCAACTTTGTTTAATTGAAAACTACCTTCAGTATCTGTGACCAATGCCCTATCAGTGCCTAATACTTGCACCGTAGCTCCAGGGACGGTATTCTCTGCAAAATTATCTAAGACGCTGGCACAGATATCTACCCACTTTGGAAGACTTAAAGCATAATACCGCTCGTTTAACTGTTTTATAGTTAATCCTGTTTGGCGTTCTATGCTTGCTAGTATCGTTTCTAAATCATTGGTATCAAGAAGCGTTACTTCTAAGGCCTCTAAATCGCTGTCTACATAGGAAAATTTCACCTCGAACCTTTGTTCAAGATCTGAGATTACACGCTTTAAAGCCAAAGCCTTTTCCTGAGCCAATAGGGAAGTGGGTACTAGTAAATAGAATACTAGTACCAGTCCAATAAGTCTTTTAAGGTGTGTCCTCTGCATAGAAAAGTACCTTATCCTCCTCCAATTTATAACGAATTTGGGAAGGTGTACTAATACTTTCTAACGCTAAATTTAAATCTCTGTTGTTAAATGTACCCGTAAAAAGAAGTTCTGTATCTACATTTTTGGTTGTCACACGAATATCAAATTGGCGCTCCAATTCTTCAAATACAAAACGCAGTGGGATACTTTTAAAGGAACTTTCCTTTTTTGTCCAAGAAGGAGCTACGGCAACCACATCAGAAGTCTCGGTGACCTTACCATTAACAACTACAAAAGAATGCCCGGCGGGTAATTTTTTGGAAACGCCATTGTAAGTAACACTTACTAGCCCTTCAAAACAAGTTACCTCAAAAAAGTCTTCTCTGCTTTCAACATTGAATTCGGTACCTAAAACTTGTACTGTTCCAGCTTCTGTTTCAACAGTGAAGGTTTTTCCTTTGGCTACTTTAAAAAAGGCTTCCCCTTTAAGGTTTACATTTCTGTTGCTATCCCAATCATTTTCATTAAATGCCAACTCAGAACCAGCATTTAATACAACTTGGGAAGCATCGGGTAAATTAAAGGTTGTTTGCTGGGCTAATCCGGCAGTATATTGTGTTCCTAAAGTGCTTAAGTAAAAATAGGCACCTCCTAACATTACAGCAATCACTGCTGCAATTCGCAAGAATTGTCGGTAAGGACGTAAAGGCACCACTTTAGTCTCCGGAATCTCTTTCCTTTCATTAAAGGTATTCCATGCACTATCTACATTGAAATCTGGTGCTTCCAATTTCTGGGATAACTCACTTATTTTAAGGTATGAAGCATACTCGGCAGACTTTTTAAACGCTGCCAATTCCTCTTCAGAAAGCTCGTTATTTAACCATTTTGCTAAGTAATTTTCCTGCATGATTTCTATGCTTTACATTCTAATAACAACTACCTATTAAAAAACCCTACTTCTAAATTCCATCTATTTTTTCACGCAAGGTTTTTAATGCTAGATGCATGCGTTTTTCAATAGCCTTTACGCTAACACCTTCTATTGCTGCTATTTCGCTATATTTTTTTCCGTCTATCCTATTTAATAAGAAGGTAGTACGCTGATTTTCTGGTAGCGCATCAAGTGCAGCTTCTAGTTTTTTTTGAAATTGCTTTTCTTCCATTACAAATTCCGGAGATTGAGAATCTACAGAATTAGAATGCTGATCCGCATATTTAAGCCGCACCTTTTCCGCTTTAATTACATTTAAATAGAGATTGTTCGCCACCGTATATAAATACGATTTGGCTTTTTCAGGGGCCACCTTTGCACAGTTTTCCCAAAGCTTTACAAAAGCTTCTTGAACAGCATCATGCGCTTTTTCCTCATTCCCAAACTTATAATAGATGTAATTAAAAACCGTTTTGGAATTATCCTTAAATATAGAACTGAAGATTTGTTCTTCGCAAACATTGCCCATGCACAGGTTTTTACAAGGTTTCCCAAAGATATTTTAAAAAATTGTGAAAAGTAAGGTAGGGTATTTTTAGAAATGATTGTTTTAAGAACGTACTAACAACAAATTAATCCAAATCGTTATGAAAAAGTTAATAACTAATGTACTATTCGCAGGCTTTGTTGCCATGGCGCTTCTATTACATTCTTGTCAAGAAGAATTTGAAGATGTGGGTAGTGACGCCCAAGAGACCTTGCAGACAGATTCTTCTACTGCTCAATTAATGATCAATACCGCTTCCAACGACGGTTCTTTTGACAATATCGTGGATGAAGCTAGCTGTATTGCCGTACAATTTCCTTATACCGTGGAAATAGCAGGCATTCAAATTACCATTGATAGCATTGAAGACCTTCATATCATTGAAGAAATTTTTGATGAATTCGATGATGATGAAGATGTATTAGAATTTTTATTCCCAATTACTATCATTCTTGCAGATTTTACAGAAGTAGTTATAGAAAATAAAGAACAACTTCGTGAGTTGGCTGAAGAATGTACTGAAGGTGGGGATGATGATGATATTGAATGTATTGATTTCGTTTATCCTATTACACTTTTCACTTTTGACGTAAACGGGCAACAGGCTGGTAGCGTTCAAATTAATAGTGACATGGAATTGCGAAGATTCTTTAAAGACAGAGAAGAAGGAGAAATCATTAGCATAGAATATCCTGTAACCCTTAAGAAATTTGATGGAACAGAAATTCAAGTAAGTTCTAATGCCGAATTAGCGCGCGTATTAGATGCTGCGAAGGATGAATGTGATGAAGACGATGATGACGATTATAACGATGATGATTTTGACGATGAGCACTTTGTTGAATTCTTAACGGAATGTTCTTGGAAAGTCTATGATATTAGACGTTTTGGTAACGATCAGATTGATCAATACAGAGATTTCTTCTTAGATTTTGATGATGATGGCACTGTAGATTTAATTGGTCCTATGGGGAATGAAACCACAGGAGAATGGTCTTTCCAATTCACAGATAATGGTCCTATGGTGGAAATGAATTTTGGAATGGCGACCGATTTCAACCTAGTATGGTTTGTGTATGAGATTGGAGAAGGAACTATTAAATTCTATTCTGACAACGATAACAAGATCATCTTAAAAAGAAGATGTGAGAATGATGAGCATGATGATGATCCAGGAGATGATTCTATCATTAGCATAGAAACCTTAACCAATACCTTATTGGAGTGCGAATGGATCATTGAAGATCTTGAGTTACAAGGTGAAGATGTAGACAGATTGTTAGGATACGAGTTCATTTTCTCTGAAGATGGCGTAGTAACACTAGGAGATGGTATTACCACTTTTGAAGGAACCTGGGAAGTAGGTACTAACATGGCTGGTAAGCGCAGTGTCTCTATAGAAATTATGGCAGAAACCGCCGTAAACTTCGAATGGCCAGTGTATGATATTGCAGGGGAAAGTGTTGTAGAAACATCACGAGTTATTTTCAAAGATGAAGCTATTGGTTACAAAATGGTATTACAAAAAGCCTGTGAAGATGACGGAGATGGGGATGTTGGTGAGATTAGAAACACCATGCTAGGAGGTCTTTGGACTGTAGCTTTATACGATAACGAAGGCATGGACGAGACTGAGAACTATGCTGGAATGGATTTTAGTTTCTCTAACTTCAATCAAGTAGAGGTTTCCATTAATGACGATCCAATTGTAGCAGGTGTATGGCGCGTGCTAAGAGATTCTAACGGAAATCTTCAGGTATACTTGAATGTAGGTACAGATGAACCTTTCGATGAGTTAACGGAAGCGTGGTACTTTGGAGAACTTACTACAGATAGAATTGAACTCATTTACGAAGACGAGAACGTGAATTTTAAAACCCTAGTCTTCGAGAAAAAGCAATAACCCTTTTTTGCTCCAAATCACTATTGGAAAGGACAGCTTGCCCCAAAGCTGTCCTTTTTTTATGCCCTTCTTTTAAATTGAAGTCTTTTCTAAGTGCTTCACCTCTAGCAATCCCCCTTGTTTTCTTAAATTTGCTTTCTTCAAAAATGATGCAAGCCGATGTTTGATAATTTAAGTGAAAAACTAGATAAAGCATTACACAATCTAAAAGGTCGCGGAAAAATCACCGAGATTAATGTTGCCGAGACGGTAAAAGAAGTGCGTAGAGCCCTTTTAGATGCGGATGTTAACTTTAAAATAGCCAAAGAATTTACCAATACGGTAAAGGAGAAGGCCCTTGGGCAAAACGTACTTACTACGTTGCAGCCTGGCCAACTCATGGTAAAAATTGTAAAGGATGAATTAACACAATTAATGGGGGGCGATGCCGAGGAGGTTAATCTTTCAGGTAATCCTACCGTTGTCTTAATGTCCGGATTACAGGGTTCAGGTAAGACCACTTTTTCAGGAAAACTTGCTAATTTCTTAAAAAAGAAAAAGGGTAAGAAACCCTTATTGGTGGCCTGTGATGTATACCGTCCTGCAGCAATAGACCAATTGCACATTGTTGGAGAGCAAATAGGGGCTGAGGTCTATTCAGATCGTGAAAATAATAACCCCGTTTCCATTGCAAAAGATGGAATTAAAAAGGCCAAAGAATTAGGGTGTAATGTGGTCATCATTGATACCGCCGGTCGGTTAGCGGTAGACCAAGAGATGATGGATGAAATTTCTAACATCCATAGTGCCGTACAGCCACAAGAAACGCTTTTTGTAGTAGATGCAATGACGGGACAAGATGCCGTGAATACTGCAAAAGCTTTTAATGATGTTCTAAACTTTGATGGGGTTATTCTTACGAAGTTAGATGGGGATACCCGAGGTGGTGCCGCTATTTCAATTAAATCTGTAGTTAACAAACCAATAAAGTTCATTGGTACCGGAGAAAAGATGGAGGCTATAGACGTTTTCCATCCTTCTAGAATGGCCGATAGAATTTTGGGCATGGGTGATGTGGTCTCTTTGGTAGAGCGTGCACAGGAGCAGTTTGATGAGGAACAAGCCCGAAAAATTCAAAAGAAAATTGCTAAAAACCGTTTTGGTTTTGATGACTTCTTGAGCCAAATCCAGCAGATCAAGAAGATGGGTAATATGAAGGATTTAATGGGGATGATTCCTGGTATGGGCAAAGCGTTAAAAGGTATGGATATAGATGATGACGCCTTTAAGCATATTGAAGCGATGATTCATTCTATGACTCCTGACGAGCGAGCCAATCCTTCGAAATTAAATGCCAGTCGTAAGAAAAGAATTGCAGCCGGAAGTGGCCGATCTATACAAGACGTCAATCAATTACTAAAGCAATTCGATCAGATGAGTAAGATGATGAAAATGATGCAAGGCGGCCGCGGAAAACAAATGATGCAAATGATGCAAAACATGCGCTAATGGAAGTATTAGACGGGAAGAAAATTTCCAATCAGATTAAGGAAGAAATCGCGGTTGAAGTGGCCCAAATGAAAGAGCGTGGGGAGAAAGTCCCACACTTGGCAGCGGTATTAGTGGGCAATGATGGTGCCAGTCTTACCTACGTAGGTAGTAAAGTTCGGTCCTGTAAAAAAATAGGGTTCGAATCCACGTTGATTCATCTGCCTGAAACCACTACAGAAGAAGCACTTTTACAACAAGTAGCGGACTTAAATGCTAATGAGGCTATTGATGGGTACATTGTACAATTACCATTACCTAAACATATTAATGAAGAAAAGGTGTTAATGGCCGTACATCCAGACAAAGATGTTGATGGTTTTCACCCAACCAATTTTGGTAAAATGGCCTTGGATATGGAAACCTTTATTCCTGCGACTCCTTTTGGGATTATGGAATTACTTCGCCGTTACGAGGTAGATACCCAAGGGAAACACACTGTGGTAATTGGCAGAAGCCATATTGTGGGCAGACCTATCAGCATTTTAATGAGTCAAAAAGGCAAGGCGGCGAATTCTACCGTGACCATTACGCATAGTCGTACGAAAGATTTAAAAGAATTTACTCAAAAAGCAGATATCATTGTCTCTGCCTTGGGAGTGCCCGATTTTTTAAAGGCAGATATGGTAAAGGATGGGGTAGTCATTATAGACGTAGGTATTACACGAGTGCCTGATACTTCTCGTGAAAAAGGCTACTATATCACGGGAGATGTAGATTTTAAAGAAGTTGCTCCTAAAGCATCTTTTATAACACCTGTACCCGGAGGTGTAGGCCCTATGACTATCGCTATGCTCTTAAAAAACACCTTGTTAGCAAGAGAGCGCCATAAAAAGACTAGTTAGTCTGTTCTTGGGAATTTTGATGTGAAGAAAGTAGTAGCTGCTCTTCCTCGTCATTAGGAGTAATAACATCTAAATCTTCTCCTTCATCATTGGTGCATCCAGTGACCGCCATTGTGGTAAATACCACGGTAAGTAAGAGTAGAATAGTTTTCATAGGTAGGCAAAATTTGGGTTTGCGTAAGGGAATAACGTTGCGAGCTCCCTATTTCTTGTTTTTAAAGGTGGCTATTCGATAAATAACCTCCTCGTCTCTGTGTTAAAAGCAGAATTGATTACCTTGAAGGGAAAATCAACCAAGATGAAATTACCTAACCTCTTGCTTTATTGCAGTCTAGTATGTCTATTATCCTGCGCGAAACCTTCATCAAATGTGGAAATTTCCGTCTCTTTTTCAGAGTCAGTTAGTGATACTCCCTTAGACGGAAGATTATTGTTAATGCTTTCTACCAATAACGAAAGGGAACCTAGGTTTCAAATAAATGCCGGACTTCAAACCCAGCTTATTTTTGGAATGGATGTAGAAGGAATGACGGCTGGTAAAAACGAGTCGTTCACAGAAGAAATATTTGGTTTTCCCTATCCATCCTTGGCAGAAATCCCACCAGGAGACTATTATGTGCAAGCTTTATTACATACTTACGAAACCTTTGAGCTAAGTACCGGGCACACGGTTAAATTACCAATGGATAATGGAGAAGGGCAGCAATGGAATAGATCTCCAGGAAACCTTTACAGCGAACCTACTAAAATTACCATTGGCGAAAATGGAAGCATTAATTTCTCCGTGGTGATGGATCAAAAAATTGCGCCTATTCCAGAACCCGAAGACACTCCTTGGATTAAACATGTAAAAATGAAGTCCGAGAAACTTTCAGAGTTTTGGGGTAGAGATATGTATTTGGGAGCGCATGTGCTGCTACCTAAAGGTTTTGAGGAACATCCAGAAGCGAAGTATCCCCTAATGATTTTTCATGGGCATTTTCCAAGCAATTTTGGTGGCTTTAGAACCACCCCTCCAGACCCAAACCTGGAACCGGATTTTTCTGCTCGCTTCAATGTAGAAGGCTACAACATCATACAACAACAAGAGGCCTATGATTTTTACCAACGCTGGAATTCTCCAGAATATCCACGGTTTATAATCATTGAGATTCAACACCCAACTCCTTATTATGACGATTCTTACGCTGTAAATTCTGCAAGTCAAGGTCCTTATGGAGATGCCATTACCCATGAACTCATCCCATTTATAGAAAAAGAATTTAGAGGTATTGGAGAAGGTTGGGCCCGTTTTCTATATGGTGGTTCTACAGGGGGCTGGGAGGCACTTGCAGTGCAGGTTAAATACCCTGAAGAATACAATGGTTGCTTTGCGGCTTGTCCAGACCCAATAGACTTTAGGGCCTATTGCCTCACAGATATTTACGAAGATTCTAATGCTTATTATTATGATAGTGAACATAAAAGCGTAGAGGTTCCCGCACATCGCGATTACCTTGGGCACGTCCAAACTACTGTTAGAGAATACAATCATTTAGAGTTAGTATTAGGTACCAAATCTCGTTCAGGGCAACAATGGGATATTTGGGAAGCGACCTATTCACCGCAAGGTGAAGACGGTTATCCAAAACGCTTGTGGGATAAAATGAGTGGTGCCATAAATCCAGAAGTAGCATCTTATTGGAAGGAGAATTATGACCTGCGCCATATCCTTGAAAGAGACTGGGATAAACTAGGTGAAAAATTGAAAGGAAAGATTCATATTTATTGCGGCGACATGGATAACTATTACTTAAATAACGCGGTCTATTTAATGGAGGATTTTCTAGAGAACACTTCAGACCCTTATTATGATGGTGAGGTAGATTATGGAGATCGTGCAGAACACTGCTGGAACGGCGATCAAGAAAACCCAAATCACATTAGTAGATTACGTTACAATAGCATGTACGTTCCCAAAATAATGAAGCGTATTGAAGAATCTGCACCAAAAAATGCCGATTTAACAAGTTGGCGGTATCGATAACACCATGGGGAAGACAAATAAATTAGCTTGGTTTGTTTTTGGTTTTTTGGCCATGGCGGTAAGCCTTTATCCCTTATTGTATCTGTTTGCTACTGAAAAATTTGGACTGCTTTACTCTAAACCAACGGTGCTGTTAGAAAACGTTTTCTGGAATATTGGCTTTTATGGTCATATTGTTTTTGGAGGGGTGGCATTAGCAACAGGATGGTCTCAGTTTAGTAAAAAGCTTCGATTAAAAAGAATTAGGCTGCATAAAAACTTAGGAAAGCTCTACGTGTTTTCTGCCGTTGTTAGTGGAGTTTGTGCCGTTGGTATTGGCACTGTAGCGACGGGTGGTTTTGTTGCGGCACTTGGGTTTATTTTATTAGGTTTAATCTGGTTGTATACCAGCCTTGCGGCGTATCGCGCTATCCGCAGAAAGGATATAAGTCTTCATCAAGGGATGATGATTTATAGCTATGCAGCATGTTTTGCGGCGGTTACCCTGCGCTTATGGTTACCATTACTTCAATACCTATTCGCAGACTTTATAATAGCCTACCGCATTGTAGCTTGGTGGTGTTGGGTTCCCAATTTAATATTTGCTCATTTCTGGGTGAAACGCCAAGGAATTTTACTAGCTTAATTACATTTATTTACACGTAAACTAGTCCCAAAACCTGTTTTGGGTCGATTGATGCTTCTTTCTTGCGCAGCTTTGTGAAAAAATCAAGAAATCATGAATCGAATAGTATTAGTACTGCTTGTAGGGGCCCAGTGGGTGAGTGCCCAAAATGCCTGGACAGATCGTAGTAGAATTTTACCGGATAAACTCAGAAACATCCCTAATGGTTTGGTCTTAAATCATAGTCCAAATCCAAATTATCCAGAATTTACCAATGAAAAGAACGGCCCAAAATATAAATGGGAACACGCCACCTGTATTGTGGCAATGATGCCGGGATTAAAAGTGGTAGAAGTTGGAAGTTTTATTTGGACTGAAAATGGTTGGATTACCAATATGAGCTTAAAAGGCAAACAGTTTAGACAACGTTTTAATTCTAAAAAAAATTTGCTAGATCCGGGTGTTACCTACTGCTATGAAAAGAACACGCGGTTTGGAAATACACTCTATGGAGGGGACGCCCTATGGTTTGTTTTGGCCGAAGATGAAGATGGAAATAGCTACAAGGGAATTGGAATTATAGAAACAGAAGGAACTTTAAAAAATTAAAACGATGAAAAAAATACACTACATAATTCTCTTTGTTTTTGCGATAACAGAATTGCTTTATGCACAACAAAAAGTAGCAAATGTAAATGTTGCCCAAAGCGAACTTTCTTGGACAGGGTATGGTGCCATAGGAAACTATAGCTTAACCGGCGATCTAGAAATTAAAGAAGGTACTTTTTATTTTAATGAGGCAAATGAGTTACAGAAAATTAGGTTAACCATGGACATGAAAAGTATATCGCATGAGAATAAAACCTTAGTGAAACATTTAAAAAGCGATGACTTTTTTGAAGTGAAAAAGTATCCCACAGCCCTTATTGAAATAACCCATGTCGAAAATCAGAAATTAATGGGTACATTAACCATGAAAGGGATAACCAAGCCTATTAGCATACCTTATACCTTGGAAAATGCCGTTGATGGGCCACGAATTAGTGGCACTGTAACCATAGATAGAACTATTTATGGAATCAATTATAATTCAACGAGCTTTTTCCAAAATTTAGGCTCGAACGCTATAAAAGATAGTTTTGATGTTACCTTCAACATAAAAATTAACGAACTAAAGAGTTGACCATCAATTTTAGCATAGAAGTTGTTGCCTTGGGAATTATTATTTCTCAAGGCTTCTTTGCTGCCATTCTATTATTACTCAACAGAACCAATACCAAAGCAAATCTTTTCTTAGGATTACTTGTGCTGTGTTTCTCCCTTTGGCTTTGTGATTCATTCTTTGGGTTAAGTGAAATTTACAGGCAGGATCCTAATTACTACTTCCTTCCTATTTACTACTCTCTGGCCTTCGGTCCTTTGGTTTATTTCTTCACAAAAGCGTTAGTAGAAAAAGAGTTTCGGTTCACTACAATCAATTACTGGCATTTTTTACCTGTCTTGCTCCAAGCTTTGTTATACGTTTTTTTACGTCTTGGCACCTATAAAGATCGCCGATGGTTTTGGATGGAAATTCACGAACCGTATACCTATGATTTAGAATTTAACCTAACCTTAATTTCATTGGTTATTTATTTGGCCTTATCTGTGCGCTTGGTAAGGAACTATCAGCATTGGATAAAGAATGAATATTCAGAAATCTCCCAAATCAACCTTAGGTGGCTATACCAGCTTTTCATTGGTATGATTGTGCTGAGTGTTCTCTGGTTGGGGGAAGCATTTCTAAGAACATTTTATGATTACTTTCCAGACACCCTCATTATTGCCATTCCCATGGGGGTTTTGGTTTTGTTTATGGCCATTGGTGGAATTCAGCAAAAAACGATAATTGGTGTTACAAACCTTGATATACCCAAAAAAGCAAAAGAAACTCAAGATTTTGACCAGCGATTATTAGACCGAATTACCAAAAAAATGACAGATGAGCGTTTCTATTTAGATGCGGAACTTACATTACAACGGTTTGCAGAAGGTATTGGTGAGAACAAAAGGGCAGTATCTGAAAGTATTAATTTCGGTCTCGGTATTCCTTTTATTGACTTTGTAAATCAACAGCGCATCGCAGCGTTTAAACAGCTGCTAACCCAAGAAAATGCTGCTAAATTTTCATTATTAGGCTTAGCATTTGAGTCTGGATTTAATTCCAAATCAACTTTTAATAGAGTTTTCAAAAGTATGGAGGGCATAAGCCCTTCAGAATATCGTAAACGGGTAGTGACTAGTTAGCAAACAGCTGATCCATATCTTTAAATGCCTTAAATTCAAGGGCATTGCCTGCAGGATCTAGAAAGAACATCGTTGCTTGTTCCCCAACTTCACCCTTAAAACGAATGTATGGTTCAATCACAAATTCTACCCCCTTTGCTTTTAAATCCTCAGAAAAACGCTCAAAAGAATCCCAAGGTAAGACCACTCCGTAATGCGGTACCGGAACATTTTTACCATCTACAGCATTGGTATGTAAGGCCTCTTCGGTTTTTGGTTTGTAATGAATTACTACTTGATGACCAAAAAGATTGAAATCTACCCAATGATCGCTACTCCTACCTTCTTCGCAGCCTAAAACCTCTCTATAAAAAGTGCGACATTCGGCTAGATTGTGAACAGGAATGGCTACATGAAAAGGAGAAACAGAATTTGCCATGTATTTAATGCTTTAATTATCGCTCTAAAATAAGGCAAACCAAAGAGTAGCACAATTTAAGATTCGAGAAAGTCAATAATCTGCTGGTTCACCTGTTCTTGATGCATAGAATGTCCTAATCCTTCAGTGAGGATCAATTCACTGCCCTCCCAATGTTCATGAACCCTAACAGATTCTGTATAGGCCACTTGTTTATCTAATTTATCATGGAATAATAAGCCCTTCTTTTTATTATTCGCTACAAAACGGGCACTAGAAAACTCATTAAAATGATATCCAAACCAAATTTTTAAGCGCTTATTCATCGCGTTCCAAACCCGCGAATTAAACTTGAGAATGCCTTGATAGTGATGCATAAATTTCTCAAACTCACAGGGCGATCCAACGGTAACAATTTTTTCTACAGAAGACTCCGGGTTTATATAGTGATCATATAAAATGGTCATTCCGCCCATGGAATGGGCCACCACTCGTTTTGGTTTAAATTTTTCTAAAACATGTCTCAAACTATGGGCATAGAGAGGTACATGAAGCATTTTTCCAGTAGAGTTTCCGTGCGCGGGAGCATCAAATGCAAGAATGTCAAAGTCCTGAGCACGAAGCATTTTAATGAGGTTTCGCCAACGATATGAATTACTTTCCCAGCCATGTAGTAACAGCACCGTTTCTTTAGTACCAGGCCAATGATAGGTTTGTATTCGTTGTTCCATTACTTCTTCTACCGAATGCTTGGCATCATTAAGAAAGGCCTCCTGTTCTGGCAAAACGCGGCCTTTGCGAATGGTGCAGAAGATATCGAAACCAATTTTTGCAGCCTTCTGTGGGTTAAATAATGCAACGATATTCAACCATTGTCCGTAGAGCAAAGGGATTATTTTTTTCATACGGTTACTTTTTGTAACTTACTCTTTATTAGAAACTAAAAATAGGCATTCTTAGCAGATAAAAAAAGAAGTAACTGAGCCAGAATTAAGTAACGATATGGATACTAAAGTTGAAAATCAGCGAGATAGGACATCAAAAAAGTTAGAAAAAATGTTTGGTCATATAGACTATAAACATCCTCCAGAGCTTTGTCCGGTTCGTGATGTCATGTCTGTAGCTTCGGATCAATGGAGCACACTTATCTTACTTTGGTTAGGATATTTCCCCGTTTTGCGATTTAACAAGCTAAAAAAATATGTTTATGGGATTTCCAATAAGGTATTAAGTCAGCGATTAAAAGTGTTGGAGGCAGATGGTTATATTGAACGCAAAGCGTATGCAGAGGTCCCTATTCGAGTGGAGTACAACTTGTCTGAATTTGGGCAATCGTATGTAGCGCGCCTTTTAGAACTTACAGAATGGATGCAACAGCATAGTCCAAAGGTTCTGGCAAATCGGGAGAAATACGGCCTCCACTAAGGTTTCTATGATTGGAAAATGGTTCGTAGCATCGATAGGCTATGCTAAAGCTGTCAGTTCAAGGGAACTGTTCTAATTATTCCCATCCCAACATCAAATATTTAATCTTTGCCTCATCAGGGATTTGCACAGCATCTATGTTTGCTGCCGTATATCTTAGATTGGCAGGCAACTCTTCTTTATCGATAGTAAAATACAGCGCACTCCCTTTTGGAAAAACAACGACACTATTAAGTGTGGTTACAATTTTCTTGATCTCGTATTGCTCTTGAATGTTTTTAAAGGTACTTTCTAAGCTAATACCAGTTTCTGTGGTGAATCGGGGATCTTCAATAGCTACATTTTCAATTTTTGGAATGCTATCGGCAGTGGGAGTAAGGGTAAGCAAATGCGCACCTCCTTTTTCATATACCTTAATTTTTCGTACAGCATTCCCAACCCTAGCTCTAAGGGTGTCTTTTACCAAAGAATCCCCTTCATAGATTAGATCCAGATCCCTAACCAAACTAATTTTATCCAGTTTGCCAACCTTTTCCTCACTGATTAAAAAAGTTGGGTCTTTTTCTGCACAACCAATTAGAAACAGAATACCACTAATGGTAAGGATAATACTATATTTTTTCATCTAACGAATCACTTTTTTTAATACCCCCAATACTCCTCTAATGAAGGTAGCACTGGTTAATACTTTTACTACAGGGTTCATACGCGTGCTGCGTCTAGTTGAACTTCTCCTAGTAGTTGTTTTTTGCCTAGCTTTTTTCTCCTTTTCCGCCTCAGCTTCTGCCTTTTCTATTTTCTCATTAAGAATTTCGTAGGCACTCTCACGATCTATTTCTTCATTGTATTTTTCTACTAGTTGCGAACTCGCAATGGCCGCTTTCAGTTCTTTGGGTGTCAACACATCCATGCGACTCATAGGCGCGCGCAGCATGGTTGCTGCTAGCGGGGTAGGGCGGCCTTTTTCATCCAAGGCAGAAATTAATGCTTCACCAATCCCTAAGGATGTTAAAATTTCTTCTGTTTTATAAAATTCAGAGTCCGGGTAATTTTGAGCAGTTAGTTTTATGGCCTTTCTGTCTTTTGCCGTAAAAGCTCTAAGGGCGTGCTGCACCTTTAGTCCTAATTGGGCCAACACATCATCCGGAATATCAGTAGGGTTTTGCGTTACAAAGTACAAGCCTATACCTTTAGAACGTATGAGTTTTACGATGCTTTCTATTTGGTCTAAAAGGGCTTTAGAGGCATTTTCAAAAATCAAATGTGCTTCATCAATAAAAAGTATAAGTTCTGGCCTATCGCTGTCTCCTTGCTCTGGGAAGGTCCCATATATTTCCGCCAAAAGACTTAGCATAAACGTGGAGAAAAGCTTGGGTTTGTCTTGTATATCGGTTAGTCTAATAATATTGATATAGCCACGTCCTTGTTCATCTATGCGGGTGAGATCGTCTACTTCAAAAGATTTCTCACCAAAAAACAAATCGGCACCTTGCTGCTCTAATTCAATGATTTTTCTGAGAATGGTTCCGGTAGAACTGGTAGAAATTCTACCATACTCCGCTTGAAACTCTTTTTTCCCTGCGCCTGTGGCATATTGCAGCACTTTTTTAAAATCGTCTAAATCTAAAAGCGGTAGCTTGTGATCATCGCAATACTTAAAAACAACAGCAACAATTCCTTCTTGGGTTACTGTAAGATCTAGTATTCTAGAAAGTAAGACAGGTCCAAACTCGGAAACCGTTGCACGTAAGCGAACCCCGTCTTGCTCAGAAAGGGTAAGAATTTCAACTGGGAAACCTTTGGGTTCAAATGGTAGTCCAATGGCCTCGTGCCTTTCGTCTATTTTTGGATGTCCAGGACTCGGTTGTGCAATTCCACTTAAATCTCCCTTTAAATCCATTAACAAAACAGGAATGCCCTTTTCAGACAAGTTCTCTGCAATGATTTGTAGGGTTTTTGTTTTTCCGGTACCTGTGGCTCCGGCGATAAGCCCATGACGGTTTAAGGTTTTTAAAGGCACCTTTACAAAAGCTTCTTTTACCGTTTCTCCGTCAACCATTCCTGCGCCCATGGTAATGTATTCTCCTTTCATGGAATACCCTTTCTCCATGTGAGCAAAGAATTTTTCTTTTTGATCCATCCCTACTTGTTTGCGATAAAAATAGGCTAATTTGCAAGAAGACAAAAGTTATTACAAAATCCGATTAAGCCATAAAAATCATGAGAGTTCAAAGAGTAACCTTCGCCTTTCTATTTCTTTTTCTTGTTGGAACCACCTGCTACGCACAAGAATCCCAGGAGATAATTTTTCATAAACCAGAAAATCCTGCCAGAGCTACTGCCCCTTTTAGCGAAGTTGTACAGGCAGGAAACCTCTTCTTTTTAGCGGGTCAAATTGGCATGGATAGAGCTGCTGGCAAATTAGCAGACGGCGGTATCCAGGGACAAACAGAACAAGCCATAAAAAATATTGAGGGGGTGCTGAAATTTCACGGACTGTCTTTAGACAATGTTGTAAAGTGCACGGTGATCTTAAAAGATATCAATGACTTTAGAGCCTTTAATGAGGTCTACGTAAAGTATTTTACTAAAAAACCGGCGCGAACCACCTATGCCGCCGCTGGACTGGCTGCCGGTGCACAGATAGAGATAGATGTCATTGCCGTAAAGTGAAATCGCTTCTGATTGTACAGTAATTATAAAAGATTCAAAGCTATCTTTGCAAAATGGTTGCAGTAGATACAATGGCACTTGTAAATTCGGGACAAATGCTTCCGTTAATGGAAGAATTTTATACCATTCAAGGCGAGGGCTTTCATAAAGGAACGGCTGCTTACTTCATTAGAGTGGGCGGTTGTGACGTAGGTTGTCATTGGTGCGATGTTAAAGAAAGTTGGGATGCCGAAAAACATCCGCCAACGGCTATTGAAACTATAATTACCAATGCTGCCAACTATTCAGATACCATTGTTGTTACTGGAGGAGAACCTCTTACCTGGGATATGGGGCCGCTTACTCGAGGATTAAAAGACAAAAACTTACAAACGCATATAGAAACTTCGGGAGCTTATGCCCTTACAGGTAGTTGGGATTGGATTTGTTTATCACCAAAGAAACTAAAACCTCCGGTGGGAGCTATTCATGAAAAGGCCAACGAGTTAAAAGTAATTATCTACAATAAAAGCGACTTTCAGTTTGCAGAGGAACATGCTGCTAAAGTATCACAAGACTGCGTACTTTATTTGCAACCAGAATGGAGTGTACGCGAAAAGGTTACCCCATTAATTGTAGATTATGTCATGAGCAATCCGAAATGGAAAGTCTCTTTGCAGACCCACAAATACCTTAATATTCCATAAAAAAAGGTGACTATTGCTAGCCACCTCTTTTCTTCTTTAATCTAAGAAATGAATGTTTCCAGGGGTATAAGGAGCCCCAAACGTTTTTAGTTTTTTACGAAACGTATCAAATTTTTGATTGATGAGCAACTTCGCTTGTTCGTAGACTGGTGCAAATTCTTCTTGGGCAATTGCAAAAGTTGCTTTGTGTGTTTGAGTAGGTGCGCCGGTGGAATGTCCTTGCTCGTATACAAGATATCCAATTCGATTTCCAATGGAAGGCGGGGTATCTATATCTAGACGAGAAGAAATACGATCTCCATTAATTTTGGTTCTTATTTCAGTAAGTTCAGCATTTAAGGACGCCCATTCTTTTAATAGATCTCCATGCTTTTTTGGCGTGCGTTTAATAGCTTCTTTCATATATCGAAGTTCACTTGATAATTCGCCTAACGCATTTTGAACACTACTCACACGACCAGACAATACATTTACCTCGTTCTGGAATGCTGCTAAAGCTTCTCTGTCGTTTACTGGTAAAGTTGCATTGTTAAGAGGAACAACCTCAAATGAAACGGGCGCTCCCAAACTTGCTTCCTGGCCATTTACAATTTTTGAGAGGGATACCGCGTACCGTCCTGGTGGAACCAATGCTCCTTGGCTTTCTCCACCAAAAGGATTGTAAAATGGAGGTTTGTAAAAACTAATAGGTTCTTCTGAAGCATAACGAAGGTCCCAGTTCATTCTATGCAATCCAGCTTTTGGTGTGGTGAGTAATTTTCTAACAATAGCATTCTTACTATCCGTAATGGTAAGTACCAGTTGCGGATCTTGTTCTTGTGCTTCAGCAACAAGCGTTTCGTACGATGGGTATGGATCGTCTTTCCCTTCTTTAATTAGTTTTTTTGAAACCTCTTTTCTTTGGTCCTCTTTGCTTTTTATACCTTCTTTTAAATACCAAGTAAAAATGGCTTCAGGACCCAGATTATCTCCTATGTAAAAGTTGTCTCCCATAAAAGCTTTTCCTGGCAATCCCAGGGGGTAAGATAACTCAAATTGCAGGGCGTCTCGTACTGCAAAAACCTTCGCCTCTTGGGGAAGTTCCTTGCTTATTCCTCTCAAGCTGGTGTAATCATCTAAGACATAGAAACCCCTACCAAAAGTGCCTAATACTAAATCATTGTGTTCTTCTTGGATGGCAATATCTCTAACCGCAATGGGTGGTAAACCCCCTTTTAATTGCTTCCATTCACTTCCTTTGTTGTCTGAGAAAAACACCCCAAATTCGGTGCCCACAAAGACAAGGCTCTCATCTACATGATCTTCTTCGAAAGCGTAGGTAGATCCCCTGTTAGGCAGGTTGTTGCTTATAGAACTCCACGAGTTACCCTTGTCCTTACTTACCAAGACGTAGGGCTTAAAATCACCTTTTTTATGATTATTAAAACAGGCGTACACGACATTTTCATTATGTTTTGAAGCAAATACAGCATTTACATAGGTGTTGGCTGGTACTCCAGGAAAATTTGATGCCTTTCGCCAATTCTCGCCTCCATCTTCGGTGATTTGAATTAGACCATCGTCGGTGCCCACATACAATAAATCTGCATTCTTGGGTGATTCAGAAAAGGCCACAATAGTACCGTATGGAGAAGTGGACTGGTTTTTCATAACAGCATCTACTCCCCAAATTTTACCCATTACTGGGAGTTTATTTCTATCAATATTTTGAGTGAGATCTTCACTGATTACTTGCCAGCTATTTCCACGGTCATCACTTTTAAAAAGTTTATTGGCTGCGAAGTATATTCTTCCGGATGTATGCCTGCTAACTGCTAAAGGGGCATCCCAATTCCAGCGATAGGCATTTTCTCCTTTTCGTTCTTTAGGTTGAATTCCTTTTTCCTCTCCGCTTTGTTTGTCATAACGTACCAAATTGCCATACTGCGATTGTGCATACACGATGTTTGGGTTTTCCGGATCTATCTGAGATTCGAAACCATCGCCACCATGGGTAATAAACCAATCAAAATTATTAGGGCCATTTCCACTAATTGTTCTGGATGGACCACCGAGACTAAAATTATCTTGTGTACCTCCATAAATGTTGTAAAAAGGTTTTGCGTTGTCCACGGCCACCTTATAAAATTGAGTAACTGGCAAATTTGGCTTAAATGTCCAATGTTTTCCGGCATCCCAAGATTCATAGACCCCGCCATCATTACCCGAGAGAAGATGTTGGTTGTTATTTGGATTGATCCAAATAACGTGATTGTCTATGTGCTTAAAATCCTCGCCCACATAATCAAAAGTCTTTCCGCCATCGTGGGTTACACGCATCCAATTGTTCATAGCGTACACACGATCTGGATTAACCGGATCTGCAAAAATTTCCTGATAATAATTCCCGCTCGTGCTATAATCTCCCCGTTTTTCCCAAGATGCGCCTCTATTGGTAGATCTGTAAAAACCGCCCTTGTTTTGTGCTGCTTCAACAATAGCGTAGAGGTATTCAGGATTGGCTTCAGAAATAGCGAGTCCAATTCTTCCAAGAGTGGTAGATGGCAATCCTTTATTCACTTTCTTCCAGGTAGCACCACCATCTTCTGATTTATGAATTCCAGATCCGGGACCACCACCGATGTAGGTAAAAACATGTCTTCTTCTTTGAAAAGTAGAGGCATATAACACCTCTGGATTTCTGGGATCCATAACCACATCATTCACTCCAGTATGGGCATCAACGGTTAAAACGGCTGTCCATGTAGTCCCACCATCATTTGATTTATACAATCCTCGGTCGCCCCCAGAACTCCACAAGGGGCCTATTGCCGCAACGTATAGGGTGTTAGAATCTTCTGGGTGGACCAAAATCTTACCAATATGCTCTGAATTTTTAAGCCCCATATGTTCCCAACTTTTACCGCCGTCTTCAGAGCGGTAGATGCCATCTCCATAGGAAACACTTCGCTGGTTGTTATTTTCTCCAGTACCCACCCAAACAATATTAGCATTGTTGGGATCTAGGGTAATACAGCCTATTGAGTAACTACCCTGTTGATCAAAAATGGGGGCAAAGGAATTTCCGGCATTACTAGTTTTCCATACGCCACCGGCTGAAGTCGCCACATAATATTCATTAAAGTTTGTGGGATTTACCGCAATGTCTGAAATTCTACCAGAGGTTAGCGCTGGCCCTAAACTTCTAAATTTTAAACCAGAGAGGTTGGCTTCAGCGAGTGCTGTTTTTTCTTCTGATTTCTTTTTCTTTTGAGCCTGAAGTGTAAACGCTACTAAGATTAGGGCAAGAACAAATACTTTTTTCATTTCTTAAGAATTTATTGGTCAGCGTACTTCTGGAAAGGTAGCGATATTCCTAGTTTTTTCTAAGAAATGAAAGGAAAGATATGTTAGAAAAGACCTCTAACAGTTAAGGACTGGAACGCGAGTCTCCTATCTTCCACCATTATTCTGAAGATCTAAAATGCATTCTGCATCTAAATCAGGCACCACAGCCATACCACGTTGGGCTCTTCCTTCTAACAAGTTTAAAATTGTTTCTCCTGAAAGATTACAAGCAGAGGTGATGGATTCTTTAGATAAAGAGGCAAGGGCTCTAGCGCTTGGTGAACCAAAAACTAATTCGGCACGCATTAGGCATCCATCAATTACGCAGTGATTTAATGCTTCTGGGTCTTCATGATCATTTACTGGGACGGTCCCTAAATTTACCAATCCGAAGAGATGTCCAAATTCGTGGTTTAAGGTTGCTGTTTCAACATCAGTAGTTGTAATTGAGGCACTTCTTGAGGCTAGGATACGCAGTGTTCGTTCAAAAATAACCATGGAAGTATTCCTGTATACTGCGCCTAGGGTCACTAAACCTTGATCTTCGTCATCCCCATCAGAAGGGGCATCTGCAAAAAAGATATAGATGGCAAGGGTGGTACCCTCGTTGTAGGCTGTTCTGTTTTCGAACTCTAAATCTGCAATTTCTTGTAATTCTAAGGTTTCTTCCCCCGTAGGATCTAATTCTAAATATTCTATATCAATGTTTTGTTTAAACGTGCGCTCTTGCAAAAATTGAACAAAATTATCCATAGACTCTTGCGTAGGTCTAAACCCAGTCACAAAACCAATTTGGATTAAAAGCCTGTCAAAATTATTGTTCGTTAAAAGATCGTTCGCAGAGGCTCCAGTTGCCAACAAATTTTGCGAGCGATCTACCACAACCGGATCATCATCTGGGGTGGGTTCTGGGGTGTCATCTCCACCTCCTGAAGAACAGCTAGCAAAAATTAATAAGGCCGGTAATAGAATACCAAAATACTTTTTCATAAACATATTTTTAATAGAACGCTTGCCGTGGGGCTGTAGTATCTATTTTACATAGAGCTTGGCTAAATAGTCGTAGTGTTCACCAGCTACTATCAGTTCGCAATCTAAATTAACTTTCTTAGCAGCATCAGCTAAGGTTTCAAAATCTACATATATCCAATCAAAAACTGGGCCCTTTTCTCCTTTAAAGGCCATTCTAAATTGAACTTCTCCATAATAATCCACATCGCCAGGAACCCAATAACCACCATCAGAATCCGATTCAAACATATAAATGATATCACTAGAATCTACTAGTAATTGCCCCTCTTCTTTAAGTAAAGATTTGGCATGATTTAAAAATTCTGGGAGCTTTTTTAGAGTTCCGGCCATCCCTATGCCATTCATAAGAAGCAAAAGCGTGTCAAACGTTGCTTCTTGGTAGGCGAGAAATTCAGAAAGCACCGTTTTATGAAGCCCTCGTAAGTTACAAACCTCAATAGCTCCTGGTGAGGCATCGAGGCCTACCACGTCCAATCCCTGTTGTTGTAGATAAAGGGCATGACTTCCTGATCCGCAGCCAATATCTAAAACACTTCCATAACATAATTGCAAAGCCTTCTTTTCAAGGGAAGGCATAGTGTCGTATGACCGAAATAAGTAAGGAAGCGGCATGCTATCTTCTTCCTCTAGGGACGAATAGGTGATAATATCTTCGGTGTATTTTCCTAATTGATACTCTAATAAAGCTTTTCCAAATACATCCATACGCTCTTTCTTGGATGCAGTATACAACAAATGGTTTAATTCACATTCTTTAAGTTTGTGGGATGCAGGATTTTTTAGAAAAATTGCCGGAGGAGGCTGCAAAAAAACATCAGGAGAACAAAAAGTTCTTCCAGCGTTTAAAGAAGCGTCCTCCAAAAAATTTAGATTATGTGATGCAAGAATTGCATGAGGAGGAGTTTACTAAAACAGATTGCCTGCAGTGTGCTAATTGTTGTAAAACCACAGGGCCCTTATTTACAAACGCAGATATTGAGCGCATTTCCAAACATTTTAGAATGAAACCTGCCAAGTTTATATCCAATTATTTACGAATAGATGAGGATCAGGATTACGTCTTACAGACACTGCCTTGTCCGTTTCTTGGCTTCGATAATTATTGTTCTATATATGAGGTACGCCCCAAAGCTTGCAGAGAGTTTCCCCATACCAATAGGAAAAAGTTTCATCAGATTAGTTCCTTAACCTTAAAAAATGTTGCTATCTGTCCGGCCGCTTACAACATTGTTGAAGCTATGAAAGCAAGAGTAAAAATCTAAGGTTTTTGTATTTTAGGGGCATGGAGCAAATGATGACGTATTTTGAGACGATACCCCCATTGCATCGAAGTTTAATTTTGGTGGGAGGGATTACTTTTTTTTGGATACTAGAGGGAATTGTACCCCTCTTCTCAGTTAGATACAAGAAATGGAAGCACGCTGTGCCTAATTTCTTTTTCACAATCACCACTATTATTGTGAATTTCCCTTTGGCATTTTTGCTTTTAAAAACCTCTGATTGGACCATTGCAAATGATTTTGGAATCATTAATTGGCTGCCAGAGATGCCTTTGTGGTTGTACGTTTTAGCCGGTTTGCTGCTTTTAGATCTTATTGGGGCTTATACGGCACATTTGGTAGAGCATAAGGTGAAACCGCTCTGGATGATTCATTTAGTGCATCATTCAGACCATCATGTAGATACCACTACGGCAAATCGTCATCATCCATTGGAAAGTTTAATTCGCTACACCTTTACCTTAATAGGCGTCTTTGTGGTAGGAGCGCCCATTGGAATCATCATGTTATATCAAAGCCTTTCCGTGGTTCTTTCGCAATTTAATCATGCCAATATTAAATTGCCTAGTGCTGTTGATAGGGCCCTAAGTTGGGTTATTGTATCTCCAGATATGCACAAAGTACACCATCATTATGTGCTTCCTTACACAGATTCCAATTATGGCAATATTTTTTCTATTTGGGATCGCTTGTTTGGTACCTACATGTATTTAGCGCCAGATAAAATCACTTATGGGGTAGATACTTTTCCAGATGAAAAGGAAAATAGCAGTATATCTGGTTTATTAAAGCAACCGTTTCATAAGTATAGAAAACCAACTACCGGTCAAGGGTAAAGCAGGTAGTTGTTCCGTAGGCGCTTAAATTCCTCTAATTGAGGTTGCCAACTGGCTTTTATTTCTTCCTCTGTGAGGCCTTCCATGATTTGTTTTTGTAAGGTCTCAGTACCAGCATGTTTGGTAAATCCCGCTGTTTTAAAAAATTTAGATTTATCCGGGCAGTTCTTGTACGCGTCTAAGAGGTAAGCCAATGTCATTTCATTTTTAAACGGCTCTTGGCTTAGGTCTTTTCCATAACAAATGAGGCCTTGCTCTTTGGGATACTTGGCTCCAAAATTGGGTTCTGGCACATACTGAAAATTATAGACAGTACTATCTAAAAACGACGCCCCATAACGTTGAAATTGAGAAGAGGTGCCTCTACCAGCATTAATTGAAGTTCCTTCAAACAATCCCAAACTAGGATAGAGATTTATGGCTTTATCGTTCGGCAGATTCGGAGAGGGCCGTATTGCTAATGAATAGCGCGCAGTATGCGCGTAATTTTTTAAAGGAATCACCGTGAGTTTTGCTTTTAGTCCTCCTTCTAACCAACGTTCTTCGTTAATCATTGTGGCATATTCCCCAATAGTCATTCCATACACTAAAGGTATTTCTGTCATGCCTAAGAAAGAGGTATGCGCCTTTTCCATGGTGGGGCCATCTACATAGTGACCATTAGGATTAGGCCTATCTAACACAATCACGGGAATTTCTGCAGCAGCACAAGCTTCCATCACTAATTGTAAAGTAGCGATGTAGGTGTAGAAACGTACCCCTACATCTTGTATATCAAAAAGTACCAGATCAATATCAGAAAGTTGGTCTGGGGTAGGCTTCCTATTTTTTCCATATAGCGAGATGAGTGGAACCCCAGTTTTAACATCTACACCATCACTAACTTTTTCACCTGCATCTGCCCGGCCTCTAAAGCCATGCTCTGGTGCAAAAACCTTTTTTACAGCGATTTCATGGGCTAGTAAGGAGTCTACTAAATGCGCATGCCCATTTTGCTTAAAGATCACAGAGGTTTGGTTGGCGACTACTGCGATTTTTTTATTCTTTAGCAAGGGTAGGTATTCTGCGGTTCTATTGGCGGCGACAACAATGGCAGTATCTATTTTAATGGTAGCATCTTGAGTAGAGGCAATTGCATTTGATGGTTGTTTTTGGCCGCAGGCAAGTACTATTAGACTTAACCATAAAACTGTACTTTTGAAATTGAAGAAAATAGGCATCTTTTGAACTTAGCTTTTTTTATTGCCAAACGACTTATTACTGGTAAGGAAACTAAAAATAGTATTTCTGCGCCAATCCTTAAAATAGCCATTGCAGCCATTGCCATTGGTTTAATAATGATGCTTATTGCTATTGCCACAAGTTTGGGTCTTAAATCCAAGATTCGTGAAAAAATTGCGGCCTTTAATGGACATGTACAAATCTATAATTACGATAACAATCGTTCAGACGTTTCTGTAACGCCTGTATCCATGGACCAGGATTTTTATCCTGAATTTAATTCTGTAGAGGGCGTAGCACATGTGCAAGCGGTAGCGGTAAAAGCTGGTATCATTAGAACCGCCACCACCTTTGAAGGTATTTTGGCGAAAGGAGTTGGTAAGGACTTTCTGTGGCAAAATTTTGAAGAATTTCTCGTTGCTGGCCAGCTTCCTAATTTTTCAGATAAGCTCAATGAAGAAACGCTAGTTTCTAGAACTTTAGCTAATAAGTTGGGTTTGAAAGTAGGTGATAAATACTTGTCCATATTTTTGAAAAACGGAGATCTTTCCCAGCCTCCAAACAATAGGCGTTTTGTAGTTACAGGTATTTATGAAAGCGGATTTGAAGAATTAGATGCTAATTACATCTTGGTAGATCTTCGGCATATTCAGCGTATGAATAAATGGGAAGCGAATGAGGTAGGGCATTTTGAAGTATTTCTGGAGAATTTTGATGAACTTCAAGAAAAGACCGAAGAGATATATAATAAAACGGGATCCCGACTAGATGCGCAGAATTTAGGGAACAAATACTTTCGGATTTTTGAATGGTTGGAGTTATTTGATTTAAATACGGCCTTAATTATTGGGATAATGATAATTGTGGGCGGAATTAATATGATTACAGCCTTGTTGGTACTTATACTAGAAAGAACGCCAATGATTGGCGTTTTAAAAGCATTAGGTTCTCAAAATTGGACTATCCGAAAAGTATTTTTAATCAATGCTGCCTATTTAATTGGGCTAGGATTATTCTGGGGCAATCTATTAGGATTAGGTTTTATTTTCCTCCAGAAAAAGTTTCAATTTTTAAGATTTCCTAACCCAGAGGAGTACTATGTGACGTTTATCCCTGTAGAAATTACCATGAGCAACATTCTCTTATTAAATGTGGGTGTCATGGTTCTTTGTCTTTTAATGCTTCTCATTCCTTCCTTCGCGATTTCAAAGATCGCCCCAGTAAAGGCTATTAAGTTTGAATAGGCGTTAAAAGCCACCTTCAATTAAACCAAAGATGGGCGTAATTGCGATAGCAAAAAGTTACCTTTGTCGCCGTTATGGAATATGCAGAAAACATCTTAGAAACCATTGGAAAAACACCTTTGGTTAAATTAAACAAGCTTACCGCAGAGTTACCTTGCTTAGTGCTAGCAAAATATGAGACTTTTAATCCTGGGAATTCGGTAAAGGATCGTATGGCTTTGCAGATGATAGAGGATGCCGAAGCTGATGGTCGACTCAAACCTGGCGGTACGATTATAGAAGGAACTTCCGGAAATACAGGCATGGGTCTAGCTCTGGCGGCTATAGTTAAGGGGTATCGCATGATCTGTGTAATTAGTGACAAACAGTCCAAAGAAAAGATGGATATTTTGAAAGCGGTAGGTAGCGAAGTGCATGTTTGCCCAACAGACGTGGCACCGGAAGATCCCAGAAGCTATTATTCAACTGCCAAGCGATTGTCTAAAGAGATTCCTAATTCTTGGTACGTTAATCAATATGATAATCCCTCTAATTGCAAAGCACATTTTTTAAGTACGGGTCCCGAAATTTGGGAACAGACCGCTGGTAAGGTCACCCATTTTGTGGTGGGAGTAGGCACCGGAGGAACCATTTCTGGCGTTGGTAGTTATTTAAAGTTGCAAAATCCTGATGTGAAGGTTTGGGGTGTAGATACCTATGGTTCGGTCTTCAAGAAATACCATGAGACTGGAATTTTTGATGAAAATGAAATCTACCCTTATGTCACGGAAGGTATTGGGGAAGATATCTTACCAAAGAATGTTCGATTTGAGATCATAGATGGTTTTACCAAGGTTACAGATAAAGATGCTGCGGTATACACGCAAAGACTATCTAAGGAAGAAGGAATGTTTTTAGGCAATTCTGCTGGAGCTGCCATAAAAGGCGTTTTACAATTAAAAGAGCATTTTACCAAAGATGACGTTGTGGTGGTACTTTTTCACGATCATGGCAGTAGGTACGTCGGAAAAATGTATAATGATGAGTGGATGAAAAAAATGGGGTATTTAGACTAGTACTATGATAATAACATTGCAATTAGGAAACCAAGAAGTACGTATAGAAGACGGCGAGTTGGTAGGGTATGAAGTAGAAGGGAATCAATTCATTCACCAGAAAGGCAGTCCTGGATGGAGTAGTGCAGATACAGAGATGTTTCCGATCATAGGCCCAGTAGATGAAGCGAATTTTAGGGTGCAGGTTCCTAAGGGAGAGGCTATACAAGACCAACATGGCCATTTAAGGCAATTCCCATATGAGTTGATAGCAAATACTGCAACAACGGCTACTTTTTTAAAAGATTATAAGGAAAATACGCCCATTGCAAATTCTAAGTTTCCGGAAAAATCCACCGAAGCTACACTTAGCTGGCCGTATAGTTTTCAATTTAAAAAGCAGTACACGTTAACCTCAGAAGGCTTGGAGGTTCATTTTAGTATTTCGGGGGATGCCGGCATGCCGTATATGTTGGGCTATCATCCAGCATTTAAACTTCATTCAAGCCATCCTACCATACATACTAAGGATCGGACGATAACATTAGAAGAGGTGTTGGCTGTGGGGAGCAGGGCGCTACAAGTGGCGGATAGCGAAGAAATTACTTTACGAGATACAAAAGAAATTACCATTAAGACTACAGGTTTCGGACATTTTATGTGTTGGACAGAAGTGCCTAATATGGTCTGCATTGAACCTATTACTTTTTACCCCTACGCGGTAACACAGCAAGCGTTGCATCGAGGATTTAGGAATCTTGAGGGTACAGCCCAATTAAAAGTAATTTTGGTTCCTAAGATTTAACTGAATTTTTGCTGCAATTGGGCGACTACCTCAGCAGTTTGCTTGTCTTTTTCTTCTTGCAGTAAAAAACGTGGCTGAGCTTGGCGTTCGGCACAGTTTTGTATGGCACAGCGTTCACAAGTAACACCCACTTCATATGATTTTAAAGAGTTATCATTAAGAAACTTTACTTTTTTCCGTAGCTCATTATTTATTTGCAATCCAATGCTTACACTGCGGTATTCATTTTCTTTAAAGGGATCTTTGGTCGCTGAGGCGAAGATTAAATAGGAAAGGCCATCTTCTGGATAATTAGAGATTTGTACATCCATATGATGTTCACTATCGGTTTTAGCAATCTCTCTAAGTACCCGAATAGAAACCCACCGACGGCAGTATTTTTCATTGGTCTCATTCCCGTGTGGCGAGTGCTTGTGGGTTAAATGAAGTTCCTTGGTAATGTCAAAACGTTCACTTCCTTTTTTATGTCCAAAACGCAAGAAGAATAAATTTTCTAAATGATAATCATTTGGGAGTAGGTTCGTGAGGCGCTGATATAAAGATTCTGGAGATGCGTTGTAATGATTCTTTATTCCGGTTAGGAAGGTCTTGTCAAATTTAGGTTTTCCAAGAAAGGTATCGATGTGCTTTCGAAACAGCATTCTAGGGATAATAAGGGCCCCCGCAAAGTAGGAGGCATAAAAATTATTAAGAACCTGATCAAAATTTTCAAAAGCAATCCAAGTGAAGGTGTAAAGACGTTCTTGGATAGCTAAGTAGTTATACCCTATCTCTTTTGCATAGATAAAAGTGCGTTGGGCTTCATCTACATGGTCTGCAATAAGCAATGTCTTTGTTTTAGGAACAAAGATTGATCTTAGATGATCGAGTTCTTGATACTTTCTAAGGTCTTCATTGTTTATGGTATACCCATATTCTTCTATAAGGATCTCTTCTAATTCTGAAGAAGAAACCGAAGTTTTAAGGTTTATTTGATAGGCTTCAGAGAAGGCTACCACCGCCTTTTCTAAATCTGGAAAGAAGTTATTGTTTGCTTCTTGAAAAGAACGCAAGGAGGCTAGGTAAAAGCTTTCCTTTCCAAAATTATAGTGCTTCGCAATTTCAATAATAGTGCTTATAAAGGCATTAACCTTTGTAGGAGCATTGGCAACAATATCTATAAGATCACTTTCTTTTACACCAAATAACTCAAGAGGAATTTCCTTGAGGATATTAGATTGAAGTAACTCGCCCACGGGGGCTAAATTCTTATCTAGTTTTAAAGAAACAAGATTGTCATAAGGGACTTCTAGTTTGTCGGCTAGGAGGGCAATCTTATCCGTTTTGGGGTATTTCTTCCCTTTTTCAATTTCATTGAGGTAAGATTTTGATAACCCACTAAGCTTCGAAAGCCCAAAGAGAGAGAGGTTTCTTTTAAGCCGAACCTGTTTCAGCTTCAACCCAAAAATCAATTTTATGTATTGTTCTTCCATTATTCGCAATCAAAGATAGCCAATTTTGCGAATTCGATAAAAAAAGCGAAAAATATAAAATTAGCGAACGTTCGCTTGGTTTTTATTGAAGTTTGATTTATCCTTGTATGGACAAAAACCTGAAATCATGGAAGAGACATTAATCGCAAACACCCAATTACAATTCTCAGATTCCGTAGAGAATTACTTTCCCGAAATTTTAACCGATGGTGCTTTAGAGTTTTTAATTGCCCTTCACCAGAAGTTTAATAAACCACGATTGCAATTATTACATAAACGAGTTAGGAGACAATCTAAAATAGACGCGGGTTTTCTTCCCACTTTTCCAAAGGAAACCGAACAAACGCGCAAGGCAGCTTGGAGTATTCCATATATCCCAGAAGATCTGCAAGACCGAAGGGTAGAGATCACAGGTCCAGTAGATAGAAAAATGGTCATTAATGCATTGAACTCTGGTGCGCAGACTTTTATGGCAGATTTTGAGGATAGCAATGCCCCTACTTGGGAAAATTGTATGGAAGGTCAGTACAATCTCATGGATGCTAATTTGGGCACCATTAGTTACTATGATGTGAAAAAAGAAAAGTCGTATACCCTAAATGATGAAGTAGCGGTATTACTGGTACGTCCTAGAGGACTCCATTTAAATGAGCGCCATATTTTAATTAATAATGAGGAAACTTCTGGTAGTTTGGTGGATTTTGGACTCTACGTGTATCATAATGCCCGAACGCGCATACAAAATGGAACAGCACCCTACTTCTACCTTCCAAAATTAGAACACTATTTAGAAGCCCGATGGTGGGATGAGGTGTTTACGTTTGCAGAAGAGTATTTAAGTATCCCGGTAGGAACGTTTAAAGCCACGGTTTTAATAGAAACCATTACGGCAAGTTACCAGCTAGACGAGATTATTTATGAGTTAAAAAATCATATTGTTGGCCTAAACTGTGGCCGTTGGGATTATATTTTCTCCTACATCAAAAAGTTTAAAAATCATCCTGAATTTATTTTGCCAGATAGGGATCAGGTGGGAATGACCGTTCCTTTTATGGATGCGTATTCCAAATTAGTGATTCAACGTTGTCATAAACGCGGTATTCATGCCATTGGAGGTATGGCTGCTCAAATACCAATTAAAGGAAACCCTACTGCAAACGAAGCCGCCCTAGAAAAGGTACGCCTCGATAAAGAACGTGAAGTAAAGAATGGACATGATGGTACTTGGGTGGCGCATCCAGCTCTTGTAGCAATTGCAAAGGCAGAGTTTGATAAATACATGCCAGAGCCCAATCAGTTGGATAAATTACGTGAAACAGATTGTATTACAGAAGCTGATTTAATTGCAATCCCAGAAGGAACAATTACCGAAGAAGGAGTGCGTAAAAATATTAATGTAGGTATTCTGTATTTAGAATCTTGGTTACGAGGCCAAGGTTGTGTGGCACTTTATAATTTAATGGAAGATGCTGCCACTGCTGAAATTTCAAGAACTCAAGTATGGCAATGGCGCAAATATGAACCTCTGCTGGCTGACGGAAGAAAATTTACACCCGCACTTTATGATATGCTATTTGAAGAAGAAGTAGCCAAAATTAGACATACCGTAGGTGAGGCCAATTTGCCAAATACGAAATTCGAAAAGGCTTTTGCTCTGTTTGATGAATTAGTAAAGTCTAGAGAGTTTCAGGAATTTTTAACCACTAAAGCATACAACGAAATTTAATAAGTAAACCGTCGGAAGACACCAAAAAAAATCCCAAGAATGGGCGAACATTACCTGGGATTCAATTCAAATTCGAAAATTTAAAATTATGGAAAAAAGAGAGAAGATTCAAGCCTTGATTACCGATTGGACGATTAATCCAAGATGGAAAGGTATAGAACGACCTTACACTGCAGAAGAAGTAATTAAACTTCGAGGATCTTATGAAATTGATTATTCCATCGCACGTATGGGTGCAGAGAAATTATGGAAAAAACTCAATTCTCAAGATTTTGTGGCTGGCTTAGGGGCCTTAACCGGAAACCAAGCCATACAAGAAGTAGAAGCTGGTTTAGAAGCAATCTATTTGAGCGGATGGCAAGTTGCTGCCGATGCCAATTTAGCCGGCGAAATGTACCCTGATCAATCCTTGTATCCTGCCAATAGTGTCCCCATGGTAGTAAAGCGTATTAACAATGCACTTTTGAGGGCAGATCAAATACAGACCGTGAATGAATTAGAAACTAAAAAAGACTACCTGGTGCCTATCGTGGCTGATGCAGAAGCAGGATTTGGAGGCAATCTCAATGCCTTTGAACTAATGAAATCTATGATAGAAAGCGGTGCCTCTGGAGTTCACTTTGAAGACCAATTAAGTTCTGCAAAGAAATGTGGGCACTTGGGAGGTAAGGTATTGGTTCCTACCCAAGAAGCGATCAACAAACTTATTGCAGCACGTTTGGCAGCCGACGTTATGGGGGTGCCCAGTGTGATTATTGCTCGTACAGATGCAGATGCAGCCAATCTTCTTACTAGCGATATTGATGAACGGGATCATAAGTTTATTACCGGCGAACGATCACCGGAAGGCTTCTTTTATGTGAAGAACGGTTTAGAACAAGGGATTGATAGAGGATTAAGTTATGCCCCATTTGCAGATCTTATCTGGTTAGAAACCTCTACACCAGATCTAGAACAGGCACGAAAGTTTGCTGAAGGGATTCATGCACAGTTTCCAAATAAAATGCTTGCCTATAATTGCTCTCCATCATTTAACTGGGCAGCGAAGTTAAGCGTACCAGAAATGGAGACATTCCGCGAAGAACTTGCGGCTATGGGATATAAATTTCAGTTTATCACCTTAGCAGGTTTCCATGCTTTAAATACCAGCATGTTCGAACTTTCCAAATCGTACAAGGAACGTGGAATGGCAGGATATTCTGAACTACAGCAACGAGAATTCGCCTTACAGAAAGATGGATTTAAAGCGGTAAAACACCAAGGTTTTGTAGGCACAGCTTATTTTGATACGGTTCAAAATATTGTCACGGCTGGTACTGCCAGTACGGTAGCTATGAAAGGAAGTACAGAAACTGCTCAATTCTAAAAGAGCTCTTATTTTTAGTTGGTTTGAATGCCCTCACTATTGAGGGCATTTTTTATAAAGTTCAACAGAATTGTTAAAAAAATCACAATAATTTTAACATTTGAGCCGTTTTATTGAGTAACTTAGTGTAATTAACGTTCGAGTTCTTTTAAATGTTTAAGCGTTTTATCAAGCGGATTGGCATAATAAATTGCATTATGCTGCTGGTTGTGGTTTCGATTATTATCGTTTCCGAAGTTCTTTTCCTCAGTGGAAAAAAGATGGATGCCATTTTTATTGCATTCTGGGCACCGACCATTTTAGGGTTTATGAATTACCTTAAATACAGAGAGTAATGGATTTTATCCTAGTTTATTCTATTATTGTCGCACTTATATTTCTAGTGTGGTTGGTTTTTATTGCCCGAATGTATGATAAGATGAAGAAGTGATTTAAGAAACTCCTTTTAGCCAACTCTTAAAATCTTTGACCCGATTGCGACTCACTACCATGTCCATGGTAGTTCTACTATTCATCCGAATCTTAAGCCGATTATTAAAGTAGTCTTCTACAGAGTGAATTTCATCAATAGACAGGGTTACTTTTCGATTTATTCTGTAAAACAATTCTGGACTTAAAAGTTCTTCTAAGCGTTCTAAAGTGTAGTCAATTACATAGTCTTTACCGGATTTATCAACCAGGTGCGTTTGCCCTTCGTCTGAATAAAAACAGCTAATATCTGCGATATCAACTAGCTTCAATTTATTGTTCTCGCGAATTAGAAAACGTTTCTTGTAACTAGGCGCTTCAAAATTAGCCATCATCGCACTTATCCGTGATAGGTACTCGTCTTCATCCACCTTTTTGAACGACCAATATTTTTTAAGGGCATTATTGATATCTTCCAACTTTGCCGGCTTAATAATATAATCTATGCTGTTATACCGAAAAGCTTCCACGGCATACGAATCAAAAGTGGTGAGAAAAACAATGGGTTTTTCTATAGTCATGGAGTTCAGTAGTTCAAAACACGTACCGTCTCCTAAATGAATGTCCATGAAAATAAGATCAAACTCTGGACTATCACCAAAGAATATGAGGCATTCTTCTATACTATCAAGTTCGGCAACAATCTCGTGTTTGATTCCTGTATCCTTGATAAGTTTTTTTAAATAAGCAGAGGAGATTGGTTCATCTTCTACTATAGCAATTTTTAGGGCCTTCCCCATTTCAATTATCGCATTCATAAACGCGTTTCCTTCAAGTTTTGGTTTATGAGTTAGACACCACTAATTTAAAGGCGTCACATGGCTAAAAATAACCAATTTCATAAGAATTGCAAAGTAATACCCTGCCATTGAGTATACTAGCTAATAGAGTTCACAGAATTTGTATCCAACAGTGGTAGTTTTAACACAAAAGATTCTTTTGTATTCTCTACGATGACCTGTTCATTGGAGACCAATTTATACCGGTTTGTAATATTCTGTAAGCCAAGTCCTTCCCTAGTCTCTCTGGGTTTTCTCTTTTGTAAATTATTTGAAATCACTAAAAAATCTTCTCGGGATGCTATGTCAATTTTTAGGGGATTGGTCTTGGACACTACATTGTGTTTTACGGCGTTTTCGATACCCAATTGCAATGATAGCGGAACAATTTTCTTTTCTAAATCTGTATCACCAATGGAGATTTCAAACCGAAGATTTTCTCCAAAACGTCTTTTAAGAAGCCCGGTATAGGCATTTATGTACCGTAATTCCTCTTTTAAAGAAACCAAATCTTTCTGGGAGGTATCTAGAACACTTTTGTAGATGTAGGAGAGTTTGTGAACAAATTCTTTGCTTTTTTCCTTGTCTTCTTCTATTAAATAAATAAGGGTGTTTAAGCTGTTAAATAAAAAGTGCGGACTAATTTGATTGCGCAAATTGGCCAGTTGCGCAGTCACATTTTCCTTTTTTAATTCTTCTTCTCGCAGTTTGGTGTCTTTAAGTTCTACAAACAAGTGCAAAGCCTCGTAAAGACCAATATCAATAAAGAAAATGACTGTACCCGTAATTAATTGTACACCTAGCTCGGGATCTTGATACGCAGAATATGCCCAATCGAAATATTTTTGAATGTAGGTAATGAACCACGCACTAATTAAAAAGTAGGGAACAAGAAAGAGGGGAATAATACACAAACGAAGTTTTAAATTCTTTAACCCACTCTTGCGTTTTACAAGCTGTAAGTATAACCCTCGAATAACCATCCATAGCAGTGCAACGGCAAGAAACTCGCCAATCCACTTCACTACATAAGCGCCAAAATCTACATTAAAAAACGCGCCAGTGTAATAAATAGCCATTACACTGTGCGTGTTTAATATGATACAGAAAAGTGCTAAGAGTCGGTCATCAAAACCAAGAATCTTTTTTGGATTTCCAAACACTAGTAACCGATTAATTCCTATTCTGTAAGATAAGAAATTAAGTGACGCTTAAGACATTCTCTTGGCGTAAAATAGCATGATTCACGATGCGCTGCGTCTCAATGGTGTTTTTCTGAGGAATGAGAAAACTTTTTAAATCTTCAATAGAGGTTATTGTGAGGTCTGTTTGTACAAAACCATACCCTCTGTATTCCCCATTCTCAACAAAAACAAAGGCTTCTTCTTCCAGGGTTCGCCCCTTTTGTTTTAAGACCTGTATTGCTTTTGGTTCTTCCAATGCAGCAATTACTTGCTGTACTCTATCATTGTAGTTTTGGTTCTTTGGTACACTTTGGCAAGCCTCTTCTGCCGAACAATTAAGCGTGAAACAGTTGGTCTTGGAGGTGTTTGAAGGAACTAGTTGACAGTATTTTGGGCAGAGTGCAAATTCCTGACATGCCTTTTTTAAAAATTCCCTACAGTCCGTTGGGTTGCTGAAAATTGCAATGGGCTTGCTTAGTTGTTTTGTATTGGCATACCCTAGATGGAGTATTCCGTTTCTGTCTTCATAACTAAAAATGCCATAGGATGGAGGTGTTCTTTTTTGAGCTCTATTGAATTTAGGATAGTGTTTCTTTATCGCTGCAGATTCCATAAGTAGTGCAATGAGCTCGCTACCTGACAATTCAAAATCTATATGGGCAACTTCTCTACAAAGTTTTATTTCGTGTTCAGATTTATCATAGAAGTGTCCTAGAACACGCTTTTTAAGATTTTTAGCTTTTCCCACATAGATTATTGTCTTGTGTTTATCCAAGAAATAATAAATGCCTGGCTGGTAGGGTAGGGCGTCTAACAATTTTCTATCTAAATGTGGCGGTAATGTGGCCTCCTGACTTCTAGCATTTAAGAAGGCGGTGATGGTTGGTTCTGCTCCTGGTTTTTGCAGCATATATTGCATTAGTCGTACGGTAGCCGCCGCATCTCCTCTTGCACGATGCCTATCTGTTAGTGGAATGCCTAAGGAAGAACACAGTTTGCCTAGGCTATAAGAAGGCATGCCAGGAATTAACTTTCGTGCCAAGCGTACGGTACAAAGTTTCTTTCTGGCAAAGGAGATATTTAATTGTCTAAATTCTTCTTTTATTACACCATAGTCAAAATTCACAGCATGGGCCACAAAGATGCAGTCCTGGGTGAACGCCAATACCTGCTCTGCAATTTCAGAAAAGGTAGGAGCATTTTTAACAGTATCGTCATCGATCCCAGTAAGACCAGTAATAAATCGTGGAATAGGACATTGTGGGTTCACCAAGGAAGTGAATTCATTCACAATTTTCTTTCCATCAAACAGAAAAATGGCAATCTCAGTAATCTTATTACCCTTTATACCATTCCCGGTGGTTTCTATGTCTATAATGGCATACACTTTAGGAAAATTACAAAAATTTAAAATTTAATTTTAGGTGTAACAGGTGCAGAATTCTTGCGTCTCTTAAGCAAACCAATCAAAAAATGAAGAAACAAATCAAGTGCTTTCTTTTAGCGCTCCCATTTGCTTTGTCACTCAGTGGCCAATCCTCCCCAAATCAATCTGCTAAGCTTACAGGAAAAGTTACCATCAATTATTCGCAATCATTAAAAGTCTCGGCAGGCCCTATCACTCTAATTGATCCTTGGATTGATAGACTTGCGGTAGGTGATACCCTAATCCCCTTGTCTGAAAATGGAGAATTTGCGATCACTATTCCCTTGCAACAGGCAGATTTTTTTACAATTTCTCATGAAAATAAAAAGCTTGAACTGTTTTTAAGTCCAACGGATTCTTTACACCTAGATTTTACTTCAAAAGAAGTGATAACTGGGACTTCAGCTGCTATTAATAATCATCTAGATTCTCTAAGGACCCGAATTAATTCATACCGAAGATTTATTAATGGTAAGGATTTCTACAACCAGTCTTTAGAGAACGCTACAGCTCTTTTAGATTCCTTAGAAACCTCATATGTGAAAATGCACCAAGATTTTAAAACCAGGGTGGATGTTCCTGAACGTTTTGAGCGTAAAGTTTTGGCAGATTTTCATTTTAGAAAGAAGCTTTACCAAACAGTATTTCCAGCGGTCTATAAACAACGGACTAAGAAAGACCTTGGCATTTCTAAGGATTACTTTGAAATTTTAGCGCAAGGAAGTTTTGACAATCCTGATTACTTAAAATCGGTTGACTTTATCTTGTTCTTAGAAAGTTATTTAGAAGTGCAATCTTCGGGCGACTACAAATACGATGTTTATTTTGATGCACCAGTAGAAAAGATACATACCAAGTATAGAGAAATACAGAAGTTACGTGCCCATCAGGAAATCAAGGATTACTTATTCTATCAACATTTAGATAAAACTATAGA